>UQAZ01000012.1 GCA_900539165.1 uncultured Oscillospiraceae bacterium
AATATCATTTAAGCTGACCTTATATTCGCTCTCGGGTATTGAGTTAATTTTTTCGTCCTCGCACTCCGATTTGTTCGGGGTATGCGACACAGAAGCCACACGCCAAAAGTCGTCTGCACTCTCCTGCTTAAATCTAATCTGAGTTGCCTCCTGCTGAGGCTGCGCATAAAGGTCAATCTTTCCGCTTACGGTAGTCTGAACAGGTTGCGTCTTAGGCTTAAATTTAACCTCCACAGGCGTATCAAGCGTTTCAATAGCCGATTTAACTCCGTAGTAAACAAGTTCAAATACGGGTCGTTCGTTTACGAATCTCACCTCAATCTTTGCCGGGTGAACATTCACATCAACAAAAGACGGGTTACATTCAATATTCAGCACACAACCGGGAAATTTGCCGACCATAATGGAATTACGGTAAGCCTGCTCCAAAGCTGCCATGGCCGTTTGCGATTTAACATATCGGGAATTGATAAAGAAATACTGCATTGCCCTGCTTTTTCTTGAAAGGGACGGCTTAGTAACGAAGCCCGATACTCGCATATTATTAATCTCGTAATCAACACTTATCAGCGACGCTGTAAAGTCCCTGCCAAGTACGCTGTATATTGTATCCTTCAAATTGCCGTTTCCGGGAGTTATCAGCGCCTGCTTTGAATCCCTGATAAATCTAAACGAAATTTCGGGATGACTGAGTGCGATTTTTTCAACAACACCTGCCACGGCATTACCCTCGGTAACATCCTTTTTCAAAAACTTCATTCTCGCAGGAGTGTTATAGAAAATGTCCGACACGACAATAGTTGTACCGTTAGGACAGCCGGCGTCTTTGAGAGAAATCTCCTGAGAACCTGCAATTTCGTAACAGGTGCCGACCTCCTCGTCTGCGCTCTTTGTAAGAAGCTGTACCCTTGCGACAGCCGAAATGGAAGCCATTGCTTCGCCTCTGAAGCCAAGAGTGCCGATATGCTCCAAATCACTGCCCGTTTCTATCTTTGAGGTTGCGTGAGAAACGAACACTTTTTTTACCTCGCTTCTTGCAATACCGCAACCGTCGTCGGTAATTCGGATATATGTTGAACCGCCGTTTCTAATCTCAACGGTTATATTTTTCGCACCTGCGTCAATGGAATTTTCTATCATTTCCTTAACAACAGATGACGGGCGTTCAACCACCTCGCCTGCTGCGATAAGTTGATATACTTCCTTTGGCAATACATTAATTTTTTGCAAGACAGTCACCTCCCATAAAATATCAGTCTGTAATTTCCTCCGCCTTTTTCTTCAGGTCGTAAAGCGTTTGCATTGCTTCAATAGGAGTAAGTGTGTTTATGTCAATCGCCTTTATAAGTTCGAGCATTTCGTCTGTTGACTTGGTCTTAAAGTTGAACTGAATGTCCTCATCGTCGTCCTCCTCAACAGCGTTTTCAGCCTTAAAGTCGATTTCGATTTTATTTGCTTCAAGCTCCTTTAATATCGCCTTTGCTCTCTTAGTTACCGCTGACGGAACGCCTGCAAGCTTAGCAACCTCGATACCGAAGCTTTGGTCTGCGCCGCCGTGAACAATTCTGCGCAGAAATGTAATATCGTCGCCCCTCTTCTTTACGGCAACGGAATAGTTATTAACTCCGCTGAGCATACCCTCCATAGCGGTAAGCTCGTGATAATGCGTAGCGAAAAGAGTTTTTGCACCGATTTTCTTAACTACATATTCCAAAACGGCTCTGGCAATACTCATACCGTCAAAGGTGGATGTTCCTCTGCCTATTTCGTCAAGAATGATAAGTGATTTATCGGTTGCATTTTTAAGAATTGACGACACCTCGTTCATCTCTACCATAAAGGTTGACTGTCCTGTCGCAAGGTCGTCGGAAGCACCTACACGGGTAAAGATTGCATCACAAACCGAAACCCTTGCACTTCTTGCAGGAACGAACGAGCCGATTTGAGCCATAAGCACAATCAATGCGGTCTGTCTCATATATGTAGACTTACCTGCCATATTAGGGCCTGTAATAATCGAACACTTATTATCTTTGCAATCAAGGAGCGTATCGTTAGGAACGAACGGTGAGTCCTCAAGCAAAGCCTCAACGACCGGGTGTCTGCCGTCCTTAATATCCAATGCACCGTCGGTAGTAATCTGCGGACAGCAATAATTATTCTTATACGCAATTTGAGCAAGTGAGGTCAACGCATCAAGACAAGCAAGTGCCTTTGCCGTACGCTGTATTCTTTCTACCTGCTCCCCTATTTTTGAACGGACATCACAAAATGCCTCGTACTCGAGTGCAACACATCTGTCCTTTGCTCCGAGTACCTTACCCTCAAGCTCTTTAAGCTCCTGAGTAATATATCTTTCGCAATTAGTTAAGGTCTGCTTACGAATGTATGTATCGGGTACTAAATCCTTGTACGAATTTGTAACCTCAATGAAATAACCGAAAACCTTATTATACGAAACCTTCAGCTTAGGGATACCGGTAGCCTCCTTTTCCCTTGCCTCGATTGAGCTAAGCACATCCGAGCCGTGATTAAGAATATCATTAAGGCTGTCAATTTCGTCATCGTATCCGTGAGCGATAATTCCGCCCTCACGAACAGAGAACGGTGGATTTTCGACAATCGCTCTGTCTATTAAATCGTGAACATCTCTAAGTTCATCAATATCCGAATAAACACTCTTGAGCAATGATGCCGACGCACCCGAAAGCCTCTGCTTTAACTGCGGTAAATTATCAAGCGTTGAATAAAGAGAACGAAGCTCCTTTGCATTAGCCGTGCCGTATGCGATACGGCTCATAAGACGCTCAATATCATTAATGCCTGTCAAAAGGCTCTTAATATCGTCACGAAGCATATTATCGTCAACAAGCTCTGCAACCGCATTTTGCCTCTTAGTAATCTGAGACACATTTACAAGCGGTCTTTCAAGCCACGAACGAAGCGTACGCTTGCCCATAGCGGTCTTGGTATTATCAAGCACCCACAAAAGCGAATGTCGTTTGTCGCCCGTCATCATCGAACGGGTAAGCTCAAGATTTCTCCTTGCGCTTATATCGAGCTTCATAAACTCGCTTTCTTCGTAATACTCAATCTGTGACGGAGTTTCCAGCTCATCGGTTTTTCTGTTTTCCCTAAGATAAAGAATAACGGCACCGAGAGCGCAAACGCCCGCTTTGCTTCTGCCGATGCCAAGCGAATCAATCTCGCTCTTATTCATAGTCTGCAAAATCAAATTTGTCGAATTGTCAAAATCAAAGTTTTCGTCCTCGATATACTGAATATCGACATCAAGCCTTGATTTAACAAACTTTGAAACATCGTCAAACGCTTCAAACGAACGATTAGCCAAAATCTCCTTTGGCGAATATGTAGAAAGCTGATTGTTAAGCTTTTCCGAAGCGTCCTTAGCCGACATACTCGTAATATGAAATTCACCCGTTGAAACATCGGCAAAGCATACGCCGATTTCGTTATCTCTGTTGCAAATCGCACAAAGATAATTATTAATACCGTCATCCAAAATGTTATTTTCAATGACTGTGCCGGGTGTTATGATTCTTACGACATCCCTCTTGACGAGTTTTTTCGTAAGTGCCGGATCCTCCATCTGCTCGCATATTGCAACCTTATAGCCGTATGACACAAGCTTTGCAATATAGTTATCGGCAGAATGAAACGGTACTCCGCACATCGGCGCCCTCTCGCCCTGACCGCAATCCTTACCGGTCAGCACCAAATCAAGCACCTGCGACGCTATCTTTGCATCGTCAAAAAACATCTCGTAAAAATCACCAAGACGGAAGAACAAAATCGTTCCCGGATATTGTGATTTAATTTCAAAATATTGTGCCATCATAGGAGACAGCTTTTGTTCCTTTGCCATTTTGTTCACCGTCCTGTTGCAGGCGAAGGTCTCGCCTGCTAAAATTTCAGTATTTAATGCGTAGCTTTGATTAATTTATATTAATCAGTGGCAGCCTCCGCAAGTGCAGCAGTCATGTGTGCAGTCCGAAGCAGGAATTTCGCAAGTAGCCGGGTCCTGACCGTCAAAGAAAAGACCAATCATCTGGCTGATGTACTGTGCCATCTGCTCCATCTCAGCTGCTGCGGCAGAATAATTCTTCATATTCTCGCCGTCCATAACTTTAGTGTAAAGGTCCTGATATTCCTGCTGAAGCTCAGCGATTCTGTCCTGAGAAGCTTCCTCGCCTTTTTCAGCCTCCTGCTGATATTTAAGAGTGATAAGTTGCATTTCCTGCATCTGTGCCTGAAGGCTCTCGTCTGCGTCGTTTGCCTTTGCAGCCTTTTGGAGTGCCTCAAATCTTGGGTCTGCCTGAATTTCCTTTCCAAGCTCTCTGAGTGCTGATTCTAAACTCATATGTCATTCCTTTCTAATTCACCCAGCATAACATAGGTGAGTGGCTCGGTAACTTTTATTTTTCTGAAAGAGCCGATGAGCCGTTCGTCTCCCTCAAATTCTATAATCAAATTGCCGTCTGTTCTTGCGGCAAGATAATTATCTCCCTGCTTGCCCTTTGCGTAAACGAAGCACTTAAAGGTTTTTCCCTTATGCTGTGCCATCTGCTCGGCGGAGATTTCCTCCTGAACCTTCAAAAGCTCTCTCATCCATTTCGACTTTTCCTCGTAAGCAACAGGGTCGTCCATCTCAGCCGCAGGTGTACCCTGTCTTGCCGAATAGATAAATGTGAACAGGCTCGTTGCCTTTATTTCCTTAACAAGAGAAACGGTGTCTAAAAATTCCTCGTAAGTTTCTCCCGGGAAGCCGACGATAATATCGCTTGTGATAGAAAGCTCGTCACCCATAAGCTCCTTAGCGTAATTGATGAGCGAAAGGTATCTTTCCCTTGTGTAGGAGCGATTCATAGCCTTCAGCACTCTGTCATTACCGCTTTGAAACGGCAGGTGCAAATGAGTGGCAACCTTGTCGCACTCAGCCATTGTTTCAATAAGCTCCTTAGTGCAATCCTTTGGGTGCGAGGTCATAAAGCGAATCCTGAAATCACCGTCAAGGTCGTTGAGCATTCTCAAAAGCTCGGAGAATGTAACGCTCGGAGTTAAATCCTTACCGTAGGAATTAACATTTTGACCGAGGAGGGTTATTTCCTTATACCCCTCATTTACCAAACACTTAAACTCGGCAACTACATCCTCAACCTCACGACTTCTCTCTCTGCCTCTGACATAAGGAACTATGCAGTAAGAGCAGAAATTGTTACAGCCGTACATAATCGGTATCCAAGCCTTACGGTCGTTATCTCTTTTTACAGGAATACCCTCTGCGATAACTCCGTCCATATCCGGAAGCTCAAAAATCCTTCTTTTACCGATGAGTGCTTTATAAAGCAACTCGGGCAATCTATGAACTACATGTGTGCCGAACACCAAATCAACAAATGCAAAGCTGTTTTTGATTTTTTGTGCAATATGTTTTTGCTGCATCATGCAACCGCAAAGAGCAATAATAACATCAGGGTTTTTAAGTTTATATTTTTTAAGCGCTCCGACATTGCCGAACACTCTGTCCTCGGCATGCTCTCTGACGGCACAGGTGTTGAAGATAATAAGCTTTGCCTTTTCTCTTTCTTCGGTAAAGCCGTATCCCATCTGCTCAAGCATACCCTTAATATGCTCGCTGTCCGCAACATTTTGCTGGCATCCATAGGTAACAACGCAGGCAAGAGGCTTGTCCTGATAGCGACTTTGAATAAGGTTATTCACTTTTGCCGTAAAGCCCTTTTGAAGTTCAAGCTCCTCTTGAGAAACTTTTTTAATTTCTACTGCCATAGTACACCTACCCACAATAATCCATAATATTAACTATTATAACAGACACACACCTCATATTCAATAATAAATTACTAAAATATATAATAAATTATATATAATATATAAGACAGTTGATTTTAACAAAGGATAATGGTATCATAATATCTGTTAAATTATAAAGCGACGAAAGAAAAACGAAGCATAAATCAGTCGCTTTGACTTACACAGCGAGGTGAAACAAATGTTAAAACACAGAGGCGCAGGCGTTTTAATGCACATAAGCAGTATACCGTCGCCGTATGCAGTCGGTGTTTTTTCAAATGAGACAAAGCATTTTATCGACAGAATTTCAGATATGGGTTTCAGTTATTGGCAGGTTTTGCCGTTCAACCCGACAGATATGGCTAATTCTCCCTATTGCAGTATATCGGCATTTGCAGGCGATTACATCTACATCAATCCCGAGGGATTGCGTGATATGGGGCTGATTTGCGATGAAGACGTAAGAGAAAACATTTATGACGAAACTCCCTACACGGCAGGCTACGAATACGCTAAAGAGAAGCGTTTAGCCACGCTTAAAAAAGCGTTTTTGGGCATAAACGACGAGCTTGCGCTTAAAATCAAAGAGTTTGAGCTTGACAACCCGTGGCTGACCGATTATGCGGTGTTTATGGCTGTAAAAGAGGCTGAGGGCAATCGACCTTGGTGGGAATGGCAAGAAAAGCACGCAAGATATTTTGAGTGCATAAAAGACATATATTCCTTTGAAGAAAAGGCTGCTTTTTGGAAATTCGTTCAATATATTTTCTACACCCAATGGTACGAAATAAAGGACTATGCAAACAAAAAAGGCGTTGCCGTAATCGGAGATATGCCGATTTATGTAGCTATGGACAGCGTTGACGCTTGGTCTGAAAATTCGATGTTTCAGATAGACGAAAAAACCTTGAAGCCGAAAAAGGTTGCGGGTGTTCCGCCCGATTATTTCAGCGAGGACGGTCAGCTTTGGGGCAATCCTCTTTACGATTGGGACAGAATGAAAGAGGACGGATATTCGTGGTGGCTGTCAAGACTTGAGCATAATTTGAAAATCTACGACACCGTCAGAATAGACCATTTCAGAGCGTTTGCTTCATATTGGGCAATACCTGCCGACAGCAAAAGTGCCAAAAACGGCGAATGGATTGACGGTCCGAAAATGGAGTTTTTCAACGCAGTATTTGAGCGTTTTGGCAATGACGCACCGATTATCGCAGAGGATTTAGGTACATTCGGAGAAGATGTTATAAAGCTTCTCGACGACACGGGATTTCCCGGAATGAAGGTCGTTCAATTCGGCTTCGACCCTAACGGTGATTCCTCTCATATGCCGCACAACGCAGTCAAAAACAGCATAAATTATATCGGCACCCACGACAACAACACCATACTTGGATGGCTGTGGGAAGCAAGTGAGAGCGAAAGAAAATTCGCACTAAATTACTGTCGCTTCAGCGGTGATAATTGGGGCGACGGAGGCTATCAAAGTCGTTCGTGCAGAGCAGTGATTGAAACCGTATGGCAAAGTGCCTCAAATATTGCAATCATTGCATTTCAGGATATGTGCGGCTTCGGCTCGGACGCAAGAATGAACATACCCGGAGTACCCGAAAAGAACTGGAGATTTCGCACAACAAGGGAAACAATCGACAGCGTTGACACAGAATATTTTAAGCGCATTAACTCTCTATACAGAAGAATGTATCCGGTTTTTGAATACTAAAAAAAGTTCCTGTGGATTTAATCCATAGGAACTTTTCTTTTACAATTTTTAATCCTTAATCACGCAAAGCTTCAACGCTTTAGGCTCAACCTTGAAATTAACCTCGTAATAATCAAAGTTTTCGCCGTCACAATTTCCCGGCAATTTTCTGCCGTTTTGGGAATAAATCTTTCCCGATTTTATGTAGTAGTTATGACAAAGCGGTGATACGGTTTCGTCAAGAGTACCGTTGGCATATTTTTTGATAAGAGGCATTGCCTTGATAAGAGACAGTCCGTCTATCAAGCATACATCCAAAAGTCCGTCGTCAAGCACGCTGTGCGGTGCAGGACAGAATCCTCCTCCGTACCAGCTTGCATTGCATATAGCCATAAGTGCATAGTCCTTATGATTTTCGCTGACAACAAAATCCTCCCCCGAGTTCTTGTCGTAGCAATTAAGCTCATAAGAAATATCATAATGAATCGGTTTCATTAATATAGGTGCAACCGCCAAATCATACGCATTATGACCTAAAAACGGTGCTTTATCAGCCATTTTTCTACCCAGCGTCTCAACCAGTGTGTCAAGACCGTAGGACATTACATTTATACATTTTTCGCCATTATAATCAATAAGGTCAATAGGCTTAATATCGTACCTTATCTTACCGTTATAAAATCCAAAGGATTTAATGACATTCTCCACATTTATTTTCTTTGTGCCATAAATCTTTTTAGCAAAATCATTACCCATTCCGAGTGGAATAACCATCATAGGTGTGTCTGTTCCGGCAATTCCGTTTGCAATCTCGTGAACGGTACCGTCACCGCCGCACGACACAATTACACAATTTTCGCCGTATTTTTCGCTATAATGAGCAGCTATTTTTTTAGCCTCGCCCGGGGCATGGGTTTCCTCAATAATCATATCATCGTCTAAGCGACGAAATGTAGATTTTATTCTGTAAAAAATCTTTTCCTTGTCATCGTTTCCCGCAATAGGATTAACTATAAAAACGTATTTCATAATATCCCTCCCGTTCGTGCTAAATCAGATTACCAATGTGCCGCCGACAGGACGAATAATAAGAACATAACAGCTATCCTTGCCGAACACGCTCTCTATTGTTGATTTATACTCATCAAGCATATCGTTTGGTACGAAAGCCTGAATAGTGCCGGCAAATCCGCCTCCGTGAACTCTCCAAGCGCCTCTGCCCTTGAGAATTTCCTCACTCATTGCGAGAGCGAGAGAAAGCTTTTGCTCGGTTGGATTTTTAGGTGAATATACATTTTGGTTAAGCATATAGGAGGATCTGCCCGACTCGATAATAACCTGCTTAAAGCCCTCGAAATCGTTATTTTCAAGGCATTCGATTGCCTTATCGACCCTCTTATTTTCGTTAAAGAAATGGATTGCACGAAGAAGCGCTCTGTCGTTTACCTTTTCGGTAAGCTCAGGGATTGCCTCGAAGAAATCAAAACACGAAATTTCTCTGAGAACAGACTTGCCCATAGCGTTTGCAACAGACTCCATCTCCTGTCTTACAGCGGCGTAATCGTCTGTTAAATCAGAGTGATTACCGTGAGTGTCTACAATGCAAAGGGTATGTCCCGACTTAGAGAAATCAAAATCAACCTTCTTAATTTCAGGTTCTAAAACCGACTTAAAGTCTATTGTTACGAATGTTCCGACAGACGAAGCCATTTGGTCAAGAAGTCCGCAAGGCTTGCCGAAAAACTTATTTTCAGACATTTGAGAAATCTTTGCAATATCTACATTGCTGATTTTACCATCGTTATATACATAGGAAAGAATTGAGCCGAGAAGCACCTCAAAAGCAGCAGATGAGCTTAATCCCGAGCCGCCCATAACATCGCTTGTTGTGCAAGCGTCAAAGCCCTTAACCTCAAATCCGAGTTCCTTAACACCTGCGGCAACGCCCTGAACAAGTGCTGTCGAGTCGCCGAACTTTTCCTCGCTCGGAGTTAAATCGTCAAGGTCAACCAAATTCATTCTGTGTCCCTGTGACTTAACTCTGATAATATTATCATCGTTTTTGGAAACGACTGCTATTGCGTCCAAATTAATGGAAGCGGCAAGCACCTTTCCGTTATTGTGGTCGGTATGATTACCGCAAACCTCGGTTCTGCCCGGAGCCGAAACAACATTAACATCTCTTTCCCAGCCAAACAGGTCGCCGAATGTATTAAGAAGCTCAACATATCTGTCTCTTTGCTCCTTAACTGCCGAGTCTAAAACATAAACCCGTTTTAAGTTTTCATCGAATTTGCCTGCCTCAATGGCAGAAATCATTTCTTTTACTTTCATAGTAACCCCTTTATAATACTATTTTATATTTATTCTTTTCACTGTAAATGAGCAGAGTTTGCGTCATTTGACGCATTCTCATACCGTAAAAGATATTAAATATCATTGTTGAAAATCCCGTGAACGCTACAATTACCATCAAAAGCGTGATAAATGTTACCGAGAACGGATTTGTCCACGATGTACCAAGCTTTGTATAAACTATAAGTCTTGGCGCAAAGCCGAGCATACTGAGCAACGAGTAATAAATAAAATCATATCTCATAGAGCCGTAATACTTTGACACCATACCAATCGGAATAAACGGAACAAGCCGTGTTACCGCAAGGACATACGGATTGCCGTTGCCCTTAAAATGAATCCAATCACGAACGAATCGCAATTTTTTATAATTCAAAATCATTCCTGTCCATCCGCCGCCGAGAAACATTCCCTCGACATATTTTTCCGCAAAGAAGAAAAATATAAATAAAGCATTCAATGCCAAAGCTGTTCCAAGCGGAAAGACCATACCCGAAATAACGCACAAAAACGAAAGAGGTATCGGCAGCTGGCATTTTGCAATATAAAGCGCAAAAATGCACAAAATGATTTCAAATGTTGTATCAAGCCTCGCAACCGCTTCGTCGATTTTTGTAAACCAACGAATGATTGTATCAAATCTCGTTTCAAGCAGAGTATGGTTATAAAGCGCTATACCAAGCAATACGAGCAAGCCTATTGTCACCGTCAAAATAACGGTCGAGGCAAGACCCATTCTATATCGTTTTGTCTGTTTCATATAATCAAACCTATGCTTATTTTGTATTAATGAGCGTCAAGGACTATGACTGCTCATAATAATTGCCCAAAAATGTAAATTCGGGCAACTCGTCAGACAAGGCACAGAGCAAATCGAGCGTTGCCTCATCACGGACAGAACCCATTATATCGACATAAAAGTAATAGTCGAATTTTCCGTTTGCAACCGGTCGTGACTCAAGTTTTGTAAGGTTAAGCCCTGTCATAGAAAACCTGCCAAGCACTCTGTAAAGCGAGCCTGTACGGTGCGGTGCAGAGAAAATAAGCGAAATTTTGTCCGCGTCGTCGTCAATCACAAGTTCTTTAGAAATAACAATAAATCTTGTGGTATTATTGCTGACATTCTGTATTCCTCTGCGAATAATTTTAAGTCCGTATTTTTTTGCCGCTTCCTCGCTGCATATTGCGGCAACATCTGTCCTTTTGCTTTCACTTACAAGCTTTGCGGCAGCAGCAGTATTAGAATAGGTTATGCCTGTAAAATCAAAGCTTTTGAGAAAAACACCACACTGCGACAATGCCTGGGGATGAGAATAAACATCCTCTATATCTTCAAATTTTACGCCTTCTCTTGCACAAAGGCAATGCTCAACTGCCAAATCGTAAGCACCCACAACATAAAATCTGTACTTCATTATAAGGTCATATGCCTCATGCACAGAGCCTGCCGTAGAGTTTTCAACAGGTATGATACCGTACTTAGCCTTATTTTGATTTACCGCCTCAAAAACATCCTCAAACTGCTTATAAAAAGCAATAGGAGAATCCGGGAAAAGTGCATTGGAGGCCTTTGAGCTGTACGCTCCGTCAACGCCCTGACAGGCAATCGGCTCACCGTTTGCAGTAAGCTTTTGACCGCCCTTAGCGTTTGTGACGCTTTTACGAAGTGCCTCACCGCCGCCTATAATCTTATGCTGAAGCGCACGAGATGAGTCCATAATAGCCGAAAAAACGGTTTTCATCATTTCGCCTTGCTCACCGCACTGCTCGGCAACGCAATCAAGCACCTCCTGCTCTCTTTTTTCGTTAAGAACAGGAATATCATTAGCTACCTTGTATTCTGCTACACGACGAGAGACATCCATTCTTTTAAGCAAAAGAGGGATAAGCTCGTCATCTATTTCGTCAATTTCATTCCTAAGTTGTAATAGATCCATTAATCAGAGATTTCCTTTTTACATCATTAAATCGAGAAGCCCGAGAGCGACCGCACACTCTATTACAGGCACAGCCCTGACAACAATACAGGGGTCGTGTCTGCCGTGAATTTCAAGCTCCTCGTTTTGCATAGTCTGTAAATTTACGCTATGCTGTTTTTTTGCGATAGACGGTGTGGGCTTAACCGCAACGCTCACCGCAAGCGGTGCGCCGTTTGTCATTCCGCCCAAAACTCCGCCATTGTTATTTGAAAGAGTTACGATTTTGCCGTTTTGAGCAGCATATTCATCATTAACCTCGGATGCATTTTTATCCGCAAAATCAAATCCCAGACCGAACTCAACACCCTTAACGGCAGGAACTCCGAACAAAACAGCCGCAAGTCTGCCCTCAACGGTATCAAACATATTTCCGCCGAGACCGACAGGAAGCCCTACTGCAAAGCATTCGATCACTCCGCCCACGCTGTCCATATCGGTTCTCGCCTTTTCAATTTCGTTGCGCATTAGCTCCTCTACGCTCTCGTCAACAACGCTGAAAGCCTTTGATGAAAGAGCGTTCAAAAACTGAGCGCTTACGCAATTCGGGTTTACCGTCGCATCACACATGCTGCCAATCTGCTTTATATGTGCGCCCACGCTTACTCCCTTTTGTGCCAAAATTTGCTTTGCCACGGCACCCGCAAAAACAAGAGGTGCGGTAAGTCTTCCGCTGAAATGTCCTCCGCCACGAATATCGTTATTTCCGCCAAACTTTACATAAGCGGGATAATCGCTGTGACTCGGACGCGGAACGGTTAAAAGATTAGAATAATCACCGCTTTTTGTGTTTGTATTTTCTATCACCATAGCCAGCGGTGCGCCTGTTGTAACGCTGTCAAGCATACCCGAAAGAATATGAGGAATATCCTTTTCAAGCCTCGGTGTAGATGTTTTATCCTTACCCGGCGCTCTGCGTGCCATATCCCTGTATACAGCGTCCATATCTATTTTTATTCCGGCAGGTAAGCCGTCAATAACACAACCTATAACTTCACCGTGACTTTCGCCGAAAATGCTAAGCTTGATTTTTTCACCTATCACAGATGACATTCGCCTTACCTCCCAATTTATTATAATCATCAAAGAATGCAGGATATGATTTATTTATGCTTTGTGCGTCGTCAATAATGCTTTCGCCCTGTGCGCCTGTCGCAGCAACAGTCATAGCCATAACAATTCTATGGTCGTTAAATCCCTTTAATTCTGCACCCTTGAGCGTGCTGTGCTTAATAATCATACCGTCAGGCGTCGGTGTAATATCCGCACCTGATTTTTTTAGATTATATGTCACGCTTTCTATTCTGTCTGACTCCTTGAGCCTAAGCCTCTGTGCGCCTTTAATCACGGTTGTACCGTCTGCATAAGCGCCTAAAACAGCCAACGCAGGCACCATATCGGGTATATCCGCAGCATCAATTTCTATACCTTTAAGGTTGCTTTTATACACCGTTAAAGAGTTTTCACCACGCTCAACCCTTGCGCCAAAGCGTTCGATAATATCCGCAATTTGCTTATCGCCCTGCGTAGAATTAAAGTAAACACCCGTCATCTCAACCCTGCCGAAAAGTGCGCCTGCAACCGCATAAAATGCAGCCTGAGACCAGTCACCCTCGACCGAATAATCACGAGGAATATATTTTTGGTGACCTTTGATGAAATAGCCGTTTTCCGTTTGAGCGACCTCAACTCCGTAATCAGCCATAACCTTAATCGTCATATTGACATAAGGCTTTGATTCAAGCTCGGTTGTCAAAACTATCTCGCTGTCGTCATCAAGAAGCGGCAACGCAAGAAGCAATCCCGTTATATACTGTGACGAAATATCGCCCGCTATTTCAAAGCGACCGCCAACAAGCTGTCCCTCTATACTCAAAGGCAATCCGCCGTCTGTCCTGCACTCAACATTATGCTCGGGCAAAAGTCTCAAATATTCTCCGATTGGACGCTCGGGAAGCTTACCCTCACCTACAAAGGTGACCGCCCTGCCCAAAGCTGCCGCTATCGGAATCATAAAACGAAGCGTTGAACCCGATTCTATACAATTTATCGTATTCTCGCCATTTTCAAGCGCCCGAATTGCCGAAACAGTAGCAAGCATATCCTTTGACTCAATTAGCGGAGAAACCTCGCCGCCACCCGCCAAAAACGAGCAAATCAAGGCTCTGTGGGCAGCAGACTTTGACGGAGGAAGCAAAACGGTTCCGTCAATTATTGAGTTTTGCACTCTTACTTTACTCATTGTTCCAAACCGAAAAATTTCGGTATATCTCCATAACTGATTTCTTTAATAAAAGCGTCACCTATCGAATTAAGCAATATAAATTTTATAGCACTTCCCGTACGCTTTTTGTCGGCATTCATAGCCGAAATTATATCACAAAGACTGTTGCTGTCCTCAATTCTCAAATCGAATTTTCTCAGCACCCTTGCTATTCTGTCAGCAGTTCCGACAGCCGTTATGCCGTTAATTTCCCCTGCTCTCGCCATAATAACCATTCCAATACCGACTGCCTCACCGTGAGACACCTGTGAGAAATTATGCAATTTTTCGATAGCGTGGCCGGGAGTGTGACCGAAATTAAGCAAAGCTCTCTCGCCATGCTCCTTTTCGTCTCGCTCAACGACGCCTGCTTTAATCTGCACGCAACGATAAACAATTTCGTCAATACACTCTTTTGTGTCGCCGAGTTCAATCAAATCAAACAGTTCTTTACTCTTGATACACCCTGTTTTAATAGCCTCAGCCATTCCGTCAGAAAAGAAATGTGCTGTAAGAGTATCGAGCGTATCCGTGTCAATCAGCACCAAAGCGGGCTGATGAAACGCACCGCAAAGGTTTTTACCCTGTGGCAAATCAACTGCCGTTTTTCCTCCGACGCTGGAATCCACCTGTGCCAAGAGCGATGTGGGAATTTGAACAAAATCAATTCCTCTCAAATAAACCGCCGACGCAAAGCCTGCCATATCTCCGCAAACTCCGCCGCCGAGAGCAACCACAAGGTCATTTCTCGTAAGCTCATTTTGTGCCATAAACTCAACCATAGAAACAACGGTTGCTGTGGTTTTCGACTCCTCGCCCGCCGAATAAACATATTCGCAAATCTCAAAGCCGCCGTTCTCGAGGCTCTGCTTTACGACATCGGCATAAAGCGGATGCACATTCGTATCGCTTACAAGGCATATTTTTTTAGCGTTTGTAACATTTTTTATGTAATCGGCACACCGACTGATAATCCCCTTTTCAATAAGAATATCATATCCCTTGCCGACATTAACAGTAACTTTTTTCATTAACCGATTTCTTCCTTTATGCTGTTTGCCTTGTTCATCAAATCGCAAAGAGCCTGTCTGTCCTCATTGACGATATTGTACTTAAACTGCATAAGGTTTGATACCAAATCATCTACCTCACGGACAAGTGCATCCTTGTTATCAATAAACAAATCAGACCACATATCGGCATTAATTCTTGCAACTCGGGAAACATCCCTATACGAACCTGCAGAATATCCGGGATGCATCGGTGCAAGCGGTGACAAAACATACGAACAAGCAAGAACATGAGCAATCTGCGAGGTGAATGCAATCATCTCGTCGTGATGCTCGGGGGTTGTAACAACAGTTCTTGCAAACCCCATATCCTGAGCCAAGCCGACAAGAGCGTCAATCTTGTTTCTCGGAGTGCAGTCGTACGGTGTAACGATAAAGCTGGCATTGTCAAAAAGTGTGTCAAGGCTGTTATCATAGCCTCCGACCTCTCTGCCTGCCATTGGGTGAGCGCCGATATAATAAAAATCGAGTGCTTCATTTTCAAGCTGCTTGCAGATTTTTGTCTTAATACCGCAGGAATCGGTAACAATACTGTCTTTTTTAAAGCAGTCCTTATGCTCCAATATAAAAGGAACAATCGCATCGGGATAGAAATTTACAAAAGTAATATCCGCATCCCTCATAAGTTCTTCAAGCTCACCGCTTTCGTCGATAACGCCGTCTCTGAGAGCTTTTTCGGTAACGGACGGAGTTCTGTTCCATCCCAAAACAGTATGGTTTGTATTCTTTTTTAATGTCTTAGCAAGGCTTGCGCCGATAAGACCTAAGCCGCAAATTAATACCTTCATTTTTCATCCACCCTTATGTGAAAACCTATTCACACATACTAATAATATATTAATATTTTTAGAATGTCAAATTATTATGCACAATGTAATAATCTTTTAACATTATTTCATAAAATCGCAAAAAATAAGGCTATGGGCAAAACCCATAGCCTTATAATTTTTAGTTACTCGAAGTAATCGCCGTTTGAATCGTCCCTGTTAAGGTCGTTCTTGCTGTTACTGTCGAATGTTGAAGTTGTTACTCCGTTTGAATTCAAAGCATATTTTCTGATTTCAAGCTGAGGTTCAATATAATTTTTCTTCATATCAATACCTCCCAATCAGAGAGTAGCTGTTGTGTTAGACGGGGTAGTTACAGGAGTATAAACTGTGTTGAGGTTATGGTTTGCATCCTCATAAACCATATAAGCAACCCAGCTCATCGGAACTTCACTAACCTTCTTACCTGCAAGCTTAGTATGTGTGAGTGAGCATACATACTGATTACCCTCGGTATGATAGTTAGACTTAATTCTGATAAGGTTATTCGCCGTGCCTACATTGCCAAGAACATAATTACCTGTAAACATTGTCTTAGAGCCTGTTGTTGCTGAGTAAAGTACACCGGTTTCAACCATCTTTGCACCCTGAGGTACTGCGAAGGTAGATACCATTGAGAACTTACCGTTTTGAATTACAAGCTCGTTTTGAGTTGTGATGCTTGCACCGTTTTCGTCAAACTTGTTTTCAGCATCGAAGAATGTATATTCATCAAAACTAAGCTGATCAAATATAGCCTTGTCGATAGCCATAATAACGGTGTTCGGCTTACTTACTCTGAAGGTGTAATCCTCGCCGTATGCTACAACCTTTGCCTTAGCCTTGTTGATATTTTCAATCATTTCAGCGCTTAGATTATTAGTGCCTTGGTTTGTAGTATTAATAACCTTCTTAGTTTTGAAGTTTTGAACAAATGCGTCCTTATCATCTGCGTTTATTTCGAGCCAAGCGTAAACAGGAGGTCTCTTGGTAGAAGTAGTTTCGTTATATCTATGATAACTTCTACCATTATTAGCAACTTTAACAGTCTGCTTAACACCTGTACCTGTTGCATAGCAGGTCAAGTCATAGAAGAGATCCTGACCGTAATAGCCTTCGCCGTTCTCAGTACCCTTTGTAAATGAAAGCTCATCATTATAATGAAGATTTTCAATAGTTGGGTCAAATTTAAACTTACCAGAAAAGTAACCAATATTAAGTACAGAAACCTTATAGTTACCTGCAACAGCCTCGGCAGCCTTGTAGTTTGCTGTAATAACTGTGTTGCCGTTTACTGTTACGCTCTGGTCAGCGGCAGCTGATGCGCCGTCAACGCTGTAATCAACGAAGTCGTAGTAAGCAACCTGAGGAACTGTATAGTTATTTGCTGTACCTGTTTCCTTGCCGACATTAATCGTAGTACCGGCAGGAACATACTCAACAGCGTATGGAATTGAGTTAATTCCGTTTACATATGTTACCTTGTAAGTCTGAGCAGAAGTAGCCTTCTTAGTAGTAAGTTTTGTTTCGCCCTTAACTACAAATGTAATCTCTGTATCGCTTGTTGCGAACTTCTTAGGAGTTGAAGTACTCGGTGACTCGCAAGCATAGTACCAGTCAACCTTCTCATTGTTAGGTGCAGTGATAGTTACCTCTTCACCATATGGGAATGTGCCATTAGGTGCACCGTCAACAGAGATATTGTAATTTTTCAAGGTTATACCGTTAAGTGCATCGTTGATTGCGTTATCAACTTCAGTAATATTAGTATATGTTGCAGCTAAAACATATTTGGATGCTACAAGAACTTTTTCAGAAGCAGTAAGCTTATTGAGAGCTTCTGTAATTTTAGCTTGGTCATAAGCATCAGGGTCGTTCTTCTTTGCTCTGAGATCTTCTTTAGCAGCATCAAGAGCCGAAGTGTCGATAGTAGCATTTACAAGATACTTGCTTGCAAAATTAGTTCTAATATCTTCAGCTTCCTTAGCTATACCTGCTGTGATATTAGGCATATTGTATGAGCTAATATCTTTATCGTCTGTGTAACGGCCTGCTCTTTCATCCTTAGTCATAGGATAATATGTAAGCTTGCCGAGAGCGTCGTTGAGAGTTCTGAGAGAAGCAGCAGTATAAACATTATCCTGAATGCCTGTAACAAGTTCACTAACAGCTTCATCAACAGGTGTGAAATCAGCTACGAAAACAAGTGCGTCGTATGCAGCCTGAAGAGTCTTAGTAAGTTCATTGATAGTAGCCTGCTCTGTATAATCGTAGTCACGAATGTTAATATCGTTGTACTTAGTCGCATATGCAGAAGCAGCTGACTCATATACAGGCTTAAATTGTGCTAATGATGAAGGCTTAATAAGGTCCTGCTGTTGCTCGTATACCTTCTGTGCCTTTTCGTAAATTTCCTTGAACTTTGTATTAGAAGCACATTCTACAAGATTCTTTCTTGCCTGAAGAACGTTATTATATCTTGTATCGCACTCCTCTACAATCTGCTCATAGGTCATTTTGGTATAATCCATATCAGCCTTTGCATTAGCTACGGCATTCAAAAGGTTATTCCATGATGTGTTTGTGTATTTACTGCTTGTAGCGAGGAAATCCGCACTCTCGCAGTGGTCGATAAGTCTAAAGAGTGTAGAAACATTTACAAAGCCGATATCGAGGTCGTAAAGGTTTCTTGCGTATGAATAACCTGACCATGTCTGAACAACATTACCCGGGTCTTTGTGTCTCCACATAAATACGAGACCCATATAAAGTCCGAGATAGTTAGAATCCAATCTTGTGGAAACTCTTGACGGCTTATTCTCTGCTGTAATGCCCTTATTAGAAGTATCCGGAAGAGTAACTTCGATATTATTAGTGAAGGTAGCTTCGCCGCCCTTACACATAATACCGCCCGGTCTTTTGCTCAAGCCCTCTGTTGTGCCGAGAACAGCTGTAAAGTCGTGGTCCATCTGGTCGTTAGAAATAACGGTACCGTCTGCTTCTGTACCAAGACCGCTGGCGCCCGAACGCTTAGTTACCTTAAAGTTATTCCACTTAAATTCTGCGCCGTTTACGCTCAAGCCAAGTCCGCCTTTAAGAGTATTAATCTTATCCTGCGGCATTGAGAAGTCTGAAGGCCAGCCATATCCGGCAGCGCTACTTGAAGAAATTTCCTGAGAAGCAATGGTCTTATCAGCATTTACATTAACAGAGTCAAGAACTGTCTCAAAGTCGGTAACTGTCTGATAGTTATAAGCGGTCCATGTAGTAGGAATAGTTGTCTTATACTCGGCTGAATCAGTAATAAAGTAAACCTTATCAGTAACATGAGTCCACTTATAATTATAGTAACTTGGTCTATTAGGAGCCGGAAAATCATTAGTTATAGTGTGACCGCCATTTGCAACCGTACCGTTAGCAAGAAGCTTAAACGAGAGCGAAAGATTCTCGATAGCACTGCCGATAGCGTTTACAAGATTAACATAGTTAGTAATAGCTGCGTCAACCTGATTTTTGATTCTCGCATTAACCTTTGGAATATTGTTATGATAGATTTCTGCGTCTGCAACAGCAGAAGCAAGGATATTATAGTTGCCGTACTGGTCCTTATCCTTTTCCTTGCTCTTACCTGCGGCAATAGCAGTGTTAAGGTTAAAGCCATAGTCAACTACAACAGTATTAATATTAATAACTGCCTTAGCAACCTCGTCAACAATCTGATTAAGGTGGCGCTCAACAGTAGCTCTGTTTTCTGCGTTATCCTGAATCTTAGCCGGGTCGAAGCCGTAATCATCTACCTTGCCCCAAACAGCAATCTTTGCGGCAGTTACCATAGCCTGAAGATTTACCTCATCAACTGAAGTGTCAACAAAGTACTGCTGGTTATTGAGAATTGTATCTGCATTGTCGATAGCGTACTGAAGAACAGTTGTATCAACAACCTGCTTATTAAGTACGAGAGCCTCTCTTGCATTTTTAAGTGCAGTGTAAAGCTCCTGAGCATTTGTTGTGTCAATGCCGTATTTATTTTGCGTCTTATTATAGAAGCCTGAAATTGTATTTACAGCGTTTTCGTAAGCAGTAACAAATGTTTCCCAAGATTCAGCTGTGTAGTTTTCGTTATTGTCATTTTTCTTTTCATAGATAGTCTTTGACTTAGTAGCAATTTCTGTCTTTAATGCCTTATAAGCATTTACATTCTTATCGGCAGTCGGTTTAGACTGTGCGTTATGAACAATCTTAGTGATGACTTTATTTGTACCGTTTTCTGATTCATCCTGAACAGAAGTAAGTGTGATAGAGTCAACATCGAATGTAAGAGCGTCCTGAACTCCTGAAACAACTGTGCTTAAGCCGCCCTCTCTATAAAGAGAAACATTAGAAAGATTTGTACGAACTGTGCTGTCAGTTGCCAAATCAGCAAGTGCCTTATAGTTTACAACATAGATGTGGTGCTTAATCTTATCAAGCGAAGCGAAAGCACTTGCGGTGTCGTTAATAGCATTCATCTTTCCCTGATCGCCTGAGCCGTAGTAAACCCATCTGTCTGCAACTTCGAGAACGCCGAGACCGTCGCCACCGCCATCCTGTGCTTTAATCTGATAATCAAAGCCGGCATTATCTACCTTGTAAGCGGTAGCGTAAGTCTGCCACCAGCTTCTTTGTCCAAAAGCACCAGCAGCATATTGTGTCCATATATGACCACTGTTATATACCTCGTCGGATCTTGAACCGATTTGATTTCCCTTTCCACGAGCACCGCTGAAGGTAAGATAATTAACATCTCCGCCCTTCCAAGAGTAACTGTCGCCCTTGGTATATGAGAGAGACATAAATGCACCGTTGTTACTACATTCATTCTCTTTTTTATTAAATGTAGCCTCACCGGAGGTGGTAGGATAACATCTAAAGATGTATCTGTTTTGCTTACTTTCATTAGCCTGAATTCTTGCCATCAAAACAGCCGGAACAACAGCGCCTGCGTCAGAGCCGTCATGAAGGAGAATTGTGTTAGGATAATAAATCTGAACCTTGAGCTTTTCTGCAACAGGGAAATCAACAGCCAAGCCGGCAGGATTGCCGTCGTCGCTGTAACCGCTGTTACCGCTGGTGCAAGCCTCGGTATAAAGGATATTATTATAGAACTCTCTATAATTATTCTGCATATCCGACTCGGATGTATTAGAGAATGACGGTATCTTAGAGTTATACTTACCTGTTACGGTATCAACCCACTCTGTCATTCTGAGAGTCTTAGCAAGAAGATCCTGTGCAAGAGTATCGTAATCTGCAGCAGCTTCTGCATTATTACCATACTGAGCAGCGTCGACAGCTGCACAAGCCTTTACATAAGCCTCGTAAGCGCCTGGCATATTCTTATACATACCTGTCTTTGAGTTTGCAAGACTTGCCATCTTAGCTTCATAAATTGCGATAGCCTTATTAACAGCGTCAACACCTTTGCCGATGTCGTCCATATTAATATTGTATGCACAGGAAACAGAAACATTAGCATTGCTGAGCCAAGTATCTGTCCAGCCATTGTTTCCACCGGTCTGACCGGTAGAAGTCTGCATAACCATAACTACAAGCTCTGTCTGCTTTTCTGCGATAGCAGCATTAATAGCAGAGGTAAGGTCAACCGATACGGATGAGCTTGCTGTAATTTGGTCAGCGCTGATAGTTTGAATAAGGCTGTTATTCAGACCAAAATATGTCTTAGCCTTAGCCTGATGTGTACGCTCTCCGTTGCCGTAAAGAGAAGCAATCTGGTTATCGCCGTTTTTAAGGTTAACTGTTCCCTGTGTAGCACGGTAGAACGAAAGACCCATACATTCGCTATCTTTAGCATTTACAGAAACATTCATCAAGGCACTTGTAGCCTGAGCGCCCATATTCTTTAACGAAGTAATATCAAACTTCCAGAAACCGACAGTGAAGCTATTATCCTGACCGTCATCAACGATATTCATTCTGTTTGATTGAAGACGACCCGCACCGCTTTGCTGAACAAGACCGACCATAGTTGAGTCGAGAACAGATGAACTTGCTGTACCGGAAGAAACGGTGTAATAAGCCTTCATACCCTGATAAGCCTGTGATGTATCATACTTAAGCTTTGTATCAGTCCAGCCATTTGTCTTGCCTTTGCCTCCGGCTTGCTTTTGAGTTACCATAATTGTGCAGTAGCTCAAACCCTTTTGGATAGATGCGTTGATTGCACCTGCAATATCAACGGTAAGGGTAGTGCCATTGGTTACGGAAGCAGCCTCAAAGGTCTTAATCTCCTGCAAGCCATAGTATGACTTCGCTCTGTCCAAGTGACCGCCGTTAGCGCCGCTAACTCCTGAAAACTGTGTGCTGCCGTTTACAGCAGACGCAGCAGCGTCATTAGTACCGTACCAGAATGTAAGACCCTGGCAGTCGCCGTCTTTAGATTTTACGGTTACATTAAGAGGTGCTGTGGTTACAGTAGCGCCAATTGCTTTAAGTGAAGAAATATCGTATCTCCAAAAACCGACAGAGAAGTTACTGTCCTCCTGGTCGTTTACGATATTCATTTCGTTGTTGCTAAAACGACCGTTATCGCTGCAAACAACGCCACCTGCCGCAATCGGGAGCGAGGTGAATTCCTCATCGGCAGCGAAAACGGAAAGAGGTAACGCAGTGGATACCATCAAAACCGCTAACAAGCAAGCGACGAGCTTTTTGAATGTTTTTTTCATAAAAGAAAAACCTCCTTTTAGAATTACCACATAAGGCGGACTGCTACTATTCCACCTTAGTGTTGTTCATTATTCAGTAACATATTATCATATAAATATTAAATAATCAAGTGAAAAATTTATTACAAATTTGTTTTTTCAAAAATTTATCACTTTTAACATATTCAGTACTGTTTTATTATAGAATATGCCCAAATCCTACAAAAGGGCAAAACAAAAAGGACCGCAATTTGCAGTCCCTAAAATACGCTGAAATAAAGCTTTTTACTCGAAATAATCACCGTTTGAGTCGTCTCTGTTAAGGTCGTTTTTACTGTTACTATCGAATGTTGAAGTTGTTACTCCGTTTGAAGATACAGCATATTTTCTAATTTCAATTTTCGGTTGCGAGTACATTTTCTTCATACTGATACCTCCTCAAATTAAGCATTGCACGGCACAGAACCGTCCTGCCTCGATTACTGTAAACATAATATCACATAACAGATTGAAATGCAACAATAAAATAAAAATTTATTTTGACATTATAAAACTTTACAATTCATTCACATTTATGCTTTACGCTTTTGCAAATCTGTAAGAAAACATCAATTTCATACAAAACAATCGCACAGGAGTGACTGAGAATGATGCAATATATAATGTAATATAATATAGTATAGTATATGGCTCCTTTTTCAAGGGATAGGGACTCTCAGCGCTCCCTTATCAAAGGAGGCATTATTAAAAAACAGACAATATGCTATTGCAAAACGAAAGGCATTGGATTATAATACCCTTGCATTGTATCCGTGAGGAAAAAACAAATCCTCGGCCGAATGCTTTTTGTGTGGCAGGAGATTAGGAACAGTAGCAGAAAGGAAAATTAAATATGAAAAACACAAAGACACAAAAGATAGTGGGCATCGGTCTGTTTACCGCTATCATAGTTGTATTACAGCTTCTTGCGGCAACTATCAAATTCGGACCGTTTTCAATCACCTTGGTGCTTGCACCTATCGTTATCGGCGCTGCTCTTTACGGAATCGGCGCAGGCGCATGGCTCGGCCTTGCATTCGGCGTGAGCGTACTTATCAGCGGTGACGCAGCAGCATTTATGACAATCAGTCCTATCGGCACGGTATTGACCGTGTTAATGAAGGGCATGCTTGCAGGTCTTGCGGCAGCTTTGGTTTACAAGGCTATCGAGGGCAAAAACAAAACTGTTGCAGTAGTTATGGCGGGTATCGTTTCTCCGATAGTGAACACAGGAATTTTTCTTGCAGGATGTTACATTTTCTTCCAGGAATGGCTGACTGCCGCATTCGGCACAACAGGCTTTGCAACCGTTGTGGCAGGACTTGTTTCGGTAAACTTTGCCGTTGAGCTTGGAATCAATATGATTTTGGCTTCTGTTATCGTCAGAATCATCGACATCGGAAAGAAACAAATCAAGAGCAAAAAGAATTAATTTACAAATTTTAGGTTCATCTCGCAAGAGGTGAACTTTTTTGTTGTATAAACTCATATTTAATGTTATAATATACTTAATTATATATGGCAGGTGAAAATATGAAAGAGGAAAAGGCAAAAGACAGCAGAACAAACGACAGTCTTGTTATAGGAAGAAACGCTGTTACGGAATTACTAAAAAGCGGCAGAGAGGTAGAAAATGTACTTGTCGCAAAGGGCGAGCATGAAGGCTCAATCAACAGAATACTTGCGCTTTGCAAAGAGAAAAAAATTGTAGTAAAGAATGTTGACAGAAAAAAGCTTGATTTCTTAGCTCCGGGCGGAAATCATCAGGGCGTTGCCGCAAACATTCCGGCGCACGAATACAGCACGGTTGACGAGATTTTAGCCTATGCAGAGGAAAAGGGCGAATCGCCGTTTATTATTATGTGTGACGAAATTGAGGACAGCCACAATCTGGGCGCAATTATCCGTACGGCAGAGGCTTGCGGAGCGCACGGTATAATTATTCCAAAACGCAGAAATGTTGGGCTGAACTACATTGTTGCGAAAACAAGCTGCGGCGCACTTGAATATATGAAGGTTGCAAGGGTTACAAATCTTGCGACAACGATTGACGAGCTGAAGAAGAAAAACATATGGGTTTACGCAGCGGATATGGACGGACAGAGATGGGACAAAACCGATTTTTCGGGCGGATGCTGTCTCGTTGTCGGAAGCGAGGGCAACGGCGTCGGCAGACTTATCAAGGAAAAGTGTGATGTCACCGTCAGCCTGCCTATGATGGGCAAGGTAAACAGCCTGAACGCATCGGTTGCGGCAGGAATTTTAATGTACGAAATAACCAGACAAAGACTGAACGGTTAAAGGAGCAGATATGAGCGACAATCCTTTATCTATTGATGAAATAATCAGGCGAGCAGAACTGATAAAGGCTGAGGCTGAGGAACAGCTTGCGAAAGCGCAAAAGAGCCTTGACGAAAAGACGCAGAGTGCAATCAAGGAAGTAGCTGTTGACAGCAAGGCTGTTATGGAAAAGGTAGAACAGCTTAGTGCCGAGGAGGACATAAAATCATACGAGCCTCCGAAAAAAGCGAGTGCCGAAAAAACGCAGGCTGTCAGGCTGTCTTTTAACAAAAAGGACAAGACGAAAATGATGCCTGCTATCAAAAATGCTGTCAAAATCACGGACGAGGACGAAAACGACGACGATATGAAAATCGTTGGCGACGAGGATACCTTTGAAAAAGGACTTTTCCCAAACGAAAAGACAAAGCCGGTTGTACTGAGCAGCAACGATTCCGACATCGGTACCGAATTGCAGGAAGTGCCGACGCTCATTGCAAGGGAGAATCTCGGCAAATACCTTGAAGGAGACAGCGACGACACTCCAAAGCAAAGCGAGTTTCAAGAGGACATCGGCATACAAATGAGCTTTGACGGCTTTGACGACGAGGTTGAGGAAGTGCCGACCATTGACGAGGAGATTGCGGAAAAAATCCTCATTGAGCAGAGAAAAGAAAAGGTGGACAAGTTCCGTCTTTTCGGTCCTGACAAAACCGACAGCGAGCTTGGCGACGAAGAGTACACGGAATCCGACTACCGCTACGAGGGACAGCAGGCTGGAATTTTAGCAAGTCTGCTTACAAAAAAATCGAGAGCCACCGCACAGGTTATCATAACGCTTTTTTTCGGAATAATAATGTTCATACTGACTGTACTAAGCCAAAAGAACGAGCTTCCGAGATTTCTCTCATCGTCGAGTGCATATATATCGACGGGACTTGTCTTTTTGATAATGACGGCAGTAGTTAATTACAACATATTCTTGCACGGCTTTAATTTCAAAAAAGGCTTTAACTGCGATCTACCGATAGCGGTAACGACGACAGCAATAATCGCACAAAGCATAGGCTTCCTTGTTTCGGACGACCTATGGCTTGACAACGGGCAATTTTTAGGCTCGTTTGCGGCATTGAGCCTACTGATTTCGCAGATGGGCAAAAGGCAAATTATAATCAGAATCATTGATAACTTTGATTTTATCATTAATCAAAAAGACAAATACTGCTTAGAAAACATTGCGAATGCAGTAGACTGCGAAATTATCGGCAGAGGAATTCTTGAGGAAGAACAGCCGATAATCAAAACACAGGTCAAAACGGATTTTCCCACTAATTTTATGGAAATCAGCTGCAAAACAGAGCCGTCAGACAAGCTGTCTCGCATATTGTCTCCGATAAGCTGGTGTTTGAGCGTAATCCTTGCAGTTGTTATAGGAATCATTGAAAGCAAGTACACAGGAATTAACATAGGCATTATCGCACTTTGCATAACAACTCCTGTTGCGCTGCTGTATCAAATGAACATAATACTCAGCGACATTTCCGCACAGCTTGACAAATACAACGCACGAATCTGCGGATTCAACGGAGTTGATATGGCGTCGAACGCAGACGCATTGGTTATGGAAGCAGGCGACCTTTTTGCAAAACAGGGCTGTGACCTGCACGGAATAAAGGTTTTTCACAAGGCAAAGGTTGACGATGCAATCGTATATGCCGCAGCAGTTATCATAAAGACTAACGGTCCGCTGAGTCATGTATTCGACAATGTTATAATAGGCAAGCAATCCATTCTTCCCAAGGTTGAAAATGTGATTTACGAAGAAAAAATGGGCGTATCCGCTTGGGTTTACAAGCGTAAGGTGCTTGTGGGAAACCGAAATATGTTGATAAACCACGGGGTTGATGTGCCGAAAGAAAGCTTTGAGAACAGATACACAAGAAAGAACAGAAAAGCGCTCTATTTGGCTGTAAACGGTAAGATTATGGCTATGTTTGTTGTGTCATACAGTGCGTCACCCGAATTAAAGCGAGAACTGAAAAAAATCGAAAAGTCGGGAATCACGCTGATTGTAAGAAGCAATGACCCTTATGTAAATGAGGAGAGCCTATCCGAGCTGTTTTCTCTGCCAAAGGGATTTATCAGGGTAATGGATTATCCTGCCGCAAGAGTTTACGACAAATACTCGGATATGAGCGTTGAAAAATCCCCTGCTTATGTTGTTCACGACGGCAGTGCAAAAGGCTTGATAGCGTCGATAAGATGTGCAATAAGTGCCGTTCGTTCAAGAAGCACAATTAATTTTCTAACATCCTTTGGCGTTGCGCTCGGATTTGTATGCGTTGCGTTTATGGCTGCCGTAAAGGGGTACGGTCAACTAACCGCTATGTCACTTATCGGATATTCGGTTATTTGGAACCTCTTTGTTTATATGGTTTCAAAACTACAAAGAATCAGCCTTTAGGTTGACTGTTGACTATTGAATGCTATTACTATATAATATAATTACTAAAAATTAAGGTTGGTACTCTATGAGCTTTAGAATAATTGCAGACAGCTGCTGTGACCGCACAAAAGAAATCGACGAAATGAACAATATTACATTTGTTCCGCTTACGCTGTCTATCGGCGACTACTCCATTCCGGATGACGAAAATTTCAATCAGGACGACTTCATTTCAAAAGTGGTCGAATCGGGAACAATTCCAAAGACAGCCTGCCCTGCTCCGGATGCCTTTGCAAAAGCTATGGACTGTGACGAGGATGATGTTTATGTCATCACTATTACCGACAAGCTTTCGGGAACATACAATTCGGCGCTTCAGGGCAAGATGCTTTACGAAGAGGAGCATTCGGGAAAGAATATTCATATTTTCAACTCCCTTGCCACCTCAGGAATTGAAAGCCTTACGGTTGAAAAAATCACCGAGCTTGCATCAAGCGATATGCCGTTTGACGAGGTAGTAAAGGAGATTGAAGATTTTATTCTAAATCACACGGCTCTTTACTTCTGTCTTGAATCACTCGATGTGCTTAACAGCAACGGCAGACTTTACGCAATGGCTGCAAGCATACTTAAAAAGATTAAGCTAAAGCTTATTTGCGAAAGAACTCAAGAAGGCTCTGTAAAGCTTGCAGGTCAAGAGTTCAACGCAAACAGAGCGTTAATTAAAATGGCAAACATCATAGCATCCGATATGAAGGACAAAAACCCTGAAAACAACAAAATTGTCCTTTCTCATGTTTGCTGTGAGGATAAGGCACAGCTCGTTGCGCAAAAGCTCGAGGGTGTTGGCTTTAAGAGCGTAGAAATCGTCAAGGCAAGCGGTCTTAACTCCGTTTATGCCGCAAAGGGCGGACTTATAGTTTCATACACAAAGTAAATTCACAGGCGGGGTTATCCTCGCCTGTTTTAAGATTATGAGAGAAATAAGCTTTATTATAAAAGAAAAAGACGACGCAAGACAGATAAAGGATTTTTTAAGGGAATTCGGGGTATCCGCTTCCCTGCTGTCAAAGTTGAAAAGAAGTGAAAATGCAATCACTAAAAACGGCAGCTTTGCAAAAACAATAGAAACACTTTCTGTCGGCGACGAATTAAAAATAAGAATTGACGATTCGGGTAAAATGCCCTCCCCTACGAAAATGGATGTGCAGATAATCTACGAAGATGAGGACATATTGGTGCTGAACAAGCCGCCGCTTATGCCTGTTCACGAAAGCAGAAACCATATAGGCGACACCCTTTCAAATTTTGTTTCGTACCACTGCAATGAGGACACGGCTTTTCGTGCGGTTTTCAGACTTGACAGAGATACAAGCGGACTTGTTCTTGTAGCAAAGCACGAGCTTGCGGCAGCAAAGCTGTCGGGCAAAGTAAAAAAAGACTACTATGCCGTTTTAACCGGAACGCCTCTCAAACATAGCGGCATAATTGACGCACCCATTGCACGCTGCGGTGACAGCATAATCAAGAGACAGGTTGCGCCAAACGGTGAGCGTGCGGTAAGCGAATACAATGTGGTGAGTTCTTCAAGAGGAAATGCTCTCGTCAAATTTAATCTTTTGACCGGCAGAACACATCAAATCAGAGTACATAGCGAATACATAGGCAATCCGCTTTTGGGCGACACTATGTACGGCGGAGACGACACGCTTATAAAAAGGCAAGCTCTGCACTGCAAGGATATATATTTCACCCACCCGATAAACGAAACGGAAATGCACCTGACCTGCGATTTCCCCGATGATATTAAGGAAGTGCTTTAATGCCTGCATTTTGCTCACATTATTTATTTTTTGAGGAGAGCAAGGATTTTATAAATTCAATGGCGGATTTTGAGCTTAACGACAGAGTTTGCATTCTCGGCTCGCAAGGACCCGACATATTCTATTTTCATAAAATATACTCTCCTTCGTTTTCATTGAGGAAAATCGGCTCCGCCCTACACAGAGCAAAGAGCGAGGATATTTTCAACGCCTTTGCTTCATATATCAGGAAAAATCCGAATTCTGTTGCGAAGTCATATATTTACGGTTTTATCCTGCATTATGCCCTGGACAGAAAATGCCATCCTTATATTTACTCTCAGGAAAAAATTATAACGGACAGCGACAGTAAAATACATCATTCATCGGCACATAACAAAGTGGAGATGGGACTTGACGCATATATGCTCTATCAAAGGCTCGATATTGAATATCCGTATCTCTTTGACTCGTACAAAACTGTAATGCTCAGCGACGACGAAAAGGAAATCGTGGCAGATGTGCTGTGCTACACCTGTCGCAAGGTGCTTAAAAAGATTATCCGAAAAGGTGCTGTCAAGAAAGCAATCGACGATACCTGCAAAATACAAAAAATTTTGCAAGACAAAAGCGGTGCATTGTGTGCCGTATTGACGGTGGCAGAAACCGTTTTAGGCGGTGTGACGGGACATTATAAATTTTCTTCGATGATTAAGCCGAGGGTATGGAAAATCGGAGAAAAGTATGCTAATATAGATAACGGGGCTTGGATAAATCCGTTTAACAATGAAATAAGCCATTTATCCTTTGAACAGCTTTACATTTCCGCTTTATCCGACGCAGAGGATTTGCTTTTCGGATTTGAAAGAATAGTCTGCTCGGCAGACGACGCACGAAATGTTACTGAAAATATATCATTTTTAACAGGATTGGAGATAGAATAATGAAAATTGTACCAAGTGAGGACATAAATTTTAACATACTCAAACCGGGTATTTATATCAGCAAGATAAACGATGATATAACCACCTACGACATAAGAATGAAAGAGCCTAACAAAGAAACGGTGATGACTAACTCTGCTATTCACACGACTGAGCATATCATCAAAAAGTATCTAAAAGGCACAGAATTCAGCGACAACATCATTTTCTTCGGTGCTATGGCAAGCAGAACAGGATTTTATCTTATCACAAGAAGCCTCAGCGACAAATATTCAATAGAGTTAATCAAAAGCGCATTTGAATATCTTAATGATTTTTGGGGCAAAATTCCTAATGCTTCACTTAACGAATGTGGAAACTGTCTTGAGCATAATCTCCCTCAGGCTAAGGAGGAGGCAAAACACTTCCTTGAAATCATCAAGGATTGGACAAAGGACGACCTTGATTACCCTACTCAGGCAGAGGACGAGGAGCAATAATTCTTGACTAAAGCATAGCTATGTGATAGTATAACAAATAAAAGAAGTCTAATTTTATAGGAAAGGACAAATATATTATGGAAATTACAAAGCAAACAACAATGGGCGATATGATTGAATACGACAGAGGAATTGCAGTAATTCTTATGGAGTCGGGAATGCATTGCGTAGGCTGTCCTGCATCAATCGGCGAAACTCTTGAGGAGGCTTGTCAGGTGCATGGCTTGGATGCCGATGTGGTTTTGAAGAGCATTAACGATTATCTCGCAAGCAAATAATGAACGGTAAGCGTAAGGCGGTTGTTGCCGTAATTGCCGTACTGATTGCAGTAATAGGCATTATAACGGCGGTGACGATTCACAGTGCCAAAAGCGATAAGCCGGCATTAGAGGACATTACTTTAAGCAACAGCGTTTTGCCCTCTCATCCGTTAAGTATGCAAGACGGCGAAGAACTGACTTTACCCGACGGCACTGTTACTGCACCGGCAGATATAAGCGAAATTAAGGACTGCTGGTGGTATCTTTATAATGACGAAAAAACGCAAAGCTATGCATTTTGTTTTGGCGACAACGACAGAGCAGACCTTGTCTACCTTGACAGCGGTGTTTTGCAGGGTGAAGATTACGAAAGCGGATACAGCGTATATAATCAGCAGGGCGACAGCATTGTTTTGAAGCACCTGCCGGACGGTTTTCCTATCAAAGAGTTTACTCTCAAAGTAAGCGGCGGCAAGGTATATTGCGGTGACACCGAGCTTACAAAGGGCGACCTACCGTCGAAAGAAAATTTCATAAAACGATATAAAAAATAAGAGCGAATATTCGGCTGATATAAGTCGAGCATTCGCTTTTTTATTTGCAAAAAAGCCGTCGCAATCATAAAATCACAACGGCTAATTTATTAATAATTAATCATATAACGGTCGATTTCCCATTGACTGACAAAAGTTTTATAAGAATTCCACTCGTTTTGCTTACCTTCGATGTAGTTATTGAAAACATGCTCACCAAGAGTTTCCTTAATGAACGGGTCTGCCTCGGCAGCCTTAATAGCAGCGTCAAGAGAATCAGGAAGGCAATCAATTCCCTTCTCCTTTAACTCTTCCTCTGAAAGCTCATAAACATTATTATCGTATGACGGTGCAGGCTTCATACCCTTTTTAATTCCGTCAAGACCTGCTGCAAGGCAAAGAGCCATTTCAAGATAAGGATTACATGAAGGGTCAGCCGAACGAAGCTCAACTCTTGTACCCTTGCCTCTGGAAGCAGGAATACGAACGAGAGTTGAACGGTTAGAGGTTGACCATACCATATATGTCGGTGCTTCATAGCCCGGAACCAATCTCTTATATGAATTAACAGTAGGGTTTGAGAAAACACACATACCCTTTACATGAGCCAAAACGCCTGCAATAAAGCTATAAGCCTTGTCGCTGAGACCAAGCTCGCCGTTAGGGTCATCGAATATATTAGCACCTGTTTTAAGGTCATAAAGCGACATATTGGTATGCATACCCGAACCGCAAATACCCTCAATAGGCTTTGGCATAAAGGTTGCGTGAAGTCCGTGCTTTGTAGCATAAGTTTTAACAACATGCTTAAATGTCATAACTCTGTCGGCAGAAGTCATTACCTCGCCAAACTGGAAGTCAATCTCATGCTGTCCCTGTGCCACCTCGTGGTGAGAAGCCTCGATAGTATATCCCATTTCCTCAAGAGCAAGGCAAATATCTCTACGGCAATTCTCTCCGTGGTCGATAGGATTAAGGTCGAAATAGCCTGCCTCATCGCCTGTTTCAAGGGTTGGCTGTCCGTTTTCGTCAAGCTTGAACAAAAAGAATTCGCACTCGGGACCTACATTAAAGCCGTAGCCCATTTCTGCCGCTTGGTCAATAACCTTTTGCAAAACATTTCTCGGGTCGCCCTCAAACGGAGTAACATTATCAGTCTTATATACAGAGCAAATAAGTCTGCCTGTTTGCGCATTAAGGTGCTTTCTCCACGGAAATATTGCCCAAGTATCATAGTCCGGATGCAAATACATATCGGATTCATCTATTCTTACAAAACCGTCAATAGATGAGCCGTCAAACATACACTCGTTATCAAGTGCCTTTTCAAGCTGTGAAAGAGTAATTGCAACATTTTTCATAATTCCGAACAAATCGGTAAACTGAAGTCGAATGAACTCAACGCCGTTTTCTCTGGCTTCTTTAAGAATTTGTTCCTTAGTGTATTTACTCATAAAATTTCCCTCTCATTTCTATTAGCCGAAATACATACCGTAATTCAATATATTTTAGGCTCTTTAGGGTATAAAAAGGCGCTCCGAAAATCGGAACGCCTTTGTTCACCACAGATATTATATGATATTTAACAATTAATGTCAATAGTGCATTAATACCAACTATAACAGAAAAAAAGTACAATACATTAGTTAATATCAAGGAATTCCTCGGATATTACCTTTTTGGAAAGATTTGTAAAGTATTCCACGGTCGCACCGCTTTGTGCCTGCTTAGCCGCAAGCTCATCGGTATAATCCGAGAGCTTGTAAACAGAAAATCTGAAGCCGTCACCCGAGCGTTGATAAAAGTCAATAACAGGTGCAAGCTTTGCAGAAGTAATTTTAATCTCGCCGTTTACACGCTCTACGGTAATTTCTGCCATACCGCCGCACATTTGATTTAGATTAATCTGATGTGAGATAAAGTTACCGAGCGAATAGTAAACAATCATTTTCTTTCCCGTCTCGTTATTTGTAACCCATTCAACGGGCTGAAGAACATGGGGGTGACCGCCGATAACAATATCAACGCCAAGCTCTGAGCAAAGCTCTACATAATGCCTCTGCTCGTCGTTTATCTCGTGGCTGTTTTCCGTTCCCCAATGAGGGAAGAAAATAACAACATCTGCATTTTCTCTCGCCGTTTTTATATCGCTGACAACCTTGTCCTCGTTAAGCATATTAACACACCACGGCTTGTCCTCGGGCAATGAAATGCCGTTTGTTCCGTAAGTGTAATTTAAGAGTGCAAACTTAATTCCGTTCACTTCTCTATACTTAATAGTATTATACTCTTTCTCGCTTGCATTGATACCTATACAGGTTACCTCCGGATGCTTTGAGAAAAATTCAAGTTCCTTAGACACGCCTGCAAATTTCTGAATATCAAGCACATGATTGGTAGCGCAAGTAAACACATCAAAGCCTGCGTTAATAGCTGCCTCTCCAACCTCCCACGGAGTATTAAAGCAAGGATAACCCGAATACTCAAAAGCAGAGCCGCCAAGTAATGTTTCTTGGTCTATTACAGCCATATCGGCAGCAGAGATATAAGGTTTCATGCTCTCATAAAACGAGTTATAATCCCTTGAGCCGTCTTCCTGCTCACCTGCGGCAATAAGAGTGTTGTGAATCAAATTATCACCGACAGCCACAATATTAACCTTAGCGTCGGCAGGAACGGTGCTTTGAGACACCGACACAGCTGCACTCGGCGCAGGAGCATTAAGGTCGTTCTTTTTTGCAATATTTCCGCTGACTGCCAAAGCAAGAATTACAGCAATAGCAAGCGCAATCGGTATTACGACAGACAGCACATTCTTTTTTGACTTCATTTTATCAGACATAGCTTTATCCTTAATTAATCACAAATCCTAAACTGCGGCAAAGGTGTAAACAACATAAGCAAGATAACCCAAAAGGGATACGACACCCTGCCAGCGTTGGAATTTCTTTGTGATGATTGTAGGTATAACAGCCAATGCAACGGCTGCAATACAAATATACATATCGAATACAGAGCCTGTTGAAACAAGGAGAGCGCCCTGTCCCTTGCCCATAGATACGAATGAGCAAATAGGCAAAATAAGAGTAAGGTCAATAATGTTAGCACCGAGAATGTTACCTACCGAAAGTGCGCCTTCCTTTTTACGAAGTGCGGTAATGGTTGTAACAAGCTCAGGAAGTGATGTTCCGATAGCAACGGCAATTACTGCGATAACTCTCTCGCTGATGTGCATTTCTTCGGCAATTCTTGTACCGCCGTTAATAAGAAGCTGTGCGCCGGCAACCACCAAAAGAGCGCCTATGATAAACATAGCCACATTTTTAATCCATTCGCCGGGAGTCGCCGTCTGCTTTGTGGGAACTACATCGTCTTCCTCCTGAAGTCCGATATTAGTCGGGCTTGGCTCAATCTGAACAGCGCTTTTTTTCATAGAAATGAAATTTTCCACAAAGAACGCAATAAATATAGCGAAAAGAACAACAACGCCGATAGTTGAAAGCGTATGATACTCGCCCTCAAGACCGGGAACGGTGATAATGCCTGTCAATGCAGAGCCTAAAGCAAGGGAAACGGCAGCACCGAGCATCATGAGAGCCTTAGGTGCGAACTCCTTACGCTTTTGCGCAAACGGCATACATACGATAAAGATACCCATAATCATAGCCGTATTTGCAGTAACCGAGCCGACAGCATTACCTGCCGCCATATCAACCTTTCCGTCGATAGAAGCGACAACGGAAACAATCATTTCGGGCAAGGTTGTTGCAATAGAAACTATTGTTGCACCGATAACGAACTTAGGCACTCCAAGCACCTCGGCAATCCAGCTTGCACTGTCAACAAACCAGTCGCCGCCTTTAATAATAAAAACAAGGCCTACTATAAACAGCAAAACAACTACCCCAATATTTGCCGTTTCAAAGAAATTAGCTAAAAACTCCATAAAAATCCCTCTCAATTATCCGCATACTATAATTATTATGCAGATAATCCCAAAAATAATACGAAAAGGTGTACCAAAACAGCACACCTTTAATCGTGTTAATCAAATATTACTCGCCGCAGCAATCACAATCGCAGTCGCAATCGTCATCATACTCTACTTCAAATTCGAGCATTTCGCCGCAGTTAGGGCATTCGATATTACCCTGCATAACGGTATCCTCGTCTACTGTGATAACCTCTTTGCAATTTGGGCATTCAACCTCGAACTCCTCGTAATCATCATCACAGCAATCACAATCGCAATCGCAGTCATCATCATATACGAATTCCTCAAGATCAGCCAAATCCTCGTCAACGGCATCAATCTGCTCGCCGACAAGCTCCAAGCCCTCGGTCATATCGTCAATATCAATAGCAAGATTTTCAAGAACCTCAACCATAGCCTTAATAACCTTAGTTTCCTTCTTGCTTGCATCAAGGTCAAGACCGTCAATGAGTCCCTTTAAGTAGCCTAAGCTTTCTGATGTTTCCATAGTGTTTTCCTTTCGTAAATTAAAATTAGAAAAAATTGATTTAATCCTTTAACAGATTATGCACGCTCCATATATTCGCAGGTACGAGTATCAATTCTAATCATATCGCCCTCGTTAATGAAAAGCGGTACACGAATCTCTGCACCTGTTTCAACGGTAGCCGGCTTGAGTGTATTTGTAGCGGTGTTGCCCTTTACACCCGGCTCTGTTGCAGTAACCTCAAGAGTAACGAATGTAGGCGGCTCAACACCGAATACCTTACCCTTGTAAGAAAGAATCTTACAAACATCGTTTTCCTTAACAAAACGGAATGAATCCGGGAGGTCAGCCTCCGATACAGGAATCATATCAAATGTTTCGTTATCCATAAAATAGTAAAGTCCGTCGTCGCTGTATGAATAAGCCATATCCTTTCTCTCGATATAAGCTGTCGGGAACTTAGCCGACGGGTTGTATGACTTTTCAACTACCGAACCGGTAATTACATTCTTGGTCTTTGTTCTTACAAAAGCAGCGCCCTTACCCGGCTTAACATGCTGGAATTCTACTACCTGCAATACATTGCCGTCCTCTTCAAAGGTTACGCCGTTTCTGAAATCACCTGCACTAATCATATACAGTACCTCCGTGTTAGTTTATAAATTTAATATTACTTATTTATTTTATAATATTTCGCACAATAAATCAATACCCATTTTATAACTATCTTTACCGTAGCCCGATATTTGCTTTATGCAAACATCCGTAATGACGCTGATTTTGCGAAAATCCTCTCGTGAATGTATGTCGCTCATATGCACCTCAACAAACGGGGTATAATCCGAAACAGCCTCGATTGCGTCTCTGATAGCATAGGAATAATGGGTATAAGCACCTGCATTTATAACCACACCGTCATATTCGTCCTTGCTCTTATGAATAACATCAATAATATCGCCCTCGTGATTAGACTGATAAAACGACATTTGAACGCCCTTTTCCTCGCCATAAATCCTGAGCTGAGAATTAATGTCATCAAGCGTTTCGGCACCGTAAACATTCTTTTTTCTTATACCCGTCATATTAAGGTTTGGTCCGTTTAATATAAGAATTTTCATATACATCACCAAAAATTTCTAAAAAAATAAGGGAACGACAACTCGTTCCCTTATGTACCTTACTTGTACTTTCTCTTACGAGCAGCTTCGCTCTTCTTTTTACGAGCTACTGAAGGCTTTTCGTAATGCTCTCTTTTTCTTACTTCCTGAATGATACCATCACGAGAAGTTTGGCGCTTGAATCTTCTAAGTGCGCTGTCAAGAGACTCATTCTCCTTAACTTTTACCTGACTCACTGTATTCCCTCCCTCCGACCATCGGGGGTTATTTGATAATTTATTTATCGCTAAAGATTATATAAAAAATTATCGGTATTGTCAAGCATTTTATAGAATTATGTTTCATTTTTTCTAAAAAAATCGAAAAGAGGCTGAGTCTGTCGATTTAAGCGTAAAAATAAATCCCCGTTGCAACACAGGGATTTATGATTATCTTAATTTAATGTGCAATCGCAAAATATGCAATCACCAAAGCACCAAGGACAATTCTGTACCAACCGAATGCCTTGAAATCGTGTTTTTTAATATACGACATAAGGAATTTAATTGCAAGCACCGATACGACAAATGCAACCACCATTCCCACAATGAGATACATAAACTCACCGTTAAGGTCAATGCCGAAATCCTTAACATACTTCAAAAGCTTCAATCCGCTTGCTCCGACCATAACGGGAACAGCAAGAAAGAATGTATACTCTGCGGCAACGGTACGGGATACGCCGATTAGGATTGCACCCAAAATAGTCGCTCCGCTTCTTGAAGTGCCGGGAAAAACAGCGGCTATACACTGAAAGATACCGATAATAAAAGCAGCATTATATGTAAGCTCGCCTATGGTATTCATTTTAGACTGATTGTTTTTGTTTACATTCTCGATAATTATAAACAGTACGCCAAACAGAATAAGCATAATCGAAACTGTTTGCCAATTATAAAAAACGCTGTCAATGGTTTTTCCGCAAAACCATTCAAGCTCATCAAAAACGCCTATTATTGCGGCAGGTATACAGGAAACGATAACCTTAAACCACATAGACCAAATGTCACGCTTTGCGTAAACCTTATGCTCCTTAATACCAAACGGCCAAAGACTTTTCCAATACAAAGCAACAACCGCAAGTATCGCACCGAGCTGGATTACCACCAAAAACATTTCCCTAAACTCATCGGTCACATCAAGTTTCAAAAACTCATTAACCAAAATCATATGACCCGTTGAGCTGATAGGAAGCCACTCGGTAACACCCTCGACAATGCCGAGAACGACAGCCTTAATCATTTCTAAAAACGACATAATACACCCTCATTTCCGACGACTTATAAATCGTCCAAGCTAATTATACACATATATATGCACAATTTCAATTACAAATTAGTTATGGCGTGTATCGTCGGTATAGCATTCACAAAATCTGGCTGCAAACGACGGCTCTTCATCATAAGCATAAAGGTGGCTGATGTCGCCAAACTGCTGCATACGAAAAATTGCCGTTCCCTCCTCACGCTCCTCGGTTACCAAAGTAGTAACAGAAGTCGGCAACGCAACAAAGTTATGCCACATAACCATCGGTGAGCATCCGAAAATGTGACTCAATATGGCACATTCAACTCCATAATGGCAAAACAGCACAATGGTATCGTGATTAGGATTAACAGCCTTGAAAATCCTGCCTTCGTGAACATAGCCGTGTTTTTTAAGAAGTCTGTCAACGCCCTTGCAAAGTATATTATATTCGGTTTTCACATTACCGCTTTTCATTAAGTCCGTTTCAAGCCATTTTTCGGGGCAGTAAAAATCGTCATTATCTGTCCACTCACGAGGAAGTCTGTCCCAAGCACGCTTGTACTCTCCGTCCACCTTAACTCTGCCGTCAAATTCTCTTAGCCACAGTAAAGTTTCTGCGCTTGCGTTCATTTTTCTCAATGTAAGCGAAGCCGTATCCTTTGCTCTGCCGAGTGGTGAGCAATAGAATGCCTTTACATCAAGTTTGCTTATTCTTCTGGACAAAAGCTCTGCCTCTCTCCAGCCCTTTTCGGTCAAAGAATCAATAGTGTAATCAGGGTCACCGTGTCGTATAATTATCAGTTTCATAAGCACTACCTCTTTCGCTGATAATTATACTACAAATCAAGGATTTTGCAACAATTAAATTACTTTGCCAGTAGTCATAGAAAGCTTGATTCTGTCGCTTATCATCGCAATAAATTCGCTGTTTGTCGGCTTGCCTCTGTTAGACTGAATTGTATAGCCGAAATATGATGAAAGCACCTCGACATCGCCTCTGTCCCACGCAACCTCTATTGCATGGCGAATCGCTCTTTCAACTCTTGAAGCCGTTGTGGAATACATTTTTGCAACGGTAGGATAAAGAAGCTTAGTTACCGACTCAAGCATTTCCGGGTCGTTAATACACAAGTCAATAGATGTTCGTAAATACTGATAACCCTTAATATGCGCAGGCACACCGATCTGGCGCATAATGTCGGAAATGATAACCTCCGTATCCCTTGCAACGCTAAGATTGCCCGTGCGCTCTCTTTTCCAATTAGAAAGGCTCTCAAGTCTTTTAGCTACACTCTTAGGTTCAACCGGCTTTAGGAAATAGTAATCCGCACCTGCTGAAATTATACGGCTTTCAAACTCTGCACTGTCTACCGACGAGAACACCATAATTATCGGCTTTTCGCTGAGACTTTCATTTATGTACTCCAAAACCTCTATACCGTCAAGTCCACTCATAAAGACATCCATAAGCACAGCGTCAAAATGCCTCGACTCAAGAGCCTCTATAACTCTCCTGCCGTCCTTCTTGACAGCCGTAACTTCAAAGCCGACCTGTTTAAGCTCTCTTTGACACGCTTTTCCGAAATCAGCGGAATCCTCTGCAATTAATACATTCATTGGGTTATTCATACCAAATGTTCTCCTTTTATGTAAATTTATGTGAATATTCTTCACATTTCATCCATATATTACCATAAAGAAAAACAAAACGCAAGTGTTTTTGGCAAAAAATGTGAAAATTTTTCACATCGATGTGCAAAGTATGTTGAACGGCGAATAGAAATTACCCTCAAAAAGCCATTACATAGCAAGGTAATTATTTGAATATATTTGCTACTCTTTCGCATAAACGGCTAAGCGACAGCTTTATCTTTAGCACCCGACGGAAGCTGAGCAATGACAATCGCAACAAAGATTGCAACACAGCCAAACAATTCTCTTATGCTCAAGATTTCGTGCATTATCATACACCCTGCGATTACGGAGAACACGGATTCGCTGCTCATTAAGATTGACGAAACCGTTGCGTTTACATTTTTTTGTGCAACAATTTGAATTGTAAAAGCTAACGCACCCGCAAGCACACCCGCATACAAGAGCGACAGCCAAACCGTGCTTTGATTAACCGTCTGCCACCACGAGGCAGGGCTTTCCATTTCAAAAATCACGGACAGCACGCCCAATATAGCAGATGCAGAAAAAAATTGAACGCACGCAAGTTTTGCGGTGTCTGCTTTGTTCATATACCTGTCCACTGCAATTATTCTGGCTGCATTCATAACGGAGCAAATAAGCACAAGCACATCGCTGAGCATTACACCGAACTCGCCGTTAATGCACAAGAAATACAAGCCCAAAACCGTTATACCGACGCCAATCCAAGCGTTAGTTTTAACCTTCTGCTTAAACATCAATCCGATAAGCGGAACAAAAATAACATTACAAGAAGTCAAAAATCCTGCCTTGCCCGACGATGTACCCATAGAAAGACCCAACTGCTGAAATGCCGAAGTGCCTGCCAAGAACAGTCCGCAAAGAAGTCCGCCCAAAATCAAATCCTTTTTATTTCTTTTAACTTTGTTTTCAACAGGGATAATATTTTTATCAATTAGATTTACAAAAGGCAATATTGCAATACCTGCAACAAGAAACCTTAAAAAACCGAACGAAAACGGTCCGACAATGCTTCCGCCCTTGGCTTGTGCCACGAACGAGCCTCCCCACAAAGCAGAAATCAATATCAAAAGCAGAGGGGAAACAATCTTTTTTAATCTCATATAAACTCCAAAAAAGGACTGTTAAAAAACAGCCCCATAAGGGGGCGTACTGCATAAGGAATAAATGCTTAAAAACCAAATAAACAGCGAAATACTGCGTTAAATTTACAGCGAAGGCGTCAGCCTGCCCTGCAAATTATGCCTTGTCTTTCACCTGCTCCTTTGGTTTTTAAGTGCAAAGCAGTTTAAGCAAACTGATTTTGTTCAGTGTGTATTAACAAAATCCCGCTAATACTTGCGTATTAACGGGATTTTTTAATAGTGCAATGGGCAAAACTCAGAAAGCTTAAACCAATTACTTCCTTATGCAGTACGCCCCAATAATCCGTATAATTTACAGCACCTTATCGAAGAAGTCCTTTGCTCTCGGCTCTTTAGGATTATAAATAACCTCCTGCGGAGTACCCTCCTCGAGTATTTTGCCGTCATAGATGAACAAAACTCTGTTTGCAACCTCACGGGCAAATCCAATCTCGTGAGTAACGATAACCATTGTCATACCCTCTTCTGCAAGCTCACGCATAACGCCGAGAACCTCGCCAACCATTTCAGGATCAAGTGCAGAAGTCGGCTCATCAAAGAGCATAATATCCGGGTTCATACAAAGCGCTCTTGCAATGGCAACACGCTGCTTTTGACCGCCCGAAAGCATAGCGGGATATTCGTTAGCCTTCTCCTGCAAGCCTACCTTGGCAAGCATCTCCATAGCAAGTTTTTCAGCCTCGTCCCTCTTCATCTTCTTTACCTGAATAGGGGCAAGTGTAAGGTTATCAATGACATTAAGGTTATTGAAAAGATTGAAGTGCTGAAATACCATTCCCACATTTTCTCTCGCCTTATTAATGTCAATTTTTTTATCGTCCATATGGTTGCCGTCTACAACCATTTCGCCCGAAGTAATATCCTCAAGGCGATTTATACATCTCAAAAATGTTGATTTACCACAGCCTGACGGACCGAGAACAACTACTACCTCGCCCTCGTAAATATCGGTGGTAATGTCCTTTAATACCTCAAGCTTACCAAAATTCTTCTGAAGATGTGAAGCATGAATTTTTACATTATTATAATTTACGGCCACGATTCAATCTCCTCTCAAGAATTTTTGCTGCATATGAAAGCAGGGTTATAACAATCAAATACATAACTGCTACAACAGTCCATACCTCAAACACTCTGCCTGTGATTGCAACCGCATTCTTTGCGGTATTAACAAGCTCAGGAAATCCGATAACAGAAAGAATTGATGTATCCTTTAATGTTATGATAAACTGATTAATGATTGACGGAATCATAGTTCTTACAGCCTGCGGAAGCACTACCTTACACATAGCCTGTGAATAAGTCATACCGAGCGAACGAGCCGCCTCCATCTGACCGATATCAACCGATTGAATACCGGCACGAATAATCTCAGCCATATATGCACCGCAATTCAAAGAAAGGCATATAGTACCAGCCTGAAGGGCAGTAAGCGTAAACGAAGCCGATGAAGATTTGTTGATAATATACGGAAGTCCGAAATAAACAAAAAAAGCAAGTACGATCATAGGCACGCCACGAACGACATCAACAAAAACCCTGTAAATAGCGTTGCAAACCTTACTTTTCAAAACAGATAGAATGCCGAAAAGCAAGCCGATTATGCACGCAAAAAACAGACCGCACAATGCCAATGTAAGCGTTTTACCCATAGCCGCAAGCAGCAAGTTTCCGTATGTTTCAATAATTTGTTGCATTGGGTTAAAAGCTCCTCTCACAGTTGAATTTCATCATCAAAACTCAACAAGAACGCCACCGTTATTTTATATGCGGTGGCGAACTCAATAGAAATTTTACAGTATATCAGCCGAGATACTTAGCGATAATCTCGTCGTATTTACCGTTTGCCTTAATGTTCTTGAGACCTGCATTGAACTTATCAAGAAGCTCCTGCTTGTCTTCGCTGAATGCAGCCATACCGTAGCCTGCGCCCTCATTCTCAGAGCCTTCAACTATTCTCATAGCAAGGTCTCCGTCCTTGATTGATGCAGCCATAATCGGGGTGTCCTCAAAGCAAGCAACACACTGACCGCCTGTAACAGCCTGATACATTGTCGGGCTATCCTCAAAATATGTAAGGGTAAAGCCGTACTGATCCTTGAGAGACTCGGCATAGTTAGCACCCTGTGTACCTGTCTTAACAGCTACATTTGTACCCTTGAGACCGTCAAGAGCATTAATAGTGCTGTCCTTAGCAACTGCTACGCACTGAGTAGCGGTGTAATATGAATCAGAGAACATCCAGCCCTCGCTAATACGCTGATCGGTGATAGAAGCACCGGCAATCATAGCGTCTGCCTGACCTGACTTACAAGCTGCAAGTGAAGCGTCCCAACCGAGTGACTTGAGTTCATACTCAAAGCCCTGATCCTCTGCGATAGCAGCAAGAATATCAACATCAATACCAACGAAATTACCTGAAGCGTCGGTGTACTCGAAAGGCTTAAATACAGTATCGGTAGCAATTACATATTTCTTGTTAGCGTCATCCTTTTTGTTTGATGAACAGCCTGCAAATGCAACAGCAACTGTCAAAACAGCAAGCACAAGTGCAAGAACTTTTTTCATTGAATTTTTCATTTTTCATTATCCTTTCCTGTGAACGAAATTAATAGATTGAAAAATCTATAATGAACATTATAATAAATTTTTCTAAATAAGTCAATAGTAACGACAAACATCACCGTTACAGCGAATATATTTCGTCAAGTTCCGACTCGGCTTTTTTAATCTGATTTTCACTTGAGATTATGCAATAAGGGGCGTTTTCGGTTGCCTTTGACATTTCGTTTGCAACGCTCAAAATGTCCTCCTTGGTGCAATTAACAATATCGGCACGAAGCTTTCTTCTCTGCTCCTGACTTATTTTCTTAAAATAATTCATATTTGAAATATTAGCTGCCGTCTTTGGAGTGAGAAGCGGATTTTGAGCCGACATTGCACCGATGATAAAGCCTGTAAGGCTTCTGTCGCTCTGTGCAAGTTCTCTTAAATAATCGGAAATTCCACGGAAAGTCTTTACTGACTGAGGTGCGTTAGGGTCACGGAAGGAATTTGCGCCGAATGTGCCGTTTGTATTAACTCTTACACCGCATCCGTAAGCACCGCCCTTAACTCTTACCTCATTCCAAAGATAATCGTAAGACGCAATATGACAAGCGAGGCAGGAAGCGCCGTTATACGCATTGCTCAAAGCTGCGCCCATACCCGAAAAAGCAATATCGCCGGGGATAATAATGCCCTCGTTTTTCGGCTTTGAAAGCTTAATTTTAAGCTCGTGTGAAAAATCGGACTTATCAAGTGACGAAACAAAACTTTGTGCATTCTGCTCAAAGGCATCCGCATTATCGTTTGTTATACTTATCACGGCATTATCAGAGCCAAACACCCTTTTGCAAACATCACCGAACACGGTAAAGTCCATAGGAGTGCTTTCCTGCTGTTTGAGCCATTTATAATATGTGTAGCCTGTTGTAAGCTCGTCACAAGCATTGTCAATCGAAGCACTTGTCAGCGCCCTTTGAGTTGCAACAAGTGAGCCGTAGGAAACTATTGTTTGATACAAAAATCTGCTTTCCTGCTTGATAATATCACCGATAGCGTCTGCATTGTCAAAACGGGTAGAATACATAATTTCCCTAACCAACGCAAGCATATCGTCAAAATATCTTTCAAGGCAAGAAAACTTAACCTTTAACTTAATCTCACCGCTGTCAGGCTGATTGAAATAGCAAACAGGCGCAATGCAAAAATCCAAACCGCCGCATTTTGAAAGCAGCTCTGTTTTAAGCTCCTTTGCGCTACGCTCGGCAGTATCAAGTTCGCCGAGAAGTGAAGCAATAAGGGAAAGCTCAGAAAGTTCCTGCTCGCCTGCTCCGGTAATATCAAAGAACATATCGGTGTAAACGATACCGTCGGTTTGAATACTGTGCTTAATCACATCGTTTGAAAGCTCAAAAGGTATATACTCCGGCTCAATATCAATATCATTTATCGAAATCATCGGGATTTTTGCCAAATCCTCCGGAGAATCCTCGGAGGATTGCCAAGCCAAAAGCTTAGCCTGCTTTTCCTTATACAACTGCTTTTCGTCATCGCTCCACAATGAAGTAACGGCATTAATTCTGTCCTGTTCAGCCTTTCTCTCCTCGTCACCTACTGTATATGACGGCATCATAAGAATGCTTGCTCTGTGATTATTTTCAAGGAAAAGTTCTCTGATAAGCTGTTCAAAATATCCGTCGTTTGCCTTGCTTCTGAGTGTGTCAAACACATCGCCCGTAATGACATTGCCTATCGTAGAACCGTCATAAAGCCATGTTTCAAGAGAAGCCATTGCATAATACAAACCTCTCGGAAAGCCGAAATCTTTTTCCTTAATTTGAAATTCCAAGTGCGAAATTGCAGCCTCAAGTTCTTTTTTGTCAATTCCCTTTTCGCAAAGGTCACAAAGAAGCTCGTCTATAAGCATACTGATTTCATTTGACTTGCTTTCATCAATATTTTTAATATCAAGAATAATATACGGCTGATATATTCCGTCGCAAACCCTAAGCGACACATCCTCGCAAAGTCCTCTCGACATAAGAGCCTTTGTAAGATAGGACTGATTATTCTTTGCAAGAACGGAAACCAGAATATTTGAAGCGTAAATCTTTTCTTTTTCATCAAATCTGCCTAAGGCATATCCCTTTACAAGAGAGGACTGTTTTTCAAGCGGCATATCCTTTGACTGCTCGAAATATACGGTATCGCCCTCATTTATAACGGCATTCTGCCACTGAGGCATAGCACTCGGCTCAATCCTGTCATAATGGCATAAATACTCGCTGTCGATATGCTCGCACACTTTTTTAATATCAAGTGAGCCGTCAAGAATAATATAGCAATTAGACGGGTGATAATATTTTTTATGACCCGCGATAAAGTCTTCGTATGACAAATTCGGAATTGCAGACGGATAACCGCCCGATTCACAGCCGTAGCAGGTGTCGGGATACAGTCTGCGGCAAAGCTCGATTTCCTTAACGGAATCGGCGTCTGCATAAACTCCCTTCATTTCGTTAAACACAACACCCTTATAGCTTACATTATCATTCTCGTCAAACTCATAATGCCAACCCTCTTGATAAAAAATCTCGGGGCGGGTGTAAATTGCCGGATTCAGCACCGCATCAAGATACACATCCATAAGGTTAAAGAAATCCTTATCATTCTTTGACGAAATAGGATACATCGTCTTGTCGCTGAAAGTAAGAGCATTCAAAAATGTGTTCATACTGTTTTTAATAAGCTCGACGAACGGCTCTTTTACAGGATATTTTTCAGAGCCGCACAAAACGCTATGCTCCAAAATATGAAAAATGCCCGTGTCATCGCTCGGAACAGTTCTGAACGAAATAGAAAAAGTCTTATTAATATCATTTCTGTCAAGCCAAAGCAATCTTGCTCCCGACTTTTCGTGGAGCATCTCAACCGCCGTGCCGTTAAGCTCATCATAATGCTGCTTATCTACAACTCTAAATCCACCGATCACATCGTTAATATTCATAGCTTCCTCCGAAAATCAAATTATCTATAAATATAATATTACCATAACACACTAAAAAAAATCAAGACTTCAAAATCATACTTGACCTAAATAAAAGTGTTTGTTATTATATTACTACCATTTTATATAATTGGTATAAAATATTATAGTATATTGTAAGAGAGGATTTTATGAAGGAAAGAGAGACTTTTGCCTCACGACTGGGCTTTATTCTTGTTGCCGCAGGGTGTGCGGTAGGTATAGGAAATGTTTGGAAATTTCCTTATATCTGCGGACAATACGGCGGTGCTGCATTTATCGTAATGTACTTAATTTTTCTTGTGCTTCTCGGTTTCCCGATTTTGGTGGCTGAATTTGCAATAGGCAGAAGCAGTCGCTTCGGTATGGGCAGAGCGTTTGAAACGCTTGAACCGAAGGGTACGAAATGGCACAAATTAAAATGGATAAGCATTGTGGGATGCTTCTTGCTTATGTCGTTTTACACAATGGTAGGCGGTTGGATGCTTTACTATGCTTATCTCGAAATCACCGGCGGACTGTCGGGCTTATCGGTTGATGAGGTCGGCGGTGCATTCTCGACAATGCTTTCTCAGCCAACGACTATGGGCTTTTGGGCATTTATCGCAATCGTGCTTTCATTCGGTGTTTGTGCGCTCGGCGTTAAAAACGGTGTAGAAAAAATCACAAAAATTATGATGACGCTGCTCGTCGTGCTTATGATTGCACTCGCCGTGCATTCGGCAACGCTTCCAAATGCAGGCGAAGGCTTCAGATTTTATCTTGTTCCGGACTTCAACAATGTAAAAGAGCAAGGCTTGGGAACAGCTATCTTTGCCGCAATGAGCCACGCTTTCTTTACGCTCAGCCTCGGTATAGGTGCTATGGAAATTTTCGGAAGCTACCTCACTAAAGAAAAGCGTCTCGGCGGCGAAGCAATAAGCGTTATGGTGCTTGACACCTTTGTTGCCCTTATGGCAGGCTTTATCATCATTCCGGCTTGCTTTGCGTTCGGTGTTCAACCCGACAGCGGACCGTCGCTTTTGTTCATCACTCTGCCAAACCTGTTTAATCAAATGGCAGGCGGAAGAGTTTGGGGAGCTATGTTCTTCATATTTATGTCGTTTGCGGCACTTTCCACCATTGTTGCGGTGTTTGAAAATTTAATTGCAGCATTTATGGATATGAAAGGCTGGTCAAGAGGCAAATCGGTAGGTGTAAACTTTATAATTATCACACTTATTTCTATACCTGCTATCCTCGGATTTAACCTGTTTTCACGCTTCCAGCCACTCGGTAACGGAACAGGCATAATGGATTTGGAAGACTTCATTGTTTCATACAATCTCCTGCCTCTCGGAAGTCTGTTATTCGTAATGTTCTGCGTGCGTAAAAACGGTTGGGGATTTGACAACTTTGTTGAGGAAGCAAATGCCGGTGAGGGTATTAAATTCCCACGCTGGGCAAAGACTTATATGCAATATATTCTGCCGATAATCGTTACAATCGTTTACCTCAAAGGCTACTATGATTTCTTTGCAGGACAGCCGACAGTAACAAGAATAGGTTGGATGGCATTTGCAATCATGCTTTTGCTGGTAATATTCGGCGTTTCGCTTTTCACAGGCAAAAAGAAAATTAAAGAATAATTTAATATACAAGAAAAAAACAACCTTGATTTTTTCAAGGTTGTTTTTGCGTGTCGAAAAAAGTATTTTCGACAGTCTAAGCCTCCTTTTTCAAGGGAGGCTTAATTTTTATAAGCGTATTTCAGAAGCTTTATCAACAATCTAACGGGAGGTCTATTTCTCTGTTCTTAAAGTAATATTTTTCGTCGTTTTCATTTATAGCACGAGCAACTCTGCACGGATTACCGTAAGCGACAACATCAGACGGAATGTCCTTAGTAACTATCGAGCCTGCTCCGATTACGGTATTGTCACCTATCGTAACACCCGGACAAATAACAACTCCTGCTCCTATCCATACATTTTTTCCGATATGAACATCTGCGTTATATTGAAACTGTTTAACTCTGAACGGAGGGTAAATCGGATGTCCTGCCGTTGCAACAGTTACATTAGGGCCTATCATAGTATAATCGCCGATATAAATGTTTCCGTCGTCTACAAATGTAGCGTTAAAATTAACATACACATATTTACCGATATGCACATGATGACCGCCCCAATTAGCATAAAACGGAGGCTGAATATATGTTTTCTCTCCGACTTCGGCAAGCATAAGGGACAGAAGTTTTTCCATTCTTTCCTCGTTTCCCAAGCCGAGAGTGTTATACTCCTGCATATATCCGACATGCTTTGTTTGCTCATTCATTATCTCGTCGCACGAGCAGTCATAAATGAGTCCCTTATCCATTCTTTCACGCTCAGTCATATTACTCTCCTTAAAAACGCAAAACCATTAATATTTATCAATATAAATTTTTCAATCGTCTGATTTGGCTTTCGCCGAATATTTGTATCTCGTTATCAAAAAGAAGCTGTGCGGCAATTCCGTTACCGTCAATTTTTCTTCCGCTAAACGAGCCGTCGTATATTTTTCCGAAACCGCACGACGGAGAATTCTCTTTAAGCACCGCACAGGGAGCGTTGCATTCCTTTGCTATATACAGAGCCTGCTGAGCACCGTCAACAAATTCATCTGTCAAATCGACCCCGTCCTTGGAATACACCCTGCCGTCTCTTATTTCCGACGGAACACGAGGGATGGGAAGTCCCGCAAAACACTCGGGGCAAATCGGCACAAGCTCATACTCGTCACCCAGAGCGATAACCTCTTCATTTTTATTATTTCCGCCGTTATATTTGCAATTTTCGCCTAAAAGGCAGGCAGAAACCAAAATCTTAGTTTTCATATTTTTCACCTAAAAGATTATATTTCTTATTTACTCGATTGATTTTTTTAACAAAATCCTCGCCAAACATAAGCAAAAACACAGCCGTAGACAAGCCGAAAACTGCGCTGAACGGCACACCCGAGGCGTAAACGGAAATTATCGCACTCAAGTCAATGTTATTTCCGTATGCGCTTATAACGGTCGAGAAATCAACTATAATTCCATAAACGGCAAACGCTAAAATAAAGCCGAGAAGTGACAGCGTTATACGATTTGCTTCAATATATTTGAACACTATACCTGCAATCAAGCCGACCATGCCGAGTGCCACCATTTGAAACGGCGTCCAAAAGCCCTGACCGAATATAAAGTTAGACACAAAAGCCGAAAACACTCCGATAACATAACCCCTCTCTGCTCCCAAGCAAGCCGCCGAGGCTATAACAACTGCGGCAATAGGCTTCACCTGAGGAATGAGGTAAAACGCTGCACGACCGACAACAGCGAGGGCAATAAGGGTTGCGATAAGAGTAACTTCCCTTGCGCTTATTTTTTTACGCTCAAATGATATGAAGAACGGCAAGAGCGACAAAGCCAATATTGCAAGACTTGTTACATAGTAATTTACGCTGTCGCTGAAAAACAGTTCTTTAACAATCAAAAGCACCGTTGCAAGCACGGCACACACCACCGCTAAAGGTGCAACCGCCTTTTTCATTCTACACCCTCCAAATCCTTTTGGCACACATAACCGTCGCATATGCCGTTTGTGATTTTAGAGGTGCTTGAGGTAAAGAAATCAAGCGACGAAAAGAACGCTCGCTTTGGCTGTGTGGTGATAATTCTGCCGTTAGAAAGAAACGAAATATATTCTCCGTACTCTGCCGCAAAATCAATATCGTGAGTAGTAATCACAACGGTTTTTCCGATTTTGCAAAGTTCAAAAAGCTTTTGTGCAAGCTTTTGCTTAAAGGCAGAATCAAGCGCCTTTGTCGGCTCGTCAAGCAATATAACATCTGCACCGGTTTCAAGCACCTTTGCAAGTGCAAGCCTTTGAGCCTGTCCGCCCGAAATATCATAGGGATGACTGTCCGCAATATCGCTTATTTCCAAAAAGTCGGTCAACTCGCCAAAGCGAACCTCATCACAGCACCTGTCCTTAGTGAACAAATCAAAAGGGTTTTGGCAGAGCATAGACACGGCTTTTTTAGTTTTGATTTTACCGTACTGCTGTCTAAGCACACCCGACATAAGCTTCAAAAGAGTAGATTTACCCGAGGAATTTGCGCCCAATATAATATTTATTTTATTTTCATAGGCGTCAAATGAAAGGTTGCTGATAACCTCTGTGTTTTTCTTATAAGAAAACGAGAGACCTCTTACCTTTACTGCCACCTCGCATTTTTCTTTTTTATCCTCAAGAGGAGGCAAGCTGCGTTTTTTCAGCTCGTTTCGACAGCCTGCAATGCCATCGACTTTATCAAACAGCCTGCAAGAAATCGGAACAGAAGCAAGAAGCGGATTTCCCTCTTCCTTCAAATACTGCGTCATCTGAGCAGGCGCAAGCTTAGCTTTCACCTCAGCATCCTCGACAAGCATTACGCTGTCGGCGCAGGTATAAAGCTCCTCCAAAAGATGCTCCGCTATTATCACGGTCGTGCCAAAATCACGGTTTAACTTTTTAACAACATTGATAAATCGCTCTGCCCAAACAGGGTCAAGCTGGCAGGTAGGTTCATCAAGAACAAGCACCTGCGGCTTAGTTATCATAACCGACGCCAAATTAAGAATCTGCTTTTCACCGCCCGAAAGAGATGAAATTTCGCTGTCAAGCTTGCCCGAAAGATTAAAATATCCCGCAACCTCGCTTACTCTGAGTTCAATGTATTCCTTAGACATACCCAAATTGGTAAGCCCGAACGAAAGCTCGCTTCTTACTCTGTCGCAGACTATCGCTTCTTCAACATTTTGAGACACAAAGCCTATGCTTTTCACGGCAGAAATTTTGCCCTCAAGTCGTCCCGACGGAGCAATCTCCTTTTTCATTAATTTCAAAAGCGTCGATTTTCCTGCTGCCGATTTTCCTATAACAAGGCACAACTCGCCCTCACCAACCGTAAAGCTAACATTTCTGACGGCAGGCTTATCGCTCAACGCATATGTAAAATTTACTTTTTCAAAGCTGATACCTTCCATCTTATCTCCTCAAACAAATCAACAATTATGGGCATTGCAAAAAGCAAGCAGTAAACAATCATCACAGACGCGTCAAATGTCTTTGAATAAATCTGCGGATTCATAATGAATGTTATTTTTCCGCTGATTTTGCCATATAAAACATATCCAAATGCAAGAAGCGTCAAAAAAGTTAAAATCAAGTCAATCGGCTTCATTTCATACCGTGAATGGCGAACGGCGTGCGGATTATATCCCCTTGCCTGCATCGAATCCGATGTGACAATACTGCTTTCAAGCGAATATGTAATCAATGCCGAAAGGTCGCTGAGTGCATTTTTCAGCATTGCTCTTCTGCCATTTTCATTTTTACCGCCGTAAAGTCCTATTCTTGCATTTTGAATATCCTCAAGCTTAGTTCTGAAGCGTGGTATAAACCCAAGCACCATAGAAAAAATCAAGGCGCATTTAGGAGCAAATCTAAAAACATAAATCACCTTTTCGCTATCGACATTGCGTGAAAAAACAGCAAACCAAATCAGCATAGCCGACAGCAATCCGCCCTGATAAACACCGTAAAACAAAGCCTCGGCAGTAAATCGAACTCCGTTTATTTCAAACAAAAGAGTCACTCCGTAGTGAGCGAAAATAAAATTAAAAAGACTGACAACAAATACTATTGTCAGCGTAAGCCAAAGGTTTGAAAACGCAGTTTTGCCCCTAAGAATAAGGTCATAGCCTATTCCCAGGACAAGCGAAGGCAAAACAAAAAGAGGGTTAGACAGAGATACGCTGAGCAAAAATACACAAATAAAAAATGTAAATTCAAGCACAGGGTGCATTTTTGAAAATCTGTCCATCTGTTTCCCTCTTACTCATATTCAAGCGTACGGTTAATCATTTTTGAATACCGTATCGCACCTTAAAACATCTATAATATCATTTATAACGGGGACATCTGCTCTAAGTTCAACATCCTTAAACCAGCCCCAATTCATTCTTATTGCACTCATACCGGCATTAAGAGCGCCCTGAATATCGTTTGTCGGATGGTCTCCGACATACACACATTCCTCCGGTTTAAGTCCCAGCCTGTCAGCAGCGATTTTGAAAATCTCGCTGTCCGGCTTATGCACACCGACATCACCGCTTACAAGCACCAAATCGCAATACTTTCTAAGTCCGCTTTTATCCATCTTATGATTTTGAAGGACAGACGGACCGTTGGTAATAACTCCAACCTTGTATCCTCGTTTTTTCAACTCGCCAAGCAGTTTAGGGCTGTTTTCAAATATCACATTATGGTCGCCAAAGGTCGTGTCGTAATGATTTGCAAGCTCCTGTGCAGACGGAGCGTCACTCCAATTCCACATTTTAATAAGCAACGAATACCATTCCATTCGATTAACATAACCGCCGTTACCGGTAACGACCATATCGTTTTTATATTTACTTCTTGTTTCTTCGTCAAGGTCGGGCAAATACTTTTGAAAAAAAGCGTCCATATAGCCCTCAAACGCTTTTGTCCTGTCCTGAAGCGTCTCGTCGAAGTCAAACAATACTGCTTTTATCATGGTTAAGCTGTTCCTTTAATTCCTCAACACCCGAGAATTTCTTTTCCTCTCGCATATATCTTATCAATTCAATTCTGACAACCTTGCCGTACAAATCCCCGTCAAAGTCGAAAATATGCGTTTCGCAAAGAGTGCTTTCAACTCTAAAGCTCGGTCGAATACCTATATTTGTAAACGCCTTATACTCCATGCCGTCAACAAACGCCCTGCTTTCATAAACTCCGTACTTAGGCACGATAAGTCCCTCGGGCAAATGCTGATTTGCAGTAGGATAACCGATAGTTCTGCCCCTTTTATCACCGCTTACAACCTCATTTTCAAAGGTGAAATTATAGCCGAGCATTGTATTGGCTTCCTCTATTTCTCCATTTTTTATACATTCACGAATTCTTGTAGAGCTTATAGGCAAACCCTTGTAGTCCTGATGGTCAAGAATACGCACCCAAACATCTTTTTCCTCAAGATAGCTTCGCATATCAAGCGCACTCCAAGATGCGTTTTTGCCAAACTTAAAATTAAAGCCGCAAAGCACTATACCGGCATTAAATCTGCCGATAAGAATATCATTTATAAATTCCTCACCGCTGCAATTTCTGATTTCGTCAAACGATGCAAACACGGCGTTTGGGTATCTCTTTTCAAATATGCTCCTTTGAAGCAATGAAAAGCGATTATTAACGCAGTAGATAATTACCCTATTTGCGCCTGTAATAACCGTTTTATGCGCCAGGTGCATACCGTCGAAATCGCCAAGTGCAACGGCAATTCTTTCATTATTATCTAAATCACTCATTTTAATCTCTTTTTGAAAGTACACGAAGCACCTTCAATTCCTCGTCCGTTCTCTGTCCTAAGCCGAGAAACACATTATTATCATCATAAACAGCACAAATTTCATCAGGCACAATGTCGGCTCTGACTCTGTTTATATCAAGCGCCCCGCCGTTAAAAAAGCGTTTTGACTGGGCAGATGACACGCTGATTTTTTTATACGGCGAAAGAATTTCCTCGACATCAATAAGCACATCGGAAAAATCCTGTGAACCGTCTCTGATTTCCTGTAATTGAGAAATAGCGACGCAATCATCAAGCGTAAAACCCATTGCCTGAGTACGCTCGAGTGCCATCATAACAGCGCCCACGCCAAGCTCTCTGCCAATGTCATCAATCAGCGAGCGAATATATGTCCCCTTACTACAAAGCACATCAATGGTATAAATATGATTTTCGTCGTCATACGAAACAAGCTCAAGGCTTTTAATCTCGACACGGCAAGGCTTACGCTCAACGGTTTTGCCCTGTCTTGCAAGCTCATAAAGCCTAACCCCGTCAATGCTCTTTGCACTATACATAGGAGGTACCTGCTCAATAACGCCACGAAAATGCGACAAGGCATTTTTCACATCATCAACGGAGCAATTCACTTCACACTCACAAAGCACTTCGCCCATAATATCGAGCGTGTCGGTAGTTTGTCCGAGCATAAAAGACGCTCTGTATCCCTTATCGCTGTCGGGGATATAATTAAGAAATCGAGTTGCGCCTCCGAGCATAACAGGCAAAACCCCCGTAGCCATCGGGTCAAGGGTGCCGGTATGTCCCGCCTTTTTTTCACGGGTAATACCACGCACCTTTGCTACAACACCGAAGGAGGTTATATCCTTTTCCTTATTAATACAAATGATACCTGTCATATTATTTCAACAGTTCCTTTGACTTTTCAACAAGCATTTTCTTTGCCGTTTTAACATCGCAGTCAAATCGACACGCAGCAGCCTGCTTATGACCGCCTCCGCCAAACGCTCCCGCAAGCTCGGCAGCATTAACGCTCTCATAAGTTCTGATAGAGCATTTGCAAGTGCCGTCCTTCTTTTCACGGATTGTCAAGCCGATTTCAACGCCCTCAATCTGTCTGGTAAGCGGAGGAAGCGCCTCGGTATCCTGCTCGTCTGTGCCTGTTTTTTCGTACATTTCGTTAGTGACGGTAATCACGCAAACACGCTCTGCGAGGAAAAACTCCATTCCCTGAGTGGCAAGCCTTTCCAATGCGGCAAATTTTTTCGTCTTAGTCTCAAACATAAGGCGATTAATATAACCGTTATTTGCACCGAGGTCGATAAGCTCAGCAGCACTTCTGAAAGTATTAGAGGTTGCGCTGGAATATCTAAAGCAACCCGAATCCGTACTGATTCCCGTATAAAGGCAATCAGCCATTTTCTTATCAATGTCAACCTTCATAGCCTTAATGACCTTTAACACAACCTCGCAGGCTGCCGCCGCATCTGCATTGAGTAGCAGATACTTTGCGTACTCGGTATTTGTTCCATGGTGGTCTATGCACAGGTCCACCCTGCCTGCATATTTCTCCTCGAGTGAGCCGAGCAAATTTTCTGTCGCAACATCAACAGCGATGATATATTCCTCCTTGAAGTCTGTTGCGGAAATATCATCATAAAGATAGCTGTATTTTTTAGGTATTTCATCAGCACACTCAAGGCGCACGGTCTTGCCCTGCTTTTGCAAAGCACGAAGCAAAGCGTATCCGCAACCGAGTGTATCACCATCCGGATGTGCGTGGCACAGAATAAGGATATTGTTTTTATCCTTTAGCAAACCTGCACACTTTTCAACATTAATCTTCATCGTTAATTTCTATACCTTTTAGCTTATCAAAAAGCTCCATACCCTTTTCGATAGAGTCGTCTGCAACAAATTTAAGCTCCGGCGTTTTGCGAAGATGAAGGGCTGTGGAAAGTCTGCCCCTTATAAAGCCCTGAGCAGCCTTTAAGCCCTTGACAGCCTCAACAGCGGCGTCACCGCCCTCAAGAGCGCTGACATAAACCTTACAGTAGCTCAAATCATTGCTGACATCTACCTTTACAACACTGAGCATCTTACCGCTGACTCTGGGGTCTTTTACATCCCTGAGTACGGCGATAAGTTCTCTTTTTATATCCTCTGTAATTCTGTCTATTCTATATCCTGCCATAGATTAATCTCTGTATTCCTCTACAATGTAAGCCTCGAAAACATCACCGGTCTGAATATCATCAAAGCCTGTAAGGCTGATACCGCATTCATAACCCGAGGATACTTCCTTAACCTCGTCCTTAAATCTCTTTAGGTTAGCGATTTCAACATCGGCAAGCTCCTTACCGTTGCGTACAACCTTAACCTTTCCGTTACGCTTAATGTTACCCGAAGTAACAACACAACCTGCGATAGTACCTGCCGAAGAAATTTTGTAAACCTCTCTTACCTCAGCCGAGCCGGTAGGTACATCTCTGTACTTAGGCGCTCTCATACCACGCATAGCGTTTTCAATATCTTCAATAGCGTCATAAATAATATCATAGGTTTTAATCTCAATTCCGTCACGAGAAGCTGTTTCCTGAGCAACCGGGTCAACACCGATAGCAAAGCCTACGATAATAGCGTTTGACGCATTTGCAAGCATAACATCGCTTTCGTTTACGATACCTACGCCGCCGTGAATAATTTTAACACGAACCTCGTCGTTTTCAATTTTAAGAAGCGACTGCTTAACAGCCTCAACAGAACCCTGAACATCAGCCTTAACGATAATGTTAAGCTCTTTCATTTCGCCGTCCTGAAGAGTGTCAAAGAGAGTATCAAGAGTTACCTTGTGGAATGCCTTGAATTCCTCTTCCTTAGCCTCTGCTCTTCTCTGCTCTACGAGCTGACGAGCAAGTTTTTCGTCAGATACGGCATTAAACAAATCACCACTCATAGGCGCTTGGTCAAGTCCCATAATTTCAACAGGAACAGACGGACCTGCGGAATTAATCTTTCTGCCCATACAGTCTGTCATTGCTCTGACCTTACCTACGGCTGTGCCTGCAACGATAACATCGCCTGCGTTAAGAGTACCGTTTTGAACGAGAAGTGTTGCGATAGGACCTCTGCCCTTATCAAGCTTAGCCTCGATTACAACACCCTTAGCGCTTCTGTCAGGATTTGCCTTGAGTTCACACATTTCTGCAACAAGATTGATTGTTTCCAAAAGCTTATCAATACCCATTTTTGTCTTTGCCGAAACAGGAACACAGATAACATCTCCGCCCCATTCCTCAGGTACAAGCTCATGTTCTGTAAGCTGCTGCATAACTCTGTCAGGATTTGCGCCTTCTTTATCCATCTTATTAATAGCGACGATAACCTCAACGCCTGCTGCCTTTGCGTGGTTGATAGCCTCAATGGTCTGTGGCATAATACCGTCGTCTGCGGCAACAACGAGAACGGCAATATCCGTACTCATAGCACCTCTTGCACGCATAGCTGTAAATGCTGCGTGTCCCGGTGTGTCAAGGAAAGTGATAATCTGATTGTCAGGTGTAACAACCTGATATGCACCGATTGCCTGTGTAATACCGCCTGCCTCTGTTGTGGTAACGGAAGTATTACGAATAGCGTCAAGGATAGAAGTCTTACCGTGGTCAACGTGACCCATAACGCAAACAACAGGCGGACGGGTAACAGCGTTCTCATCGTTTTCGTCCTCAGCCTCAATAATCTGCTCCTCGATAGAAACGACAACTTCTTTTTCAACCTTTGCACCAAGCTCTGTTGCAACAATTTCTGCTGTATCGTAATCAATAACCTCATTTACGGTTACCATCATACCGAGCTTCATAAGAGCCTTAATAACCTCGTTTGCAGACATACGAAGAAGTGAAGCAAGCTCACCGACTGTAATTTCCTCAGGTACGGTAATCTTAATCTTTTGATTCTTTCTCTGCTCTGCAATACGGGCAAGACGCTGTGCCTCTGTCTCCTTCTTAGAGCGAGCGTGCATACCCTGCGGCTTCTTCTTTCTGTACTGCTTTGACTTTTGATTAAGCTTCTGCTTCTTTTGATAATCGCCTACTGTATTTGCAGGTGAAATATCCTCGTACTTTTGATTGTACTTTTCAAGGTCAACATTATTAACTCTTGTATCAATATGACGAGCCTCGCCCTTAGTTCTTGCCTGAGGTGCCTGCTCTGCCTTTTTCTTAGCCTTTTCCTCGGCTCTCTTTGCAGCCTGCTCCGCCATTTGAAGAATGGCAGCCTGACTCTGATGCTTCTTAGACTTTGCATCGTCCTTCTTGTCTTTAGGCTCAGCTTTTTTTGCAGGCTTCTTTTTATCCGATTTTGCTTTCTTTTTTGCATAGTATGAGTCAAAATTGCTCACACTGCTCTGCTGTGTAATTTTATCAAACACTACATTAAGTTCCTCGTCGCTCAATGCTGTTCCGGCCTTTCTTGACGGTCCGTCACAGTAAGTATCGAGAATTTCGATAATGTCCTTATTTGATTTTCCCAAATCCTTTGCGATTTCGGAAACCTTAATCTTTATTACCATAAGCGTTTTCCTCCTGAATAATCAATTCTTTAATTCTGCCGGAAAAATTGCTGTCGTCAACAGTTATAACTCCTGCCTTATATCCGAGCGCACGATGAAGTTCCTCTATCGTTTCCTCTACTTGAACACTTTGCAAAAGAGGATAATGCTTCTGTGATGCATAATCAAATTCGTCAATCAATCTCTCGGACACATCACTTGCAAAAACTATAAGCTGAGCAGTGTGATTTCTGAGTGCGTTCATCGCCATATCGTGTCCCATTGACAGCTTACCTGCACGCCTTGCAAGTCCCAGCATAGATAAATATTTCTTAGGCATTTGCTATTTCTTCTTCCATTTTATCATAAACCGTATCCTCAATCTGCATAGAAAAGGCTCTTTCAAAGGCTCTTTTCTTTCTTGCCTTTTTAAGGCATTCGGCATTTTTGCATACATAAGCACCTCTGCCGGATTTCTTACCGGTCAAATCTAAGCTAACCTCACCGTCGGGACTTTTTACAACCCTTACGAGAGTACGCTTATCAAACATTTCACCGCAGCCGGTGCACATTCTCATAGGTACCTTTTTTGCTTTCATATTACTCACCCTCATAGAAGCCCGATTCAGGCTTAATGTCTATTTTCCATGATGTAAGCTTAGCAGCGAGACGAACATTCTGTCCCTTGTTGCCGATAGCGAGTGAAAGCTGGTCGTCAGGAACTGTTGCTCTGCAAGACTTAGCCTCCTCGTCGAGAATTTCAACGGAAATTACGTCTGACGGAGCAAGTGCCGCTGCAACAAACTCAGCAGGGTCTGTGCTGTACTTAACAATATCAATCTTTTCGCCGCCGAGTGCGTCAACAACATTTGATACTCTCTGACCTCTCGGGCCGATACAAGAACCTACTGCATCAACATCCTCGTCCTTTGACATAACCGCAATCTTTGTACGAGAGCCTGCCTCACGAGAAACGCTCATAATCTCAATAGTGCCGTCAAAAATCTCAGGAACTTCTGTTTCAAAAAGTCTTCTTACAAGTCCCGGATGTGTACGGCTAATCATAACCTTAGGTCCTTTGCCTGCGTCCTTAACATCAACAACGAAAATCTTAATCATCTGTCCCTCAACAAGAACCTCGCCCGGAACCTGCTCAGCCTTAGGAAGAATAGCCTCGCTCTTGCCGATTTCGAGAACAGCATTTCCGCTTACAGGGTCAACCTTATTTACCTTAGCGGTGATAAGTTCCTGATTCTTGCTCTGGAATTCCTCAAGCATCTTTCCTCTTTCAGCCTCACGAATACCCTGACGGATAACATGCTTAGCTGTTTGAGCAACAATTCTGCCGAACTCCTTAGTTTTAAGAGGGATGTTGATTGTCTTGCCGACCTTTGCGCTCTTGCGAATAAGCTGTGCCTGCTCAAGTGTAAGGTCTGTATCCGGGTCTTCAATTTCCTCAACAACATTCTTTGTTACATAAACCTTGATGTTCATTTTTTCAGGGTCGATGTCGCAATGGACAATATCCTTGCCGTTGTAATCGTGCTTGGCAGCAACAATAATTGCGGCTGCAATCTTGTCATAAAGGTATTCCTCGGAAATGCCTTTTTCTGCCGTAAGCATTTTTACTGCTTCAAAAAATTCCTTATTCATTCGTTCCTATCATCCTTTCGGTATTAATTTAATTAAAATTCCTGATTAAAATCATTTATATCAAAATCGTCAAGCTTAACATATGAAGCATCCTTCTTATTAACGGTAATTACCTCACCGTCTCTAAGCTCAACTGTGATTTCCTTATTCTCATATCCGACAAGCTTGCCGTTAAAATCTCTTACGCCGTCGATTGCTCTGATAAGTCTCATCATAACCGGAGAGCCGATATATTTTTCAAAATGCTCATCCTTAACAAGCTCTCGCTCAACGCCCGGTGAGCTGACCTCAAGCATATAGCTTTGACTAATAGGGTCAGCCTCATCAAGAGGCTTTGTAACAGCGTGAGTAAAATCGACGCAATCGTTAATGTCCACACCGCCGTCCTTGTCAATGAAAATTCTGAGGTACCAATCCGTACCCTCCTTAGAGAATTGAACATTCCACAAATCATATCCCATTTTCTCGGCGATAGGCTTTATGATTTCCTCAACCCTCTGTACCGTATTTAACTTTGCCAAAACTTCACCACCATTTGCAAGCAAGCATAAAGCCAAAATCAATTAAGCCCGCCCGCTTATAATAAAAAGAAGCGAACCCCTTTGGGTTCACCTCACTTTGTTTACATTCGATTACTTATATTATATATTATAATATTAATTTGTCAAGACTTATTTTTATTAAGCGCACAAAGAACTGTCGGTATCAGCATAACAGTTCCGTACACGCAGGCATACATAACAAGAGGCAAACAAAAAACGATGGCAAGCACGCACTGCTTTGTGCTGAGTTCGCCCTTGCCTATAAGCATAAGACAAAAGCCCGTATATGAGCCTGTCGGAAGCAGGGCGGCAAGCAGCGCAAGCCCGATTTTTTGAGCTGTTGTAAAATCGCCTGTTCCAAGCCTTGCAAAGCCGAAAACGAGAGCAAGCGACACAAAAAACAGCGCCGAAAAAAGAAGCAACGCACCGATTAAATATCTCTTTTTTGTTTTGTTATCCCATTTTTTCAGCATTGTAAATCAAGTCCGTTTCTTTCAGCTGTCTCTCGAATTATTTTCCAATCATTTAACGCAATCGGCTTATTGTTTATATTACGCAAAATAGCCGCAGGGTGATATGTACCCGTATAAAGTCGCCCGTTAATTTCTACAAATTCACCGTGCTGCTTAGTAACCTTAAAATCCTTGCCGATAAGCCTTTGTGCCGCAATTCTTCCCACGCAAACAATTATTTTCGGGTCGATAATTTCTATCTGCCTGTCAAGCCATTCGATACATAAATTCTGCTCTGACGGTTTAGGGTCACGATTCTTCGGCGGACGGCATTTTAGCATATTTGCAATGTAGATATTTTTATCTCTTGAAAGACCGTATTCGCCTATCATTTCGTCAAGCAGCTTTCCCGAACGACCGACAAACGGCTGTCCCTGTATATCCTCGTTTTCACCGGGTGCTTCGCCGATAAGCATTATATCGGCATTCTCGTTGCCGATACCGAAAACTATGTTATTTCTGCTCTCGCAGAGTTCGCATCTGCGGCAAGCCTCGCACTCCTTTTTTAATTCGTTCAAGCTCATAATAGGCCTCCGAAATTATTTATTTATATAATAGCAAATTTATGGTTGAAAAACAAGTTAAAATGGTTTAATATATATTCGTAATTTGAATAAAAAGGAGATTATTTTTATGGCAAATCAGGTAGTTGTCGAAATTTCGGCAAGACATGTTCATGTATCAAAAGAAGATTTGGAAACTCTTTTCGGTAAGGATTATCAGCTCACAGTTAAGAAAGAGCTTTCTCAGCCGGGTCAATTCGCTTGTGAAGAAAGAGTAAGAGTTGTCGGCACAAAGGGCGAGTTTCCTGCTGTATCAATTCTCGGTCCGTGCAGAAAAGCAACACAGGTTGAACTTTCTCTCACCGACGCTCGTTCAATCGGCGTTGTAGCTCCTGTAAGAGAATCGGGCGACATTGAAGGCTCAGGCACTTGCAAGCTTGTAGGCCCTTGCGGCGAGGTTGAAATTCCATGCGGTGTTATCGCTGCAAAGCGTCATATCCACGCAACCACTAAGGACGCAGAAGAATTCGGTCTTACAAACGGCGAAATCGTATCTGTTGAAATCCCTTCTGCAAACGGCAGAAATCTTACCTTCGGCGATGTTGTTGTAAGAGTAAGCGACAGCTATGCGCTTGCTATGCACATTGATACCGACGAGGCTAACGCAGCAGGTATGAAGCCTAACACAATGGGTACAATTATTAAGTAAGCTTACTGAAATTAACAAAGAATTGAAGCTCTGTACGAGGTAAAGTACTCACCTCGCAGGGCTTCTTTTTTATGTTATTATATGACTGTTTTATGATATTTTTTCGTCTGTAACGTTGTTTTCCATACAGATAGTTTTTTGAAATTTTAACGATATTGATATTTTGTACCCTATTTTTTTATTATTTTTGCATATTGTTTAATGCACAGATTGTGTTAATATAGAGATGTTCGAACAAATAAAATAATACAGAGGTAATAAAATGAGCAACAGATATGAATTAAATAAAAATCTCGCCCAGATGCTCAAGGGCGGAGTAATAATGGACGTAACAACTCCCGAGCAGGCAAAAATCGCAGAGCAGGCAGGTGCTTGTGCAGTAATGGCACTCGAAAGAATCCCTGCCGACATTCGTGCCGCAGGCGGCGTTTCGAGAATGAGCGACCCTAAAATGATTAAAGGCATTCAGGAGGCTGTTTCTATTCCTGTTATGGCTAAATGCAGAATCGGACATATTGCCGAGGCTCAGATTTTGCAGGCTATCGAAATCGACTACATTGACGAGAGCGAAGTTCTCTCACCTGCCGATGACCTTTATCATATCGACAAAACAGAATTTGATGTTCCGTTCGTTTGCGGTGCGAGAGATTTGGGAGAAGCCCTCAGAAGAATCGCAGAGGGTGCTTCAATGATAAGAACAAAGGGCGAGCCGGGTACAGGTGATGTGGTTCAGGCTGTAAGACATATGAGAAAAATCAATGCAGAAATGCGTCGTGTTCAGTCACTTCGCAAGGATGAGCTTTTTGAAGCGGCAAAGGAATACAGAGTGCCTGTTGAGCTTATTAACTATGTTCACGAAAACGGAAAACTTCCTGTTGTAAACTTTGCAGCAGGCGGTGTCGCAACTCCTGCCGATGCAGCTTTGATGATGCAGTTGGGCGCAGAGGGTGTTTTCGTAGGCTCGGGCATATTCAAATCGGGCAATCCCGAAAAAAGAGCAGCCGCAATAGTTAAGGCTGTTACAAATTACAGCGACCCTGAAATTCTTGCTCAATTGAGTGAAGATTTGGGCGGTGCAATGGTCGGCATTAACGAAAACGAAATTAAAATAATTATGGAAGAAAGAGGACAGTAATTGCGATATGAGAATCGGTGTTCTTGCTCTGCAAGGAGCATTTGAGGAGCATATCAAAATGCTGAACTCACTCGGCGTTGAGACTTTTGAAATCCGTCAATTAAAAGATTTAAGCGAAATTCCGGACGGATTGATTATTCCGGGCGGTGAAAGTACGGTTATGAGTAAGCTTCTTGATGAGCTTAACATTCGCAGCAGAATCATTGAATGCGTAAATGACGGTATGTGCGTTTTTGGCACTTGCGCAGGTTTAATTCTTCTTTGCAAAGACACAGGAGACGAGCGATGCAAGGGCTTAGGACTGCTGAATTGTCAGGCGAAGCGTAATGCCTACGGCAGACAACTCGGAAGTTTTCAAACGACAGAAGAATTTAAGGGACTTGGAAAAACCCCTATGGTTTTTATCAGAGCGCCTTATGTTAGTTTCGCTGAGGATGATGTTGAAGTTTTGTCAACAGTTGACGGAAAAATTGTGGCAGTCGCAAACGACAAAACGCTTGCAACCGCATTCCACCCCGAACTTACCACCGACCTGAGCGTACATAAATATTTCATTGATATGATTAAAAACAGATAAACTAAAAGCAGTCGGAAGTTGCATACCGCTTCCGACTGCTTTTTCGTAAAAATAAAGGTCATAAACCTATCTAAGAAGTCAAGCACATCGTGGCTTGAGTTGTTAGAAAAAGTTTACGACCCTAAAAACATTATATAAATAATTTAACATTAAGTCAATAAATTCTTGCTATTTCAAGATGAGTGTATTTTGAAAATTGAATCAATACTAAAAATTAACCCGACAGAAGAATTTTTACAGCAGATAGAAGATATATAAAAAATAAAGTCACAAAGTCGGTAAGACAGATAGGCTTCCACCAAAAGGTGTACCTATTGGCTCCCAACAATGTGACTGTAAATGTAATATATCAAATTTATAATTCATTGTCAATATGAATATAAAAAACAGATGTTAAAGACGCTGTTGTTGCCTCTGTGCCGCCAAAAGGCGGAATGGGCGCAGCTGAAACAATAACATCTGTTGAAAAAGATTACATACAATGCCAATCAAAGCACCAAGGCGCCCGTCGACGCATATAATCTCTATAAGCAGAGTGTATCAAAAAAGTATGATAATGTCAATATAAAAATTTGCAGTCATCAATTGGAAATTACAACAGCAATGATTACAGAAAGAACTAATATAGGGAATAAAATTCCGACCATATAAAAGCCTTTATTTACAAAGATTCCGATAAACGAAGTAATAAAATTTATATAGCAAGTAACAGTCATAATACGATAAATCTTTTTAGTATCGAGGTTTTCGGCAGTGCTAAAACCGGCAATCAAAAAGCCTCCTTTTTTGAATGCAAACAGGGTACCGAACACAAAAAATATTACTGCCAAAAGAATGTATATAAACATGGGATCACGCTCCTTTATCTGAATAATATCATAACAACATATTTATGTCAAATAAAAAAGACATCCGAAAAATTCGAATGTCATAAACATATCGGCGTTACCTATCTTTGCGGGAGGCTGCCCTCCAACTATTGTCAGCACGCATGAGCTTAACTACCGTGTTCGATATGGGAACGGGTGGACCCTCAG
>UQAZ01000013.1 GCA_900539165.1 uncultured Oscillospiraceae bacterium
AACCTGTGACCCTCTGCTTGTAAGGCAGATGCTCTCCCAGCTGAGCTATGCTCCCGAATTGCATTAGCAACGAGTTATACTATACAGTATTTTCGATTAAATGTCAACACTTTTTTTAATATTTTTTACTTTTTTGTTGCAGAATTAATCAGAGCGTTAATATCGTCAGGTGTGAAGGTATATACCTTATTGCAAAAATGACATTCAACTTCGGTGTTCTCACCTGAATCTGCCATTTCTTGCAATGCCTCGGCACCCGTTGAAATAAGTGCATTTTCAACTCTTTCCTTTGAGCAATTACATTTATAAGTGCAGTCGCTTCCATCAAGTTTATCAAGTTCAAGACCTTTCATAGCCTTAACTGCAATTTCATCAACAGTCATACCTCTGTCAAGCATTGTTGTAACGGATTCATTTTCTGCAACATTTTTCTCTATCACATCTATTACTTCATCGGGACAACCCGGCAAAAGCTGAATAATATATCCGCCTGCTTTTTTAACCGTAAGGCCAGGATTTACAAGGACGCCTAATGCGCATACAGACGGTGTTTGCTCGGAGGTGGCAAAATAATTTGTAATATCCTCCGCAATTTCACCGCTTACAATCGGAACTTGACCGACATATGGCTCTTTCATACCGATGTCCTTTATTACATAAAGCTGACCGTCAGTACCAACAGCACCCGAAACATCAAGCTTTCCGTTTGGCTTTAACGGAATTTCGACAATCGGATTTTGAACATACGCTCTTGCGTTTCCGCAGTAATCCGAAACAGCAATCATATCACCGCACGCACCGCCTCCGTTAATTCTCAGAGTAATGCTGTCATTTTCGCTTTTAAGCATATCGCCCATCATAGAAGCAGCAGTAATAAACCTGCCGAGTGCCGCCGTAACGGTTGCGGAGGTCTTATGAATTTGCTCCATTTCATATACCATATCGGTTGAGTCGGTTGCGATAATAAAAGCAGAGCCGTCTCTTGTTATATATCTAACTATTTTTCCCATAAAATTATTCCTTTTTACAAACAAAATAAAGTCTTTGGCTGTCAGGCTTAGGCGCATTATGAGTTAATTCGTCATAAACTCCCAAGCATTTGAAGCCGACATCACACAAAGCAGTAAGCAGTTCTTCTGTTTCATAAGCGGTTTCAACAAATTCTTCGCTTTCTCTGTCATATGACTCACCGTTAAAAATAAACATATCAATAAGTATTCTTACGCTTGTGTCATCAATATGTTCGTTATCCCAAACGAGGTAATAATCCTCTTCATCAAAAACAAATGTATTTTCGCTTAAAATTTCATTATGTTTATATATGGTGTTCACATCGAAAATGAAAAGCGAGCCATTCTTTAATGAATTATATACGCAAGAGAATGCTCTTTTAACATCAGAAAGAGAGTTCAAGTGATTTATACTGTCGAGAGAACAGATAACAGAATCGACCTTTTTTTCAAGGCTAAAGTCAGTCATATTGCCCTTGACCAAGGAAAAGTCACATCCGTTATCAGAAAGCTTTTCTGAGGCGATTTCAAGCATATTTTCAGACAAATCAAGACCGATTATTCTATAACCCTTTTTAGCAAGTTCAAGCGACACGGAGCAAGTTCCGCAAGCCAAATCGAGCATCAGACCCGAGGTTATGCCCTCTTGCTTCAAAAAGTCGTAAATATAATCGCTTCGCTTCAAATATTCTGCATTTTCAGTAAGCTCGTCGTAAAAACGAGCAAAGCATTTATAGTTGCTCATCGCTCTCGTTCTCGGCAATTCTTTCAAAAATTTTATCATAACCGTCGCAACCGTACTGAAGCGAACGATTTACCCTACTGATAGTTGCAGTAGAAGCACCTGTTTGCTCAACAATGTCGGTATATACAGATTTTTCAGAAAGCATTTTTGCAACGACAATTCTTTGACTGAGCGTTTTTAATTCCTGAACGGTACACAAATCCTCAAAAAAATCATAGCATTCCTCTCTTGTTTCAAGAGAAAGAATAGCCTTAAATAAGAAATCTACATTTTTGTTTTCCAGCTTATTATTCATAACTAAGCCTCCGTAAATAATATGCTTTCATTTTAGCACATTAAATTGTGAAAGTAAAGAGCAAAATGAAAATACGGCAGAAAAAATCCTGCCGTAAATAAATTATTCTTTTATAAGCTCATCATAAAAATCAAAGCAATCAAAGGTTGCAAAATAATCCTTTGGTGTTTCTGCTCTTCTGATAAGCTGACAGCTTCCGTCCTGCTTTAACAAAAGTTCGGCACTCTTTAACTTACCATTATAATTATAGCCCATTGAGAAACCGTGAGCGCCCGTATCGTGAATGTAAATGATGTCACCCATTTCGATTTCAGGAAGCATTCTGTCCACTGCGAATTTATCACAGTTTTCACACAATGAGCCTGTAACATCATATTTATTATTGCACTTATCGTTTTCCTTACCCAATACGGTAATATGGTGATAAGCGCCGTAAATAGCAGGTCTCATAAGATTTACTGCACAAGCGTCAACGCCGATATATTCCTTATGGGTATGCTTTTCGTTAATGGCAGTAGTAACAAGCGCGCCGTAAGGACCCATCATAAATCTGCCAAGTTCTGTGCAAAGTCTAACATTGCCCATACCTGCAGGAACAAGAATTTCGTCAAATACTCTATGTACGCCCTCGCCTATTACTTTAATATCGTTTGGCTCTTGGTCGGGAGTATACGGAATACCAACACCGCCGGAAAGATTAATAAATGTAATGTTAGCGCCTGTCTTTTCTTTAAGCTCAACCGCAAGCTCGAAAAGTACCTTTGCAAGCATTGGATAATACTCATTTGTAACGGTGTTTGAAGCAAGAAATGCGTGAATACCAAACTCCTCGACGCCCTTAGATTTCATAATCTTAAACGCTTCAAAAATCTGCTCGGTTGTCATACCGTATTTTGCATCACCCGGATTATCCATAATGCCGTTACTGATTTTGAATATACCGCCCGGGTTATAACGACAGCTCATTATTTTAGGAAGCTTACCGCAAGCCTTTTCCACCGCTTCAATATGAGTAATATCATCAAGGTTAATAATACCGCCCAAATCGTTGCAATACTTAAACTCCTCAATCGGTGTATCGTTAGATGAAAACATAATGTCATCGCCTGTTGCACCAAGCGTTCTCGCCATCATAAGTTCTGTCTTTGAAGAACAGTCACATCCGCAGCCGTATTCCTGAAGAATTTTAATCAAAAACGGATTTGGTGTAGCCTTAACAGCGAAATATTCCTTATAACCCTCATTCCAGGAAAACGCATCTTTTAATGCCTGAGCATTTGCTCTAATTCCCTTTTCGTCGTAAATATGAAACGGTGTAGGATAATCCTTTATGATTTCCTTAGCCTTTTCAAGTGTTAAAAACGGTACCTTATTCATTTACATATCCTCCGTTGCACTCAGTCATTGAGCGCGTTTTCTATACACATTTTAATTTTATCTAAGCCCAATCCCGTTTTAGAAGAAAACGGAATTATTTTATCGCTGTCAACCATATTGAGTTCGTCAACAATTTCAGCCTTTCGCTTTTCGAGTTCCTTTACCTTGAGTTTATCTGCCTTTGTGCAAACAACAAGCATAGGAATATCCATTTGTTTAAGAAAATCAATCATAGCATAATCGTCCGCAGACGGTTTATGTCTTAAATCGACGAGTTGAACAACAAGTCGAATATTTCTGCCCGAATGAAAGTAGCCCTCCATAAGCTCGCCGAAACGGTCTCTTTCCTGCTTGCTGAGCTTTGCATAACCATAACCCGGCAGGTCAACAAACTTTACGCTGTCAACACCGTAAAAGTTAATAGTAACCGTTTTACCCGGAACAGAGCTGACTCTTGCAAGTGATTTTCTGTTAAAAAGCTTATTAAGCAAGGAACTTTTTCCGACATTTGAGCGTCCCGAAAATGTTATTTCCGCAGTATTGCCGGCAGAAAGTTGATTTGAAACACCGAATGATTTTTCAAATTGTGCATTATTATAATTCATAATTACTGTGTTACAGCCGCAGCCGACGGCTTTTCACCCTTTGTATTAATTACTAATTCTTTTTCGCTCTTTCTCGGCATATATTCAAGAGCGATTTTTGCCACTTCGTCAAATGACGAAACACCGACGAAGCGTACATTTTGCTTTACCTCATCGCTGATTTTTGCTAAATCTTTAACATTATCCTTTGGTATAATAACGGTATCGCAACCCGCTTTATAGGCAGCCATTGATTTTTCCTTTAAGCCACCGATAGGCATTGCATTTCCTTTTAAGGAAATTTCACCTGTCATTGCAACGCTTTGCTTGATAGGAATACCCGAAAGTTCGCTGAGCAAAGCGGTGGTAATAGCCAAGCCTGCCGATGGACCGTCTTTAGGAACAGCACCCTCAACGGCGTGAATATGTATATCCTTTGTTTTATAAAAATCACTGTCCAAATAATATTTGTCCGACTGACTTCTAATAAAACTAACGGCTATTTTTGCACTTTCCTTCATTACATCGCCAAGATTGCCAGTTAGTTCAATCTTTCCCGTTCCGTTCAACACGGAAACCTCGATAGGAAGCATAGTTCCTCCTACCTGTGTCCAAGCAAGACCGTTTACAACGCCTATCTTATTAACATTTGAAACAGCCTCGTCATCATATTTTTCTACGCCTAAATACTTTGAAAGATTTTTTTCGTTTATTCTGAGCGTCTGCTTTCCGTTTTCAAGTTCTATGCAAGCACGACGGCAAAGCTTTGCAATTTGCTTTTCAAGTCCTCTAACGCCCGCCTCTCTTGTATAAGACCTGATAATCTTATGCAAGGCAGAGTCGCTTATTTTTAACTCGGAGGTTGTAAGTGCGTGCTTTGTCAATTCTTTTTTTACAAGATGTTTTTTAGCTATATTGAATTTTTCATCAGGAGTATAAGACGAAAGCTCGATAACCTCCATTCTGTCATAAAGCGGTGCGGAAATCAACGAAGTGTCATTAGCCGTTGTAACAAACAAAGCCTTGCTCAAATCAAGCGGAAATCCCAAATAGTGGTCGTTAAAGGTATTGTTCTGTTCAGGGTCCAATGCCTCAAGCAAAGCAGAAGCAGGGTCACCCTTATAATCGGAACCGAGCTTATCAATTTCGTCAAGAAGAATAATCGGATTCATTGTTTTTGCACAAATCAAAGCCTCGGCTATTCGTCCTGCCATAGCGCCGATATATGTTTTTCTGTGACCTCTTATTTCAGCTTCATCGTGAACGCCGCCGAGAGCAATTCTTACATACTCTCTATTCATAGAAGCGGCAAGCGATTTTACAATACTTGTCTTACCTACTCCGGGAGGGCCTGCAAGACAAATAATTTGTCCGTTAAATGACTTATTACGCTTTAGTACGGCAAGCGCTTCGACAATTCTGTCCTTTACATCATCAAGTCCGTAGTGGTCTTTGTCAAGGATAGTTCTTGATTTATTAAGGCTTATTCTATCCTTTGAATAAATACCGAAAGGAATTTCCAAGCATTTATCAAGATAAGTTCTGATAACGGTTCCCTCGTGTGAGCCTGTCGGCATTTTCATCAGTTTATCGCATTCTTTTAGAAGTCTTTGAGAAATGTCGTCATCACACGCAAGGGCTTTAATCTTTTGTCTGTATTCCTCAGCCTCTTCAACCGGGCTTTCACCCTCGCCAAGCTCATCGCTTATTACCTTCATTTCTTCACGAAGATAATATTCACGCTGATTTTTATCTACCTCTTTTTGAAGCTTTTCTTGTATCTTGGCTTCAATGTTAAGAGTAGTAATTTCTTTTTTAATAAGCAGGAGCAGACTTTTTATACATTCAGTTTCGTCAAAAATCTCCAAAAGTTTCTGCTTGTCCTTATAGGAGAAAAAGCTGTTTTCACATACTATATTACATAAATCGCCGACATCAACAGTATCAATAATTTTTGTTACGACATCGTTGGAAATTTTCTTGAACATAGACGCATATTCTTCATATTCCTTTTTAAGCAGTCTGACATAAGCCTCGGTTTGCTCCGTGTCGGGTGCAGGGATAATTTGAGCAGGCTCAACAACAGCATTAAAATAACCGTCGCCAAGATACATATCAATTAATGTAGCTCTTTGTATTCCGTCAACGACAACTCTGAAATTATTTGATTTTGGTATTTTTACCATCTGCTTTACCTCACAGATAACACCAACCTCAAACACATCATTCTCACCCGGCTCGTCAACAGACGGGTCCTTTTGTGCGATAAGAAAAATATGCTGATTATATTCCATCGCTGCATTTAACGCCTCTATGCTCTTTTTTCTTCCAACATCAAAATGCAATGTCATATTAGGATAAATGACAAGACCTCTCAGAGGTATTGCCGGCATTTCGATATATGTTTCAAACTCGTTAAAAATATCCATTACTCAATTCCTTAAACATAGTCTTATTTATTATAATATAGTTAATATAAAATATCAACCATTAATTTGAATAAAAAATCGGAGCAGTCACCGAAAAATGACATACCCCGATTTGATTTTTAATCGTCATAATGTATTTTTTTAACCTTGAAAACTGCTCTTAAAATAGGAGCAATAACTTTTGGACTCTTGATTAAAACGACTTTCATAAAACCCCTACTTTCTGCAACAGATAATAATACCGAGAATTATAACAGCGATTGCAAGCATTCTTGTAACCCAAACTGTCGGCAGACAGCACGCAAGAACGCATCCGACACCGAATGCAACGAACAGGTAGTCTCTTTTGCACTTTTTGTTCATAACAAACACCTCGATTATCTGTGCTTATTACAATATATGCAAAAATGTTTTAATCGTTACTTTCTACCAGTAAAAGGCAACCTTCGTCAAGAGAAACTGTTGCATACTCATCGCAGACATAGTTACTTACACCGCACTGAGTATCCAAATCAAAATCGAGTTTTTCCTTATCATAAAATCCCGCTGTATAGTAAGCACCGCTGATTTTAATACCCTTGCACGCTTCTAAAAATGCAAACAACGAGAAATTTTCATACTCCTTATATATTCTCTTACTGTCCGTTATGAGCGACAGTCTGTTCTTTGAATTAATAATTTCGCAATCAACATTACATTTTTTGCAATAATTCAAACAGAGAATATTAGAATACGAATGGTCAAGTCTGCTACCGATTGCACAAAGCATAATTATTTTATTAAAGCCCCTGTCAACGGCTTCCATAACGCAATGAAAAGTATCTGTATAAGCTTTTTCGGGATTCAGTTTAACAATTTCACAGTCCAATTTAGGATATTCCGATGAATCAAAATCACCGATAATCAGATTAGGTTTTATTCCCAACGCTTTGCATTTCAGATAACCGGAATCGGCACAAATAATATAAGACGATACGTCTATTTTATCTCTTAAAAAATCATAATCGGTATCAGGCGCACCCGAAATTATAGTGCAAGCCCTTACCTCATTTCCCATTGCTTAACATCCTTAACCTCGTTATACATAGATACATAGCTGTTATGCCTTGAAGTGCTTATTTTCCCCTGCTCTACCGCTTCAACCACAGCACACCCTTTGTCGCAAGTATGAGTACAGGTAGAAAACTTACAGTAAGGCAAATACTCGTCAAATTCTCTGAAACAATAAGGCAAATCATCCTTCATTATCTTTTCGCACCTTTGAAAATCAAGAGACGAAAACCCCGGTGTGTCGGCAATATATCCGCCGTCAACCTTGAAAAGCTCGCAATGCCTTGTAGTATGCTTACCTCTGCCAAGTTTTTTGCTTGTTTCGCCTGTCGCCAAATTCAGTTCGGGAAAAATATTGTTGAGCAGGCTCGATTTGCCCACACCGGTATTTCCCGTAAATGCTGAGCATTTGCCGTTTAGCATTGCTCTGATTTCATCAGCACCCAGTCCGTTGGTATTATCGCACAGAATCGTCTTAAATCCGGCTTTGTCATAAATGTTTTTATAATCTCTTGCGCTGGCGTCAAGGTCGATTTTTGTAAATACAATAATCGGCTCAATGTGCTTGTACTCGGCAACGGCAATTAAGTTATCCAAAATCAGCGTATTAATCTTAGGGTCAACTATTGACGCAACGATAAAAAGTGTATCAAGATTTGCAAGAGGCGGTCTGATAAGCTCATTTTTTCTCGGCAAAATCGTTTCTATGGCATTTTCGCTGTTATCAAAAACGCTGATTTCCACATCGTCTCCGACAAGAGGCGTCATACCCTGCTTTCTAAAGCTTCCTCTTGCCTTACATTCGATTATTTCATTGTCACAGTCAACATAGTAAAAACCGCCTATGCCTTTTACAATCTTTCCTTTAATCATATAAACTCCAAAAATCAACGACAAAAATGCCGTTGATTTCTTATATTAGTTAAGAGTTGCCTTAGAAAAGTCAACCGTAAATGTAGTTTTATCTTTTCCGTCGGTATTAAGAGTTTCGGTTGCACCGCAGTTCTTTAGTGAAACTTGAATTCTCTGTGACTTATTACCGTCAACGGTTACTTTCAGACTAACCTTTGAGCCGTCCATATCATGAACCTTTTCGTAATAAACAACACCGTCAAGCTTAACGATTATCGAATCGCTCTTTTTATCAATCTTAGGCAACGAAATATCAACCGTGCAATCAACAGAGTGCGGCTCGGTTGTAGTAACACCTGAGCTGACATAGAGTTTAATTGTGGCATTTACTTTTGCATTATCGCCAACAGACGGAGATTGTGCAATAACAACGCCCTTTGGAAGCGGACTGTCTTGCTCTTCGATTGAAAGATTTGTAAAGCCATATTTTGCAAGGAATGTCTTAGCTCCGCTTTGTGTAAGACCGACAACATCAGGAACTTTAATAGTTTCGATTGTCGTTGTGGACGGACCCTCAGAGACATAAATTTTAATTTCTTGGTCGCCCGAAACAATACTGTTTGCCTTAGGGTCGGTATAAACAACCTTACCTTCGCCGACGCTGTCGCTGTTAATTTTCATAACCTTGAAAACAGATAGCTCGGACTCCTTGAGAAGCTGCTGAGCTGTATCAAGGGTCAAGCCGTATACATTCGGCATTGTAATATCTTTTTCGGAAGCGGCAACTATGAGCGTAACCTTAGAACCCTCCGTGATTTTTGAACCTGCCTCGGGCTTCTGGCCAAGGACAATACCCGGCTGTTGCTCATCAGTTTTTTTGTATTCGGCAACAAATTCGTATTTATATTCGTTACTGTCTTGAAGTTCATCGTACGAGAAGCCTACAAAATTTTCGAGACTGTGAGTTTTAGTATTAAGACCGGAAGTAAACATATAAACAACGCCAACAATAGCGGCAATTAAAACGATAACACCCATAGTAACAGCGGCAATCATTTTCTTTTTATGCTTTCTTTCGTAATCATAATCGTACTCTTCTTCATACTCATTGGTATCGTTGTTTTGGATTTCCTGCGGAGCTTTTCTGATTTGGGTATCTGAGGAATTTACATAATTAAATAAAGTGTTCGGATTTTTTATTATTTCCTCAATATCAAGCAACATTTCAGTAGCGGACTGATACCTGTCATCAGGATTCTTTTGCATAGCGTGAACACAAATCTGCTCTAATCCCTTTGGTATATTAGGGTTAATTTGAGTAAGCTTTTCTGCGTTTGCCTGAACCTGCATTAACGCAACAGAAACCGCATTTTCGCTGTCAAAAGGCACTTTACCCGCAAGCATTTCATAAAGTACAACGCCCATAGAATAAATGTCTGCTCTCTCATCAGTCTGCTCGCCCTTAGCCTGCTCGGGTGCGATATAGTGTACAGAACCGATTGCCTGCTCGGTTAAGGTTTTTGTCTCGGAGCGAGAAAATCTTGCAATTCCGAAATCGGTAACCTTTAATGTTCCGTTTGGCAAAAGAATAATATTCTGCGGTTTAATATCTCTGTGAACAATACCCTTGTCGTGTGCGTGCTGAACAGCTCTTAAAATCTGCGTCATAAAATACACGGCATCGTTCCAAGTGATTGAGTTTTGCTTATTAATATATTCCTTTAATGTAATGCCGTCGATATATTCCATTACTATATACTGAAGCTTCTCGCCGAAATTAACATCGTAAACCCTTACAATGTTTTCGTGTGAGAGCAGAGCAATGGCTTTGCTTTCGTTCTTGAATCTTCTCTTAAACTCCTCGTTATTGAGAAATTCATCCTTCAAAATTTTAACGGCAACTATCCTGTCATCGACATTATCGTATGCCTTATATACAACAGACATACCGCCAACACCGATAATCTCCTGTACCTCGTATCGACCGTCAAGTCTTTTACCTACATAATTATCCATTATTTACTCTCCGTATCAATTTGTAATGGCAACGACGGTTATATTATCTCCGCCTCCGTTTTTATTGGCTCTTTTAACCAATCTGTCAGCAAAAGCATAATATTGTCCGTCCTTAATATCAACAACCATTTCGTCATTCGTTACATAATTGCTAAGACCGTCTGTACACATAATCAAGGTTTCGTTATTAGCAAGTTCGACTTCGCAAAAATCAATGTCAATTCTTTTATCAACACCGACTGCTCTTGTAATAACGTTCTTGTTAGGATGATGCTCGGCTTGTTCTTTTGTTATTTCGCCCCTGTCAACAAGGTTTTGAACAAGGCTATGGTCAACCGTTACCTGTTCAACACCGCAATCCTTGACCACATAAGCTCTACTGTCACCTGCGTGAGCAATATAAGCAACAGAATCTCTTACAACAGCCGCAACGACGGTTGTACCCATTCCCATTAGGTCATTTCTGGAATATGCCATATCGTAAACCTCGATATTGGCAGCAGTAATGGCAGAATCAAGCAAGTTCTTAATTGACGCACTTCTCATCTTCTCATTATAAGAAGATGAAATTTTATCGCTTATAACCTTTACGGCAAGCGCAGATGCAATATTACCACCGGCAGCGCCGCCCATTCCGTCACAAACGACTGCCCAAGCAACCTCTCCGGGAAGCTCTCCCACAGCATATGCGTCCTGATTATTTTCTCTTACGAGACCTTTATCTGTTTTAGCAACAATTTTCATCGGTGTTACCATCCTTTTTCTTGCGTCTGAGCTGTCCGCACGACGCATTTATGTCAGAGCCGAGTGTTCTTCTTATTGTAGCATTTATACCCATAGAACACAAGGCATCTCTGAAACTTTTAATCGCCTTATCTGTTGAGCGAACATTTCCTCGTTCCTCAACATCATTAACGGGAATTAAATTAACATGACAAATAAAACCTCTCAGCTTAGATGCAAGTTCTCTCCCACAATCTTTAGTGTCGTTTACTCCGTTAATCAATGTATATTCAAACGATACTCTTCTGCCTGTCTGCTCAGCATAAGCCTTGCAAGCAGAAATCGCCTCGTCAACTCCCCATTTATTATTAACAGGCATCATTTTAGAGCGAAGCATATCATTAGGTGCGTGAAGTGATAAGGTTAATGTAATCGGAAGTTTTTCATTAATAAGGTCGTAAATTTTAGGAACGACGCCACAGGTAGAAAGAGTGACATCTCTAAGAGAAATGTTAAGTCCCCTGTCATCATTTACCGTTCTTAAAAATCTAATCACATTTTCATAGTTATCAAGAGGCTCTCCTATGCCCATTAAAACAATGTGTGATATGCGAATGCCGAGGTCCTTTTGCGCCGTGTGTATTTGTCCCTCAAGCTCCGAAGATGCAAGATTTCGCTTAAATCCGGCAAGAGTTGAAGCACAAAAGGTACACCCCATTTTACAGCCGACCTGACTGGAAACACAAATAGTATAGCCGTATTTATATTTCATAATAACAGCTTCAACAAATTCACCGTCATAAAGTCTGAAAAGATATTTTACTGTTTCGTCGAGCTTAGAGGTGTATTTATCCTCGATTATAACGCTCGGTATAAAAAATTCCGACTTTAATTTTTCACGCAAATCTTTTGATATATTTGTCATATCATCAAAGGACTCGACACCCTTTTCGTGCAACCATGAATACACCTGTTTTGCCCTGAATGAAGGTAGTTCAAGCTTCTTAAATGCTATATTTAATTCATCAAAGCTAAGTGATTTAATATCAGTCATTCTTTACCATAAGAGCATAGAAAAATCCGTCTCCGCCGTCTTTGGTGGGAAAAATTGTTTTCTGCTCAATCAATTCAAAGTTATTGTTGTTTTCTAAAAATTCGGCAACAACCTTTTCGTTTTCTTTTTTATTAAGAGTACAGGTCGAATACATAATTTTTCCGCCTGTTTTAAGATACCTTGAAGAAACGCATAAAATGTTATATTGAATATCAAACAAAGACTTAATTTCGTCAAGATTTTTATATCTTATTTCGGGTTTTCTTCTGATAATTCCGAATCCGCTACAAGGCACATCACAAAGGATTTTGTCTGCAAGAGGCATTTTTGGATTATATATCAAGGCATCATTCACCGATGCTGTTATATTATCAAGTTCAAGTCGCTTTGCTGTCTTTTTAATAAGTTCTACCCTATGCTCGTACAAGTCAAAGGAATGAACACTTGCACCCGATTGAGCAATAGTAAAAGATTTTCCGCCCGGTGCGGCACACAAATCAAGAACAACATCTCCGTCCTTTGCATCAAGTGCATAAGCGGCTGAATACGAACTGTAATCCTCTATATAAAACAAACCGTTTTGAAAAGAATTAAGATTAGAAGCATCGAACTGACCGTTAATCTTTACGCACTCGTTATAAACCTCGCACTCAACACCCTCACTGAGCAATTCATATTGAAGCTCCTCGGCGTCAACAAATTTAGTGTTAGGCACAGCAAATACAGGCGGTCGGTTATTTAGACTTTCTAAAACAGACAGCGTACAGTCTTCTCCGTACATTTTATTCCACATTCTTATTAACGATTCGGGACAGGAGTATTTTACCTGCAATGATGCATTTTCAAGCACGGTGTTCTTAGAATCGCAAAGCTTGCGAAGTACGGCATTTATAAGCTTTTTATAATATGTAAGGCCAAGCTCATCCGCAGTTTTCAGCGTTTCGTTTACCGCGGCGGAATCAGGCACCTTATCCATAAACAAAATCTGATATGCACCTATATATAGAAGTATTCTTACTTTTGGCTTAGCCTTTGATTTAAGAAAGAGCGACAAGGCATAATCCAAAGTCAACTTTCTTTCTACGACACCGTATACCAGTCTTGTAACAAAAGCCTTGTCCTTATCCGAAACATCGCTAAGTGACTTTTCTAAAGCCAAGTTTGAATATGCATCATCTCTTAAAACGCTTTGAATAATTTCAAATGCAACAGTTCTTGAATTTTTCAACGCCTTCTACCACCCGATGCAACGATTAACAATCTGAATATTGTAGCAATGGCTGATGCTAACGCAGCAACATAAGTTAAAGCCGCAGCAGTAAGCACTTTTTTTGCACCTACATATTCGTCAGAACTCAAAAAGCCGTTAGATTCTATTGTTTGCAAAGCTCTTTTGCTTGCATTAAATTCAACAGGCAATGTAATAAGCTGAAACAATGCTACAAACGAATATAAAATAATACCTGCATAAGCTAACGGCTCGGAATTAATAAACATACCTATAAGGCAAAGCGGAACGCCTAAGGCAGAACCTATTCTTGTTGCGGGAATTACAAAGTTACGAATTTTAAGCGGAAAATACGATTCGTTGTGCTGACAAGCGTGTCCTGCCTCGTGACAAGCAACACCGATTGCAGCAATAGACCTTGAATCAAACACATCCTCGCTAAGGCAGATTTCTTTTCTTGCAGGGTCGTAGTAATCAGTAAGACTGCCGTTAATTCTTTTAATCTTAACATCTGTTATTCCGTTAAGCTGAAGCAATCTCCAAGCAGCATCAGCACCTGTCATACCCGATCTGCTGACGATTTGTGAATACTTATTAAAGCTCGACTTGACCTTTGTTTGACAAGCAAGTGCAAACAAGAATACCGGAAGCATAATTATTCCGGTGTAATAATAAAGTAGGTAGCTCATATAAAAGTCACTCTCCCATTTTAGTACCGATTTCTAATTTATGTCCTTGAAGATAAGCGTTAGCGGTCATCCTTTTCTTTCCCTCAGCCTGAAGCTCGCAGATTTCAAGACATCTTCCGTCACCGCAAGCGACAATAAGCCTTGAATTATTATCTACAATCTCGCCCTTTTTATCCGAGGTAATATCGGTAAGCAATGTTTTGTGTATCTTAAACTGCTTTGAATTTATCATAGTTGTTGCAACGGGCCAGGTTTGAAGTCCTCGTACCTGATTATGAATCTTTTGAGCGTCGTCGTTCCAATTAATCGGACACATAGACTTATCAATCATAGAAGCGTACTGTGTATCAGCTTGAGGTTGCTTTGTCCTGACGGCAGTTCCAGCCTCCACATTCTCTAAAGTGTCAATCAAAGCATTGGCACCCATAACAGACAATCTGTCAAACAGCTCGGCACTTGTTTCATTTTCGCCAATCGTGGTTTCAACCATTGAAAGAATATCGCCTGTATCAAGTCCCTCGTCCATCTGCATAACAGTAACACCTGTTTTCTTGTCACCGTTAAGGACTGCCCACTGAATAGGTGCAGCGCCACGATAAAGTGGAAGCAAGGATGCGTGAACATTAATACAACCAAACGGAGCGCTTGTTAAAATTTCCTTAGGCAAAATCTTGCCATAAGCAACAACGATGATTACATCCGGCTTTAGCTCATTGATAATTTCAACAGCATTTGAGCCTTTGATTTTTTCCGGCTGATAAACAGGAATTTCATATTTAAGCGCACAAGCCTTTACCTCAGGAGTAGTTAAAATCTGCTTTCTGCCGACCGGCTTATCCGGTTGAGTAAAAACTCCCACAACCTGATGTTCCGCCTTGATTAAAGCCTCTAAACACGGCACGGCAAAATCAGGCGTACCCATAAATACTATTCTCATTAGCCTTCCAACTTTCCTATTACCTTAGATGTAAACAAAATTCCGTCAAGATGGTCAAGCTCGTGGCAAAAACACCTTGCTTTAAGCTGTTCGCCTGTGAAAACCTGCCATTTTCCGTTTCTGTCTTGAGCTTTAACCTGTACTTTCGCAGGTCTGATACATACTCCCTGCTTACCCGGTACCGACAAACAGCCCTCATATTCTTTCTGCTCGCCCTCTGTTAATGTGATTTGGGGGTTTACAAGTTCCATAGGACCGTCACCGACATCAATAACGACAACCCTTTTAAGCATTCCGACCTGTGGTGCGGCAAGTCCAACACCGTTTGCATTATACATAGTCTCAAACATATCATCAATCAAATCGGAAAGCTTACCGTCAAAGCTTTCTACTGCTCTGCATTTCTTGTTAAGAATAGGGTCTCCTACTTCAACAATATTTCTAAGTGCCATTTCTATTCTCCTTTAGGATATATCGGGCGGATTAAGACTAACGCCTATATTCACCTTAGATAATATCTTTTCTTTATGAATATCTTTTAACGCCAATGTTATCATTTGGCGAATTTTATCACTGTTTTTACATTTTATCGCCATTCTGTAACGATAAGTGTTATTTATTTTTGAAATTTTAGCGGGTGTCGGACCTAAAATGACTATTTTAACATCCTTAAACTCATCTTTGTTATACTTAACAATTCGCTCAAAAAATGCTTTAGAAGCCATTGCAACATTATTCTCGTTTTCGCCCGAAAGCGTAACCGAAAAAATATCACAAAACGGCGGATAAATCATCAGCCTGCGCATTTCGATTTCATTATTATAAAAGCCGACATAATCCTGCTTTGAAGCATAATATAAAACTTCGTTTTGCGGGTTAATCGTTTGAATAACAGCGCATCCCGCTTCATTTCTTCTGCCAGCTCTGCCCACCACCTGAGTTATCAAATCGAAGCTTCGTTCTGATGCTGTATAACTCTCATCATAAAGCGAATTATCGGCATTAACAACTCCGACAAGGGTTACATCATCAAAGTCCAATCCCTTAGCAACCATTTGGGTTCCGATTAAAATGTCGTACTCTTTATTCTTGAATGAGTCTAAAAGCTTCTCGTGCGAAAACTTAGCCGTTGTGGTATCGGCATCCATTCTTAAAATCCTTGCATTTGGAAAGGCGGAGCAAACTTCCTCCTCTACCCTTTGAGTACCGTAACCGCTGTATCTGACGGCATCGCTATGACATTCAGGGCATATATTATCAAGATTTTTTGAATATCCGCAATAATGGCAAACCAACCTATTTGTATGGGAATGATAGGTAAGCGAAATAGAGCAATTCGGACAAGTAACAATATGGCCGCACTCATTGCACGCAATAAAAGTGTTGTATCCCCTGCGGTTAATAAGCAGAATTGCCTGCTTACCGTCATCAAGCGTCTGTGAAAGCTTATCTCTCAAAACAGATGAAATAGGGCTTTTATTTCCCAAGTGCATTTCATCTTTCATATCTACCATAATCACATCGGGTAAGTTTGCATTTCCGTATCTGTCTTTAATTTCTGAAAGGACATATTTACCCTTTAGCGCATTACAGTAGCTTTCAACGGACGGTGTTGCAGACGCCATCAAAAGATATGCGTTATTATATTTTACTCTGAATTTTGCTACATCCTTTGCGTTATATCTCGGAGTACGCTCTGATTTATACGCTTGCTCCTGTTCCTCGTCCATTACTATAAGTCCAAGATTTCTAACAGGTGCAAAAACAGCCGACCGCGTTCCGATAACTATTCGTGCCTTACCCTCTTTTATTCTTTGATACTCATCATTTCTCTCGCCGAGTGACAAACCGCTGTGAATAACAGCAGTCAACGCACCGTATCTTGAATGAAATATATTCAAAGCCTGAGGTGTAAGTGCTATTTCGGGAACAAGTACAATAACATCTTTACCCATAGCCAAAACATCATCTATCAGTTTTAGATAAACTTGAGTTTTTCCGCTGCCAGTCACACCGAACAACAATCCAAATCTTCCGCTTGAAAGCATTTTTTTATTTACTTGATATGCTTTTTCCTGCTCGGATGAAAGTATTATTTCTTCGCTGCAAGCAATTCCTTTATCTGCATAAGGATTTCTGTAAATCTGTCTGTCATAAAGTTCGACTATTTCTTTTTTCTCCAACGCTTTAATCACAGAAGCACCGACGCTGCAAAATTCACAAATCTCGTTAAAGCCCGCAGCCGTAATATCACATAACAAATCAAAAACAGTCTTTTGCTTTTTAGTCAATGACAAATTCGTATCTGTATTTTCACACAGACGAACCATTTTTTGATTTTTTGCTTTCAGAAAACCGTACCTTCTCGGCATCATTTGCTTTAGGCAGTCATAGGTGGTGCAAAAACATCTCTGTTTTAGCCATAGTGCAAGCTTTACCATTTCGTCATCAAGCGGTTTATCAACCACTTTTATGATGGATTTAAGGGAGGAAGCGTCACCCTCATTCAAGCCAACGACAATACCGTATCTGTCATTATTGCCTCTGCCAAAAGGAACAAGCACCCTGCACCCAAGTTCTATATTATCAAGCTCCTGTGGCACAGAATAGCTGTAATCGGTATCAAAGCTAAAATATGTGTTATCAACAGCAACGATTGCAATTACGCTTTTCATTAAAATTATTACTTGCTCTTAATTGAATCAGGCTCTTCAATTACATACTTACCGTCCCAAATCTCCTCAATAGCAGTTGAAACAGTCTTTTCGCAGAGTGGCCTTTCGTTCTCGATAGCCTCTTCTCTGATTTCTCTTGCTCTTTTAGCAGTACCTACTACAAGGCTGTATCTGCTGTTTACATTAGAAAGCATTTTCTTCAAATCCGGGTTAAACATAATCTTATATCTCCTTACTGTTTTGAGTTAGTAACTCTTTGTTAATTATATTATTTATTTCATCGACACATCTGTTAAGATCATCGTTGATAACATTGTATTTATAAAGCGGTGCAATCTCGATTTCTCGTTTTGCAATTTCCATTCTGTTCTTAATATCCTGCACATCGTTAGTGCATCTGCCAAACAGCCTTTTTTCCAACACCTCAAGATTAGGAGGCAGAAGAAAAATTGTTATAGCGTCGGGTCTGAGCTTCATTATACTCTGTGCGCCCTGAACATCAATAATAAGAAAACAAATCTTACCCTCTTTAATTGACTTTTCAACGCCCGACACAGGTGTACCGTAATAGCAATTATTGTATCGTGCGTATTCCAAAAGTTCATCGTTGACTATCATCATTTGAAAATCGGAATCACTTTTGAAATAATAGTTGACACCGTCGATTTCACCGTCACGAGGCTTTCTTGTGGTAGCCGAAACGGACTCAACAACATCATCACGCTTTTTCTTTAGCTCCTGAAAAACAGTATCCTTACCGCAACCACTCGGAGCAGATAAAATAACAAGCAGTCCTTTATTATTCATCATCAAATACCTCCGCTCCGAATCTTGCAGAAATTTGCTTTAGCTCCATATAGCTTAAAACAACATTATCGCTGTCTGTTATTATTACGCTCATGGTTTTTCTTCCGTGCGTAGCGTCAATCAATGTGCCGTTTTCTTTGCTTTTTTGCACAATTCTCTTAGCCGGTGCGCTTTCAGGAGAAATGATAGAAATAACTCTGTCTGCATTTATTAAATTTCCAAAGCCTATATTTACAAGATTCATAAGTCATTACCATTTATTCGATATTTTGAATTTGTTCTCTGATTTTTTCTACCTCTGACTTAATGTCGACAACCTTTCTTGCAATATCAACATCATTTGCCTTTGAGCCGATTGTATTAGCTTCACGGTTGATTTCCTGAACAAGAAAGTCAATCTTTCTTCCGATAGGCTCGTCTGAGGATATAAAGGAATTAAGCTGCTCGATATGAGAACGAAGCCTTACAGTTTCTTCCGCAACGGCAACCTTGTCTGCATAGATTGCAACCTCTTGAATAATTCTCTGCTCATCAAGGGATACATCGCCAATCAGCTCGTGGACTCTTTCTACAAGCTTGTCATTGTATTCCTTAACGGTTTCGGGAGAACGCTCCTCAATAAATGAAACACATTCCAAAATGTACTCGCCTCTTGAATGAATATCGTCGTACATTTTTTTGCCCTCAACGCTGCGCATTTCAACAAACTTTTCAAGTGCTTCGTCACAAACTTTGCATACATAGCTCCAGATTTTATCTTCATCCTCTTCACTCTTACGAACAACGAGAACATCAGGAAATCTTGAAACGGTAGAAGCGCCAAAATCTTCTTTAAGGTCGTACTGCTCACTAAGCTGTTTTAACGCCTTAACATATGCACCCGCAAGTGTGTGATTAACCTCAACACTTGCTGTTTCCGTATCAAGCGCTTCGATAGTTACAAAGCATTCAACTTTTCCTCTTGAAACCTTTGAATTGATATATGATTTAAGTTTTTCATCCAAGAAGCCGTATTGTCTCGGAATCCTTGATGAAAACTCAAAATATCTGTGATTTACAGACTTTAATTCAACGGCGATAACATAACCGTCTATTTCTTTTTGGGCTCTGCCGAAGCCGGTCATTGACTTAATCATTTACATACCCCTTTTCAATCTTTTATATATTATAATTAATGGTTATATGCAAGTCAATGTTTTGTTCACATATTATTTACAATATTCACAATATATTTACAACAGAGTGCTAAAAAAGAGCATCTAAATTGATGCTCTAATTAGTTATTCGGTTTCATCCTGTGAAGCCTCAGTTTCCTGAGTTTCACTCTCCGTTGCCTGCTCTGTTGTTGTCATATCGCTTGACTCCAACAAGGTAGATTTATGCTTAATAGTTGTCTTTTCGTCATAAAAATTCATTTGCATAAGTATCGGTAAAACCTCATTATCTAAGAAGTTTTGGTCTGCCGAGTCATTAATGATTACATAAGCGGTAGTAGATGCCTCTTGATACCTAAGAGCCTCCTGCATACCTCCGATACCGTCAACCTCTTCGCCGTCAACGAATATATATGTACCCTTTATAACGATAGTTCCCTCATATGCTTGCTGCAAGGTTGTTGTTGATTCGCTTATTGATTCATCAGGTGTAGCTGATGTTTTTGCACCGTTAAAGCTGATGTTTCCTGTAAGATAAAGCACACAAAAAGCAACGGCAAGTGCAACGATTATTAAAATTGTTACAGTCAATCGCACCTTTGAGGCTTTTGACGAATCCTTTTTGAACCTGTGTCTCTCAAGGGTAGGTCCGCTATGCTTGTCGTGCGTAACATTCATAGTAACCGCATCGTCCGAACCCTTATAAGATGCATCATCTATATTATGTACAACGAGAGGATTATCCAATTTTTCCTTATTGTCCATATTATTCTCCCAATTCCGAAACGTATCTTTCTATTTTATCAACAATGTCCTGTACCTTTTGAGAATACTCTACCTCCAAGAACGGTGATCTTGGTACGCCTGCATCAACACCGAATCTTCTTGAAATTACCTGCTTTGCTGCACCGTAAAGTGATTCGAGAGAGAGTAAATCAAAAATAACATCGTTAATTTTATACTGAAGCTTCTTTGCCTGCTGAATCTTGTCTTCATTAATAAGCTTATCAAGAGCAACAAAAAGCTCAGGCATTGTACCGTAAGTACCTCCGATTCCTGCATTTGCTCCCATAAGTCTCCCGCCCAAAAACTGCTCATCGGAGCCGTTAAAGATAATAAAATCATCCCCTGCGACAGTTCTGTATCTTTCCATATTATAAACAGGTTCTTCACTGTTTTTAATACCGATTACCTTTGGATTTTCAGCCATTTTCTTAAACAAATCAAGAGGCAGGTTAAATCCTGTAAGCTGAGGAATATTATAAATAATAAACGGAAGCTCGGTAGAATCTATAATTCCCTGCCAATGCTTTTCTACGCATTTCGGAGAAAGTCTGTAATAAACGGACGGAACGGCAGAAACCGCATCAACTCCGACAGCTTCGGCATGCTTAGCAAGCTTAATACTTTCTTTGGTGCCTGCACAGCCTACATGAACAATAACTGTAAAATCGTCACCGGCAGCTTCCTTTACTGCCTCAACAACCTGCATTCTTTCCTCTGTGCTGAGCAAAAAGCCTTCACCTGTGCTGCCGCATACGTATACGCCGCTGACACCCTTAGACTTGTAAACTTTAACAAGCTTTTTAATCTCCTCTGTGTTAATATTGTCGTCCTTGTCATAGATTGTATTAAGAGCGACAAAAACACCCTTGAATTTTTCTGTATTATACATAATTCATCACCACAAACATAATATCATATAAGAACTTCTTTTTCAACATATTATGAATAAATTATTGATATTTACTTTCTATATGATATAATAAAAATATGAATAATTTTAACGAAGAAATTTTAAGAAAAATCAAAGATGGATTAATCGTATCTTGTCAGGCGCTAAGCACCGAACCGTTATACGATTCCTACATTATGTCAAAAATGGCTTATGCAGCTATGCTCGGCGGTGCGGTTGGCATCAGAGCAAATACAATAGTAGACATTAAAGCCATAAAAGAAGTAGTTGATTTGCCGATTATTGGAATAATCAAAGAAGTCTATGATGACAGCGATGTATATATTTCACCGACAATGAAAGAAATTGACGCTCTTGTTGAGGCAGGCTGTGAAATTATTGCAACCGATGCAACCAAAAGAGTAAGACCTAACGGAAAAAGCTTTGAGGAGTTTTTTACAGAGGTACGAAAAAAATATCCAAATCAGCTGTTTATGGCAGACACTTCCTGCTTTGAGGAAGGCAAGCTTGCAGCCGAGCTTGGTTGTGACTTAATCGGCACAACAATGGCAGGTTACACACCTTACACTAAAGGAAGAATGCTTCCTGATGTTGAGCTTATTAAGAAGTATTCAACCGAACTTAGCAGCCCTATTATTGCTGAGGGTGGAATATGGTCACCGCAAGATTTGCTCAATGTGTATGAGGCGGGAGCTTACTCTGCTGTTTGCGGAACTGCCATAACAAGACCTATGGATATAACAAAAAGATTTGTAAAAGCCTTGGAGGACGCAAATGAGAATACTGTGCTTTGATATCGGCGGTACTTTTATAAAGTACGGCTTATGTGACGAAAATTTTAAGCTCAGCGAAAAGCAGAAAATACCTACGCTTGCTCGAAACGGCGGTCAGAGCATAATTGAAAGAGTAATCGAAATAATAGAGCAGTATGATAATATTGACAGAGTAGCGATTTCGACCGCAGGACAGGTTGACAGTGAAAACGGTGTGGTTGTTTATTCTACCGACAACATTCCCTATTATACGGGTATGAGGGTTAAAAGCCTGATTGAAAACAAAACAGGCATACCTACTTTTGTAGAGAACGATGTAAACTGTGCAGCTCTCGGTGAAGCTCATTTTGGCGCTGCAAAAGGTGTGAGCGACTTTGTATGTCTTACACTCGGAACAGGAGTAGGCGGAGCAATTTATCTTAATAACAAGCTTTACAAAGGCTCTTGCTCGTCTGCCGGTGAACTCGGTCATATGATAATTCACAGCGGCGGTAAGCAATGCACCTGCGGCGGTGAAGGATGCTACGAATGCTACGCATCGGCAAACGCTCTCATCAAAGCGGTAAACAAAGTCTCCCCTGTCGAGCTTAACGCTTTTCAGATATTTGAAAAAGAAAACATTGAAAAGCCTGAAATTCGTTCCGAAATAGACAAGTGGATTGATGAAATTATTACCGGTTTGGTAAATATTATTTATATTTTTAATCCGTCAATGATTGTACTCGGAGGCGGTATTATGAATGAAGATTACATTATCGAACTTATAGACAGAAAAATCTATACGAGATTAATGGACAATTTCAAAAATGTAAAAATCGTAAGACCTAAGCTCGGCAACAATGCCGGTATGATTGGTGCTGCTTACGAAGCTTCTAAACTGTAAAAATAAATAGGCACAGCACAAATTTTAAGCAGTGCCTATTATTTTTTTATTCTACCATTCATTTAGACAAAAAATTACTCCCGACCAACTCGGTCGGGAGCTTTTATGTTATTTACTTTTTATTTAATTATCTGTACATTGGACCAAGCCTCACTAAAATTTTTAGTTGCTTTACACTAAGCCCATTGGAGTTTACCTCATTTCATAATATCTATTGAAATAAACTAATTAGTACATCGGACTAAACCTTCCTAATTTATTTGTTTGAATTTTAAGAGCCATCTACTCTGATTGTGTGCAGGTCAACAATCTTATATACCTTACTATTCACTTTTACCGACACCTACGAGTAATTTTCCGACCCTGCAAATAACTAATTAATAATCTCATAAGACACCGCTCGGTAATTAATTCCGTTTTAATACTCGAAGCGAAAAGTTCCGTTATCTATCGGATTACTCCATAGGTGGCTGAATTATCAATCTGAAGTTTCATAACATCAAGCCTCCTTTTTATTTACTTATGTATCAAGTATCTCTCTTGATTTCATCTGTATAATAGCATACTTTTTAGATATTGTCAATAGTTTTTTTCAACATTTTATGATTTTTTGCACGAATTTAACAAATGAAATAAAGTATTGACTAATTTATATATTAATATTATAATTATAGCAACACAGATAAGGAGTGACTACGATGGAAAACGAAGAAATCTATGAGCCTGATCTCTTGTCGGTAACCGATGAAGACGGAAATGAAATCGTATTTGAACTGTTAGAAAGATACGAGACCGACGAAGACGTATATGTTGCAATTACAGAATATCACGATACTGCCGAAGAAATTGTTGAAGCAGATTACGAGGTAATTATTCTCAAGGTTGTAAATGACGAGAACGGTGACGAGTATCTTGAGGAAATTCAGGATGAAATAGAATACGAGCAGGTATCCGACATACTTATGTCTATGGTTGAAAAAAAGTATGATGTGGAATACTTTGAGCCTGAACAGTAATATTTCTTTTATTTTGGCATAATATATAATCAGTCTGCGCATCTCGACAACCTGTTGTCTAAATAACCCGAACAATTCTATATATTAGGGAATCAGACTCTGACCGGTGGGAATGCAGACCTCCCTCTTTTGAGGACGCTGGGAGTACAAAACCTGTTGGGTGATGCCCACCTGCTTTAACTGCAGGTTATATTCGATGATGGGCGGATGTGCGGACTATTTTTAACTGAATATTTACCAAAGAAAAACTCCCGTTGAATCAACGGGATTTTAATTTTGTGTTATGTATTAAGAGATTACTCGCCTTTCATACCGAGAAGCTTAGCCTTACCCTCAAATGCTTCCTTAGAAAGCTTAATAGAATCAAAGATAGCAGCCTCGATGTCATCAGGTGTGCAACCGAGTTCCTTAGTATCATCGGTAGGAATAAAGAGATTCATACCCATAATATCAGCAAGTCCAACAGGATCAATACCTGCATCAACATTTCTCTTAGCATAATCCTTTCTCATAACGAGACCGAATGCCTGGAATGTCCACTTAGGAACGTCAACAATCTTTCTGTCCTCAATGCCGTCCATAGCTCTGTAAACAATCTTGAGGAATTCTCTCCAAGTAAGGTTGTAGCAAGAAATACCATAAGCTCTTGCACCCTTAACCTGCTCAGCAGCACCAACGATAGCCTCACCTACCTGACGAACGGTAAGCATTGCAGTACCGCCTGCCGGATACATTGTGAATGGCATCTTCTCGAATCTCTGAAGCTGCTCAATAAGGATAACCCATACAGGTCTTCTGCCCGGCTGAGTACCAAAGATGTAAGGAAGCTCAAGAACTGCAACGCCCATATCGTCATCAGCATACTTGAATGCAACCTCTTCCTGGTCGATTCTTGAACGAATGTAAGGATGCTTTTCGCAGAGCTTCATCTCAGGACGCTCTTTAGCAAGCCATGCAAAGTATGAGCCGAGAACTACGCATCTCTTAACTCCGCACTTCTTAGCCATTGCAAGACATCTGTCAACAGGATCAATGTTAAACTTCTTGTAAGCATCATAAACAGGAGCAGGAAATTCTACTCTTTCGTCAACACCGGCAGCATAAACAAATGCGTCGATACCGGTCATTGCCTTTTCGAGTTCTTCATCAGTAAGCTCATTAAAGTTACCGAATTCGATTTCCATTTCCTTAGGGATTGGTGCTCCTTCCGGAAGAGGAGGAAGAGCAATAGTCTTTACCTTGTGTCCTCTGTCAATAAAAATTTGTGCTGCGGCAGAACCGAGAAGGCCTGTACCGCCAAAGATTAATACGTTCATAATAATCCTCCATAAAAATATTCAACGTTTTTATATTACTACATTTATCTACATTCGTCAAGAAAATTATTAACTTTTTCTAAAATATTATTTATTTTGTATAAAACGCTAAGCCACCGTCAAAAAGCATTAACGATGGCTTGAAATTTTTAATATTTATTATTATAAATCAAAGCGTAATCTTTTGCATTATTAACTCCGTCATTGTTTGCATCCGCATACAAATTATAACTGTTATTTTTATACGCTTCATCAAACGCACTTGCTCTTAATTTAATAACAGGATCGGCGATAACAGGATCGGCGTTTTCAGCATTTATTCTCGGAAGATATAGCAAGTCGCCCTTGTTTTCACCCAATGCCAAAAATACGTTATTATTGTCAAGTGTCATAATCATTCTGTTATCGGTACCATTACTGTTAATCGCCTGCAACACTCCGTTTTTGTTGCTTGACGACTTATAATTAACATACGAGAAATATAACCTTCTGTTATAATTCATTAATGGTGAAAAATAAATGTAAAAATAATGCTTATCATTTGAATCGTTTGGATTTGTAGCTATTCTGCCTATTCCGCCGGTGTTGTAATTATCAGTAGTAACAAGTGATGTGTTCCCTTTTATGTCACGCCTTAACAGTTTTATTGTAAGATTACTTCTGTTGCAATCAACATAATAATAATCGCCGTTTACGACAGGAATATTTGAATTAATGTCGTTCCAAAAGGCATTATCGTATGTAGTATCGTCACAAGTTATTCCGTCCGGATAAATAATATCCTTGTGCCAAACGCCCATGTTTCCGCACATTGCCGCTGTGCTTTTCAAAAAACAACTGTGTGCAATCATACTATGGGCATTTTCACCGAGGGTATTATACAAATCATCATATGTCAGGTCTACGTTATACCACTTACCGTTAATCTGAACTATATTCCAAGCGTGCATCATAGTATCGGATATAACATACTTACACGGTATACCCAGATAATTAAGAATTGCGGAGTAAGCAAGAGCGTAACCTGCGCATACTACGGTTTGGTCATAAAACATACCGTAAGCGGAATGAAAAATTTGTTTATCATCAGAGTTATTACTAATCAAAGGATAGGTGGCAATAAGGCACAAATAATCGTGAATGACAAGAGCCTTTTGAACATCATCCATACTGTCATCAACCAAACCGAGTGCAAAGTTAAAGCCTTTTTGGTAAATACTTCTTGCCTTTGTCAAGTCCTTACCCTCAACAGCATAGTTTGGATACAATGAAGAAACAACATTTGTTTTATCATTATACGAATATTTAATAGAGCTTGAAACATAAAACAAATCGGGATTATCATTAATTATATTAGAATAAATGATTGATATATCGCTTCGCTTAATGCCGTATGATTTTATGTTAAAATAAGATGAACTCTCGCTGAGTTTTTGATAAACATATGACTTAAACTCCTCAAGATTCGGATATACAGTAGAAAGCTGATATGACTCGGCGATTATCTCGCCGTCGGAGAAATTACCTTCCTGAAGCAATGAGGCGGTTGCAGATTCCTGTTTTACACCCGCATAGGCATAAAACGGAATAAGACTTGAACAGGACAAAATGATTGCAATAACAATCGAAATTAGTCTTTTCATACAAACGCCTCCAATTTTTAATCGTTTTTTTATTTAATAATACTAAAAAAACGGCCCTCAGTCAAGAGAACCGTTAATTAGTTAATAAATTTGTAAAGTAATTAATCAAACAGGATGAACCTTATTTACAATATCATCGTGCTTTCCGTCCAAGCCATACTTTGCGTCTCTTCTCTTTTCAAAGAATTTAACAGCAACCTGACCAAACTGAGCATAAGAAAGAACATCCTCTTCCTGTTCGTAATATTCTTTAATCTCGTCCTTAAACTGTTCGATAGTATCGGTAAGAAGGTCAGCCGGTCTGCAATCAATAATAGGATCGTCGCCGACAATCTTTTTACGGAATTCAGGGTCGATTTCGCAAGGGGTTGCGCCATACTTGCCTGCAACCATATCCTTGAATTCCTTTGTGACCATTTTATATCTTTCGCCCATAATAACATTGAATACAGCCTGCGTACCGACAATCTGAGAGGTCGGTGTAACAAGTGGAGGATAACCTGAATCCTTACGAACTCTCGGCACTTCCGCAAGTACCTCCTCAAGTTTGTCCTCTTTGCCTGCCTGCTTTAACTGACTGTTAAGGTTTGAAAGCATACCGCCCGGTACCTGATAAAGCAAGGTGTTTGCATCAACGCCAAGCATTTTAGGGTCAAGCAATCCGTTATCAAGATATTTTTGTCTGAGTGGAGCAAAGAAATCACGAACAACGGTAAGTGCTTTAAGGTCAAGACCTGTATCAAATTCCGTACCCTTTAACGCAGCAACCATAGACTCGGTAGCCGGATGAGAAGTACCCATAGCAAGCGGAGACATTGCAGTATCAATTACATCAACACCTGCCTCAATTCCCTTGAGAAGTACCATAGAAGCAAGTCCAGAGGTGTAATGAGTATGGAGCTGAACTGGAATGCTTACGGTTTCCTTAAGAGCCTTTACCAAATCATATGTTCCGTACGGTGTAAGCAAGCCTGCCATATCCTTAATACAAATTGAAGCAGCACCTGCATTTTCAAGTTGTTTTGCATAGTTACAGTAATACTCTGTATCAAAAACAGGTCCGGTGGTATATGAAATTGCAGCCTGAACATGACCGCCGTATTTGTTAGCGGCATTAATAGCGGTTTCAAGATTACGAACATCATTAAGTGCGTCGAAAATTCTTAAAATATCAATACCGTTATCAATGCTCTTTTTTACGAAATAATCAACAAGCTCATCGCTGTAATGACGATAGCCAAGCATATTTTGTCCTCTGAAAAGCATTTGAAGCTTAGTATTAGGACATTTTTTTCTGATGGTACGAAGTCTTTCCCATGGGTCCTCATTCAAGAATCTAAGGCAGGCGTCGAATGTAGCGCCACCCCAGCACTCTAATGAATGATAACCGATTTTATCCATCGTATCAAGTATGTCAACAAATTCATCTGTTCTCATTCTTGTTGCAATCAAAGACTGATGTGCGTCACGAAGAACAGTTTCTGTAATACCGATTTTTTTAGCCATAGCGCACCTCTTAGTTTAATGTAACGAGGGTCTGTCCTGCCTCAACGGTGTCGCCCTTGTTTACATTGATTGATGCAACGGTTCCGTCCTGCGGAGCAACAATGTCGTTTTCCATCTTCATTGCTTCAAGAATAATAAGAACATCACCTGCTTTAACCGATGCGCCGTTAGCTACCTTAATGTCGAGAATGTTACCCGGCATAGGAGCGTCAACACTTACAGAACCTGCTGTTGCAGGAGCTGCTGCCTTTGGTGCAGGAGCCGCAGGTGCTGTCTGAACAGGAGCAGGTGCCGGAGCAGCTGCAACAGGAGCGTTAGAAGAGGCACCCTCCTCGACAGTTACATTATATGGTGTTCCGTTTACAGTGATAGTATAATTTTTCATTTGTATGTCCTCCGTTATTTTACAGAATGTTTTCTTGGAATTGTGGTTTCACGCTTGCCTGCAATGATATTAAGATAACTTACAAGCTTTTCTCTTGTTCTTTCAGGCTCAAAAACATCATCAACCGCACCGCAAGCAGCTGCAGAATATACAGAGCCGATTGAGCTTTTATACTCTTGCTCAAGAGCTGTTCTGTCCTCACCGTTTGCAAGTCTGTCGTTATAAAGAAAAGCAACGGCAGCATCAACATCGAGAGGAGAAGCAACAGCGTTATCCCAAGCTAATGTGAAATCGGAATTTGCACCCTTGCCGGCAAGAACAATATATGCCGCACCGACAGCCTTTGAAGTAATAAGGCTGATTTTTGGACAAGTAGCAGATGCATAAGCAGAATTAAGCTTAGTAAGAGCGATAAGTACCTGACTTTCGATACCCTTTGCCACCCCGTCTGCATCGGCGATTGTAATAATCGGGATATTAAAAGCATCGCAAAGCTTAATGAAAGCCTCAGCTTTATAAGCACAAGCAGCGCAAATATTATTCTTATCAAATGCAACTATACCGACTGTCTTACCCTCAACGGTTGAAAGAACGGTAGTAACATTCTTTGCATAGCTATTCTTAAATTCAACTCTTACATCGGAATCAACTATTGACGAAATTACATCTTCAGCTGAGCATCCCAATGCAGGAACACAAGCAGGTGCAGTAAAGTCAAATGTAACAAAAGGCGTACCCTCAAGATTATTTGACGGAAGCAAAACAGCAAGCTTTCTCGCCTGCTCTACTGCGTCTTCAAAACTGTCTGCCAAAATATCAACAGCACCTTCGCAAGCTGATTGCTCGGCAGTAATCTCGGACGGAGCAGAAACATAAAAATCGCTGTCCTTAACTGCAATAACAGCATCAGCCATATTTGCCATAAGAGCAGATGTGCCGAGACAAGCACCCGCAATAATTGAAATCTGAGGTACAACACCCGATACGGATGTAGATGCTTTTAGAATTTCTCCGTAAGCATTAAGAACCTCAAAGCCTTCGCCAAGCTTAACACCGTTAGAATCATATATTCCGATAACAGGACATCCTGTTTTTGTGGCTAAGGAATAAACCTTGCTGATTTTTGCACAATGAGCAACGCTGACAGCACCGCAATTAACCTCGGGGTTCTGTGCAAAAGCATAACATTCCGCACCGTTTACATAGCCGAAACCTGTAACGACTTCAACTTCACCGTCTGCGCCCTTTGCAAAGGAATCAAGCTCGGTAAAGGAACCGTCGTCAAACAGAGCCGCAAGTCTCTTGGTTGCAATGTTCTCTTTATTAGATAAATCCATTTTTTATCCTCCTGTGAGTAATATAAGTAAAGCGGATTATCATCACTCCAAATTTACCTATTATGATTTTATCACGATTACCTTGCAATATCAATAACTATTTTTTATTTTATAATATAAAATGATTTAATAAAATAACAGTCGATGATAATAATCACCGACTGTTGTGTCAATTTTCTTTATGTCCTGCCGACCTGAGCAGTTTTTTAACCTCTTGTTCCGAAAGTTCTCTGTAATCGCCCTGTTTGAGCATACCGAGTTTGAGTGAGCCGATAGTTGTTCTTTTAAGTCTTGCAACTTCAAGATTTTGGCTTTCGCACATTTTTCTGATTTCTCTGTTTCTGCCCTCGTGGAGAATGAACTCAAGAACTACTCTGTTTTCTGCTTCCGACAAAACGGTTACTTCGCACGGAGCAGTCATTCTGCCGTCAATTTCAATGCCGTTTCTGAGGTTATTCAAAATAGTGTCATTGACCGCAGGTCTGACAGTAACTCTGTAAACCTTTGCATACTCGTGTGACGGGTGGGTCATACAATTTGTAAACGAGCCGTCGTTAGTGAGTATCAAAAGGCCCTCGCTGTCTTTGTCAAGTCTGCCGACAGGATAAATTCTGTCGCCGAAATCGGGAAGCAAATCCATTACCGTCTTTCTTCCTAATTCATCAGAAACGGTTGTAACATATCCTCTCGGTTTATGAAGCATAATATAAATCATTTTTCTTTTCTTTGAGGATACAATTTTTTGCTTGCCGACAGTAACCAAATCCTTACGAGGATTTACCTTCATTCCGATTTGAGCGATATGACCGTTTACTTTAACCTTGCCCGCTTTGATGAGTTCCTCGCTCTTTCTTCTTGAGGCAACTCCCTGCTCTGCTAAAAATTTCTGTAATCTTATTTCGTTATTTGCCATACTGTTACACTTTCCGGGGCAATAATATCTACTGTCCCTATTAATTTTTTATTAGAATAAATTTTAAGAACTCCCACCGTACTGCCCTTAATTACCGGAGCATACAGCAAAGGATAAAAGTACGCCTGCGTACTGATACTGTTTATATAAGCAACATCAAATTGTGCCGTACATTTTATTTTATCCTCTACACCGCCAACAACATCAATAAAAAATTCCTGCTCACTCGAATAAACTCTATATCTTTTCTTACAAAAATCAAAAATTTTATTATGGTCGTTCCAATCGTCAGGAGCATTCAAGGTGACAATAATTATTATACTGCCCTTATAATCATAAGCGGAAACAAGGCATCTGCCCGATTTATCGGTATAGCCTGTTTTAACACCGATACATCCTTCACTGTTATACAAAAGCTTATTATGATTATATATAGTTTTAACAGAAGAATTAATCGTTATGTCCGCACATTGCATTGAACAAATTTCTGCAAAAAGAGGATTATCAAGCGCATAAGAAGCAAGAAGCGCCATATCGTACGCACTCGAATAATGATTATCACTGTCAAGACCCGATGGTGTTGCAAAATGTGTACTGTTCATTCCCAAATTTAACGCATACTCGTTCATTAGCGACACAAAATCGCTTAAACTTTTGCTTACGACAAAAGCGAGCGCATTAGCAGCATCATTACCCGAGGCAAGCATTGCACCCTTTACCAAGTCACCGACAGTTATTTCGTCGCCTGCCTTGAGATAAATAAGAGAGCCTTCTGTTTTGTCGAGCATTTCATCTGTTATTATGACAGTCTGATTAAAATCCGCCTTTTCACAAGCTATAATGCAGGTCATAATCTTTGTCGTTGATGCCATAGATGCCTTTACATTCATATTTTTTTCGTAAAGCACCATACCCGTTGCCTTATCTATCGCAACAGAGCAATGGGCGCTGATACTGTCATTTTGAGCGTACGCATTAACGGTAAAAGGAAATATAAAGCACAATAAAAACGCAACAATTTTCTTATACAAAACAATCACCTACATAAATATATGCAGGTGATTAAATTTAATTAGCAATATTATTCTGCTTTTGGTTGCTCATCCTTCTTTGTTTGAAGAAGCTCTGAAACCTTATCAACAAGTTCAGGAATCATTGCGATTGCTCTGTCAGCAGATGAAGTGTAATTATTAATCTGCATAAGTCTAACCTTAGAATCCTGAATAACGATAAATGCAACAGGAGTAATAGATATTCCTCCGCCGCCGGCACCGCCGAAAAGCTCCTTATTCTGCTTTGACGGAAGGTCTGTTCCTCCCGAAGTGAAGCCGTAAGAAACCTTTGAAACAGGAATTAGTGTAGTATCACCTGTTGTCATAGGCTCGCCGATAATAGTTGATACATCAACCATTTCACGCATTTTTTCAAGTGTGGATTCCATTATTTTGTTTACCGGAGTTTCTTTCATATCCTTATCCCCTTATGAATTTTTATTTTTTATAAGATTTTGCAGAAATGTAAAACCTGCTTTGATACCGATTTTAAGCACCAAGCCGACGCTCATAGAAGCGACAAGCTGAAATTCGCCGTCAGTCTTTTCTGCAATAAAGTCAGGCTGAATATAATCGTCGTATTGGTCAACCTTCATACCGTTTAGTATAATACCCTTAATAGGATAATACACACCGCAAATCTGACCGTAAGCTCGTGCAACATCAGCAGCGTCACCGCCGCCTACTACTATACTAACATATAATGAGTAAATATGCAAACCCCTAAATAAAGTTATTGCGGCTGTGTTTAATGTTTGTAATAAATTTGAAACAAGTTCAAGTATACCGACAATGCCGTTCTCGTCAATGATTTTTGTAATCATATTAGGCTTTTTTGGTGCAGGCTCTGTCGTTTCTTTCTTTTTGTCAGTATCGGCAGCGTCAATTTTTTCAGATTCGTCTTGCTCTTTAACGGAATCGGTAATATCGATTTCATCAATCACAACCTCATCTTTATTATCGCTGACAGCTTTGTCTGCCTTTTTAATTTTTTTATTTTTCTTTTCGGCAGCAGCCTTACCTGCTTTATCGGGAAAGAGAACAAAATTCAAAATCTTTGACAGTTCGACATCCTTTTTGAAAAACAAAACCTGAATAGTAGTTTTCCACCTGCCGTCGTAAACAATGGTAGCTTCGGCAGAAAGCGACAAAATAAAAGCAAATATAAGGACAATGACAGCTAATACAATCAAAAATACTTTCATTTAGTCCTCCTTTTGAGATGCTAAAAGAGCAATTTCTTTTTCCTTAACATCGTCTTTTGTTTTATCATCATCGAAAAGCGAAGTTTGGTTTTCGTCCTTTGATATTTTTTCAATTTCTTCTGTTTTGGGAAGTTCGGGCAAATCGTCTAATGAGTTAAGCGAAAAGCACCTCAAAAATCTATCCGTCGTTCCGTAAATTAAAGGTCTGCCCGGCAAATCAAGCCTGCCCTTTTCTTCTATAAGTCCTTTTTGTACTAATGAGGAAACGGGTCCTGAGCAATCAACACCTCTTACCTGTTCAATAAAGGAACGGGTTACGCTCTTATTATAAGCTATTATTGCCAAAACTTCAAATGCTGCGTTACTTAAAGGAGCATTTTTTCTTATTTCCATAAGTTTTCTGACATTGTCGCTGTATGCCTCACGAGTACAAAGCTGATATTTGTTATCAATGCGTATAAGCATTAAGCCTGAATTTCTTTCGTCATACTGTGCGCTCAGAGAGCCGAGCATTTTTTCAACCGTTTCAATATCAAGTTCCAACGCATCTGCAAGCTTACTTACCTCCACGGGATCACCTGCGGCAAACAGCATCGCTTCAAGCGAGGAAATCAAATCTTCAGTTTTACTCAATCTCATCAACCTCACTTACTCCGTTTACTATTTGAACACAAGGATTTTTCATATCTCCGTCAATAGTAATCTTTTTTGTTTTAGTCAGCTCAAGCACTGCAAGAAATGTTGCAACAATATCACTTTTTGAGCTTGCACCCTCAAACAGGTTTAGGAACTTAACCTGTTTGCCCGACCAAAGCTTACGCATTACCGTTCTGACCTTAGAAGCAACATTTACAAATTTTCTTGCAACAATACCCTTAAACGAATCAATCGGGGGCGGAAGTCGGCGTTGTGCTTTACCGGCAACATTTATGTATGCGTCCAAAAGTTCCTCGCCCTCGTGAAATCTCTCGTAATCATAATTTACCCAACCGCCTTGAGGCTGTCGTACAAATCTGTCGAAACCGTCGGTTTGCTCCGAAAGCTTTTTAGCCATAAGCTTACAATCACGATATTCGATAAGCTCGCCTGTAAGCTCCTTTTTTAGGGTTTCTGCTTCCTCGTGTCTGGGCAAAAGCGAAACGGTTTTAATATAAATCAACCTTGCAGCCATTTCCAAGAAATCACCTGCAACATCAAAATCCGCTTCCTCCATTTGCCTTACATAATCAAGATATTGATTAACGAGTTCGACAATAGGTATATCGTTGATATTCAATTTATGCTTACTGATGAGGTGCAAAAGCAAGTCCATAGGACCTTCAAACACCTCTATTTTATAAGTTAAATTATCCATAAAAATTAGTCAAAGAGCCGAACACTAAATGCGGCAAAAATGCAATTATATTTAATAACTTGCTTGTTAAAAATGTGATAACCCCGTCAAGAACACCTGTGAAAAGTAAAAGCATTAAACCTATCATAATGTATCTTTCATACATCATAAACTTATAATACGCTTTGTCCGGAAGCAATGCTCCGAGAACACGAGAGCCGTCAAGCGGAGGGATGGGCAACAAATTAAATACGGCAAGCATTGTATTAATTTGTGCGGCAAAGAGAAAGAAATAAGCAAACGCTCTGCCAAGCTCGTTACCCGAGAAGAAATAACCAATAATATAAAAGCCCCAAACAGATATAAAGCTCAGAATTAAATTAGAGCAAGGACCAGCAAGTGCAGTCAAAGCCATACCCTGCTTAGGCTTTTTGAAATTATTTGGATTAATCGGTGCAGGGTTTCCGTAACCGATACCAAACAGAAAAATCATAACCGTTCCTATCGGATTCAAATGCGCAAACGGATTAAGCGTTAATCTGCCACGATTTTTTGCCGTATCGTCACCGAGCCAATGTGCCACCAAGCAATGAGCAAATTCGTGAATCGGCAAGCAACAAAACACAACGAAACACCTTGAAAGAATTGAAATTATTGCAACAAGATATTCGCCCTGTCTGATGTAATTAAAAATAGAAATCATTAAATCACCTATTATATATTATCGGCAATAACCACTCTGTCATTACCCGACATATCCTTTTTAACTGTAATATTTTGAAATGCGCTGAGAACATTCTTTATGCTTTCGCCCTGCTCATCGCCTATTTCAAGCAAAAGCTTTCCGTTTTTCTTTAGATAAGAAAACCAATTATTATTTATAATTCTATAAAAATCCAAGCCGTCAACACCGCCGTCAAGAGCCATAAACGGTTCTTTTTTTACTTCGTCCTGAAGTTCGGACAAATCCTCTGATTTTATATACGGCGGATTTGATACAATAATATCAGCTTTTGGCAAATCAAAGTCATCGTTAATGTCGCCTAATATGCAATTTACATTGCTGTCATCTTCAGCGTTTCTTTTAAGATAACAATATGCCTGCTCGCTTTTTTCAATGCAGTAAACTGTCGAATCCTTAACTGCTCTTGCAATACTTATACCGATACAACCGCTGCCCGAGCATAAATCATAAATGACGGGTGCTTCTGTTTGTTTGGCATATTTTACTGCAATTTCAACAAGCTCTTCTGTCTCAGGCCGTGGTATCAATACACCCTCACCGACATAAAATTCCGACTCGTAAAAGCTCCATTTGCCGATTACATACTGCAATGGCTCACCTGTTTTTAATCTCCACAGAAAGTCTGCCAGCTTCTTTGTGCTGATAAAATCGTTTTTATGCGCCTGAAATTCTCCGAGTGATATATCGCAAACACAGCAAACAGCATTTAATGCTTTATTCTCGGCTTCATCAACGCCGTTGGCACTTAAAAAGCTTACCGAATAATCATATGCCTCTTTAACATTCATTACTTAATTTCGTCATCCTCTATATTACCTGTAATTACTGCCTTAATGGACTCGATACCCACTTCAATTATATCATCGTCAGGTTCTTTAGTAGTTATTCTTTGCATCCAAAGTCCGGGTGCGGAGAGAATTTTTACAAACAAATTATTATGTCTTCCCGCATACTTAATAAACTCGTATCCAAATCCCATAATTATAGGAATAAGCGGAAGCTTAATCAACATCCAAGCAACAGTATTTTGCTTTAACTCAGCAGGAACTGCAAGAGACAGTAATGTAACAACAAGAATACTCAAAATAAGCATTACAAACATAAACGAAGTACCGCATCTCGGATGAAATCTTGTGCATTTTTTTACATTTTCAACAGTAAGCTCCTCACCTGCTTCGTAGCAAGCAATGCTTTTATGCTCAGCACCGTGATACATAAACAAGCGCTTAATATCTTTCATCTGAGAAACCAATGCCATATATACAATAAATATAAATATTTTCATTAATCCCTCAATGGTTCCCTGCCACGGTGTAAGACTCAAATTGCAAGCCGCATTGAGCTTATTGAACAAAAATACAGGCAAGAAGAAAAATATGAAAAACGCAAGTGCAAAGCCTAAAATCGTTGCAATGCCCATTATTATATCCATAAATTTGTCGCCGAGCTTTTCGTCGAGCCATTTTTCAAATTTATTCATATCGTCCGACTCAATGTCCTCCATACCGGACACATCAGCCGAATACATTAAAAGCTTATAGCCGAGAATCATAGATTCAATAAAAGCAACTATGCCCCTGATAATCGGCAAGCCTAAAAGCTTACACTTATCCTTAGCGTGCTTTACATCGTGATATTCAACACATATTGAATTATCGGGTTTACGAACGGCAGTCGCAACGCCCTTTGGTCCCTGCATCATTACTCCCTCAATTAAGGCTTGACCGCCGACAGAGGTAATATGACCTTTTTTACTCATATATTATTATCCTTCAATGTTTTGATTATTATCGGGTGCTTGCAAAAGCGGAAGGCAAATCGTAACAAGAGTTCCCTTGCCCTCTATGCTGTCAACATCCAACGTACCTTTATGCAAATTAACAATTTCAGTAGTAACGGCAAGACCGATTCCCGAGCCTTTTACGCTGACATTCGCCTTGTAGAATTTTTCCTTAACATGAGGCAAATCCTCAGCCGAAATACCGCATCCTTGGTCTGCAATACTGATTTTTACAAAATCCGCACCGTTAATTTTTACAAATTCCGCTTTAACAAAAATCTTACTGCCCGGTCTTGAATATTTAAGAGCATTATCCAAAATATTCATAAATACCTGTTTTAATCTGTTTGCGTCTGCATTGGCTACACTTGGAACTTCGGGAATACTGTATTTAACCTCATAACCCTCTCTTACGGCTCTTTCTATAAAAGTAAAGAGCGTTTCCTCAAGCTCTGCCAATATATCGGTCTTTGCAAGTCTAAGCGTCATTCTGCCACTTTGAAGCCTTGAGAAATCGAGAAGTTCCTCTACAAATCCCTCAAGTCTGCCTGCTTCTTTAACAATGACCTGCAAGCCTTTATATGTAATCTCATCCATTGTATCCTGATTGCCTATCGTCAGCGTTTCGCCCCAGCCTTTAATTGAGGTAAGCGGTGTACGAAGCTCGTGAGAAATGGTAGAGATGAAGTCATTTTTCATTTTATCGGCAGTTGCGATTTCTGCCGCCATCGTATTAATGCTGTCTGCAAGGTCACCGATTTCGTCATTATAATGCTTTTCGATTCTTACATCGAGATTACCCTGTGCAATCAGCTTGGTTGCCTGATTAATTTCTTTAAGCGGATTGATAATTGTTCTGATAAAATAAAGATTTGACAAAATAATTATCGCGAGAACAAAAATGAAAACTATTGCGATAATAGCACAAATCGTGGCAACCTGTTCATCAATATGATTGATTGAGGTCATAATTCTGACTGCCCCGACCTCAATGCCGTCATTATTCCTTATAATTCTTGTGACAGCCATAACCTTTTGCCGTCCGTAAATTCTGCCGACAAATTTTCCGCAATCGTCATCAGATTTTTGTGCCTGCACATAATCGGGCATATCCTGTTTTTCGACTGCAAAGCCGTTTGAGGAAATAACAACATTTCCGTCGTTATCAATAATCCAAGCGGTTGTGCTGTCTTTATTTGAATAAGAGTCGATAAAAAGTGCGGCGGCGGATTCGAGAGATTCACCGTTATTAATGCAATTCTCAAAATAGTTTACCGTAGAATCCGAAACCGATGAAAGCACAATTTTTTCTACCGAATTATAATAATAGGTTTTAATTGCTACGGCACCGAGTACAAAGACGATAATGAAAAGAAGAACAATAAGTCCGATTATGAATATCAACCATCGTCTTGTGATACCCTCAACCTTTTTCTTTTTAAGTTTTTGGATTAAAAGTGAGTTAAAATCCTTATTCATTATTTAGAAAATGCTCCGTTACTGTTCCTTTGTAATCCATTTATATCCAAGTCCCCAAATGGTAACAAGTCTGTTAGGACTGGACGGATTATCCTCAATCTTCATTCTGAGTCGTCTTATATTAACATCGACAATTTTTTCGTCTCCGAAATAATTTGCACCCCAAACCTGCTTTAGAATATCGGTTCTCGAAAGTGCTGCGTTCGGGTTTTTGAAGAAGTATTCAACAATTTGAAATTCAACCTGAGTAAGCTCAATCATTTCTCCGTTTTTAAGAAGTGTTCGATTTCTCAAATTAAGTTCAAATTCATCAAGATTTATACAGTCAGAGGCAGCGTCTCCTTTTCTGAGGCCACGTGTCATTTCAACTCGTCTGTAAACAGCGTCAACCCTCGCCATAAGCTCGCTTGGAGAGAACGGCTTTGTTACATAGTCATCTGCGCCCACGAGAAGCCCCGTTACCTTGTCCATTTCCTGAGTTTTTGCGCTGAGCATTATTATACCCAAATCAGAGGACATATTTCTAAGCTCCTTACAAACCGTCAAACCGTCAACCTCAGGCATCATAATGTCCAAAATCGCAACATCATAGCTCTGCTCGTTCTCCTTAAATTTTTCAAGAGCAACAGCGCCGTTTTCAGCCTGCTCAACTATGTAGCCTGAGCGAGTGAGATTAATTACTATAAACTCACGAATTGACTCCTCGTCCTCAGCAACAAGTACCTTTTTCATATTCAAACCTGCCTTTCTGATAAACCCGACATCAACAAATCTTAACAAATTGCTTCAAATCGTCCAAGGTTATTTTGATTTTTTCGTTATCAGCCGTCTTAGCCAAATAATAATATCCATTGCTTTCGCAAACAACAGAATATGAATCTAAGGTTTTTTCCTCATACACAGCCTTTAACACAGGCTTTATGGAAAACAAAAATTCATCACTCTCGGAATTAACAACAAGCTCTCTTTCCTGCTTGTCGTATTCGACTTTAATCTTATCAAAGTATGAATCGGGTATCACAACGGTATACCCGTCATTCTTAACAAAAAGCGAATATGCCGTATGAACCAAAACAGTATTTCTGTATGCTTTCCAATCAACGGAGTATATATCCTTCGGAAGTGCATCATAAGCGGCATCAGTCGGTATTTCCACAAAATCGTCGGAATTAATATCCATCGATCCAATCAAGCAGCTTCTTGATGTTCCCGTAGTTGTTCCGCTGTTATAACTGAAAAAAGGCGAAACGATTGACGAGTACATATTGGAATAATAAATAACCTCCGTAAAAGCACTGTCGCCGCTTGAACTGATAGCGTCTGCATACACTCTCAAACCTGCCGAGGTTTTTTCCTGAACGATGTTATTGTAGGACAAAACTCTTGAATCGAGTCTTGTCTCGCTTACCAAATTATATCCGCCGTCTACTGTATAAAGCTCTGCCTTTGCACTGTTTTTTGCACCCGATAGAATTTCAAACAGCAAAAGCTGATTAGTTCCGTTTGAATAAAAATCCCCGATTGTGTAATTATTTATAGTCTTAGGCTCGCCTATTTGTGTAAGCATAGCTTCATTTTCAAAATCAACATCATAAAGAACGAGGCTGTGACTTGTAGAATTGGAAATAGAATTCCAACAAACAATAATTTCCGTTTTTCCGTCGTTATCAATATCGGAAAAATCAAGTCGATAGGCACTTTCACCGTATCCGTCAACATAGGTCAGCACCTGCCAGCGTTCTTTTTTATCGCTTTCTTGCTTTAATACAGCCATTTTGGCGATACCGAGCGAATCCTTAGTTTCGTAAAAAGCAATCGCCTCATTAACTCCGTCACCGTCTAAATCGTAGAAATTATAAGAAGTTATGTATTCACCCGAGGTAGGATTTTTTAACGAATAGCCGTTTCCCAAATAATTATCCATAGCCTGCTTTATATCAGCATTATCACCGTACGGAGAAATAGCAAAAATCAAATCGTTTACAGAGGAAGCCAGTCTAAACGAACAGCCCGAAAACAAAACCGCAACCAAAATGATACAAACAAAGGATTTAATGTATTTCATTTTGTTACCTCCTGTAAACAATTAATATAATTATAACAGAACTATATATTAAAATAAAGAGAAAAATCAAAAAAAAATTACAAATCGTTACAAAAAAAGCACTCAATCATACGAATTGAGTGCAAAATATTACAAGCTTCAAGGTGGATTGGAGCATTTTTAAAGACACACGGTTAGAGGAGAAACAATGAAAAGAGAAACTTGTTACCGACTCCGTTGGGTATAGGTGCAAGGTTGGAGAAGCCTTGTCTATGTCTTCCACCTATGTTGTGCCTTTATATTACAATAGAAAAATTAAGATTTCATTTAGTCAAAATGAATATTTTTTTAATTCTTTTTGAACAAATCAAATAATTGTGCCTCCACCCAAAACATAATCGCCGTCATAAAGCACGACAGCTTGACCGGAAGTGACAGCTCTCACAGGACTGTCAAAGCGTATCGACACCCTATCTCCGTCACATACGGCTGTGCAAGGCACCTCACGCATATTATATCTCGTTTTGGCATAGCATTTGATTTGCGTCTTAGGCTTTTCAATTATCCAATTAAAATCATTTGCATAAAGCTCGTCGGAGAGCAAATCTTCATTTGAACCGAGGACAACCCTGTTATTATCCAAATCCTTAGAAATAACATAAACAGGATGTCCCAAAGCAATATTCAAGCCTTTTCTTTGACCTATTGTATAACGAATTATGCCAGAGTGTGTACCGAGAACATTACCGTTCTTATCAATAAAATCACCGGTGGGATATGATTTGCCGGTATAACGCTCAATAAATGCCGAATAATCTCCGTTGGGAACAAAACAAATATCCTGACTGTCTTTTTTTCTTGCATTTATAAATCCGTTTTTCTCGGCAACCTCTCTGATTTCCTCTTTAGAATATTTACCAAGCGGAAATACGGTATGTTCAAGCTGATACTGAGTCAAAGAATACAAAACATAGCTCTGATCCTTGCTTGAATCCTTGCCTTTTTTCAGCAAATATCTGCCGTTTTTATATTCAATATCGGCATAATGTCCTGTTACAACGCAGTCAAATTGAAGCTCCTGCATTCTTTGCATCAGCTTTTCAAACTTCAAGTGTCTGTTACATTCGATACAAGGATTAGGGGTACCGCCCTGTTCATAAGTTTTGATAAAATTATCAATTACCTTTTTCTCAAACTCTGCCTTAAAATTAAAGACATAATACGGCATACCGAGCCTTCTCGCAACTGCTCTTGCATCTTCTATATCGTCAAGGGAACAGCAGGTTTTTTCTCTGCTTATGCCTATATCTTCATTGTCATAAAGCTTCATCGTTGCACCGATGCAATCAAAGCCTTGTTCTTTCATAAAAAGGGCGGCGACGCTGGAATCAACACCGCCACTCATAGCAATTATAGCCTTTTTCATAACTATCCTAATTCAATCATTCTGTCGATACATCTTTTTGCACCCAAGCGAGTTTCCTCGTCGAGAACAATTTCCTCACCCGATAATCCCTTTGCACAATTCAAAACATCAACAATGGTTGTAACCTTCATATTATGACAAATTAAATCCTTTGAAAGAGGATAAAACATTTTGTCCGGACACTCAAGCTGAAGATGCGAAACGATACTGTTTTCTGTACCGATTATAAATTCCTTAGCTTCACTCTTTTTTGCAAAGTCCATAATACTTGTTGTCGAGCCAACATAATCAGCCAATTCGACAACCTCCTCAATACATTCGGGATGAACGAGGAACAATGCGTCAGGATGCTCTTGTTTAGCTTTTTTGACATCAGAAGCAGACATTCTTGCGTGTGTAGGACATCCGCCCGAAAGAAGCTTAAATTCCTTTTCAGGTATCTGCTTTGCTATATACGAGCCGAGATTTCTGTCAGGAATAAACAAAATCTTTTCGCTGTCAAGGCTTCGACAAATTTTCAAAGCAGAGGACGATGTAACACAAACATCACACACGGTTTTAAGCTCGCTGGTAGTATTAATATAAGCAACCACGGTATAGTCCGGATACTGCTGTTTTACCTGTTCGATAACATCCTTATCCATCATTTCTGCCATAGGACAGCCTGCATTAGAATTAGCAAGATAAACTGTTTTTTGAGGCGAAAGAATTTTTACCGTTTCAGCCATAAATCTGACACCGCACATAATGACATTCTTATTCTTTACCTTAGAAGCCTCAACAGACAAGGCAAAGCTGTCACCGACAAAATCGGCAACCTCTAAAATGTCAGGTGTTTGATAACAGTGTGCAAGTATGCAAATATCTTTTTCCTTTTTTAACTGTAAAATTTCGTTTTGAATATCCTTTAACGCCATATCAAAATCCTTTTTTAATTAGGTGATTATTCTGCGTGTGCAGCCTTTTCTTCTACTTCTGTTTGACCAAACATTGCAGGGTCATAAGAAATATTATGTCTGTCATAATAATCCTTAACGGCAGCCTTAATAGCCTCCTCTGCAAGAACAGAGCAGTGAATTTTTACCGGCGGCAAACCGTCAAGAGCTTCTACAACAGCCTTGTTTGTAAGCTCGATTGCTTCGCTGATAGGCTTGCCCTTAATGAGACAGGTTGCCATAGAGCTTGATGCAATAGCTGAAGCACAGCCGAAGGTATTAAACTTAACATCGGTGATGATTTGGTTCTCGTCAACCTTCAGATAAATTTTCATTATGTCTCCGCACTTAGCGTTTCCTACTTCACCGACACCGTCGGCATCCTCTATTTTACCCACATTTCTTGGATTTGTAAAGTGGTCCATTACTTTTTCTGAATATAAAGCCATTATTCTACTTCCTCTCCATTTTGAATTTTCTCCCAAACCGGAGAAATTGATCTTAAATATGCAACTACTTTATGAACTGAATTGATAATCACATCTGCCTCTTCGAGAGTATTATACTCACAAAGGGAAATTCTTAAAGAGCCGTGTGCATTTGCAACAGGCACACCCATTGAAAGAAGCACATGCGACGGGTCAAGCGAACCGCTTGTGCAGGCTGAGCCTGACGAAGCACAAATTCCGTCTTGGTCGAGAAGCAGAAGCAATCCTTCGCCCTCGATACCCTCAAAACTGAAATTGATAGTTCCCGGCAAGCTGTGTTCTCTGTCACCGTTGAGCTTACATCTATCAATATCGCTCAAGCCGTCAATGATTTTATTCTTAATTTTTGATACATATTCAGCATTTTTATCAAGATTATTGACAGCGTCCTCTAATGCGGCAGCAAGTCCTACGATAGAAGCCGTATTTTCTGTACCTGCTCGCTTTCCTCTTTCCTGAGCGCCGCCGTTGATGAGATTTTTGAGAACTATTCCCCTTCTGCAATAAAGGAATCCTGCGCCCTTTGGTCCGTGGAACTTATGAGCAGAAACAGAAAGCATATCTACTCCCAAGTCCTGAACATCAACAGGAATATGACCGACTGCCTGAACTGCGTCAGTATGAATAATAACATTTCTCTGCTTACATACTTCCGCAATTTCTTTAATAGGCTGCACTGTACCAACCTCATTATTTGCCATCATAATTGTTACTAACGCAGTATCGTCTCTTAGAGCATTTTTTACATCTTCAACTCTTACAATACCGTTTTCGTAAACATCAAGAAGTTCAATTTCAAAGCCCTCTTTTCTAAGCTTATCAAGTGTATGCAATACAGCGTGATGCTCGAATTTAGAGGAAATAATATGCTTCTTGCCTTTTATTGCACCGTTATATGCGGCAGTCAGAATAGCCTGATTATCGGCTTCGCTGCCACCGGATGTAAAATAAATCTCATTAGGATTATTAGCATTTATACATTTAGCAACTCTTTCTCTAGCATCGTCAATATGCTCTTTAGCGATTTGACCGATATGATGGAGTGATGACGGGTTACCGTAAATTTCCTGCATCATCGGCTTCATTGCCTCATAGGCATTATCGGAAAGCCTGGTGGTTGCTGCATTATCAACATAAATTGTATTCATAATACTCCCTGCCTTTATATTCCTATAAACTTAATAGGTATTTCAACAGATAATATATACTTTATTTCCTACTTTGTCAATAGGAAATTAAGAACAAATTTCTTATATTATTTTCATCAAATTTGTTATTATTCCCAAACAGAAAACCATATAAAGCTTTGGGACACACCACATAAGGAAAAAAGTATAAAAGTAATTATCTCCTTATGCAGTATGCCCCATTGTACTAAAATATTATTTGCTGTAAAGAACGTGTGAAAAATTAATCCCGTCAATGCAGTAGTTATTAATAACTTCTCTGACATACTCAGCCTTGTCAAAGGACGGAAAATACACATCTGCACTCGGCTGAGCAGCATCAATTTCCGTCAAATAAAGTTTATCTGCATCATTTATAAATCTGCTGTAAATTTTTCCCCCACCGATAATGAAAACCTCGTCATTTTCGGCAAGTGAGTAAATATCATTAATATCCGTTACGACCTCTGCACCCTCTGCAACATAATCGGGATTTGAGGAAATAACGATGTTTCGTCTGTTAGGCAAAGCTTTAGGGAGTGATTCAAAAGTCTTTCTGCCCATAACGACAGTATGATCTGTTGTCGTTTCCTTAAAGAAACGCATATCCTCCTTAAAGTGCCAAATAAGGTCATTATTTTTTCCAAGTTCTAAGTTTTTGCCTACTGCGGCAATTATTGAAATACTCATAAAAACTCCTTATTGTGAAATAGGAAAAGCAATCTTTCCCATATGCTTATAATCTATCAATTTAACATCCTTACAATCGGTAGAATTATCAAATGCAAAGAAATCGTCAATATCAGGATTAAGCCAAAGCTCGGGTGCAGGATAGTCGCCCTGCTCGTCAAATCTCTTTATCTGCTCTTTAATTCCGTCAATTTGATTTACATATATATGCGCATCTTTAATTGACCAATCAACAGTACCGCTTTTTAATCCGCAAACCTGAGCAAGCATACGATTAAGCACAGCATATTGCGTAACATTAAATGGCAGACCAAGCGGCACATCACAGCTTCTTTGATGCACCCAACAGTTAAGTCTTCCGTCTGTAACATCCCATTCGCTCGACCAAACACAGCTCGGCAAAACAGCTGTATCAAGATAATCATTTTGCCACAATGTCATAATCATTCTTCTGTCCTCAGGATGATTTTTAATTTTATTGATCAATTCCTGAGTCATTTGAAATTTGTTTACAATATATCCGTAGGCTGTGCCTATTGTGTGTGCAAACTCTTTACCAAAGTCTTTATGAACTTCCTGTTTTGTTAAATTCCCGTTCTCGTCGGGCAACATTTGGGTGGCGTTCCAAATTCCGTTTTCGTCTATTTCCCACTCGTTCCAAATCTTAACATTGCGTTCTTGAAGCCAGCGAACATCATTTGACTGCGCCTGATAAATCCAAAGCATTTCCAAAACAGCCTGACGAATAAACACCTGCTTTGTGGTAAGCACAGGAAATTCCTTTTCTAAATCGAAATGAAAATGCCAAGACGGAACCTTTACGCTGTCAACGCCGGTCCTGTTTACAACTCTCCTGCCATCTGAAAGTATGCTTTTGCAAAGTTCTATATAATCCTTGTCCCACTGTGACATAATAACACCTCGAAAATCAATTTAACTAATTTTAGCATAAATAAAAAATAAAGTAAACACCAAATAAAAAAATCAACTCCGCTGAGCTAATTATACAATAATTAACACAAATCAAATTTATCTTAGAAAATAAAAAAACGACTCAAACACTCTGTTTAAGCCGAATTGTTAATGGTGACCCATCGGGGATTCGAACCCCGGACACCTTGATTAAAAGTCAAGTGCTCTACCGCCTGAGCTAATGGATCATATAATTTTGGCTGGGGAGGCGGGATTTGAACCCACGCATGACGGAGTCAAAGTCCGTTGCCTTACCGCTTGGCTACTCCCCATCAAAAAAAATGGGGTGGGATATCAGAGTCGAACTGATGACCTCCAGTGCCACAAACTGGCGCCCTAACCAACTAGGCCAATCCCACCGTATTAATTGTGACAAAGAATAGTGGCGCGCTGTGGGGGACTCGAACCTCCGGCCTACTGCTTAGAAGGCAGTTGCTCTATCCAGCTGAGCTAACAGCGCGTATTTGTGGAGCGGGTGATGGGAATCGAACCCACGCGACCAGCTTGGAAGGCTGGGATTCTACCATTGAACTACACCCGCGTGTCACAACGCACATTATTATATCTAATGTGCGCTGAAATGTCAATACTTTTTTCTAATTTATTTTAATTTGAATTTCATCATCTGCGCTAATGCTGATAGTTTTTATGTCAATGTTTTGATTGAAAACTATTGTATTAGCGAGCTTTTCTTCAATTTCTCGTCTTACGGCATCACGCAAGCCTCTTGCATTTTTCTTTGAACCATAAGCTTTTTTTGCAAGGTAAACAGGCACGCTGTCATCATAAATTAAATCAATTCCCTTGTCCTTTAATCCCGGAACAAGTTCATCAAGCATAATTCTTGCAATCTTCTCAAAATTATCAAAAGTAAGATTATTAAATATAATAATCTCGTCAACTCTGCCCAAAAATTCAGGTCTTAAAAATCTTTCAAGAGCCTTCATTGTAACCTCTTGGGTAATGTCGTTGCTTGATTTGGCAAAGCCCATAGTGTTTTGGTCGGTTGAGCCTGCGTTTGAAGTCATAATAATTACGGTGTTTTCAAAATTCACTACCCTGCCCTGAGCGTCGGTAATTCTGCCCTCATCAAGAATTTGCAATAAAATATTCAAAACATCTTTATGTGCCTTTTCAATCTCGTCAAAGAGAATAACGCTGTAAGGCTTTCTTCTGACTTTTTCGGTAAGCTGACCTGCATCGTCATATCCTACATATCCCGGAGGCGAGCCGATAATTCTTGACACGCTGAATTTCTCCATAAATTCGCTCATATCGAGTCTAATCAAATTATCGGGAGAATCAAACAACGCATTTGCAAGCTGCTTAACAAGTTCTGTTTTACCTACGCCGGTAGGACCTACAAAAATAAACGATTGAGGTCTTTTTTTGACACTTATTTGTATTCTGCCTCTGCGTACGGCATTAGCAACTTTTTGGATAGCCTCGTCCTGTCCGATAATATGTGCTTTAAGTTCATTATCGAGTGACGCAAGCTTATTTATATCGCCCTGTTCAACCTTAGAAACAGGTATACCCGTCCATAGCGAAATAACCTTTGCCAAATCCGATTCAAGCACCTGATTATCCTTTGCCTTTTCCTCAACTTCAGGCAATTCGTTTTCAATATTGATAAGCTCGGATTTAAGATTAGAAATAAGTTCGTAGTCGATTTCCTCACCCTCATCCGGAGAAGAGAGATCGTCTATACGCTCGGTTAAAGAGTTTTTCTTTTCGAGAAGCATCTGATACCTGCTAATGGCAGGATTACGCAAATTAGCGCAGGTACAGGACTCGTCAAGCAAGTCTATTGCCTTATCCGGCAAATAGCGGTCCGTGACAAATCTTTCACTCATTGTGACAGCCTTATAAACAAGGGTGTCATTAATTGCGACCTTATGATAATCCTCGTAATACTTTTTAATGCCGACAAGCATTCTGTATGCGTCATCAACAGAAGGTTCTTCGACCTTAATCGGTTGAAATCTTCTCTCAAGGGCGGCGTCCTTTTCGATATACTTACGGTATTCATTAAAAGTAGTTGCACCTATTACCTGAATTTCGCCTCGTGACAGTGCAGGTTTAAGAATGTTTGCCGCATTCATAGTACCCTCACTGTCGCCAGTACCGACAAGATTATGCACCTCGTCGATAAACAAAATAATATTACCCTCGTGCTTAACCTCGTCAACAAGACCCTTAATTCTGCCCTCAAACTGACCTCTGAACTGTGTGCCTGCAACAAGTGCCGTTAAATCCAAAAGGTAAATTTCTTTATCTGCAAGTCTTGCAGGAACTTCGCCCTTGGCAATCTTAATTGCAAGACCCTCTGCAATAGCGGTTTTGCCGACACCCGGCTCACCGATAAGACAAGGATTGTTTTTAGTTCTTCGGCAAAGAATCTGAACGGCTCTTTCAATTTCGCTTTCTCTGCCGATAATATTGTCAATTTCGCCTTTTTTAGCTTTGGCAGTAAGGTTGTTGCAGTAGTTGGTTAAAAACTTCCTGTTGTCCTCGTTCTGCCTATTCTGACGCTTATTTTTCTTTTTGCCCTTCTTCCCTTTTTCGGCAGGCTCGGTTTCCTCTGATGAAGCACCCAATCCACCGAATAAGTCGGCAAACGGCATAGTTTGTGCGCCGTCGGAATTATCGGGGTTAAACATAGCACCAAGGTCGCCAAAGTCAAAATCATCCATATTTTCCATAAATTGACCCATTTGCTCGGTAGCAACCTCGAGTTCATCTTCGCTGATTCCCATTTTTTCCATAAGTCCCTTAATAGGACCCATATCGACATTAAGCTCCTTAGCGCACTTATAGCATAAGCCCTCGGGTTTCATGACGCCGTCTTCCATTTTTTGAATAAATACTATTGCAGGTCTTTCACCGCAACGAGTACACATAGGTTGTTTCATTAACTAAATACTCCTATAAATTGTTATTATTTACTCTTTTGCTTTTCTTTAATCTGCTTAATAAATCCCGGTGCATAACCAAAGAGTGACACAAAAGCAAGGATAGCCGAAATAATCACCATACCGTAAATAACAGGTGTCGGCAAAGCCTTAAAGAACCATACTCCTACCAGTGCACCGTTAGGACCGATAGCGATTATAGCAATCATAAATATGTAAAACACTGTTGTTGCAACCTTGCCCCACATTTCGGCAGCAACAGGTCTCATACCCATAGCCAGCAAAATCACGCCTGCAACAACCATAATAAGTTCCTTAATTATGAAAAGGAACAAAAGATATTTAAGCGGTCCTTCAAACGACCAAAACTTAACAATAAGAATAATTACGATAGCAATTTGAGAAAGCTTGTCTGCTATCGGGTCAAGAATTTTTCCCAAATTAGAAACCATATTGAATTTTCTTGCAATCTTACCGTCAATAGCGTCTGTGGCTGCGGCAAGAATCATTAAAATAAAAGCGGCAACATAACTTTCTTTAATGAACAAAATCGAAAATACCGGTATAAGAGCTATTCTTAAAATGCAGAGCCAATTAGGTATTGTGTTCCAATTAGTAAATAAATCCTTTACATTTTCGTTAAACTTACTCATATAATCCCCTCCGTAATTAAGTTAAACGGGTTAATATTGACAAGCCAATTATATATACTGCTGTTTAATGCAGTATTAATAACAGCGTTATCTCTGAATCCGTCAATTTGAGAAGCACCGCTTACTGCGGAAACAAATATAAATACAATCAAAGCACCTTTTACGATACCAAACACACCGCCAAGCACCCTGTCAATTCCCTTGATCGTGCTTTTGCCGCCCTTTTCATTTCTCTTTTTCTTATTTCTGTTTCTTATAAGCCGAATAACCAAACCGGTTGCGCCAAAGAAAACAATAAACGTCAGAAGAAACAGCGCTGCCTTTACGAGAATTAAAGCAACAGGCATAAACACATTATCCGCAATCACGGCAGCGACATCATCACCCGATGAAAACGAGAGAGACGAAAGATTAATTCCGTCTTTAATAAACGACGGTAATGTGTCTATTGTACTGTTTAGGTTAGAAAGTATTTCATCTATGTTTGCGGTGGTAACAACCTTTTGGCTAAGGCTGTTTACAATTTTGTCCTGAACAAACGAATCATAAACAATTTGATAATATTCATTAGTTACAAACATACACAAAAACAAACCGACAGAATATCTAATCAAATTAACAAGTGTAATAAATATTCCCTTTGAATAGCCAACGAAAAATGCAAGCAAAAGTACACCGACTATCACAACATCGACATAATTTACAGTATAATTAAATATAGTCATAATATTTCCTTTCTAATCACAGAACATCAATATACTGACCGTACTGCACATAGGATTTTGAGCCAAGTGTATGTACGCTGTTCACAGAGCTGTCACATTCCTCAGACCTGTTAAGTTCGCATTTATTAAGCGAATATATATTTATCTTATCGGGAACAAGAACGGTAATACTGTTGCCCGACGAACTTAAATACAAGACCTCTTCGCTGACAGTCGTTTTACTTTTGACATTACCGTTTGATTTGATATATGCAATATCGGATTCTGCCGAATTCGAATAATCCTTATAATTCAGTACAAGTTCACGATTTTTTGTAAAACAATAATTGTTGACATTTACAGAGCCTTTTTGAAAAACATCCTTAAACTCTTTTGAAGAGGCAATACTTAAAAAGTCATCGCCTATAATATATGCGTCATTAGCCGTACAATATGTTACATCCAAAATGTTTGAGCTTTCATAAGTTGCCGTCGCAGAATCCTGTGCATCGCCTACATTAATGGTATGAACAGTAGATACGACCGCCGCATCAACCGTTGAAACCGTAACATAAACACATTTAGTACCCGACGAATTAATAGCAAGTCTTGTTATATAACCGTCCTTAATCGGCAGGCTCATTTTAACCTTTTCCAGACGAGACATTACTATCAATTCGCAATCGGCGTCGTCGGAAAATACAGCATATGCAACCGTTCCGTTAGACGCTATGCTTGCACAAATTATATTGCGCTTAGTATTTTTTTCATAAACACTTCGATTAGCTGTGTCAACTCTTAAACGGGTAGCACCACGGTCATAAATACAAGTATAATTTCCTGCCGTTGTCATAATCGGATTTGAATATCCGTGGTCAAATGAGTCAATTTTTTTTGCATTAGACGGGTCAATAACAGACAAAGATGTGTCTGTAAGAACAGCCAGTTTATCATTTACTACCTCAACATCAGCCTTGCCCGATATATCGAGCGAATACGGATAACCGTCGGCAACGGTTGAAATCGTAGTGTTTGCCGATATTTTATTTTTTACATCCGCAAAATCAATCTCACAGATTTTCATAATAACGATTGCAAGGATAATCAGAGCTAAGACTGACCAAATTATAATTTTTGTTTTTCTATCCTTTTGTCGTTTCTTTTCCCTGAGCTTATTCGCTCTTTCGTTAGTAGGCATTTTTACTCCCTATCAATACACAATTTTATTAAGAAAAAGTCCCTGCGGCGGTGCTGTCCTGCCGGCTCTGCTTCTGTCAGTCGAAGCAATAATTTGAGAGAGTTCATTCTCCTTTATCTTACCCTGTGCCACAAAAAGCAAGGTGCCGACCATTATCCTTACCATATTGTAAAGAAATCCGTCTCCGCAAACCTTAAAATAAACCAAGTCGCCCTCACGCCACACATCAAATTTATATATTTCTCTGACGGTATCCTCAACATCTGTTTTAGATGAGCAAAAACCTGAAAAATCGTGTTTCCCGATATAAGCTTTTGCCTGCGTGTCAAGATATTCTGCGTCTAAATCATACCTGTACCAATAAGCATATCTGTCATAAAACGGATTGCGATATTTACCGTTATACACAACATAAACATATTCCTTACTGACACAATTATATCTTGGGTGAAAACTTAAATCAACCTCTGCACAGTCAAAAACAGCAATATCATTAGGTAGATAAGTATTTAACGCTAATATAACTCCCTCATTAGATATATCCATATCCGTATCTAAACACAGACAATACATATTTGCATGCACACCGCTGTCTGTTCTGCTGCATCCAATGACATCAAGTCTTTTATTAAAGACTTTTTCAACCGCATCCTGAAAGACCTCTTGAACAGTAACGGCGTTATTCTGCACCTGATAGCCATGATAGGCCGTACCGTCATATTTAATTTTTATCAACAATCTTTTCATATGATACTTACGGTAAAAAATCTGAGAAGTATTATACCGACAAAGTAAAGAATTGTAAGCACAAGTGCAAGAATATCAGTAAAACGCATACGCATCACTTTCATCTTTGTTCTTCCGCTTCCGCCTCGATAGCACCTGCATTCCATAGCGTATTCAAGTTCGTTTGCACGCCTGAATGATGAAACAAACAGCGGTATCATAATCGGTACAATAGCTTTTATTCTGTTGAAAATACTGCCTGTTTCCAAATCAGCACCTCTGCTTTTTTGGGCAGACATAATTTTATCAACCTCTTCAACGAGTGTAGGTATAAATCTTAGTGCGATAGTCATAGTCATAGCAAGCGCCTGAACATCAATATGAAGATATGTCAACGGCTTTAAGAGAGACTCTATTGCGTCTGTCAGCGAAGTGGGTGTAGTGGTATAAGTTAGCATTAAGCCAAAAATAACCAAAACAATTATTCTAAGTCCCATAAAAATCGCATTGTGTATACCCTGCTCGGTTATTTTCAGAAAACCCAAAGTGAAAATCGGGTCTCCCGAGCCATAGAAAAGATTAATAATCGAAGTGAAAAGAACAATTACGATTATCGGCTTTAATCCCTTAAATATAACTTTAGGTTTAATTCCCGAAACAACGGAAATCCCCATTGCCAAGGCTATACAAATACCCATTGAAATATAATTTCTGCACAAAAATACAGAAATCATAAGAAGAAGTGATATTACTATCTTCGCTCTCGGGTCTAATTTATGAATCAAGGAATCTCCGGGAAGGTATTGCCCGATTGCAGCATCAGAAAGCATTTACATTCCCCCTCGCCTTTAATCTGTTTATCTCGTCAACAGCCTGTTCGACAGTATAAACTCCTACATTGCAATCAATACCCATTTCGTTAAGCTTCAAAAAAATTTCGGTAACTTCAGGCACATTGAGACCCATTTCCTTTAGCTCTGCGCCATGGGAAAACACTTCATCAACCGTACCGAACATAGCAACACTGCCGTCCTTAAACACCATAACCTTATCCGCTATACTTGCAACATCCTCCATAGAATGTGAAACAAACAAAACGGTATTGCCCATTCTTTTTTGATAGCTTTTAACGAGATTCAAAATTACCTGTCTGCCTTTTGGGTCAAGACCTGCACAAGGCTCGTCCAAAATAAGCACACCCGGCTTCATTGCAATAATTGAAGCAATGGCAACTCTTCTCTTTTGTCCCCCTGACATATCAAAGGGAGAAGCTGAGGTAAGTCCTCTGTCAAGTCCGACAATATCCATACTTTCAAGCACTCTGCTTTTAATTTCCTGTTCATCAAGCCCCATTTGCTTTGGGCCAAATGCAATTTCGTCAAAAACAGTATCTTCAAAAATCTGATATTCCGGATACTGAAAACACAAGCCTACGGCGAATTTAACCTGTCTTAAATCGGCCTTATTTTCCTTTTTCCAAATATTCTCTCCGTTTACGCAAACGACGCCCTCTGTCGGCTTAATAAGACCGTTAAGGTGCTGAATAAAGGTAGATTTGCCGGAGCCTGTGTGTCCGATAATTCCTATGATTTCATTGCTTTCTGCCGTGAAATCGACATCCTTAATAGCACAAGCCTCAAACGGAGTTCCCACGCTGTAAATAAATTTTAAGTTTTTTGTTTCAAGTACAGCCATTTATAAACTAATCTTTCTGTAAATATTTTATCAGCAGTTCTGCACATTCGTCAGAATTAAGCACCGTGCTTTCGCTGTGTATTCCGAGCCTTTCGACAAGCTCGGTGGATTGCGGTACTTCAAGGCTCAAGGACTTTATCTTCTCAACATCGGAAAAAACCTGCTGAGGCGTTCCGTCAAGCTTTATCACACCGTCATCCATAACAACAACTCTGTCAGCCTTTACAGCCTCGTCCATATAGTGAGTGATAAGCACAATCGTTATGCCCTCCTCACGATTCAGTTTCATTACGGTATCAAGTACCTCTTTTCTGCCGCTTGGGTCGAGCATGGCGGTAGGCTCGTCAAGAACTATGCATTTAGGTTTCATTGCGATAATTCCTGCAACGGCCACCCTTTGCTTTTGACCACCCGAAAGCTTAGACGGTGTACGCAAACGATATTCGTACATACCCACCGTTTTAAGTGCTTCGTCAACACGGCGTCTGCATTCTTCTGACGGTACTCCGATATTTTCAACACCAAATGCAACATCCTCCTCAACGATTGAGGAAACAATTTGGTTATCGGGGTTTTGAAAAACCATACCGACAGTTTTTCTTATATCGTAAATAGAATCGTCATCCTGCGCCTTTATATTATCTACAAAAACGCTGCCTTTGTCAGCAAACAAAATGCCGTTTGTCAGCTTAGCAACGGTAGATTTGCCCGAACCGTTATGACCCAAAATCGCAACAAAACTGCCTTGTTCTATTGACAAATTGAAGTTTTCAAGTACCTTTTCACTTTTAGGAGTGCCGTTTTCATCCTCTGTATCGTACGAGAATGATACATTTTCAAATTTTATTAAATCCATATTATTCCTGTGTCCAAATAGCAGTAGTGCCGCACGGAAGAA
>UQAZ01000014.1 GCA_900539165.1 uncultured Oscillospiraceae bacterium
AAGGGAATTATGGGTATGTCCCGCCGTGAAGAGGATGTTGCTAAAAATATGTTCACCTGCTCAACTCACGATGAAATACTTATTTTCACCAATAAAGGCAAGGTATTTAAGCTAAAGGGCTATCAGATACCAGAGGCATCAAGAACAAGCAAGGGTATGAATGTAATTAACCTTCTCCAAATCGAAATGGACGAGAAGGTCACCGCTATGGTAAAGGTGCCTAAGGACAGTGAAAACGAGTATCTGTGTATGGTTACAAGAAACGGTATCATTAAGCGTACCGCACTTGAGCAATACGACCATATAAGAAAAACAGGCATTATTGCCATCAATCTTGACGAGGACGACGAGCTTTGCTGGGTAGAACTTACAGACGGTGAGCGCAAGCTTATTGTTGCTACCCACGACGGTATGTCAATTTGCTTTAACGAAAGCGACGCAAGACTTATCGGCAGAACTGCAAGAGGCGTAAAGGCTATTCAATTAGGCGAGGGCGACTATGTTGTCGGCTTTGCGGTTGCGGTAGATAATATGCAGCTTCTTACGGTAACCGAAACGGGCTACGGCAGACGAAGCAAATTTGAGGATTACCGTGTGCAGGGCAGAGCCGGTAAGGGTATAATCAACTACTATACCGACAAGTACGGCAAGGTTGCTATGATTGCTCCGGTTATGGAGGAAAACGATGTCATTATGATTACCTCTGACGGTATCGTAATAAGAACTCACGCTGACCAAATATCCTCAATTAACAGAGGCGGCAAGGGTGTTAAGGTAATGTCCGTTAAGGACGGAGAAAAGGTTGCCACAATCGGCATTGTTGAGAGAGCAAACGATGAAGAAATTTCAGAGGTAGCTGTTGATACGGATGAGCAAAACTCCGAGGAAACACCTGCAAACGAATAATTTGTGATGAAGAGGAGTTTTTGTTATGGCAAAGGATTATAACATAGACGATATTCTTTTAGAGGTTAAGAAAAGAAAAGAAGAAAACGAAAAAAAAATCAAGTCGGGTGCAGAATATGCAAACGAGGTAAAGCAAGCACCAAAGGCAGAGGGCGCAGATGTTCATTTTGTTGAACCAAAGCCTGAGCCTAAGAAGCAAGCAAAGCCTGAAAGCGTAGCAAAGGCAGAGCCTGAAGTGCAGAAAAAAGCAGAGCCAAAAGCACCACAGCCGAAAAAGGAAGAGCCTAAGGAAGAAACACCAAAGGCTGAGGCAGAGGAAAAACCGCAAGAGGCTGAGAAAACGCATTCCGACGAGAGCGAGCCGACAGAGATTGTTCAGGACGAAAAGCCTGAGAAAGAGGAGCAGGAAAGCGGATTTATCGACATAAATGCTTTTTCTTCCGACAAGTCCGACGAGTACGACGAGGAACAAAACCATTCAAAGAAGGGCAAGAAAAAGAATGGGAAAAAGACCTTTATCATTGTGCTTTGTATAATTTTGGTTATCCTTATCGGAACAGGAGTAGGTGCGTGGCTCTATGTTGACAAAATTCTCGACAATGTATCGGCATCGGACGGAGTAAAGTCAGCCGACGAGGAAGCGTGGACGGGAATGGACAAGCTCATTGAAAGCTTTGAGCCAATCGACGAGGCAGACGCAAGAGAAATTGCATCTCTTAAAGAGATGATTAAGAAATGGTACTATAACGGCTCACCTTGCTCATCGACACATGTGCTTAATGTAATGCTTGTGGGCGAGGACGGCTATGACCCCGATGTGGAATCGAGAGCAGACTCTGCAATTATCGCATCAATCAATATCGACGCAAAGACCATTACCCTGACCTCTGTTTTGCGTGACACCTACGCATATTGGGAGACAGAGCCGGGCAACAAGGAAAGCGGTCAGTTCGGCAAGATTAACGGTGCAAAATCCTCAGGCGATATTAAAACTTATATCAATGCGGTTGAGCATCTTTATAAGATTAAGATTGATAATTACGCAACGGTTGATTTCGAGAGCTTTAAGACCATCATTGACACTCTCGGAGGGGTTGAACTTGAGATTACCTCTGCGGAGATTAAAGAAATCAATAACGACCAAAAGACCTATGACGGCACTTGGATTGACAAGACCTTTGAGGGAAGCACGGGCGTTATGAAATTGACCGGTCAGCAGGCACTTGCATATTGCCGCATCCGTCACATTGACAGCGACAATGTAAGAGCAGACAGACAAAAGCAATGCCTTATGAAGGTGTTTGAGAGTGTAAAGGACGCACCGAGCGTTAAATTGCTCAAAATCATTAACGACATTGTGCCTTATATCAAAACAGATATGAGCAGGGATATGCTTGTAAAGGTTGCAAAGTATGCGATTTCTCAGGGCTGGCTCAATTACAGCATTGTTACAAATACCGTGCCTAATTCTCGAATTAACGAAAAGGGTGCAGGCGGACAATATTACGGTGCGTGGTGCTGGAAAGCGGATTTCCCACAGGACGCATATAATTTGCAGACAATGCTTTACGGCAAGAGCAGTATAACCCTTGCAAGAACAAGAGTTGATGTTATCAGATGTCGTGAAAGCGGTTATATGTCTGACGGCTACGGTCCTGTCGGCGCAACGATAATGAACGAGCATTACGGAGAGGTATCCACTTTGCCGACAACACAGGCAGATGAGGAAGACGAAACCTCATCAACTAATAAGTTGAATAATTAAAATAAAAGTACGGCATTCAAATAAGAATGTCGTACTTTTTGTTAGGTTATTGTGATGAATTGTTATATTTAATTTTTCGCCCTTTCTTGACACAAATATACAATTAATATATAATATTTTCGGATAAGGAACACTGCCAAAGCCAAACAGTGTCCAAATAGGAATAGGTTTATACACTCAAATTTCCGCTTATACTGCGTTAATTTTTAATTGAATACGAAAGTATGCGATTAAAAATATGCCTTGCCTAAATAAAAATTTGAGCGCATAAACTGCATAGCATCCAAAAAAGACGAGTTTATGTAATTGGCGATATTTCTTTGCCGCAGGCATACTTGCGTATGTCAAGGCAAAAAATGTTGCAAGGTGCGTGAACTCGTCTTTTTTAGACTGTTTCTATTCGGACATTGTTTGGCTGGGTAGGCGGTTAAATCTAACCTCCACCTTTATTTTTATAAGGGGTAATCGGAGGTGATGCTATGGATAATCTTATATTATTAATTATTTTTGTAATAGTTTATACAGGTTACATAATTATAGCAAAAAAGAAGTAATCGCCACTCCGCTAAAAGGTTGATTACTTCTTTTTGTCAACTCGAAGGTTAACCGTCTATCGGTAAGCTCCTTATCTATTTTTATTATATACAGATAAATTTGATTTGTCAAGTAAGTTGGTTTTATTCTTTATTAAGGCTCTCCGGGGCGGTGTCGATAACCTCTATTTTGTTAGCTTTCATCCAAAGCGACGGTGTTATGCGCAGTTTATAGCCGTAGCCTGCGTCCATCTGCCAATGTGACATAGGTGCTTCAGGCAAGCCGTAATACTGCAAAATTGTCATAATAACGCCTGCGTGCGACACTATGGCAAAGTTCTGTGTGCCTGTTGCGATACATCCGTTTACGACCTGCTCGAACGCTTTGCAAACTCTGTGAGTAAATTCAGCATTGCTTTCGCCGTACGGCGGGCGGGAATTTATGTCCCCGTGAAGCCATTGCTTAAAGTCGTCATTATCCTTTAAGTCCTCGGCTGTGCATTCCTCAAATTCGCCAAAGTTATATTCGATAAAATTATCTATTACAACCTTGTTATTTTTCGGAAACATAATATCTGCCGATTCCATTGCCCTTTTAAGCGGCGAAACAAAGACTGCGTCGACCTCGGGATAGCCGTGCTTGCGATATATTTCCTTTAACTCATCAACACCAAATGTAGTGAGAGGGTAATCGGTATGCCCTATATACTGTGCGTTAATATTTCCTTTTGTCAGTCCGTGTCGGAATAAATACAGCGTGTATGATTTCATATTCAATATCTCCTGTTCAATGGGTGTTTATTATAAATTGTTACAAAATAACTACAAATTCAAACTTATTCTTTACAAGCAGTATAATAAGTGGTATTATCTATTAAAATTACAGTATGTATATATTCATGCAATCCTTGCGGGGATTTATATTTTGACGAAATTTTTAGAATTAAGACATATACGGTAGAGGAACAATAATGAAAAACGAAAACGAAAAGCTATCAAAATTTTCCGAAATTCTGTCTAAGATGCGTAAGGAGAGAGGCATCAGTCAGAAGAAAGCGGCAAGCGATTTGGGTATAAGTCAGGCGCTGCTTTCACATTACGAGAAGGGCATCAGAGAATGCGGACTTGATTTTGTAATCAAGTGCAGTAAGTATTACGGCGTAACAACCGACTATCTTCTCGGAGTAAGCGAAAACCGAAACGGAATGAGCAACGATGTGCTTGCTAACATTCAGAGTGCAGACGGCAGGTCGGCAAAGGCTCTCGCTATGTCAACAAAATATCTGCTTGAAATGGCTTCTGCTGCCACCGACGGAAAAAAGGACAACTATGTGTACGACTACTTTATGCTTTGCGCATACAGAGGTGCGCTCACACTCGCAAAGGCAGGCGTATTGCCAAAGGAGCTGTTTAAGATTGATTACACAATCGCCCGTGATTTGGCATCTGCCGCTATTGCACTTCAGGACGCACGCTTCGTATTCATTGAGGACAAGTCCAGAACGGGAATAGACGAGGCGGAGTTTGCACCGCTGAAGGATATGATAAGCGAGGCAGAGGAATACATCCTGTCAAACTATATCACAATCTAATCGCAAATTGAATATTGATTTGTTACAGCCGAGGCATACGCTTTGGCTGTTTTTTTACAGCTTAATTTGGTCGTTTTGAGTTTTAATGTATTCGAGAATGATACCGGTGCTGATTTTTGCGGCAATCGTCTTAAATGTAGGATAATCCATCTGTGCGTTTTCGTCACCGCCGTCGCTGATACTGCGAAGCACGGCAAACGGTACACCGTTGCAGGCGCAGGTATGACCGATAGCGCCACCCTCCATTTCTCCGCAAATTGCGTCGAATTCGTTGCAGAGCATAGTTTTCAGCTCGTCGCTTGCGATAAAGGTGTCGCCGGAAGCAACCGTTCCCCTGTGAATACGCTCTCCGCAGTTAATCGCACATCTGCTAAGTTCGTCGGAAAGAGCAGCGTCAGCTTTGATTTTAATAACATTCAAGCCGTTGATAAAGCCTCTCGGCTCGCCCAAGGCGGTAATGTCAATATCATACTCGCAAACATCGCTTGCAATAACAACATTTTTTATCATAACATTTTTATTAAGCGAACAGCCCACACCTATGTTGATGATTTTGTCCGCCTTAAAGGTGTCAATCATAATCTGTGCGCAAATTGCGGCATTGACTTTGCCGGGTGAGCATTGAGCAACAGTGACCATAACATTTTCTATATATCCGCAGACGAAGGTGATTCCTGCGATAATCGTTTGTGTTGAGTCGCAGACCTTAGCTTTGACTGCCTCAACCTCAACATCCATTGCACCGATAATTCCGAGCATATTTTCACATCCTGTCTAATTAATCAATAACAAAAAATTTTGCCGTACCGACCGAAAACAACGCAAAAAATGTAAAAAAATCATTCTCTTGCAGTTGTTTTTTTCAAATATTTTTGGCTGAATTTCGTTTCTTTAGTTGAGGGGCTTTTGTGCCTCCCCAATATGTAGTGTTATTATATAATATATGGAGAATAAATACAAGTTTTTGTTGACAAATTATAGCCATTTATAATATAATACTAAGGCTAGTAGTATGTGCATTTGTTTTTTGATGCACGAAAAAGCAAATTTGCCTGTGCTATACCGCACAGAGATTATAAAAGATTAAGACGAGTTTAGTCTTTGCGAAAGGTAGTGAAAAAAGAATGAAAAGAACATTTCAGCCAAAGAAGAGACATGCACAGAAGGTACATGGCTTCAGAAAGAGAATGTCAACAAAGAACGGCAGAAAGGTACTTGCTCGCCGTCGTGCTAAGGGCAGAAAGTCCCTCTCTTACTAATTAGAAAGCAAAGGAACGGTTTTTGTGAAGGATAATACCTTAAAGGAAAATAAAGATTTTCGCAGGTTATATTACAGAGGCAAAAATCAGGCATCTCCCGTTTTAGTGACCTACGCTATGAAAAATCGAGGCTCTCGCCGTGCTTACGGCATTACCACCGGCAAAAAAATCGGCGGTGCTGTTGAGCGAAACAGAGCAAGAAGAATTATCAGGGTTGCTTACCGTAATCTTGAGGGTCGTATAAACGGAAGCTGGGATTTTGTTTTTGTTGCCAGAAGCAAAACCACTGTTGTTAAGGAGCAAGAGGTTGAAAGAGCTATGCTTAATCACCTTATTGCGGTCGGTGCAATAAATGAAGAGGCTTAGAAACGCTGTAAAGAAAGCGATGATTTTTCTCATTCGCACATATCAGCTGACCCTGTCTCCGAGATTTTCGCACGGCTCGTGCAGATATATTCCGACCTGCTCGCAGTACGCAATAGAAGCGCTTGAGATACACGGTATCGTAAAGGGTTCGTTGCTTGCGATAGGCAGAATTATGAGATGCAATCCGTTTTTTAAGGGTGGGTTTGACCCCGTTCCGCCAAAGAATAATAAGAAAAAGGAAAAGAATAAGTGATAGATTTCATTGCTACGGCAGCAACCGTGTCTAACGGTACGGCGATATTTAAGCCTTTGTATTGGTTGTTTGGTAAGTGCATGGAGGGTCTCCTCATTGTATTTGACTACAAATATTTCCTTGCATTGATTGTTTTTACCGTACTTACCCGTTTAATACTTTTTCCATTTAATCTAAAGCAGCAGAAAACAATGGCTAAAAGCTCACGCCTTCAGCCTAAAATTGCTAAGATTCAAAAGAAATACGCTAATTCTACAAATCCGCAGGACAGACAAAAGCAGCAAGAGGAGCTTCAGGAGCTTTACTCCCGTGAAGGACACAACCCGATGAATATGGGCTGTGGCACAACTATCTTCCAGATGGTATTCCTTATGGGTATTATCGGTATTATTTACTACCCTATTCAGTATATCATCGGCGTTGACATTGCTTCTCATGCGCAGGCTATTGCTGACACACTCGATATTAAATCGTCGTATTTTCAAATCGAGCTTTTGCAGAATTTTGATACTTACAGAGATGTGCTTGCTACTCAGTTTGGCGATATTTTCAGCGAGGATAAGCTTAACGCAATCGCAGAATACAGAGCGCATATGTACCTTTTAGGAATTGATATGACTCAAATTCCGAGCATTAAGGACTGGTCAAATCCTGTAATCATCATTCCGATTTTGTGTTTGGTGTCCTCTTTTGCATCAACAATTATTTCCACACAGATTCAGAAGAAGCAGAATCCGGCAGCGGCAGCTCAGGGTAATCAGATGATGATTATGATGCTTATGATGCCATTTTTCTCATTCTATATCTCATTTAAGGTTTCGGCTGCAGTAGGCTTTTATTGGATTATTTCAAACCTTGTTGCTTTGGTACAGCAGCTTGTTATGGCAAAATTCTTCCCTCCTAAGCGTAATGTTGCTCGTCAGATGATTGAATCGACAATCGAGCGTCGTTCGAGAGAAGAAAGCATTAAAAATGTTAAATAAATCGGAGATTTATACAGTATGATTATAGAAAAAATCGGTACCGGCAAGACCTTGGAGGAGGCTCTTGCATCGGCTAAGGTTGCACTTAATGCACCTGCCGACGCAGTTGTAGAGACCAAGGTTTTAGAAACAGGCAAAAAGGGATTTTTAGGTATCGGCGCTAAGGATTATAAGGTTTCTGTATCCTATGAGGACGGCAGAAAACCTAAGCAGCCTAAGACCGAACCTAAGAAAACTGCTCAAAAGCCGGCACAAAAGAAAAAAACAGCTCCGAAAAAGGCTCCTGAAAAGAAAGAGGCAGCCCCAAGGAACGAAGTAAAAAAAGAGTATCCCGAGAGCGTGGATTTGGAATATGCAAAGGCATATCTTAAAACAATTCTTGAGGGACTTAAAATTGTTGAGCCAAAGATTGAGGCTACATACGCCGAGGGCGTTGTAACTATGAATCTTGAGTGTGAGGATTACGGAATTGTAATCGGTCACAGAGGCGAAACACTTGATTCTATTCAGTATCTTCTCTCTCTTGTTATCAAGAAGAGCGCAATGGAATATGTAAGAGTTGTCATCAATGTAGGTAATTACAGAGAAAAGAGACAGGAAACTCTCAGAAACCTTGCAAAAAAGAATGCTGACTATGTTCTTCGCACAGGAAGAAGACACACCTTTGAACCGATGAACCCGTATGAAAGAAGAATCATTCATACAGCGATTCAGGAGATTGACGGTGTTGAGAGCCGTTCTGTCGGATATAATCAGGACAGAAAGGTTGTTATCGAGCCGGTCGGCGGTGTTAAGAGAGGCAACGGCGGTAATCGCAGAGGCAACGGCAGCAGAAATTCCGCAGTTACAAAGGCTCCTCAGAACCACACACCAAAGGCTGACAGAGCAGATTTGCCTAAGTTCGGCAAAATCGAAGTAAATAAGTAAAATTAAATATAATGATTTAAGCAAGAGATTTCACTTGTTTTATCATTGTATAAATATTTTAGCAGGTGAAAGATGCAGTGTAATGATTTGGGACAACTCCCTTTTCATTGCTTTGCATCTTTGATTTTTATAGAAAGAGAGTGACCGATATGTCTACTATTGCCGCAGTTGCAACCGGTAACGCACCGGGCGGAATAGGCGTAATCAGAATAAGCGGAGAAAACGCAACGCAGATTGCGGATAAGGTTTTTCGTTCTATGGATAAAACGAAGCTGAGCGATATGGGCGGATACAGAGCGAGGTTCGGCAATGTTATTATCAACGGCGAGGAGAGCGACAATGCTGTTGCGCTTGTTTTCAGAGCGCCAAAGTCATACACGGGCGAGGATGTTGTGGAAATCAGCGTTCACGGAGGATTGCTTATCGTGCAAAAAACCTTGCAGGCTGTACTGGACGCAGGGGCAAAGCCAGCCGAAGCGGGCGAATTTACAAAGCGTGCATTTCTAAACGGCAAAATGGATTTGACGCAGGCAGAATCGGTTGCGGATTTAATTTCTGCACAGGGAGAGGCGGCTGTAAAGGCTTCGTTTAACGCACTTCAGGGCAGTCTTAGCAAAAAAATCAAGGGCGTGCTTGATGTAATTCTTGACTTGTCGGCATTGATGTGTGCGTGGGTTGATTATCCCGACGAGGAAATCCCCGAGCTTCAGGAGACGGAGCTTTTGTCTAAGCTGAATTTTTGCAAAAACGAGCTTGACGAGCTTCTCGACAATTACGATAACGGACAGGCAATCATTGACGGGGTCGATACTGCCATTGTCGGTATGCCGAATGTAGGAAAAAGCAGTCTTATGAATATGCTTGTCGGACGGGACAAGAGCATTGTTACCCATATTGAGGGAACTACCCGAGACATTGTTGAGGACAGCGTTCGTCTCGGCGGTCTTGTGCTTCACTTGCGTGACACGGCGGGTCTGAGAGAAAGCGACGATTTGGTTGAAAATATAGGAATAGACAAGGCTTACAAGGCGCTCGACGAGGCACAGCTTGTGCTTGCCGTTTTTGATTATGCAAAGCCTTTGCGTGAGCAGGACGAGGATTTGATTAGCAAGGCATCGGGCAAAAGGTCGGTTGCCGTTATCAACAAGGTTGACCTTGATAAAAAATTAGACACCGATAGGATTGAAAACACCTTTGAAAAAACGGTTTACATAAGTGCAAAGCGTAACGAAGGATTGAAAGAGTTGTCGAAAGCCGTTGAGGAAATTTTGGGTGTTGAGGATTTCGACACGGGTGCGCCTATGCTTGCAAATATGAGGCAGAGGCAGAATTGCCAAAATGCGAGAGAGAGCATTGTTTCTGCAATCGAGAGCGTTGAAATGGGTATGACCTTTGACGCTGTAAATGTGATGTGTGATTGTGCTGCCGACGAGCTTTTGTCACTCACAGGCGAGAAAGCGACCACACAGGTTGTAAACAATATATTCAGTAAGTTTTGCGTCGGAAAATAAGGAGCGTTTATTATGCAATATTTTGCGGGAAAATATGATGTAATAGTTATCGGTGCTGGTCACGCAGGTATTGAAGCATGCTTGGCAAGCGCAAGGCTCGGAGTGAAAACCGCCGTGTTTACCATAAACCTCGATTGGGTCGGAAATATGCCGTGCAATCCGTCAATCGGAGGCACAAGCAAGGGTCATTTGGTAAGAGAAATTGACGCACTCGGCGGCGAAATGGGCAAAGCGGCTGACAAGTATTCGCTTCAAAGCAGAATGCTCAACCTCGGAAAAGGTCCTGCCGTGCATTCCCTGAGAGCGCAGATTGACAGACGAGAGTATTCCTCGGGAATGAAGCACACGCTTGAACTGACGGAAAATCTTGATGTTCGTCAGGGCGAAATCGTCGATTTATACAAGGACGGTGACGAGTGGGCTGTTGTTACAAAGCTTGAGGCTGTCTTTAAGGCAAAGGCTGTAATTCTTGCTACGGGTACATTCCTCGGAGGCAGAGTTTATATCGGCGATATAAGCTATTCAAGCGGACCTGACGGAATGTTTCCGGCAAACGATTTGAGCAACGCGCTTTATAAGCTTAATATTCCGCTTCGCAGATTTAAGACGGGTACGCCGAGCAGAGTGAACAGAAGAAGCATTGATTTCAGCGAGCTTGATGTTCAGGAGGGCGACGAGCTGACTGTTCCCTTTTCGTTTGAAACTAAGCACCGACCGGAAAACAAGGTCGTTTGTCATATAACATATACCAATGAGAGAACGAAGCAGATTATTTTGGACAATCTCCACCGTTCGCCGATGTATAGCGGAAAGATTGAGGGAAAAGGTCCGAGATACTGCCCGAGCTTTGAGGATAAAATTGTTCGCTTTGCCGACAAGGAAAGACATCAGCTTTTCATAGAGCCTTGTGGAGAAAACACAGAGGAAATGTATTTGCAGGGACTGAGTTCGTCCTTGCCCGAGGATGTTCAGCTTGATTTTATACATACGATTAAGGGTTTGGAAAATGCGCAGGTTATGCGTCCGGCATATGCGATTGAGTATGATTGCGTTGACCCAACCGCATTAAAGGCTACACTCGAATTTCACGATTTAGAGGGACTTTACGGCGCAGGTCAGTTTAACGGCTCAAGCGGATATGAGGAAGCGGCTGCACAGGGTTTGGTTGCAGGAATTAACGCCGCACTTAAAATCAGCGGCAGAGAACCGATGATACTTGACCGTGGCTCTTCCTATATCGGAACGCTGATTGACGACCTTATCACAAAGGGTTGCACCGACCCGTACCGAATGATGACGGGCAGAAGCGAGTACCGCCTCGTGCTTAGGCAGGACAACGCAGATATTCGCCTTACCCCGACAGGACACAAGGTCGGATTAATCAGCGATGAGAGATATAACGAATTTTTGCACAAGCAAGAGCTTATCAAGCACGAGCTTGAAAGAGTAAAATCGCTTTCGATTCCTATTTCGCCCGAGCTTCAGGCAATGCTTGTTGACAGAGGCACAGCCGAGTTGAAAACGGGTTGTAAAATGGTTGAGCTTTTGAAGCGTCCGCAGATTACTTATGCCGATTTGGCACCGTTCGACTTAAACAGACCGCAGCTTGATTATGAAATTTTTGAGCAGGTGGAAATCAGCGTTAAGTACGAGGGTTACATCAAAAAGCAGGAAGCGCAGATTAAGGAAATGCGTCGTCTTGAGGCTAAGCAAATTCCGTCGGACATAGATTATACAAGCTTAAAGGGATTGCGACTTGAGGCGATAGAAAAATTGTCGGCAGTAAGACCGCAAAACCTCGGTCAGGCAGGAAGAATCAGCGGAGTAAACCCTGCCGATATTACGGCACTTAATATTATTTTGGAGAGTATGGGCAATGATTGACAGAGTTAGATTTTCCGATTTGTGTGAGCAAAACTCAATTATGCTTGATGAGGTAATGCTCGACAGGTTTGACACCTATGCACGACTGCTTGTTGAGTGGAACGAGAAAATGAATTTGACTGCGATAACCGACGCAGAGGAAATTGAGGTTAAGCATTTTCTCGATTGCCTTATGCTTGCCAAATACTATGATTTGGACAAGGTTGGCACGGCTATTGATGTCGGGGCGGGTGCAGGCTTCCCTTCAACGCCGATTTTGATATATAAACCCGATATTGAGTTCACTTTGTTGGACAGCCTTAACAAAAGATTAACATTCTTGTCTGTGGTTAATAACGAGCTTGGACTTAATGCAAACCTCGTTCATTCTCGTGCAGAAGTCTCAGGACAAGACAAAAATTTCAGAGAAAAGTACGATTTAGCTACGGCGAGAGCTGTTGCGCCTATGAATGTGCTTTCGGAGTATTGCATACCTTTTGTTAAAACGGGCGGTGCTTTCGTTGCGTTGAAAGGCAGTAATGACGACATCAGCGAGGCGGGCAACGCTATCGAGGTGCTTGGCGGCGAGCTTGAAGATAATTTTTCATATAAGCTAAACGGTACCGAGCAGCGTACTATTGCGGTGGTAAGAAAGTTATCGCAAACACCGACACAATATCCCAGAAAGTCAAAGAAAATATCAACAAAGCCTTTGTAAATTAAGGCTTTTTGGCGAATTAAGAGGATTTCTCACGATGAGAAATCCTTTATTTTTATATATGTTTATGCTATTATATATTTAGTCCAAAGGAGAGGACAAGCTATGAATAATATATCGTATATAGCAACAGAAAAGCTGTTGCCCAATCCTAACCAACCACGACACCAATTCCATTCTGAGGAAATGCTTTCCCTTGCAAACTCCATAAAAGAGAACGGCATACTTCAACCGTTGCTAATCCGCAGAATGAACAACAGCGAATATTGCGAAATTATCGCAGGAGAACGACGGCTCAGGGCGGCAATTCTTGCAGGAATACCGACAGTCCCCTGCATAGAATTGGATTGCGACAGAGAAAAAAGTGCGGTCGTATCTATATTAGAGAATGTGCAAAGGCAGGATTTGACTTTCTTTGAGGAGGCAAATGCAATAGGACAGCTTATTTCCGTGTTTGGAATGAGCAGAGAGGATATTTCAAAGTATCTTGGAAAAAGTCAGTCTGCCGTGTCTAATAAGCTCAGACTGCTCAAGCTCCCTGCCGATGTGCGATATTTTATCGAAAAGGAAGGCTTGACCGAGCGACACGCACGAGCGTTGCTTGCGATAGAAAACGATAAGGATTTGTGGACGGCTTTGAATGTAATAAAGGAGCGTGGCTTGAATGTATCGCAGACGGAAAACTATATTGCCACCTTTTATGCAAAGCCAAAGCGAAAGAAAAGCGACCACAGACCGGTGTTCAAGGATTTCAGAATATTTGTAAATACAGTGAATAAGGCGATTAAGACTATGCAGGAGTCGGGCATTGATGCAATTTCGGACAAGACCGAAACCGACGATTATATAGAGTTTAGGGTTAAAATCCCTAAAACAGTAAGCACGGAGCCTAAGTTAAAGGTTTTAAGTGCCAAACAGGCTTAAAACGGTTAATCCGTTTTAACATATTCTCCTCTTTTCATCACAGCGAAGCAGGCGGGGTTATCCTCGCCTGCTTTGCTGTTTTACAATGTTTCATATGAAACATCTATTGATATTAGTTTTATAAGCGTAAAATTTTAGCCGTTCAAAAGCCTAACAATGCGAAAGCTTCTATGTTTAACAACTATACGGTGTTTCACATGAAACATTCCTATATATAGAATGAAAAAAGCCGTTTTATACAATATCTTCACCTTGATATGAGTATATATAAGTAGTATAATATAGGAAGTAATTATCAGGGGTGAATTTATGGGAAAAACAATAGCGATTTTTAACCAAAAAGGCGGTGTCGGAAAGACTACTACCTGCGTTAATATGGCTGCTGCATTGGGACAAAAGGGCAAGAAAACGCTCCTTATTGACATTGACCCTCAGGGCAACAGCACATCAGGTGTAGGCATTGACAAAAGTACGGTAGAATACAGCACCTATGATGTTCTTACCGGCGAAACCTCAGCCCGTTCGATTATGGTGGAAACCGAATTCAAAAATCTGTTTATCCTCCCTGCTAATATGAATTTGGCAGGCGCAGAGGTAGAGCTTGCGGAGCTTGAAAACAGAAACAGCATACTTAAAAGAGCTATTGCAACTCTTGTTATGGAGTTTGCCTTCATTATTATTGACTGCCCTCCGTCACTCGGAATGTTGTCTATTAATGCACTCGTTGCGGCAGACACGGTAATTGTTCCGCTTCAATGCGAGTATTACGCACTTGAGGGACTAAGTCAGCTTGTGTCAACGGTCAGAACCATAAAACAGCATTATAACGAGCATTTGGAGCTTGAGGGCGTGTTGTTTACTATGTATGACAGCAGATTGAAGCTTAATCAGCAGGTAATTGAAGAAGTGAACAAGTATTTCCCTAATAAGCCTTATAAGACGATGATACCCCGTTCAGTCAAGATTGCGGAAGCGCCAAGCTTTGGCGAGCCTGTAATTTATTATGAAAAATATTCAAAGCCTTCATTTGCGTACAAGAAATTTGTTGACGAATTCTTAAAAGCAAATAAGTAATTAAGAGGAGTAAGATATGGCAAAGAAACAATCGGGTCTCGGTAAGGGACTCGGCGCATTAATGCTCGAAAACAATACCGACTCAATGGTATCGACAGACACTCTTGCGATAAACGATATTATTCCTAATAAGGAACAGCCTCGTAAAACCTTTGACGAAGCTGCTTTGCAAGAACTTTCCGATTCTATTGCACAGCACGGTGTGCTTCAACCGTTACTTGTTCGTCCTTTGACGACGGGCGGCTATCAGCTTGTTGCCGGTGAGCGTCGTTGGCGTGCTTCAAGGCTTGCAGGTCTTAAAGAAGTACCTGTTATAATCAAGGAGCTTTCCGACACAGAGGCAATGGAAATCGCAATTATCGAGAACTTGCAAAGAGAGGACCTCAACCCTATTGAAGAAGCAGAGGGATTGCAGGCACTTATTGATAAATGCGGTTATATCCAAGAGGAAGTGGCTACTTCGGTCGGAAAATCAAGACCGGCTATCACAAACGCACTTCGTCTTTTAAGGCTTCCCGAGGATGTCAGACAGATGACAAAGGACGGTGACATTTCGGCAGGTCACGCAAGAGCGCTTTTGGCTTTTGACAACGAGGCTATGATGTGCGAATGCGCAAAGCAAATCATTGAAAAAAAGCTGACCGTAAGAGATGTCGAGAAAATGGCTAAGCGTCCGAAAGCCGCTAAAACAAAGGCTTCAAGCACCGGAGCAAGAGACAGCTTTTACGATGAGGTGGAGCTTGCACTCAGCGAGGCACTCGGCACAAAGGTAAAGGTATATAACGGTCGCAGTAAGGGAACATTAGAGATAGAATTCTATACTCTCGACGACTTAAAGAATATCGCAAATGCGATTGCTAAATAACTTTTCACATAAACATATAATATAATTATAGGAGAATAAAAATGCTGGATATTAGATTTGTAAGGGAAAATCCCGAGCTTGTTAAGGAGAACATTAAGAAAAAATTTCAGGACAAGAAGCTTCATCTTGTTGACGAGGTAATCGAACTTGACGAGGAGCGCAGAACTGTTGTTGCAAGAGCAGACGAGCTTAGAGCAAACAGAAATAAGATTTCTAAGCAAATCGGCGCTTTGATGGCTCAGGGCAAAAAAGACGAGGCTGAAGAGGTTAAAAAGCAGGTTACTGCTCAGGCACAGGAGCTTGACGAGCTTGCTAAGCGTGAAACAGAACTCGGTGCAGAGGTTACAAAGCGTATGATGATGATACCGAACATCATTGACGAGTCAGTTCCTATCGGTAAGGACGACAGCGAAAATGTAGAGGTGCAAAGATACGGCGAGCCGTTTGTACCTGATTTTGAAATCCCTTATCACACGGATATTATGGAGCGTTTCGACGGCATTGACATGGAGGCTGCCGGCAGAGTTGCGGGCAACGGCTTCTATTATCTTATGGGCGATATTGCAAGACTTCATTCTGCCGTAATTTCGTATGCAAGAGATTTTATGATTGACAGAGGCTTTACCTATGTTGTGCCTCCGTTTATGATTAGAAGTAATGTTGTTACAGGCGTTATGTCCTTTGAGGAAATGGACGCTATGATGTATAAAATCGAGGGCGAGGATTTGTATCTTATCGGCACATCGGAGCATTCTATGATTGGTAAATTTATCGACACGATTACCCCTGAAGAGAAGCTTCCGCTTACTCTCACCTCATATTCTCCGTGCTTCCGTAAGGAGAAGGGCGCACACGGTATCGAGGAGAGAGGTGTGTATCGTATCCATCAGTTTGAGAAGCAGGAAATGGTTGTTGTTTGTAAGCCGGAGGAGTCAAAGTATTGGTTTGACCAGCTGTGGCAGAACACCGTTGACCTTTTCAGAAGCCTTGATATTCCTGTTCGTACGCTTGAATGTTGTTCGGGCGACCTTGCAGACCTAAAGGTGAAGTCTGTTGATGTTGAGGCTTGGTCACCGAGACAGAAAAAGTATTTCGAGGTTGGCTCTTGTTCAAATCTTACAGATGCGCAGGCTCGCAGACTTAAAATCAGAGTTAAGGGTGAAAACGGCAACTACCTTGCACATACCTTGAACAACACCGTTGTTGCTCCGCCGAGAATGCTTATTGCATTTCTTGAAAATAATCTTAACGCAGACGGTACCGTTTCAATTCCCGAGGCACTCCGTATGTATATGGGCGGTAAAGATAAAATTGTTCCAAAGAACTGATAATTGAGTGAAAAACCCCGCAGACGGATGCGTTGTCCGACCTGCGGGGTTTTGTTATTGTCATAGTTGTGTGTATGTAGTCAGTTGCTGAAAAGCATTCTGAAAGGCAGGGACTATCCCTCAGTCAGCTACGCTGACAGCTCCCTTGAAAAGGGAGCCAAAACGCTTACACGGTGGTTTCGCAACGGTCTTTTCGAGTCTCTTGCCCACAACCGAAAAATAAAAAAGACCTTGACCGTAAAAGGACAAAGTCTTTTTTCTACGCACAAATCCACACATTCGTAATATGATTTTGCTTTTTAATAGATATTAATTCTGTTTTGAGTTGGAGTTAAGATATTCCTTGTATTCCTTGTTAAATTTGTTTTCGCCGAGAATAATGTAAACCATACCTACGATTGAAGTGGTTCCACTCGTTACCCAAAAGATAACTTGTATCGGATATTGTATCGTGTGCATATGTTGGTCAAGGTACACAACAATCATTGTTACTATAAAACTAACCATAACAAGGATTTCTCCCGCCAATGAGTATTGATAGCTTTTTGCTTTTTCAGCCTTGCATTTTTTCTTAAATTCTTTTTTAGTCATAATTGTGTCCTCTAAATATGAAATTACAGCAAAATCATATTATCGATATCCCGACTGTTGTATAAATATTCTATCATATTTTCGCCCGATTGTCCAGAAACATAGGATATATCCATGAGCGTCATACATATAGCGGTCTTTTCGAGTCTCTTACAATTCTACTGAAAAACAAAAAAAGGAAGCAAAAGTGCCTCCACTTTCAGGGAAGATGGCACGACAAAGTCGTGACGGAGGGGTTTGCGTTACCGCTTAAATAGTGTTGTTATGGTTTGTTGTTGAAAAGCGTTCTAAAAGGCAGCGACTATCCCTCCACCACTTCGTGGTTCCCCTCCCTTAGAAAGGGAGGCGTGAGAGTCTCGCCTTGCGGTTCGTAAAAAATAAAAAGAAGAAGTACAAGACTTCTTCTTTTTTATTTTGGAGCGGATTACGAGACTCGCTCGGCTTGCTTCTGCGCTCGCCGACACGCACCCGACCGGCGAACAGTCCCCCGGACTGTTCTTTGCTTCGCAACGGTCTTTTCAAGTCTCTCATACCACAACTGAAAAACAAAAAAAGGAAGCATTCATTGCTTCCTTTTTGTTTTTGGAGCGGATTACGAGACTCGAACTCGCTACCTTCACCTTGGCAAGGTGACGCTCTACCGGATGAGCTAAATCCGCAACTGCAAAACCAATTATATAGATATTTATCGGTTTTGTCAAGCCCTAATTTTATTTTTATCAGTTTTGTTTTACTTTGAAGTATGCCTGAGGCTCCGAGCATACGGGACAGGTCTGCGGTGCGGTCTTGCCGACAACAATATTTCCGCAGTTCATACAAACCCAAACCGTGTCGCCGTTTTTTGAAAACACCGTTGACGATTGAACATCATTCAACAGCTTCTTAAAGCGTGCCTCGTGCTGTGTCTCGATTTCTCCCACCAAATCAAACAGCCTCGCAATCTCCGTAAAGCCCTCGTTTCGTGCTTCCTCTGCATATTTTGGATACATACTGCTATGCTCAAAATGCTCGCCGTCTATGCTTTCGCTGAGATTTGCCGAGGTTGGCGGAATTTCGTTTGAATGAAGATACTTAAACCAAAGTCGTGCGTGCGCCTGCTCGTTTTTTGCCGTCTCCTCAAAAATTTCTGCAATCTCATTATATCCGTCCTGCCGTGCCTTGTTTGCAAAAAAGATATACTTGATGTGAGACTGCGCCTCACCCGCAAATGCAGAAATTAAATTTGCCTGAGTTTTTGTACTGTCTAAATTTTTCATAAAAATCCTCCCTTATCATTTTTACCCGATAAGAGAGGATTATAAGTGATTATATAAATTTATTTATTCCTGCTGCGACACCGTTTTCGGCATTGGAGAGCGTTTCATATTTTGCACTCGCCTTGCATTCCGGCGTTGCGTTAGCCATAGCAAAGGAATATTTGCAGTATTTGAGCATTTCGCAGTCGTTGCCTGCGTCACCGAATGCCATACATTCGTCAGCCGTTATGCCCAGCACCATGCACATTCCGTCGATTGCCGTGCCTTTGTTTACTCCCTTTGCGGTAAATTCCATACTTACAGGCATTGACGAGGCTAAACACAGATTATCGTTTTCGCTCAGTTCGTTCCACAGCGTTGAAAAATCATCTTTGTCGGGAGCGTAAACCGTTACCTTTTCGATTTCCTTATCCTGCGCAACAGCCATAAGGTCGCTCACCGGCGTCATTTCCTGCGTAAGCTTTTCCAAAAATTCCTTAGGCAAAAAATCAGCGCCGAAGCTTTCTGCCATATCGGCTTGAACATAGTCTGTCGAATTTACATAAAGCTCAACAAAAGAGCCAAGCTCAAGGCTTCTTTTAAGCAGAGGCATACAAAACTCGCTGCTCATAAAACGGGTGTAAATGTTTTTGCCCTGCGCCCTGTCGTAAACGGCCGCACCGTTTGAGTAAATTATATAATCTATCTCGGGTACTTGCTCGCACACATCTCCTATAATAGCAAGCGTTCTGCCTGTTGCCACGGCAATTTTTGCACCGCTGTCGTGCGCTTTTTTGAGTGCCGAACGGTTTTCCTTAGTCACTGTTATATGGTCTGTATACATAAGCGTTCCGTCCAAATCAAGAGCTATAAGCTTAATCATAATATCACCTCTGTACTGCTTTTGGTGTAATTATATACCAAGCTCAGCCGATTTACAATAAGCGAAATAAACAAGGCTTTTGCACACCATTACTTATTTTGCATAGCAAGTTGCACATATATTCAAGCCGTGCCGCAGCCTAAATTTGTATGGCATACAGAAAAAGGTTAAAAAACGGTGTCAAACGAAAATTTATGTTGAATTTTGTCGCAATATCTTATATTATATAAGAGGTGTTTAAGCAAGTGAAATTTATCCGAATGCGTTTTTGCAATCGATTTTTCTTACGGCTTAGCTTAGTGTTTATTTTAGCGATTGGTGGTACCTATTATGGATTTGCTTAAAGAAAAGATTTTGACCGAGGGACAGGTCTACGAAGGTAATATATTAAAGGTTGACTGCTTCTTGAACCACCAAATAGATTGCGGCTTTTTGCGTGAAGTCGGAAAAGAATTTCATAGACTTTATAAAGATGAGGACATCAATAAAATTCTGACTATCGAATCATCGGGCATTGCCATAGGTGCAATGGTAGCTCAGGAATTCGGATGTCCTTTAGTATTTGCAAAAAAAACTAAGACTAAAAATATTGCAGGCGATGTCTACACCACGCCGGTTGAGTCGTTCACTCACGGCACAACCTATGACATCATAGTATCAAAAAAGTTTTTGAAGCCGGGCGATAAGGTATTGATTGTTGACGACTTTCTCGCTATCGGCAACGCATTAAAGGGACTTATTCATCTCGTTGAGCAAAGCGGAGCTTCGCTTGTCGGTTGCGGTACCGTTATCGAAAAGGGTTATCAGCACGGCGGCGACGAGCTTAGAGCGCAAGGCATCAGAGTTGAAAGCCTCGCAATAATAGATTCTATGGACGCAAGCACGGGCAATGTTGAGTTCAGAGATTAATTTTGGTTATTAGGCGCAAGCCGATAATATAAAAAAATAAACGGAGGAAAACGAAATGAAAATCACAAAAAGAGTTCTTGCTGTTATCCTCGCTGCTTTGTTTGTAGTAGCTGCATTTGCAGGCTGCTCGGCATCGGGTAAAGACGACAGCAAAAATAACGAGGGCAAGACCGTAAAGCTTGGTCTTATCACACTTCACGACGAGAACTCAACCTACGACAAGAACTTCATCGTAGCTGCTAAAGAGGCTGCTGAGAAGATGGGCGTAGAGCTTGTTCAGAAGAACAACATTGAAGAAGGCCAGGCTGCATACGACGCAGCTGCAGAGCTTGTTGACGAGGGTTGTAACCTTATCCTTGCAGACAGCTTCGGCCACGAGGACTACATTATTCAGGCTGCTAAGGAATTTAAAGATGTTGAGTTCCTTCACGCAACAGGTACAAAGGCTCACACAGAGGGTCTTTCAAACTTTCACAACGGTTTCTCTGCTATCTATGAGGGCAGATACCTTGCAGGTGTTGCAGCAGGTGAAAAGATTAATGAAATGATTGCTCAGGGTAAGATTACCGCTGAGCAGGCTAAGATGGGTTATGTAGGTGCTTACACATATGCTGAGGTTATCTCAGGCTACACCTCATTCTACCTTGGCGCAAAGAGCGTTTGCCCTTCAGTAACTATGGATGTTACATTCACAGGTTCTTGGTACGACGAGACTGCTGAGAAGGAAGCAGCTCAGAAGCTTATCCAAAACGGCGCTGTACTCGTTTCACAGCACGCTGACTCAATGGGCGCTCCTACTGCTTGTGAGAGTGCAAATGTACCAAACGTTTCATACAACGGTTCAACAGAATCCGCTTGTCCTAACACCTTTATCGTTTCTTCAAGAATCAACTGGGCTCCTTACCTTGAGCATTGCATCGAGGCTGTAAGAAAGGGCAATAAGATTGAGGCTGACTGGATCGGCACTCTTGCTGACAACTCTGTACTTCTTACAGACTTTGGTAAGACAGCTCCTGCAGCAAACACAGCTTCTGCTGTTGAGAAGGCTAAGAAGGCTATCGAAGACGGTACTGTTCACGTATTTGATGTAAACACATTCACAGTAACAGTAACAGATGAGAAGAATAAGAACGCTAAGGTTGACGCTGACGGACACCTCACCTCTTATATGGCTGATGTTGATACAGACGCAGCTTACACTCCTGACACAGAGGTTGTTAAGGACGGCTACTTCCACGAATCAGAATCTCGTGCTGCTCCGTATTTTGATGTTCAAATCGACGGCATCAATCTTCTTGATGTAAACTTCGGTTAATAGTCAAATTATAAATAAATCTATCATCCGTGGCGGAGGAAGCTCCGTCACGGTAAGACTATTTTATGAGGTAATTTATGGAAAAATTTGCTCTGGAATTAAAGGGTGTTACCAAGCAATTCGGCGCTAAGGTTATTGCAAACGATAATGTCGATTTGCAGGTAAAGCGAGGAGAAATTCTTGCCATATTGGGGGAAAACGGCTCGGGCAAAACCACTCTTATGAATATGGTATCGGGTATTTACTTCCCCGACAAGGGACAGATATTCGTAAACGGCGAGGAGGTTGTTATAAAATCTCCTAAGGACGCATTTAAGTATAAAATAGGTATGATTCATCAGCATTTTAAGCTTGTTGATGTTTTTACCGCTACGGAAAATATTATTCTCGGCGTTGAGGATAAGAAAAAATATAATATCAAAGAAGCAAAAAAAGAGGTTAAAGCCATCATCGACAAGTACGGCTTTAATATGGACCTCGATAAAAAAATCTACAATATGTCTGTATCCGAAAAGCAGACAGTCGAAATTATCAAGGTGCTTTACAGAGGCGCTGACATTCTTATTTTGGATGAGCCTACCGCTGTTTTGACACCTCAGGAAACAGAAAAATTATTTGATGTTCTTCGCAATATGCGTAAGGACGGTAAATCAATTATCATAATTACACATAAGCTTCACGAGGTACTCAGCATTTCCGACAGGGTTGCTATTCTTCGTAAGGGTAAGCATGTCAGCACCATTAATACCTCTGATGCAGACGAGCAAATTCTTACCGAGGCTATGATGGGGTCAAAAATCGACCTTAACATTACCCGTGAAGAACCTAAAAATCCTAAAGAAAGACTTGATGTCGAAAATCTTACCGTTATAAAAAAGGACGGTACAAAGGCGCTGGATAATGTATCCTTTAAGGCATACGGCGGCGAAATTCTCGGTATTGCGGGAATCAGCGGTTGCGGTCAAAAGGAACTTTTAGAATCCATTGCCGGACTTCAGGTTACTACTAAAAAATCAAGCATTCTCTACAAGCCGGACGATTTAGGTCCTCAGCAGCTTGTGGGAAAAACTCCTCGTGAAATTCGCAAGCTGGGCATTGCTCTTTCTTTCGTTCCGGAGGACAGACTCGGAATGGGACTTGTAGGCAATATGGACATTGTAGACAATATGATGCTCCGTTCCTATAAGGGCAGTAAGGGTGCATTTCTTAACAGAAAAGAGCCTAAGCATCTTGCAGACGACATTATTTCCGACCTTGAGGTTGTTACTCCGAGTGCAAACACTCCCGTAAGACGACTTTCGGGCGGTAATGTTCAAAAGGTGCTTGTCGGCAGAGAAATTTCATTGCAGCCAAAGGTTTTGATGGTTGCTTATCCTGTAAGAGGACTTGACATTAACTCCTCTTATACTATTTATAATCTCCTCTCTCAGCAGAAGGAGCATGGAACAGCCGTAATTTTTGTCGGTGAAGACTTGGATGTGCTTATCGAGCTTTGCGACAGAATTATGGTTATCAACTCGGGCTGTATTACCGGCGTGGTGGACGGACGAAACACCACTAAGGAGGAAATCGGTCTGCTTATGACAAAGACGGTAGAAAGGGAGGAAGAATAATGGCTAAGAATAAAAATACTGTTCACGAGCCTCTTTTTCATATCGTAAAGAGGGACGCCGTGCCAAGGCTCAATTCGTTGCTTATCCGTATCGGTGCTATCCTTTTGGCTCTTGTTTTTTGCGGAATTATCACAATGGTGCTTACGGGCGAAAACCCTATTAAGGTTTATGTAACAATGTTCCAGGGTGCGTTCGGCAGTGCAAGAAAGTTTTGGAAGCTTCTGCAAAATCTTGCAATGCTCCTTTGCGTATCGCTTGCGCTTACCCCTGCGTTTAAGATGAGATTTTGGAACATCGGCGGTGAGGGACAGGTTCTTATCGGAGGACTTGCAACAACTGCTTGTATGATTTTGCTCGGCGATAAAATTCCTAACGGCTTGCTTATCATTATTATGGTTTTGGCGTCTGTTTTGGCAGGTGCGATTTGGGCGCTTATCCCCGCTATATTTAAGGCAAAGTTTAACACAAACGAAACGCTCTTTACCCTTATGATGAACTATGTCGGCATTCAGCTGGTTTCATATTTCTGTATGTATTGGGAAAATCCTAAGGGAGCAGGTAAAATCGGTATTATCAACCGTGCCACCGAGGCAGGCTGGTTTCCGACTATCGGCGGACAGAACTATTTGCTTAATATTCTGATTGTTGCCGGTATCACCGTTGCTATGTATATCTATCTTAAATATTCAAAGCACGGTTATGAAATTGCAGTAGTCGGCGAGAGTGAAAATACGGCTCGCTATATCGGAATTAATGTAAATAAAGTTATTCTTCGTACAATGGCTCTTTCGGGTGCGGTTTGCGGTATCGCAGGTCTTTTGCTCGTTGGCGGTACAGACCACACAATTTCCACTTCGACTGCCGACGGCAGAGGCTTTACCGCTATTATGGTATCGTGGCTCGGTAAATTTAACCCTATTTATATGATTTTCACTTCATTATTGCTTGTTTTCCTTGACGCAGGTGCTGACCAAATTTCTATGATTTTCGGTCTTAACCAAAGCTTTAGTGAAATAATTACAGGTATCATTCTGTTCTTTATTATCGGCAGCGAATTTTTCATTAACTATCAGTTAAAATTTCGCAGCTCGTCAAAGAAGGAGGTAAAGTAGTATGGGAACATTAATCGCTTTCCTGCACAGAGCAATTATGCAGGGTATACCACTCCTTTTTGGCTCAACGGGTGAAATCATCACCGAAAAATCAGGTAACCTCAACCTCGGTATCCCCGGTATTATGTATATCGGCGGTATGAGTGGCGTTATCGGTGCGTTCTTTTATGAAAATTCATTGACGGACAAGGCTGACGCAAACGGCTTTTTGGCTGTTTTCATTCCACTTATTACCTGTATTTTAGGCTCGCTTATCGCAGGCTGTATTTACAGTTTCCTCACCGTTACTCTCAGAGCGAATCAGAATGTAACAGGTCTTGCGCTTACAACATTCGGTACAGGCTTCGGTAACTTCTTCGGTGGCTCGCTTATCAAGCTCACAGGTGCCGATGTTCCGTCTGTTGCTCTTACAACAACATCTAATTTCTTCAGAACCTCGTTGCCGTTTGCGGATAAACTCGGCTTGTTCGGAAAACTGTTTTTAAGCTACGGCTTCCTTGCGTATGCGGCAATTATTATTGCACTTTTCGCATCATGGTTTTTGAATAAAACGAGAGCAGGCTTGCACCTCAGAGCAGTCGGAGAAAATCCGGCAACCGCTGACGCAGCAGGTATCAATGTTGAAAGAACTAAGTACATCGCTACCGGTGTAGGCTCGATTATCGCAGGCTTGGGCGGACTTTATTATGTAATGGATTATGCAAACGGTGTTTGGTCAAACGACGGCTTCGGCGACAGAGGTTGGCTTGCAATCGCACTCGTAATCTTTGCAATTTGGCGTCCTAACCTCAGCATTTTAGGCTCTATCGCATTCGGCGGTCTTTACATTGTTTATCTTTATGTTCCGGGCGCGCTTCGTGTGCAGGAGCTTTACAAAATGATTCCTTATATCGTTACCATTATCGTTCTTATTATGGTAAGCGTTCGTAAGAAAAAGGAAAACCAAGGTCCTGCGGCTCTCGGTCTTTCATACTTCAGAGAGGAAAGATAATTTATTTATGGCAAATCTTGATAATGATATTAAAGAGGTACTTGTTACCAAGGACGAATTACAAAAAATCAATGAAAGGCTCGGCGCTCAAATCACAAAGGATTTTGAGGGTAAAAACCTTCTCGTTGTAGGCATTTTGAAAGGCTCGCTGTATTTTATGGCAGACCTTACCCGTTATATCGACCTGCCGTTGAAGCTGGATTTTCTTGCAGTTTCGTCATACGGCTCGGGTACAACCTCTACCGGAAGCGTTAAGATTGTAAAGGATATTGATATTGACCTTACAGGCTACGATGTGCTTCTCGTTGAGGATATTCTCGACTCGGGCAGAACGCTCCATTATGTCAGCAAAATGCTTTCTGCAAGAGGTGCAAACAGCATTTCTATCGTAACGCTTCTTGACAAACCCGACAGACGAGTTGTGGATTTAACTCCCGATTATGTCGGATGTGATGTGCCTGACGAGTTTGTTGTGGGCTACGGTCTTGATTATGACCAGCAGTATCGCAACATACCGTATATCGGGGCATTAAAGCGAGAAATATACGAATAAAATAGATTGCCGTAAGCATTGAGTTTGCGGCAATTTTTGCGTTTTTCTTCAGTAAACGATAACCGGAATCGTTTTTTTCGGCACGACTTTGCAGGGCGAGTAATTGTTTTCTCTCTTGACAAATTTTGCAATTTGTTTTACATTATGATTGATGTAAGAGAAAAGAGGATATAATATGAATATAAATCCTACCGCTTTGTTTAAGATGAAGGAGATGACCGAGGGCTTTAACGCTCGCCACCCAAAGCTTGCTATGTTTTTTAATGACGCAGGAAACAGAATTGAGCCGGGCGCTGTTTTGGAGCTTTCCGTCACCGATGTAAACGGCGAAAAAATCCGCACTAATTTCAGGGTTGCTCCCGAGGACAAGGAGCTTCTTGATATGCTTGCGGGAATGATAAAAAAATAAGGAGTGATTGTTATGGTAACAGAACTTACGGCAGAAAATTTTGATAAAGAGGTGCTTGCTTTTGACGGCAGAGTGCTTGTTGATTTTTGGGCTGAATGGTGCGGTCCGTGTATGATGCTCTCCCCCATTGTCGAGGAGGTAAGCGACGAGATTGACGAGGTTAAGTTTTGCTCGGTTAATTGTGATGTCGCTCGTGAAGTTGCACTTGAATACGGCATAATGACTATACCGAATTTGCTTCTTTTTGAAAACGGCAGACTGATTAATCAATCCGTCGGCTATGTAGAAAAGGACGAGCTTGTCGCATTCGTTAATCCAAAGAAATAAATAAATCCCTGTCCGTTATAATATGGGCAGAGATTTTTTTGACACGAATATCTGATTTTTGTATAATTATAGCGGATAAGGAGAACTACCAAAAACGGTAGGCGGTTAATTATACCCTCAGTTGGGGGTGTTGCCCATGGAACAATTTGCATATATAATACTCGTATTAGTATTTGCAACCGGTTACATATTGGCACTTAAAAAGAAATAACCGCCTCACCCCACTACAAGTTCGGCGATTATTTCAAAAAACTTTTTTATAGGGGGCTAACCGTCTATCGGCAAGCTCCTTATCTATTTTCATTATATAGGTTTATTCAAAAGATGTCAAGTTTTGAATATACTTTTATTTTTTATTCTTCATTCTTTCTGTGTTGCTTATTTGTTGAGCAAAGACAGAGGGGAACCGGTAAGGTTTTTTGTTTTCATTCTTTCTGCGGCTGCGGTTACGAAGCCTTTGAAAAGTGGGTGCGGTTTGTTCGGGCGAGACTTAAATTCCGGGTGGAATTGGCACGCAACAAACCACGGATGCTCGGGCAGTTCTATCATTTCGACTATATGATTGTCGGGGCTTGTGCCTGCAAAAATCATACCGCCATCCAGCAATGCGTCTCGGTAGTCGTTGTTCACCTCGTATCTGTGGCGGTGGCGTTCAAAGATTTCTTTTTCGCCGTAAAGTGCGTAGGATTTCGACTTTTCGTTAAGCACGCACGGATATTTGCCGAGCCTCAAAGTACCGCCAAGGTCTGAGAGGCTTTTCTTTTCGGGCAAAATATCAATCAGCGGATACGGTGTTTCGGGGTCGATTTCTGTCGAGCTTGCGCCCTGCATTTTGAGTACATCTCTTGCAAATTCAATTATCGCAATCTGCATTCCCAGACAAATTCCGAGATACGGAATATTGTGCGTTCTTGCGTATTTTGCTGCAAGAATTTTGCCCTCAATGCCTCTGCTTCCAAATCCGCCGGGGACTAAAATTCCGTCCATATCCCCGAGTATTTCGTCAAGGTTTGCGTCCTCTTTTTCAAGCGTTTCGCTGTCTATCCAACGTATGTCAACCGCACTGAGCGTGGGTATTCCGCCGTGCTTGAGTGCTTCGTTTACGCTTATGTAGCTGTCGTGCAGCTCAACATATTTTCCGACAAGGGCGATTTTTACTGTTTGCACAGGATTTCTCAGCGCATAAAGCACTTGCTCCCAATCGCTTAAATCCTGATTTGGTGCCTGAACGCCGAGCTTTTTCATAACAACCTCGTCCAATTTCTGCTCCTTTAGCATCATCGGCACGGCATAGAGAATGTCGCAGTTGTTGTTTTCGATTACGCAGTCCTTACCTATGTTGCAAAAGAGTGCGATTTTGTTTTTGATTTCGTCTGTAAGCGGATGCTCCGTTCTGCACACGATTATGTCGGGCTGTATTCCGAGCGAAAGCATTTCTTTTACCGAATGCTGTGTCGGCTTGCTTTTAAGTTCGTCCGATGCCGCAAGATACGGTACGAGTGTAACATGGATAAATACGCAGTTTTCTCTGCCGTATTCTACCGCAAACTGACGGATTGCCTCAAGGAACGGCTGGCTTTCTATATCGCCTATCGTGCCACCGATTTCCACAAGGCATATGTCAGCACCTGTTTCAGCGTTTCGTGAAATATATCTTTTTATCTCATTTGTTACATGAGGAATAATCTGTACGGTTTGACCTCCGTAAACGCCTTTTCTCTCGTCGGAGATAACCTTCCAATAAACTCTGCCCGATGTAAGGTTTGAATTTTGCGACAGGCTTTCGTCAATAAATCTTTCGTAATGCCCGAGGTCAAGGTCGGTTTCCGCACCGTCGTCGGTAACAAAAACTTCTCCGTGCTGAACAGGGTTCATAGTTCCCGGGTCAACATTCAAATACGGGTCAAGCTTTTGTGCCGTTACTTTTAATCCTCTTGCCTTGAGAAGTCTGCCCAGGGATGCCGCAGTTATCCCTTTTCCGAGACCGGACACAACTCCTCCCGTTATGAATATGTATTTTGGCTTGCTCATAATTTGTCCTCCTTTATTATCTGCAAATGAAAAAAGACAGTCGTACCCTCAAATAGAGCGTACAACCGTCTGTACTTACTTATTATAAACCTCTGCTTTTTATAAATCAATACTTTTTTTCTTTTATGAGCAGAATCTGTGGTTGCCGATTGTTTTAATTACCGGTCGTGAATGCATAAACGAGTCGCTTGTTTTTGACGGATTGAAATAGTATATCGCTCCGCCCGACGGGTCCCATCCGTTTAGTGCGTCTCTTGCGGCACGCTTTGACGATTCGGCAACGGCTTGATACCAGTTTGAATCATTCACACAGGAGAATGCGCCCTTTTGGTACACGACACCCGACAGCGAATCGGGGAACGACGGGTGTGCAACTCTGTTCAAGATGACTGCGCCTACGGCAACTTGCCCCTCATAGCTTTCTCCTCTCGCCTCAGCCGATATGACCTTTGCAAGCAGTTCGACATCTGCATCGGAATAACCGCCTCCCGTACCCGATGAGCCTGAAGAACCGCTAAGTCCGAGATAAAGCAGAGTTGTTTTGCCGCAAATTCCGTCAGCTGTTAAACCGCAGTTTTTCTGAAACGAAATGACTGCCGATTTTGTTTTTGTGCCGTAAATGCCGTCAACATCACCTTTGTAGTAGCCAAGCTCCTTTAGCTTTTTCTGCACCCTGCTGACTTCGTCGCCCGACGAGCCGAGACGAGACAGCGCATAAACGCTTTCTTCTTTGATAAAATCGTTATATACTTCATATCCCGCAAAGCAAAGCGTACAGATTACGAGCAGAGCAAGCGTGATAATTCCTGCGTGTTGTCTTAATTTTTTGAGCATATTTGTCACCCCGTTACATCAGTTATAATATAAAATCATTTATTATAAAGCACAGCGCCATTCCTGCAAGCGCACCGAGTGCGGACGTTGCAAAAAATGATATTACCTTTTCTGCCGTGATTTTGCTCTTTGGCGGTTTCAGGGCGGTGCTTTGGCTGATTTTTTCTGCTTCTTTTTTCAGTTTTTCGTTATCCTTCAGCGGTGAGGATGAGCGTACAAAAAATATTATCCTTTCAAAATACGGCGACTCCGTGTTTGTCACCTCTAATATTTGCCTGTTTACTCCCTTCAGCATTTTCAAATCCCTTCCGATGTGTGATTTTTATTATACAGATAGTGTTTGAAAATTCGGGTAATTTTATTCAAATAATTAAGGTTAATTTTTGTTTAATTTTATGTAAAAATAATGCTTGACACTATTTTGTTATAACGAAATGTAATAAACCGAGGGTTTATAAAAATGTGGAAAAGTCGGTGGAAAATGTGTAAAACTAAGCCTCAAATGGCTATATTTACTATGTTTTCTATGTTGAAAACTTAAAATGTGCCAATGTTTCAACATTTTACACATAGTTTTCAACAAATTTGATTTTTCGATTTTTTTGTATAAATTGCTATATTTTACTTTCAGTCTTGACAAAAAGATGGTATAATCAATTTAATACAAATAGTGAATTCGGAGCGAAAAATGACAGTTAAGAAAATAGGCAATGATATACTTGTCGAAAATGTAAAATGCCTCGACCTTGATTTAACTCTCGATTGCGGACAGGCGTTTCGTTGGGAGCGTTGCGAGGACGGCTCTTATTGCGGAGTTGCGATGGGGCATTTTTTGCATATTAAGAGTGTTGACGACGGCTTTGTGTTTTATGACACCGACGAGGATACTTTTTATAGTGTGTGGGTGCCGTATTTCGATTTGGAAAAAGATTATGACGAATTGTGCCAAAGGCTCAGAAGTGACGAACTGCTTTCGTCTACCATTGATGAATATTACGGCATAAGGATACTGAACCAGGACAGTTGGGAAGCACTTTGCTCCTTTGTTATCAGTCAGCAAAATAATATTAAGCGAATTAAGCTGATAATCTCCCGACTTTGCAGGGCTTACGGTGATGAGGTGTGCGACGGATATTTTGCTTTTCCGTCACCCGAAAGGCTCAGCAAATTGAGCGTTGAGGATTTCGAGGCACTCGGCACAGGCTACCGTGCAAGGTATTTATATCGGCTTTCTCAGGGAGTGCAAAACTCAGAGATAGATTTGGATTATATCAAGTCCTTGCCGATGGCTGATGCTAAGAAAGAGCTTTTGAAAATTTACGGCGTGGGCGAAAAGGTAGCAAGCTGTGTTTTGTTGTTTGGTATGCAGTTTTATGAGTGCTGTCCGCTTGATGTGTGGATGAAGCGTGTGATGAAATATTATCCCGACGGATTTCCCGAATGCTTTAAGGGCATTGAGGGAATCGCTCAGCAGTATCTGTTTCACTGGGCAAGAAATAATTTGTGAGGATGTAGTATGCAAAGATTATTTGTTAATGAAATTATAGGGGACGAGGTTGTTTTGGACGGTGAGCAGTCTCGCCATATCGCAAAATCGCTCAGAATGAGGGTGGGCGATATGCTTATGCTTTGTGACGGAAACGCAAACGATTACGGCAGTATAATCGAGGAGATTACAAAGGACAGCGTGCGTCTGAAAATTTGCTATAAGCAGGTGAGCGAGCAGGAGCCGAGCTGTTGCGTTACGATTTATCAGGGTGTGCCTAAAAGCAGTAAGCTTGAGGATATAATCCAAAAGTGCGTTGAGCTTGGAGTTACCCGTATTGTGCCTACCTTGACTAAGCGCTGCGTTTCTCGTCCGGACGAAAAATCGGGCGCAAGAAAAAATACCCGATATAATAAGATTGCTCTTGAAGCGGCTCAGCAAAGCGGCAGAGGAATTGTGCCTCAAATAGACGATATTGTGACTCTCAAACAGGCTGTTGCAGAGGATGACAGCGAGATTAAAATTGTGTTTTATGAGGGCGGCGGCGAGGCTCTTAGGAATATCGTTAAGCCTGACACAAAAAGCGTTTCGATTTATATCGGTCCCGAGGGCGGATTTGAGGAGTCGGAGGTTGAATTAATTGAGGCAAACGGCGGAAACCGTGCAACTCTCGGAAAACGAATACTCAGAACCCAAACCGCACCGGTTGCCGCATTAACGGCAATAATGCTTTTGACTGATAATTTGGAGTAACATATTAGGTATAAGCGTAGTGGCGAACACAGTTACCTCTACTATATTCTTGACACAAATATATAAATAACATATAATAATTTCGGACAAAGGAAACTGTCGAAAAACGGTAGGCGGTCAGCCCTCATTTATCAGAGGGTTATGCCCTCTAATAATGATTAGGGGGTGATACTATGGAATATCTTGTATTATTTGCAATTATTCTTATTGCAGCCACAGGCTACATATTAAGCATAAAAAAATAACCGCCCTACAGCCCGCTAAAGTGTAGAGTGGTTATTTAATCACATATGACATCGGACTGACCGTCTATCCGATAAGCCCTTTGTTCATTTTCATTATACATTCATCTGTTTATTTTGTCAATATATATACTTGACAACAAATATAATTTGGTGTATATTGATTTTACAAAATATTTCGGGGCGAGGTGAAATTCCTCACCGGTGGTACAGTCCACGACCTGCCGAAAGGCGGCTGAATCGGTGCAATTCCGATACCGACGGTTAAAGTCCGGATAAGAGAAATCATATTTGTAATTTGCGATTTTTCGCAGACTATGACTATTCGCCCTAATGCCTTTGCGTTAGGGTTTTCTCTTTGCCGTCCCCTCGGCAGAAAGGGAATTATTATGTCAGAAAAAAAGAAACCAACCTCTTACAAAACACATTTGATTGTCGGCTGCGGAATGCTTGCCGCTGCCGCAACAGCGTTGCAGTATCTTGAAATACCGTCACCGGTAAGCTTTATTGCGCTTGACTTTTCGGATTTGCCTGCGCTACTCGGTGCGTTTGCCTACGGTCCGATAGCGGGTGTGCTTATCGAGCTTGTTAAGAATTTAATCCACCTTGCAGTCAGCAAAAGCGGATATGTCGGTGAGCTGTCTAACTTCATTCTCGGCTCTGTTTTCACTCTTACGGCAGGGTTGATTTATAAGAAGAAAAAGACGAAAAAAAGCGCTATCTTAGGCGGTATCATAGGTGCGTTGATTATGGCTGTTGTCAGCTATCCGTCAAATCTCTTTGTTGTTTATCCGTTTTACTATAACTTTATGCCGAAAGAAGCGGTGTTGGGTGTTTATCAGGCTCTCTTTAAGGTAAACAGTATCGAGATGGCGATTTTGATTTATAATGTGCCGTTTACATTTATCAAGGGCTTAATCAGCGTTGCCGTATCGGCATTGATTTATAAACCACTCAGACCGTTTCTAAAAGGAAAGGACAAAAAGTAAACAGAAAACCCAATAATAAAATTTTTATACTTATCTTATATTTATCTATTGAAAAGTTCCTCTCCATACTTTATAATAGGTAGGTACAGACGGATGTTTTGTGCATCCGTCTTTTCTTTTTATTACGGAAAGAGGGATAAGAATGTATAAAATCGGCTTTGACAATGATAAATATCTTTCAATGCAGTCCGAGAGAATTAAGGAGCGTATAGCAGAATTCGGCGGAAAATTGTATTTGGAATTCGGCGGAAAGTTGTTTGACGATTATCACGCAAGCAGAGTTTTGCCCGGATTTTTACCCGACAGCAAACTTCAAATGCTTCTTCAACTAAAGGACAAGGCTGAAATTGTTGTCGTAATAAGCGCAGAGGATATAGAAAAAAACAAAATCAGAGGCGACCTCGGCATTACCTATGATGTTGATGTGTTCAGACTTATTAAGGCGTTTGAGGAAAGGGGACTCTTTGTCGGCAGTGTTTGCCTTACAAAATATACCTCTACGCCTAAGGTAAAGGCCTTTGAGGAAAAATTAAAAAATGCAAATATTAAGGTTTATCATCATTACCTTATTGACGGTTATCCTAATAATATTTCAAAAATCGTATCCGACGAGGGCTATGGCAAGAATGATTATATCGAAACTCAAAGAGAGCTTGTCATAATTACCGCACCCGGTCCGGGAAGCGGAAAGATGGCAACCTGCCTGTCACAGCTTTATCACGAAAACAAGAGAGGCATTAAGGCAGGCTATGCAAAGTTTGAAACATTTCCGATTTGGAACATTCCTCTTAATCACCCTGTAAATATCGCATATGAGGCGGCAACTGCCGACCTTAACGATGTTAATATGATAGACCCGTGGCACCTTGAGGCTTACGGTGAAACAACGGTTAATTATAACCGTGATGTGGAAATCTTCCCTGTTCTTAAAGCGACTTTTGATAAAATTTACGGCAAATGCCCATATAAATCGCCTACCGATATGGGCGTAAATATGGCAGGAAATTGTATATTTGACGACGAGGCTGTCTCAAATGCGTCAAAGGACGAGATTATTCGCCGTTACTTTACCGCAAAGCGTAACAAGAAGCATGGAGCAAAGAACGATAACGAAATTTACAAGCTTGAACTTTTGCTCAATAACGCAGGTATAACATCGGCAGACAGAAAATGCGTTGCCGCCGCCGAGAATTTGGCGAACGAGACCGATGCTCCTGCCGCAGCGATTGAACTTGCGGACGGCAGACTCATTACCGGTAAGACTTCCGTTCTTATGGGCTGTGCGAGTGCGTCAATGCTTAATGCACTTAAAGCGTTGGCAGGAATCGAGGACATTACGCTTATTGATCCCGAGGTTATTAAACCGATTGAGAATTTGAAGATTAAGCATCTCGGTTCAAACAATCCTCAGCTTCATATTAACGAGATTTTGATTGCACTTTCAATTTCCGCCGTAACGGATAATAATGCAAAGCTTGCGCTCAAACAGCTTGATAATCTTAAAAACAGCGAAATGCATTGCTCTGTAATGCTCTCCGAGGTGGACGAAAAGGTTATTAAGGAGTTGGGCATTCGCTTGACCTGTAATGACAGGTAATATTTGTGTATAGGGGCAAGCTTGGCTTGCCCTTTTTCTTATAGCCAATGGAGGCGTCGGTTTCTAATAGGCTCCCTTTTTAAGGGAGCTGTCAGCGTAGCTGACTGAGGGATTTACATTGATGTTTCAATAGTGTTATTGCAACACAATTTAATAAATTATACAAACCCCTCCGTCATGACAAAGTCGTGACAGAGGGGTTTGCGTTCTTGCTATCGGGTGTTTATTGATTTTAGCCAATAAACGGATAATTTTTTTGTTTAGTTTGGAAATAGAACGGCGGATATTATAATGCTATAATTTTATTATATACATTATAATAACGAATGGATTTGAGATTATGAGTTATTTACCGTGTGAGCTTCGCTGTTGCGTATCAAACGGCGATGTTAGCCAAACACTTTGTAATGCGAGGGACGACCACCTTGCGGCAGTTGCGTTGTTTGGCGGATGTGCAAATGACGAAATTCTGCCCGTAGTAAAGGGTGATGTAATTGAATACGGTCGCTTTGCGGTTACGGCATTGGGTTCGGCGGCTAAATGTGACGAAACGCTCACTGTTGACGAGGCTGTTTCTGCCGTAAAGGCTTTTGGCGGGGCGGCAGGTGTGTCGCTTATCGGTGACGCAGGTAAGTCGGATTTGCGAAATTGGCGAAATGTGGACTTCTTGGAGATTTGGCACGGTGCGTTTTCTTTTTATAATTCTTATAACGATAAAGCGTTTGCACTTTGGAACAGTCTTTTGGATGAAGGCTATCACATTGCTTGTACTTATGCCCGTGATACAGACGACGAGCAGGTTGAGGATGCTCACTACGGCTGTACCTATGTTGATATAGATGGCGAGGTTGATTCTTCTACGATTATTCGTGGAATCCGTATGGGCAAGACGGTTGCCTCCACCGGAGCGAAACTGTTTTTCAGAGTTCATCAGCGTGGAAATACCTATTCAATCGGTGAAACGCTGAAAAATGGCAATGCCGTGTTCTCATTTTTTACCGATTTGCATTCACGAGAGAAAAATGCGGGAGACGAGGAAGTGGAGTATAAGCTCATCCGAGTTATAACAAACGGCGGCGAGGAAGTCCTCTGTGTTGATGTGCGTGAGCGACATATCTCACTTAACCTGAAGAAAAAGCATTGGTATCGTGCCGAGCTTTGGGGCAGGGTGAACGGAATTAATAAAATTTTGGCTGTTACCTCTCCGATATACACGGCTTGATTTATTGAAATCGGCGAAAAATTTATACGATTATGCGAGAGCCTTTCTGTTTGATTTACAGAGAGGCTCTCATAAATATTTTTTATGCCTATTACAAATATAGTTAAAACTTTCTATCACAAACGGCTTTATTTCGGTTGACTTTAACGCTTTTATGTGCTAAACTGAGTTTAATTTCTAAACAGAAAAGATTTTTTCGGAGGGTGAAACTATGAATAAATTAGTTAAAAAGATTGCTGCCGTTGCACTCAGTGCAGTAATGGTCGGCGGTATGTTTGCAGGCTGTTCTGCCGCAGACAAAAGTTCAACAGACAAGAAATCGTTTAAGGTTGGTATTTGCCAGCTTACAAAGCACGATGCTCTTGACGCAGCAACAAAGGGCTTCGAGGATAAGCTTACAGAGCTTGGCGAGGCTAACGGTATTACCTTTGAGTTTGACTATCAAAGCGCTTCGGGCGATTCAACAAACTGCACAACTATCGCAAATAAGTTTGTATCATCGGGCTATGATTTGATTTTGGCTAATGCAACCGCACCGCTTCAGGCTTGCGCAACCGCAACAGCTTCATCAAAGATTCCTGTAATCGGCACATCCGTTACCGATTTCGGCACAGCGCTTGATATTGAAATGAATCCGACAGACGCAACAGGAATTAATGTAACCGGTACAAGCGACCTTGCTCCTCTTGATAAGCAGGCACAGCAAATTCTTGACCTTTTCCCGAACACAAAGAAGGTCGGCGCTCTCTACTGCTCGGCAGAGGCTAACTCAAAGTATCAGGTTGACGGTGTTAAGGCTGCTCTTGAAAAGATGGGTGTTGAGTGCGAATTTTACGCATTCTCAGACTCAAACGATATTTCCACAGTTGCTAAAAAGGCAGCAACGGAAGCTGATGTTATTTATATTCCTACCGACAACACAGCCGCTTCAAACGGTGGTGTTATCGACGCAGCTTGTGCGGAGGCAAATGTTCCTGTTATCGCAGGTGAGGTTGGCATTTTTGAAAAAACAAATGCGGTTGCCACCCTTACAATAAGTTATTATTCAATCGGTCAAAAAGCAGGCGAGATGGCATACGATATTCTCGTAAACGGCAAAGACCCTGCAACAATGAATATTGCACAGACAGACGAGCTTAAATATTACTACAACGCAGACCAGGCTGCTAAGTTCTCCGCTTCGGTTCCTGATACATATGAGGCTTATGAGGCAACAGCAGAGTAATTTTACAAAAGCTAAGAATTAATACTAAGGAGCAATGAGCGAAATACTCGTTGCTCTTTTGGTTGGATATTTGAAATTGAAATGAGGTAGATTTATGAGTGGATTTCTGAATGCATTGCCCGGAGCAATCGGGCAGGGACTTATTTGGGGTATAATGGCTATCGGTGTTTACATAACATTTAGAGTGCTTGATTTTGCCGACCTTACTGTTGACGGTACTATCGCAACAGGCGGCGCAACCCTTGTTATGTCAATGATGGCAGGCTGTAATGTTTATGTTGCGCTTTTGCTTGCTTTTCTTGCAGGCTGTGTAGCGGGACTTATTACGGGTGTGCTTAATACCGTTTTAGGCATACCTCCTATTCTTGCGGGTATTTTGACTCAGCTTGCTCTGTATTCTGTTAATCTTAGGATTTTGGGCAAGGCAAATCAGCCGCTTTCCGTTCATAAGTACAATCTTCTTGTATCTATGACAGAGCTTAGCAAGGCACTCATTATTGTTGCGATTTTTGTAGTAGTTATTATTGCAATTTTGTATTGGTTCTTCGGCACGGAAATCGGCCACGCAATTCGTGCAACGGGTACAAATATGAATATGGCTCGTGCAAACGGTATTAATATCAACAGCTCAAAGATTATTGCACTTGTGCTTTCAAACGGCTTGGTTGCTTTGTCGGGCGGACTTCTTGCTCAGTATCAGGGCTATGCCGATATTAATATGGGTAGAGGTGCTATCGTAATCGGTCTTGCCGCAGTTATTATCGGTGAGGTTATCTTTGGCAAAATCTTTAAGAATTTCGCACTCAAGCTTTTGTATGTTGCCATTGGCGGAATTATCTATTATATTGTAATGCAGTTTGTAATCAGTCTCGGACTTAATACCGACGACTTGAAGCTTCTCACAGCTGCCGTTGTAGCAGTGTTCCTCGGCATTCCTTATCTTCGTGCGCGCTATGCCGAGACTCATATCAAGACAGTAAAGGAGGCTGAATAATATGCTTGAAATTAAAAATGTTCACAAAACCTTTAACCCGGGTACTATAAATGAAAAAAAGGCACTCAACGGTATCGACCTTGAGTTGAAAGACGGCGACTTCGTAACTGTTATCGGAGGCAACGGAGCAGGTAAATCTACTATGCTTAATATGATTGCAGGCGTTTACCCCGTTGACTGCGGAAGCATTGTTATTGACGGTATTGATGTTACAAAGCTTCCCGAGCATAAGCGTGCCAAATATATCGGCAGAGTTTTCCAAGACCCTATGAACGGTACTGCCGCAAATATGCAGATTATCGAAAACCTTGCTCTTGCTTCACGCAGAGGCAAGCGCAGAGGTCTTAGTGCAGGCGTTAAGCATAAGGAAAAAGAGCATTATCACGAGCTTCTTAAATCTCTCGACCTCGGACTTGAGGACAGACTTACTTCTAAGGTTGGACTTCTTTCGGGCGGTCAAAGACAGGCTGTAACGCTTCTTATGGCAACTATGAATAAGCCTAAGCTTTTGCTTCTTGACGAGCATACCGCAGCGCTTGACCCAAAGACGGCAAAAAAGGTGCTGGACCTTACCGAAAAAATCGTTGCGGAAAATAACCTTACCACCGTTATGATTACTCATAATATGAAGGACGCTATCGCAATCGGTAACAGACTGATTATGATGAATGACGGAAAGATTATTTATGATGTGGAGGGCGACGAAAAGAAAGCACTCACCACATCAGACCTGCTTGCTAAGTTCAAACTCACCTCCGGCGAGGAGCTTGACGATGATAAAATTCTTTTATCGGAATAAAAAACAAAGCATCGTTCAAAATAGGACGATGCTTTTCTTGACACTAATGTGCAATTAATGTATACTTGTTTCGGATAAGGAAAACTACCATAAAACGGTAGGCGGTTAGCTCTCTCTACATACAGAGGGCGCTACCCTCTGATTTTATATTGATTAGGGGGTGATATTATGGAATATGCAACAATGGTGACTTTTTTACTTATTGCAATAATTGTATTAACCATAAAGAAATAACCGCCCTGAGCCTGATAAACTAGAGCGGTTGTTTCAACAACTAATCGGATAAGTGGGCTAACCGTCTATCGGCAAGCTCCTTATCTATTTACATTATATATCACCTTTTTGTTTTTGTCAAGGTAAAGGAGAGAACATAGTTATGCTTCCAAATGACCCGATTATTTTACTCAGCGTGATTAATACAAAATTGCGTGACTGCTATTCGTCACTCGACGCTCTTTGCGACGATTTGGGCGAAAGCAGAGAGAAAATTGAATCAAAACTTAAAGCTGTCGGTTTTGAATACGACGAGGCGAGCAATTCGTTCAAATAATATGTTTAGGCAACGGCACGGTGTTTGATTTTGTTTGAATAATGTCAGCGTGTTAAAAAATGCTTGACAGATTGTCGCTGTGCTGTTATAATAACAAAGCTTGTAAAATGTCTTGTTACAAGTGAAATATTCCTTGCGCAAGGAGATATTGCGCCAAAGTCCAAAAGGAGGTGCTGAAGAATGGCATTAAAAGACTATGAAATCGTAATGGTTTACTCTCTTTCTAAGGGTGAGGAGGCTGCTGCTTCTGTTCAGAAGAAGTTTACAGACCTTATTGCTAAGAATGGCACTCTCGGCGAGGTAGAGGAATGGGGCAAGAAGAAGCTTGCTTACCCAATCAACTACGAAACCGAAGGCTTCTATACTCTTATCAACTTCTCATCTGATGAATCATTCCCTGCTGAGCTTGACCGTGTAATCAACATTACTGACGGCGTGCTTCGTTCTCTCATCGTCGCTAAAGGCGAATAATAAGGAGGCACACTATGATTAATATGGTTGCACTTATGGGTAGACTTACCTATGAGCCGGAGCTTCGTAAAACACCGAGCGATGTTTCTGTAATCCGCTTTCAGATTGCGGTTGACAGATCGTATCAGCGTGCAGGCGCAGAGCGTCAGGCTGATTTCATCGACTGTGTTGCATGGAGACAGACAGCAGAGTTCATCTCTCGCTATTTCCACAAGGGAAGTATGATTGCTGTTGAAGGTACTATTCAGACCAGCAGTTATACAGACAAGAACGGTAATAACAGAAAGCAGACAGAGGTACTTGCAAACAATGTATCTTTCTGCGGCTCAAAGAGCGAAAGCGGTGCTTCAGGCGCAACAGGCGGATTTAATGAGCCTGCACCAAGCTATGCAAGCGCAGATAACAGCGACTTTGAGGAAATTGTTGATGATGACGACGATTTGCCGTTCTAACTAATTATTTAAGGAGGAAACCAAAATGGCATATAATGCAAAAGGCCCAAAAAAGAGCCGTAGAAAAGTTTGTCAGTTTTGTGTAGAAAAGGCTGAAAGCATTGATTATAAGGATACTACAAAGCTCAAGAAGTTCGTTTCTGAGCGTTCAAAGATTCTTCCTCGCCGTGTAACAGGCACTTGTGCTAAGCACCAGAGAATGCTTACAACAGCTATCAAGAGAGCAAGACACCTTGCACTCTTACCTTACACATCGGATTGATTGTAAATCAAAAGCCACTCACACGAGTGGCTTTTTTCTTTCCTCTTTATAGGCTCTCTTATCAAGGGCAGGACTCTCATAGCTCCCCTTATTAAGGGGAGATGTCACCGTAGGTGACAGAGGGGATAGTCGTTAATGCTTAGAATGCTGTTCGGAATAGTTTGGCAAATCCCTCCGGATTTTTCACAACTGCCGTTTTTCAAAATCCACCTCCCTTAATAAGGGAGGCGTTAATATAAATTTTTGAAAAAGTGCTTGACAAATAAAAAATGTAATGATAATATGTCATTAAGATGAAACCGATGAGAAAGAGTAAGTAGGTTTTTTACCGCTTTTCAGAGAGTCGCCGTTGGTGGGAGTGCGACAGGTAGGAAGAGACCGAATGGGCTTTTGAGGGCGAACCGAAATTACAGTAGGTGAGACGGAGACGACGCTTCGTTAAAAAGAGTCTGCGCATGACAGTGCGTGCAGAGTGGATGCATTATTGCATTAAGCAGGGTGGCACCGCAGGAGATTGATTATTGCTCTTGTCCCGGCAGAAATGTCAGGACGAGAGTTTTTTATTTTACCTAAAAGGAGATTTGCGGCAATGATACTTAATTCAAAACGATGGCGAGGCTTGATTTAACCTAAACTATAATCCGTTTAACTATCTATCATTTGTTTCAGAAAGGACATTATTATGAAAACTATTAAAAAAATCATCGCAGTTGTTTCAGCAATCGCAATTATCTTTTCTTTTGCAGCTTGTGCAAAGAATAACGACAATAGCACTTTCTCGGATGTTAAAACATATAAGGTTGGCATTTGTAATTATGTAGACGATGCTTCGCTTAATCAAATCGTTGAGAATATTCAATCTCAGCTCGAAAAAGCAGGCACAGAAAACAATGTTAAATTCGATGTAACCGTTCAGAACTGTAATGCAGACGCAAGCGTTATGAATCAGATTATTTCCGACTTTATCGCTAATTCGGTTGACCTTATGGTCGGTGTTGCAACCCCTGTTGCGGTCGCTATGCAGGCAGCAACCGAGGATAAAAACATTCCTGTTGTGTTCGCGGCCGTTTCCGACCCTGTCGGCGCAGGTCTTGTGGCAGATAAGGATGCTCCGGGCGCAAATGTTACAGGTACATCGGACTATCTTAACACAGACGCTATTATGGATTTAATTCTTGCAAATAAGGCAGACACAAAGAATGTTGCTCTTCTTTACGATATGGGTCAGGATTCATCAAAGACACCTATCGAAAACGCTAAGAAATATCTTGAAGCAAAAGGCATTTCTTATAAGGAATATACAGGCACAAATGTTACAGAGGTTCAGCAGGCTGTTGCTACAATCATTAAGGACGGAGCAGACGCTGTGTTCACCCCGACAGATAACACAATTATGACAGCAGAGCTTTCAATCTATGAATCACTTGCAAAGGCAGGCATTCCTCACTATACCGGTGCAGATTCATTTGCGCTTAACGGTGCATTCCTCGGCTATGGTGTTGACTATGCGGCACTCGGTCAGCAAACAGCAGATATGATTGCGGACATTCTCGTAAACGGTAAGGATGTTGCTTCTTATCCTGTAAAATTCTTTGATAACGGTACTGCTACAATCAATACGGAAATTTGCACAGAACTCGGTCTTGACTTCAGCGAGGTTGAGAGCAAGTCAAAGCCGTTCTGCACAGAGATTAAGACAATAACAACAGCAGAGAGCTTTTCATAAAAGCGGTTTGAATGCCTCCCATAACCGGGGGGGCGTTAAAATCTCATTGCTCCCTTTTTCAAGGGCAGCTGTGAAACTTTAGACTAAGGAGAATACATATGACGATTTTTGATATGGGACAGCTGCAAACGGTGCTGGAGCTTGGACTTATTTCCTCGCTCACCGTGCTTGCCTTGTTCCTCAGCTACACAATGCTTAATGTTTGCGACCTTTCTACTGACGGTTGTTTCACCCTCGGTGCCGCTGTCGGTGCGGTTGTTGCACTTTCGGGACATCCGATTTTGTCTATTCCTGTCGCAATGCTTGCCGGTGTGGCTTCGGGCTTCATCGTTGCTATACTCCAAACGGTTTTGGGAATAGACAGCTTGCTTGCGGGTATCGTTGTTAATACGGGGCTTTATTCGGTAAACATTGCTATTATGAATAAATCCTCGCTTCTTAATTTGAATAACTCGGACACCGTATTTTCGCTTTTGAAGGATAAGCTTCAGGGAACGGCTCTTGAGGGCAAGCAAACCCTTATTATCGCATTTGTTGCAGTAATTGCAGTAGGTCTTTTCCTTACATTTTTGCTTAAAACCAAGCTTGGACTTTCTATTCGTGCAACAGGAAATAATCCCGATATGGTTAAGTCGTCGTCGATTAATCCTGTTATTACCACAATCATCGGCTTGTGTATCGCAAACTCTTTCACGGCTCTTTCGGGCTGTCTGCTTGCACAGTCTCAAAAACAGGCTGAAATCAATATCGGTACAGGAATGGTAACCGTTGCACTTGCTTCGCTCTTGATTGGCGGAGTGTTCGTAAAAAGAGGAAAAATTCCTTTCAGAATTGTAGGCGCTGTTCTCGGCGCAATCATTTTCCGCTTTGTATATCAGGTTGCAATCGGACTTCATATGCCTCCGTTTATGCTCAAGCTTGTATCGTCTGTAATCGTAATCATTGCGATTGCGGGTCCGTATCTCAAGGCTAAGCTTCCCGAGTATATCCGTAAGGCAAAAATAAAGAGTGGGGGTAAGGCGTAATGTTGACATTATCAAATCTTAAAATGGTCTTTTCTAAGGGAACTCCCGACGAAAAGATTGCACTTAATAATCTCTCGCTCACCGTAAATGATGCGGATTTTATCACCGTTATCGGTGCAAACGGAGCAGGCAAGTCCACTATGTTTAACGCTATCGCAGGAACATATTTGACCGACGAGGGCAGCATTACTCTTGACGGTAAGGACATCACCTCTATGCCCGAGCATAAGAGGGCTAAGCTTATCGGCAGACTTTTTCAGGATCCTATGAAGGGCAGCGCTCCCGGTATGACTATTGAAGAAAATCTGACGCTCGCAGCAGGCGGTGGCGGATGGCTCAGCACCGTTTCAAAAAAGGACAGAATGCTTTTTCGTGAAAAGCTTTCGCTCCTCGGAATGGGACTTGAGGACAGAATGAATCAGCAGGTCGGCTTGCTTTCGGGCGGTCAGCGACAGGCACTTACCCTTATGATGGCGACAATTAATCCGCCGAAGATTTTGCTCCTTGACGAACATACCGCTGCTCTCGACCCGGGAACAGCCGAAAAGGTGCTTAATCTCACCACAAAAATTGTTGACGAAAATAAGATTACCTGCCTTATGATTACTCATAATATGCAGTCGGCTCTTGAGCTTGGTAACCGTACCATTATGATGGATTCGGGCAGAGTGATTTTTGATGTGGCAAACGAGCAAAGAAACGGACTTACCGTAAACGACCTTTTGGAGAAATTCAAATTGTCGGTCGGACAAAATCTTGATAACGACAGAATGCTCCTCAGTTAAGATTCATATAAAAATATATCGGCACTTTTTTTATAAATAGTGCCGATTTTTTTGTTGACAAATGGGATTAAGTATGTTATTATAAATGCAGTTAGCATATGCTAACTAAAAGAAAGCGACTGTATAAGGTAATTCGGTCGCTTAATTTAAGACAATGCAGTTAGCTATTGCTAACCGATGTCCGGCGGTTATAAATTCGCCATTTAAGGATAATATATGAGTGTTAGTATGAGGCTTATGTATGATTGAGGAATACCTGATTAATCATTGTTCACCTACTTTGGCGAGCATAAAAACAGCAAATTTGATTAATGTTTCTTTTGAGAGTTTTGACGATTTGATAGTCTCCGTTAATCGAATGAATGAGATTTTGTCATCCAAGGGAATTGAACTTTTGATTCTTAAAAGATGTGAAAAATCGGCACTTGTTTATGTAGTTCGGCTGGCTCTTTTACAGCGTGATTTGAACAAGAGTGGAGTCGGTGAATTTTTATCCGAATACGGTTACGCCTGCGTTGATGCCTCCTATTGCGTTTCACGGCTTAAAATGCGGCTTAACTGCGGTAACGGTTTTCCTCATGAGATAGGAATTTTTCTCGGCTATCCGCTTGGCGATGTGACAGGTTTTATAGAAAACGCAGGACAAAACAGCCTTTGCTCGGGCTGTTGGAAGGTTTATTGTAACGAATGCGAGGCAATGAAAACTTTTTCAAAATACGAGCATTGCAGAAAAGTATATAACAAATTGTGGCAGGGCGGCAGAAGTATCGAACGCCTTGCGGTTGCAGTGTAGAAAGGAAATATTATGAAAAAAACAGCAGTTGTTTATTGGAGTGGCACGGGAAATACAGAGGCAATGGCACTTGCCGTTCTTGACGGAATGAAAGAGGCGGGAGCAGAAGCGAAAATCTTTACGGCTTCAGAGTTTAATCCCGATAAAATAAATGATTATGAGTCGTTCGCTTTCGGCTGTCCGTCTATGGGTTGTGAGCAACTTGAGGACACCGAGTTTGAGCCGATGTTTGATGAATGTAAAGCAAGCCTTTCGGGCAAAAGCATAGCACTTTTCGGCTCTTACGGCTGGGGCAACGGCGAATGGATGGAAACATGGGAGGGCGATTGTCGCTCGGTTGGAGCAAATTTGATTTGTGACAGCGTTATTTGCAATGACGCTCCCGATGATGAGGCGATTGAAAAATGCAAGAACCTCGGTAAAGAATTAGCCTGATATAGAGTTTACCAAACTCTCCTTACAATATTCAAAAAGGAAAGACTGCGGAGCAATTCGCAGTCTTTCCTTTTGCACTTCTTAGCCTTCCTTTTTAAGGGAGGAGTTAGATTGTTATTACAACAAATCCGCCAAGGTTTTTGAATTAAGAAAATTCATTATTACCTCATTTAATTCATTCCACATAGGTCTTGCGAGGCACGCCTGTTCGTTTTTGCAATGCTGTTCCGCTTCGTTTTTGCAGTCAACACAGGCAACGGGGGCAAGAGTTGTCTCGGTCAAAATCAATATTTCGCCTATCGAATAGCACTCAGGTTCTCTGTTTAGCTTGTAGCCTCCGCTTTTTCCTCTTGCGCTGTCAACAAGTCCGCCTTTGGACAGCTTTGCAATAATAGCCTCAAGATATTTCATACTTATTTCCTGTCTCTCGGCAATGTCCTTTAGCGATATGTAGCCCGAATCCTTGTGAGTTGCAAGGTCGAGCATAATACTCAGAGCATATCTGCCCTTTGTTGAAATCATCATAATAATGTTCCTTTACTGTTCAAAAAACTCCTGCGCAATTCTTACGCTTTCCATAGCGTCCTTTGCGTAAAAATCGGCATTAATCATTTTTGCATAATCTCTTGTCAGCACTGCGCCGCCGACAAAAACTTTTGCGTCTGTGTTGTCGTGCAGAAGCTTAATTGTTTTTTCCATATTAGGTACGGTCGTGGTCATAAGTGCGGATAATCCCACAAGTTTTGCGTTGTTTTCAACAGCCGCTTCCAGCACCCTTTCGCATTTTACATCCTTGCCTAAATCTATTACATCAAAGCCGTAATTTTGCAGCAGAACTTTTACAATGTTCTTTCCGATGTCGTGAATGTCGCCCTCGACGGTTGCGATAATGATTTTTTCGCCTTTTACCTGCTCTGCACCGCTTAAAACAAAATGAGCCTTGATTTCATCAAAAGCCGCCTTTGCGCTGTCCGCACTCATCAAAAGCTGAGGCAAAAATATTGTGTTCTTTTCAAAGCCGTCGCCGACAATATCAAGTGCAGGTATGATATACTCGTTTATGATTTGAAGCGAGTCGGTGTCGCTCAAAAGCTCTTTTGCACAGCGTGCGCTTTCCTCTTTCATACCCTTGATGATGGCAGATTTAAGGTCGAGCGTTTCCGGCTTTTGGATAACTTCGGTGTCTACTGCGGAGTTAATATATTCCTGACAGCTCTCGTCAAGTCCTGCAAGAGCCTTGTAGCTGTAAAAGGCATTCATCATCGGTCGTGAGTTGGGATTTATGATACCTGCCGACAGTCCTCTGCTCATAGCAAGAGTGTAGAACGCTGTGTTGACAGCTTCTCTGTTAGGCAAGCCAAAGCTGATGTTTGATACGCCTAAAACGGTGTTTACGCCCAGCGTATTGCGAATATAGTCAACTGCTTTTAATGTTTCCACAGCGTTGTTGTTGTCGGTGGAAATCGTCATGGTAAGTGCGTCAACAGCAAGATTTTTCTTATCAATTCCGTATTCCTCGGCTTTTTTGATAATCTTTTCGGCAATCGCTATTCTCCCCTGTGCGTCTGACGGAATACCGTTTTCGTCAAGACAAAGACAAACCACAACGCCTCCGTATTTCTTTGCAAGAGGAAAAACCTCACGCATTGATTTTTCTTTGCCGTTTACGGAGTTTATCATAGCCTTGCCGTTGTAAATTCTCAGCGCCGCTTCCATTGCCTCGGCGTCTCCCGAGTCGAGCTGAAGCGGAGCAGGAAGCACCGACTGAAGCTCGTAAACGCTGCTGCAAAGCATTTCCTTTTCGTCTATTTCGGGCAAGCCCATATTTACATCCAAAATGTGAGCGCCTGCCTCGGTTTGCGTTATTCCCTGACGAAGAATATAATCCATATCCTTGTTTCTCAGGGCTTCCTTCATCAGCTTTTTACCCGTAGGGTTTATTCTTTCGCCTATTACCGCACCGTCGGATAGGTTTACGCTTGTCGAATATGAGGCAACGAGCGTTTCGTTTTTGTATTCGGGTACCTTGTCCTCTATGTCATTTGTAGCTTCAATCATAGCTTTCAGGTGCGCCGGAGTTGTTCCGCAGCAACCGCCGAGATACGATACTCCCATTTGAGCAATCTGCTTCATATATCCGGCAAATTCGTCGGGTGCAACATTGTATATCGTTTCGCCGTTTACGCTTTCGGGCAGTCCTGCGTTCGGCATTACTATAATCGGAATTGACGAATGCTCCTCAAGCTCCTTTACAAGAGGCAGCATCTGCTTTGGACCCAGTCCGCAGTTAAAGCCTATCGCATCCGCACCGAGTGCCTCGACAACGGCGCACGCAGTACGAACATCCGCACCCGTGAGCAGTCTTGCTTTTTCGTCAAAAATCATCGACACTATTAACGGCAAATCGCAGTTTTCTTTAACTGCAAGCATTGCCGCCTTTATTTCGTATAAATCGCCGAAGGTTTCAAGCAAAACGACATCCGCCTCGTCCTTGCCGGCATTTACCATTTCGGCAAAAATATCCACACATTCCTCAAAATCAAGGTCGCCCATCGGCTTCAACAGCTTGCCCGTAGGTCCGATGTCGAGCGCAACCTTTTTTCCTGCACGCTTGGCATTTTTTACACCTGCTCTGACGATTTCGTCAACATTGTCGTACTTGAATCTGTTTGCGCCAAAGGTGTTTGCCGAAATAATGTCACATCCTGCCTCGGCATATGCCTTGTGAATGGCAAAAACCCTGTCGGGATTTGTAATATTAAGCGCCTCGGGAAGCTCGCCTGCTTTTAATTCGAGCATTGTTCCCATTCCGCCGTCAAAATAAGTTATCATTTTTATCAGTCCATTCCTATAAATGCCGTAACGCTCTTTGTCGGCACCATTTCGCAGGTGTCCGTAAGCGTTAAGCCTATGCGCTTTTCAAGCTGTAAAAGCGAGAAAAACTGCTTTTGTTGCGTTATATCCAAATCGAAGTAACCGGGCGAGTATCTTTGCCGCAGCTCTGCCCCGTATTGCTCCTTGATTTTTTCTTCTAAATCGTCGCAGACTTCCTCTATCTTGTCCGCCGCAGCAGCCTGAAGTGCCATAGCCAGCGCAACATCCGTAGCCGAGGCAATCTTGATTCTTTTGTCAACTGCAATTCCGAGCGTTGCACCGAACACAACAACTCGCTTGCAGCCTGTCAAATTTTCGGCAAGTCGCTTGCTTTTGAAAATAACATCGTCTATGCTCACCGTATCGCTTGAAACGGTACATTCAAATATCCTGTAAAGTGTTTTCGGCACAGCCGTTTTTGCAATGATTTCAACAGCTTTGTCTGCAAGAGCCAAAATCTGCTCGTTGTCTGTCTTTGATGATGTTCGCATATAGCGAAGAATATCCGCCCTACTCATTGATAATATGAGAAAGTCCGTTCATTATGGACTCGGCAACATCGGGTTTGTTCATCGTGTAAATGTGAATATCGTTTATGCCGTTTGCCATAAGGTCGATAATCTGCTCCGTGGCATAGATAATGCCCGCCTGCTTCATCTTGTTTGCGTCGTCTCCGAATCTCTCCATAATCTTAAAGAATTTCTTTGGCACGCTTGAATTTGAAAGCTCGATGGAGCGTTTGATTTGGCTTGCGTTTGTTATCGGCATAATTCCCGCAATAATAGGAACATCAATGCCCTTAATTCTGCACATTTCCACAAAGTTCAGAAATTTTTCATTGTCAAAAAACATTTGTGATGTAAGAAATTCGGCACCGCAGTCAACCTTTTCCTTTAGGTGAGCGATGTCCTCAACCCTGTTTTTGCTCTCGGGATGAATTTCGGGATAGCACGCAGCGCCTATACAGATGTCGGGATTTATGCTTTTGATTTCGTTAATCAGTTGATATGCGTGCGTAAAATATTGCTTGTCAGAAAATTCAAAGCCTTGCGGAATATCTCCCCTTAAAGCGAGAATGTTGTTGATTCCGTTTTCCTGCAATTCGTTTACAACCTGATGGATTTTGTCCTTGGTTGATGTCAGGCAGGTGAGGTGAGACAGAGGAGTAACACCGCAATTTTTAATCTCTGTCGCAATCTCGGTGGTAAAGCCGCTTGTCGTACCCGCCGCACCGTAGGTAACAGACATAAAGCCCGGCTTTTGCTTGCTCATTTCTTTTACAACGCTTTTGGTGGTTTCGATTTTGTCCCATTGCTTAGGCGGAAAAACCTCAAAGGATACATTGACCCTGTTGCTTTCCAGTATTTTGCTGATTTTCATTTTTTTTGTCCCCTATATTATAATATAATAGCTTTCAATAATTATACTTTTTAATACCCACTTTGTCAATGGGAATTAAAACTCGCATTTTGCATAAAATATTTTGATTTATATCCTGATTTGTGTTGAAAGTATTACTGTCTTGTGATAAAATAAAAATGTTAAATTTAATTCGGAGGAGTATACTATGGATTTAAGTAAGCTTATCAGTAAAAAGGACGAAGCCACTCAGTATATGATTGACGAAATCACTCATATCTGTAAGGACTTTGAAAAGAGAGACCCCGGCTCAAAGGGCGAAAAACAGGCGTGCGAATATATGGCAGAGGTTCTCAAGAGGGATTGCGGATGCGAAACCTCCGATGTTGAGAGCTTTAAGGAAAACCCCGGCTCATTCTATGGTTGGATTTTCTTTACAATCACCTTTGTTCTTGTCGGAATTGCATGCTCTTTCTTTGCACCGGTTATCGGTATAGTGCTTATTGCACTCGGACTCTTTATAGTTCTTTGCCAGTTTGGCTTTTATATTAAACTTATCGACAGATTTTTCCCTGAAAAAACAGGACATAATGTTACCGCTATTAAGAAGTGCAGCAGCGGTAAGCCAAAGCGCAGAATCCTTTTCAACGGACACCCTGACGCTGCTTGGGAGTGGCCTATGAACTATAAGTTCGGCGGTGTAGGCTTTGAGGGACACGCTGTTCTTTGCGGTCTCGGTGCTGTTTATTATCTTGTTCTTTCAATTATTAAGTGCGTTAAGTATGGCGTTTTCGGAACAGTCGCTATGGGCGAGCCTATCACAAAGGCTGCTCTTATCGGTCTTGTTTTCCTTATTCCGCTTGTAGGACTTTATTGGATGGTAAACTATCGCAGAGTTGTTGACGGTGCAAACGATAACCTTTCGGGTTGCTATATGGGTATTGCCGTTATGAAGGCTCTCAAGGATGAGGGAATCGACCTTGAGGATACCGAAATCGGATGCGTTCTCACAGGTAGTGAGGAGGCAGGCCTCAGAGGCTCAAAGGCTTGGTGCGAGGCTCACGCAGGCGAATTTCAGGATTGCCCGACTATGTTTATTTCGTATGACACAATTCATGACCCTAAGTATCTTATGGTAAACTATCGTGACCTTAACGGTACGGTAAAGGCTGATAAGGATTACTGCGATTTGTTTATGGAAGCAGCAGAGGCTGTTGATGTTCCTTGTAAAAAGGGTTGGGTTCCTCCTCTCGGCGGCGCAACCGACTCGGCAGCGTTTGCACAGGCAGGCTTCCGTTCATGCGGTGTAACAGGTCTTAATCATAAGCTTGAAGATTACTACCACACCCGTCGTGATACATATGACAATATGAACGCAGAGGGTCTTGCAAACTGCTATGCCGCTACCGTAAAGGCAGTAGAAATGTTCATTAACGGAGCGAAGCAGGATTAACGGTAAAACATATAATAAAAAATATAAGTCTCCGCTACGGTTCTGAACTGCCCCAGATTGTGCAGACAGTACAAAAAGAACCTACTTGAAGTAGAAAA
>UQAZ01000015.1 GCA_900539165.1 uncultured Oscillospiraceae bacterium
TTTTCTACTTCAAGTAGGTTCTTTTTGTACTGTCTGCACAATCTGGGGCAGTTCACTAATAGGGGGGTAGAAAATACATACAAAAAAGCCGTAAAGGCTTTGTATAACAGCGTTTAAGCGTGTTTTTATTCAAGCATATCAAACTTAATGTTTGACATAAAAAAAGTCCCTGTGCAAGTTAGTAATTGAAGCCACTACTTGCACAAGGCAAAATCAAATAACAAAGTCTACACTTTGCATTAATAATTATAATATATAATATTAAAATTTGCAAGTGTTTTCTTTGGGAAAGGATAAAACTTGGCAGATTTAGAGAGATACACCCGTAATTTTTGTATCGAACTATATCCCGATAATGACGAGCATTATAAGGCTATTGAGAAAATTCTTAACAATGAAATTTTTGAGAATACAAGATATTGTGGTATTTTGCACGATTGTGATATTTTTCTTGAAACAACAGAAAATCACATAGAGGGCGAGTTAAAAAAAGCACATTGGCATTTTGTGCTTGTAACAAAGTCTGCTAAAACTCGTCAACAAATTGCAAAGAAATTGAATGTTGAGCATAGATTTATTGAGCCTTGCGAAAAGGTCAAAGGTAGTCTTACATATCTCATTCATTTGAATTGCGATACTAAGTATCAATACGACACATCAAGATTAGTAGGGGATATTGAGTTTATTTCTTTCATTACTGAACAGGTTAATAAGCAAAAAGTCAACAAGAACTTTGCATTTAAGGTATTGAATGATTACATCAAAAATTATGACGGTTATTTGAGTGTTACTGAATTTAACGATTTTGTATATAGCCGTGGTTGCGTTCAACAGTTAAAGTCATTTCAGTTTATTTTTAAGAACACTATTGACGAGCATAATAAAAAATATCGTTAAACTTCTTAGCAAGTGTTAAATGTTCTGAGGTTTCCGTTTTTCGCCATTGGCGAAAAACGGACACAGACATACACTTGCTTTTTTCTTTGCTTTGATATATTCTTGTGGTGCGTAATTTGCATTTATCTGCTCTTAAATGTGTCTATTTGCCGTTTTTGCATTATTAGCAGGGAAAAACACAAACGAGTTTCAAAATGTTCTAATTTCGCAAAATTAATATACCTATTTTTTGGTACTTGTTTTTTCTTTTTGTGTCTGTTATAATAAAAACAACGGAGTAGTTGCTGTACTCCGTTGTCTGATACCTATTAATCGGTATCGTTTGCCATATGCTCGAGGATTGAGATTATCTCATCAAGCGTATGGCTTTTTTCTTTTAGTGCTTTTATAAGCCGCACTAATTGTTTGAGGGTCATTTCTTCACCACCTTTCTCCTCTGATGTCTTTATTGCTTCAAGGTATCTGAGATTATTGCTTTTAAGCACCTTGGCAGAGGCTCTTATATAATTTTTATTTTTCTTATACTCCTGCATAACTTTTCTTTCCTTTCTTGAATTATTGCTTTTGAAGTCTCTGGCTGTCGGCTCTTATTTCGACGCTGCTTCAAAAGCATATGTTCTTGATTTTGTCAAAAACTCGCAGAGTAATAAATAAAAAAATTTTTAGTCATAGCTTAGAAAAAATTATTTTATTTATGGTTTTGATGAAATCAAGGTTATATGCTAACTCCCTAAGGCGGAATAAGTGCTGACAGCTGGGAACAAAAGCTTTATTCAAAGGAAGTTGTGTTGTAGGTATAAGGCAAAAAAATAAAACCGTGTCAGCTTGCTGACACCCTTTTTATCGTCAACGATATGGTAAAGCCTCTTTGTGATGACTTAGATAGCAAGTTTTGAAAATGCTCGAGTAATTTACAAAGTGTAATAAAAAATAAAGAAAAACACGCCGATGAAGTCTCAGCTCGAACGAGCTCACACCTCATCAGCGTGCTTTTTTGTATATTGTTATACTATTTGTTATCCGTTTTTTAACATGTTAAAGCAGAATTTTAATCCTCCCCAGGAGCTACTTATTGTTAATCCTAAAATAACAAAAGGTATAAATGTTTCGTAAAATATTTCTATCATATTTACATCTTTTAATGCATTTGCTAAAATTGCTATATTTATCATTTTTGCTCCTTTACTTTTTAGGTAATTTTGTTGGCAGATTTGTTAGATTTGCTATGTAATCTATTGTTACATCATAAAATTTTGCTAATTCAATTACATAATGGAAAGGGATTTCATATTCTCCTGTTTCCCATCTGCTGTATTGTTTTTGTGTCGTTCCTAATATTCCTGCTATTTTCTTTTGTGATAAATCTTTGTCTTCTCTTAAATCTCTTAGTCTTTGATAATACATTACTACATCTCCTACAAAATTATTTTATCATAGTACGAATTTGGGGTATTGACATTAGTACAATATTGGGGTATTATTGGGTTAGTACAAAACCGTACTAAATTTTGTCGGCGGACATAAACGCAAAGGAGAAAAGATATGAAACAGAACGAAGAAATAAAAATTTATTATTTTATACCTTATAAAAGGAATTCAAAAGGTTATACTCGTTTGTGTGGTGCTGTCGGTACTCTTTCTGATAAAACTGCTTTAGAATTTATTCAAGATTTAATGGTTATTCCTGAATATAAATCCGTTGAATTTTTCGAAGTTTTTTATCGCTCTGATAATGATTGGTCAGATTTAAAATATTTTGATACATTTCGTGTTGTTGATTTTAATGATTTAACTATTAATATTGAAAGAAATCTTTTTATATGAGGTGATTAATATGGCAGAACAAGAACTTGTAAAAATGGTAAGTGATTATGTTTCGGCTATTAATTCGTTTGGTATTAATTATTTTGTTTGTGGTCTTTTTCTTGGCTTTGGCTTTTTTGCTACAGTAAATGCAATTATAGAAGTATCTGTATTTTTGGCACATAAGAACAGAGAGTATAGAGAAAAACGCAAATCAGACAAAAAGAACAAGGAGAAAACAGATGAAAAATAATTTTAGTGTTGATATTCATTTAACTTTAGATTTGGATGATTCAGTTAATTTGTACCTTTATGAATATTTACTTTATGTAGGTAATCATTTAGTTGATTCAAGTTTTTCTAATGTTATTATCAATGTACTTTTTAATTCTGCTCATAACGATAAAGATTTTATGACTTTTGGTCAATTTCTCGATAAATTTTGTGATAATTCGGAGGTGATGAAATGAACGAAAAGCGGACGGCAACCCCCTACACTAATAGGGGGTTAGAAACACCATTGGAATATCCGATAATTATAGACTATATCACGCTTTCGGGGCATTTTCAGACATTCAATGAAATGATTGACTTTTTAGGTCTTAAAAGTCTTGAAAATCAGTTTGAAGTTACAAGTCCTCGTTGGTTTTACAAAACAGCATATACATACGATAATGTAATAACTCTTATGCTCCAACAAAAGGATAGTATAACATCTGCTTGTATTAATATATCTGGTAGAGGTTGTAGAGTTATTGAAAGCTTTTCTTGCTTTAGTTTAACGGATATTATTTGTAAATGCGTTGAGCGTGACGGCTTTAGTATATCTCGTGTCGATTTGGCAATGGATGTAATTGATAATAAATTTGATATTCAGACCTTAGTTAAAAATTATCGTAAAGGTAATTTTACTTGCCGTTCTAAATTTTCTAATATTATGGAGAGTATAGATGACGGCATTAAAGGTACAAGTTTGTATTTTGGAAAGCAAGCTTCTAATATTTATATTAACATTTATGACAAACGAGCTGAGAGAGGATATAAGCCTGAGGAGTTCCCTAATTGGGTTAGATTTGAAATCAGACTGAGAGGACCGAACGCTCAGGGGTTTGCTCAACAGCTTTATGATAGCGGTTTGAATGTTGGTTTTTTTATGCCGGCATACTTAATAACTATCTTAGATTCGTTGTTAATTCAAACGATAGTCACAAATACCGTTTATCAACGGCGCCGTATTGGAAAAAGTTGCTATCTCATACCGACAAAATTTCGGTGTTTTCTAAGGTAGGTGTTGAGTATGATATGTCAAAATTTGAAAATTATCTATTTCAACAATGTGGTTCCAGCATTTTAACTTATTTACAAACTCACAGCGTGCAAAATTTAATTGATGAGCTGGGTCAGAGAGACATTAAGTTAAATAAAAAGCAACAGCTGTTAGTTGATAATTATGTTCAGGATTGTGATTTTTATATAATTGAATAGGAGGTATATTATGAATTCAATTATTGAGGTATTTCGTTCGTTCGGTATTACTGAATGGTCAATGTTTGTTACCAATATTTTGTTAGCTGGTTTTCTTATAGTCTATAATCAAAGTGCTTTGAAGTGCAAGGATAAGCTAACAGCTTATGAGCTTGAGCTTAAAGATAAGACTAAGCTCATAGAATATTACGAAAATGTAACAGGGAAGGGGGTAGTCGTGAATGAAAGCACAAATCAAGATTAAAGCTCCGGTTATTGATATGTATTCAACAGATTGGGAGTTTGACGGCAAAAAGGGTACTTCACATTTTGTTGTGATTTATGATTATGAAACTCATCAAGCTGAGAGATTAACTCTTTCTGCTGATGATATTAGCCTTTTCAATGCTATTTCTAACCTTGCATTGCTCGAGGAATATGAGCTTGTCTGTGAGCTTAATGAAGCTTATGGCAAGGTTAAAAAGATACTTCTCGGAGTTGTTCAAAATGGAAAATAACGAGCTTCTTCAGGTTATCTATTATCAGGTTGGCTCAATTCTTGTAATCGAATTAATTAAGTTTGCCATTGATTATATGGTAAAACCTCTTAAAAATTGGATTTCAAGTATGTTTCCTGAGGATTGGGGGAATAAGAATTGAAAGAGATAATTTTACTTTGTATATTCTTATGTTTCTTTATGTATGGTGTTATTGCTTCTTTAAGAGATTTAACACGCAAAATCATAAAGATTACATATGAAATAAAAAATACTAAAAGAAAGGAGTTAAACTATGTTCAAAACATTTCTGGCGGCGACAGTTCTCGATAAGACTATCACATCAACAATGGTTGAGGGTGTTCTTAGCGAGGTAGTAGCTGTTATTCCTACTATTATCCCTGTTGCAATTAGCTTCATTGCTATTCGTAAGGGTATTAGCTTTGTGCTTGGTATGCTTCGTTCGGCATAAATTAAATTTGTAAAATCATTTTTTGTATATTTTTATGTTATTTGTTTGCGGGGGTACGGAGAAATCCGTACCTCTTATTTTTTTAAGAAAGGAGTTTTTTCAAAATGAAAAATAAATTAAAAATTGCAATATGCGTTGTAATGACTTGTGTATTTATGTTAATACCTTTTTCAGCTTTTGCTTATTATGACAACCCAAGCCCTAAGTTACTTGTAGATATTGCAAAAGGTTCTAATAAGGATATGTATTCTATTGGTAGCAGTCACTCCGCTATTTTGTGGGAAGAAAAAGACTATTTTTACCTTGTTGTAACTTCTATTGACCGTCCTTTTCGATGTGTTAGTTACGGCTCTGCTTTAGTTATTCCTCGTCCGTCTAATTTGAGTAATTTTGATTATCAAAAATACACATATCCTAAGAGCAACATATATGATGTTACTAATACAACTGTTACTTGCGTATCTGTTGCGTATAATGATTTTAAGATTGGCACGCCAACTAAAATTTTATACTCTAATCAAAATGTATATGGCGGTGGCTCAGGTGAACAGGTAGACACTTCAAAGGTTTTTTTTCAGCAAATGAACTCGGTTCCGAAAACCCCGGGGAATCGAGTTCCGCTGAATACGCAGTTATCCTCAATTCAATTAACGGGTACATTAAGCGAATTGATAGCAATGTTGCCGATATTGTTACCAGTCTTAATAACTTTATTAGCGATACGAAAAGGTATTGGGTTTACACTGACGATTTTAAGAACAGCATAAATATAATTAAAGATAGACTGTATCGAGTTGACGGCATTTATACTATTACATCAATTATCAGTGAAAATCTTAAAAGTGTTTTAAGTGAATTGAAAAAAATTCCTGTTTTACTTTCTACTTTTCCTGATTATTTTCCTAATGAGTGGAGCGATATAGATATGCTTAATGGCTTTCGTAGTTTTTATTGGACTTTTTCCGAAAATGACTTTTCTGTGGTTCTTAAAAATGTTTTGTTAGATGTTCACGATGAGATTAATAAACAAGTTAATCCTGTGTCTGATGACAATAAAGCTAATTTTAATTTAGCTTTGCAAGCTGTTAAAACTAATACATTTATCGGTTCAGCTTATGATGTAGTTGATACTTTTCCTAAAAAGATTGAATCTGCTCTTAATTCTGATTCTCGTTCAGTTTTACAATTTAGTACTGCCGGTGTTAAGAATAGTTATTTCTCTTTACCGGCACGAACATATAGTATTGACTTCGGGTGGTATAAACCTTTCAAGGCTTATGGTGATGTTGTTGTCGGAGCTTTTATATATTTAGGTTTTGCTCTTGCATTTTTTAAGCGACTTCCTGAGATTATTCAAGGCTCTGGTGTTGTTTATAGTGGCTTTAATAATTTTGAAGAAAATCGAGATTTTATGAATTATGTCAAAGAAGAAAATCTTGATGTTGAATTTAATTTTCCTAAGGAACAAATTTCTATTTATAATGGTTCTAAATGGGAAGAGGTGTGATATGTTAATTATTCAGTTGATTGAATTTATTGTTCAAGTTTTTGAGGGAACACATATTGATGTTGCTGCCATTCTTCAGGGATTTGATGTTTTAGGTGAAGCTGTTGGATTTATAAGTTTTTTTATTCCTATGCAGCCTATTTTAACTTGTTTCGGTATTATTGTTTTAACTTATGTATGGCGCTTGGTTGTTTCGTTTTTCAAAATGTTATGGTCTGTCATTCCGCTACTCTAAGATTTGCCTTTTTATGGCTCGCTTGGCGAGCCTAAAAAGGCTCAGAGTAGCTTTGAAAGGAGTTTTTTACAATGTTTAATATTTTATTTAAGTCTTTATTCAAATGCTTTTGGGTGCTTCTGAAACCTTGCTTGTATGTTTTAATTCCTGTTTTCATTGTTTTTTCTGTTGCTTTTTTAATTGCATATGTTAATAAAAAGAAATCAGGAACTGCTCAGAGGAAAGTTATAGCTCATATAAATCCTAAGGCTGATGTATCTATTTTTACTAAGCTTTTTGTTTTGCTTCCTAAACAGTTTTGGAAAAATTATTACAATAAGGATATAGGTGAATTCAGAGAACACGGAATTATTATGTTTACTGGCGCTCAGGGGCAGGGAAAGACGATAGCAGAAACTAAGTATTTAATGGATATGCAGTATTTATATCCAAGTTGTCGAGTTAATACTAATTATGGTTATAAATATGAGGACGCTCCTATTGAATCGTGGCGTGATTTGGTTGATTATAATAATGGTAAAAAAGGTATTATATGTGCTATTGATGAATGCCAGAATTGGTTCAGCTCGTCAATGTCAAAAAACTTTCCGCCGCGAATGTTGGCTACCGTTACGCAGAACCGTAAGAATAAGCGTGTAATTATTATGTCTGCTCATTTCTTTATGGATGTTTCAAAGCCTATCCGTAAGCATTGTACCGAAGTCAGAGCCTGTCATACATTTTTAGGTTGCTTTACAGTTGTAAAACGCTGGAGACCTATAATGAGCGCTGAGGGTGATGTTATTAAAAAGAAAACATTAGGTTATTACTGTTTTGTACATAGTCAAGAGCTTTATGATGCCTATGATACATTAAGAGTTGTTAAAAATCTTTCCGCTGCGGGATTTGAATCTGATACTTGGGTTGATGATAACGAATATAATAACGGCGGTAAGCTTGTCCCGGCTTCTCGTAGATTATCGCGTAAGCGTGATGTTGAGCGTGATGTTATGAATGCTATGGATAGTTGTTATTTACTAATGAATAATAAAACAAAAGGGGATTTTTGAAATGACTGAAAAAGAGAAAACTAAGCTTTATGCGTATTATGTAAATAAGGACTTACGGCTTAATGATGATTATGTTACATATGCCGATAGATATTTAATCAGGAAAGCTGACGAAATAGACCACCTTGAAAGTATTATAAGTATTGTACGCAAAAAAATGTTTAACGAAACTATGCTTGAAGTGTTCAGGCTTCTAAATATTCCGCCATTTAACAGGGAAAAAGAGGGGTAACACCCTCTTTTCTTTTTTGTTCTAATTTCGCAAAATTAATATTTTGCGAAATATAGGGGAGTGTGAAATGTGGAAAACGGGGCATTTGGTGTGGAAACGCTCAAATTTACGCATCCAAATGCATAATACAATTAGATATATAATCGCTATAACTCACTAATGAATTAAGCAATAACATTTTAAATTTATAATCTACAACTTAGAACAACCTTACTTTTTACTTTGTGAACAAGCGTTTATAAGGGTTTGTATACTTTACGATTTTATATATAATGTATTCTACTTAATAATCTAATTATTTTTATACTCTATCACTTTATTAATTCGATTGAATAAATTTAACTCTTCTCCGGAGACGATAGAAATATTTTTTTGGAACAAAGCATTGATTTATTTGCTTCCCTTTGCTATTATAATATGTATATGGCAAAAGTTTTGCGAAATTGGGAACTGAGGTGTTTGAAATGAAACGAGAGGATATATCAAAGCTTCCGCAACTTGTTCAGGATTACTTAATCTATATTGAAGCTATTAAGGGACACAGCACTCTTTCTGTTATGGAATACGCAGGAGATTTGCGAACCTTTTTCAGATATATTTGCAGAGAAAAAGGACTTTGTCTAAAAGACGCCGAGGATGATGAAATAGATTTAAGAGTTATTGATTTAGATGTGATTAAAACAATAACTCTTAATGACGCATACTCTTTTCTGATTTACTGCAAAAACATTCGTCACAACAATGAAACGACCAGAGCCAGACGAGTTATTTCAATACGACGATTTTTTGCATATTTGACTGATAATTTGGGACTTCTGCAAAACAATCCGATGAAAAATCTTGAAGCACCAAAAGTTAGAAAAGCACTTCCAAAGTATCTCACTCTTGAAGAATCAGAAAAATTACTATCTGTAATAAACGGACCAAATAAAGAACGAGATTTTGCTATAATTACCCTGTTTTTGAATTGCGGAATGAGACTTGCAGAGCTTGTTTCTATTGATTATACAGACATAAAATCGGACGGAACTCTTGTAATTACCGGTAAAGGAAACAAACAACGCACCGTTTACCTTAATCAAGCATGCGTTGATGCAATTACCGATTATATGAAAGTTCGACCGAACGATAAGGTTAAAGACAGAGCGTTATTTTTGAGTTCGAGATACCAACGAATTAATCAAAGAACCGTACAAATTATGGTTGAAAAGTATTTAGAAAAAGCCGGATTGGGCGGCAGAGGCTTGTCCGTGCATAAGCTCAGGCATACTGCGGCAACCCTAATGTACCAATACGGTAACGCAGATTTACTTGTATTAAAAGAAATACTCGGACACGAAAATCTCGGCACAACAGAAATTTATACCCACATCCAAAGTGATGCCGCTAAGCAAGCAACAGATATGAATCCGTTAGCAAACAATAAATCAAATTTCTAAATCGAAACAACTGAGTTTAGGAAAAATTCTATTGCGCTGTTCATTACTGCGACAATTACAACCGCAGCACCGTATATTATAAAATTCTTAAAGCAGGATTTTGCAGACTCTATCTCATCAAAATTTTGCTTAAATGTTGCTTGAAAGATTTTTTTGCTCAACTCCCCTGCTTTGTTAATAGCAAAAATCATTACTAAAATAAATGCGGAAATTTCAGGAGCGTTAAGTAAAAGCGAATAACCTATCCCCTTAACATTATACAAATTGTAATAATACGAAAGCTTAATGCTAACCTCAAATCCGCATAAAAACGGAATAATATTTATAGTTGGATAACCAATTACGCTAAGCGCAAAGACTATGGTTAAAATATAAACACAAAGATACACTATAAGTTTTTGCAAAAAAATGTTTACGAAGCTTATGTTTTCTGAAATAACAAGCTTATCAAGTACCTCCTTGATTGCATCAGTATTAAGGCTCTTATATATTAAAGTTCCCGAAAGCAGACCGACGATATATATAATCACAATAATTATAAACTGCTTATTTTCAGAGATAATTTTTGCAATATCAATTTCATTTTTTACTTTCTTATTTTCCATTTTTACACCTTAAATCCGGATTTATTCTTTTTAATTATCAATGATGAAAGTAATGAAGCAAATATAATGGTAACGATTTCTAATACGGTAAATATAATATTCTTAATAGAAAAAGCATTTATTATAGTTAATATTATCAACAGGCTGTTTGACAGTATCGACATCATAAAAATATTATTGTTGATTTTGCCAACTGAGATTATAGGCGTAAGAAGCGACACAATAAAAATTGTCGTTATTGAAAATACATTATAGTAAACAATATCTAAATCAAGGCATAGAATTATTTTTGAAAAAAGGAGCAGTAATGCCGTGGTCAGAAGTATTGACGATAAAACTGATTTTACTGCAAATTTTGTAAGTATATTATTGCTTTTAATAATTTTTTTCATAAAAAAATCCCCCGATCTATCCATTAAAGGATATTCGAGGGGTTTGCTTTTTATTACAGACAGTTAGTCTTTTTTATCTTTGTTTTTCTTCTCGTTCTTTTTCTGAGCAGCAGCTTCTCTTGCCTTTTCAACTTCTTTTTTGTGCTGCTCGGTCTTTGTAATATTGGTATTAACAGCCCAACGCTGAATCTTCATCTTGTTTCTGTCGGCACCTGTTTCGATGATAAGATCCTCTTCACGAATTGTTACAACTCTGCCTACGATTCCGCCGATTGTAACGATTTCGTCACCGATTTCAAGAGAAGAACGCATTTCCTGTTCTTCCTTTTGACGCTTCTTCTGAGGTCTGATCATCATAAAGTACATTGTAGCAAACAAAAGAAGCATAAGAATAATGTATTGAACGGTACCGCCTTTTCCGCCGGTAGCATCCATTGTTTGGTTAAACATTAAGATAAAATCCATATTTTTTCTCCTTAAATTAAATTCATTTTATTATATAATACATAGTAACTAATTGCAAGTTAAATTTATATTCTTGTATCAAGTTTTACACAATATTCATTTTTATAATCACCAAAGCTGTTGTTTTCTATGTTTTCTCTAATTTCACTCATAAGATTGTTGTAAAAATAAAGATTGTGCATTACTGCAAGTCTCATACCGAGCATTTCACCTGCTTTTAGTAAGTGTCTTACATAAGCTCTTGAGAAATTCTTACAGGTCGGACAGTTGCATTCCTCGTCAATAGGGTGATCGTCAAGAATATACTTGGCATTGTTTATATTTATTACGCCTTTTTTAGTAAATAACTGTCCGTGTCTCGCATTTCTCGCAGGCATAACGCAGTCAAAAAGGTCTACTCCCCTGCTGACGCCTTCGATAATATTTCCCGGAGTTCCTACTCCCATTAAATATCTTGGCTTGTTTTCGGGCGCAAAAGGAGTAACAGCGGAAATAATACGATACATATCTTCCTTAGGCTCACCTACGGCAAGTCCGCCGATAGCGTATCCGTCTAAATCAAGCTTTGCAATTTCTTTCATATGCTCCACTCTTAAATCGTCGAAGGTGCAACCCTGATTAATACCGAAAAGCATTTGATTTTTATTAATCGTTTCAGGCAACGAGTTAAGTCTGTCCATTTCTTTTTTTGAACGCTCAAGCCATCTGAGAGTTCTTTGGCAAGAAGCTTTTGAATACTCATATTTAGCAGGGTTTTCTACACATTCATCAAAAGCCATTGCAATGGTACTGCCTAAATTTGACTGAATACGCATACTTTCCTCAGGTCCCATAAATATTTTTCTTCCGTCAATATGAGAATTGAAAGTAACACCCTCTTCGGTTATTTTATTAAGCTTAGCAAGTGAAAAGACCTGAAATCCGCCCGAATCCGTAAGAATCGGTCTGTCCCAATTTGTAAATTTATGCAGTCCTCCGAGCTGTGCAACCCTGTCATCACCGGGTCTTACATGAAGATGATATGTATTGCAAAGCATTACCTGTGCGCCGACTTCTTTTAAGTCAACAGTCGAAAGACCGCCTTTAATCGCTGCCACGGTAGCAACATTCATAAAACATGGAGTTTGTACCGTACCGTGTACGGTTTCAAATTCACCTCGTCTTGCATTTCCTTCTTTTTTTAACAGTTTATATGCCATAGTTTCTCCTATTTTGTGTCAATAAATAAGCACGCATCACCGAACGAAAAGAATCTGTATTTTTCTTTAACGGCAATTTTGTATGCGTTCATAACATTGTCATATCCTGCAAATGCAGAAATAAGCATTATAAGTGTGCTTTCTGGCAAATGGAAATTAGTAACCAAACCGTCGATACACTTAAATTCATAACCAGGATAAATAAATATTGAGGTGTCGTCCTCATCCTCACATATACATCCGTTTTTGGTAGCAACAGATTCAAGTGTTCTTGTACTTGTAGTTCCTACGCTTATTACCCTGCCGCCGTTTTTCTTGGTTTCATTAATAAGGTCGGCTGTTTCTTTACTGATATGATAGTGTTCGGTGTGCATTTTATGTTTTGTCACATCGTCAACCTTAACCGGTCTGAATGTTCCAAGACCGACATGTAAAGTAACATATCCTATATTGACGCCCATAGCTTTAATCTTTTCAAGCATCTCTTTGGTGAAATGCAGTCCGGCGGTAGGTGCAGCCGCTGAGCCGAGTTCACGGGAATAAACGGTTTGGTATCTTTCACCGTTTTTGAGTTCCTGTGTAATATAAGGAGGAAGGGGCATTTTGCCTATTTTATCCAAAATCGTATATATTTCCTTAGAGTCACAGTTAAAACGAATTTTTCTGTTGCCGTCCTCGGTGATTTCGATTACCTCGCAATCCACCAATCCCTCGCCAAACTCAAAATGAGTACCGATTTTTGCTCTTTTTCCCGGCTTACAAAGACATTCCCAAACATTATTCTCGTTTTGCTTTAGCAGCAGAAACTCAACAACGGCACCTGTTTCCTTTTTTACACCGTATATTCTTGCAGGAATTACACGGGTGTCATTTAGAATAAGACAGTCGCCTGCTCTTAAATAATCTGTTAAATCCCTAAATATTCTATGCGAAGTTTCTCCCGTGTTCTTATCAATAACCATCAATCTTGACGAGTCTCTCGGCTCAACAGGCGTCTGAGCGATAAGCTCTTGGGGTAAATCATAGTAAAAGTCAGATGTTTTCATTATAATCTCCGAATTATTGTAAATTATTAATTGACAACTATATATAATTAGTGATATTATATATACTAAATTATATGAAGCGCTAAGCACTTCGTATATTATATTGCAAAACATAAAATATTACAAGTTCTAAGGAGAAAATATTTATGAAAAAGTTTAATGTCGGCATCGTTGGTGCTACGGGTATGGTTGGTCAAAGATTTATGACCTTGCTCGAAAATCATCCTTGGTTTAATGTTACCGTTCTTGCGGCTTCATCAAGAAGCGCAGGCAAGCCGTACGGCGAGGTTATTGGTAATAAATGGTGTATGGACACACCTCTTGCGGATAAATATAAAGAAATGGTAGTTATGGATGCAACCGGTGACATCGAAAAAATCACCTCAATGGTAGATTTCGTATTCTGTGCAGTAAATATGAAGAAGGACGAAATCAAGGCTCTTGAGGAAGAGTATGCAAAGCACGAATGCCCTGTTGTTTCTAACAACTCGGCTCACAGATTTACCGATGATGTACCTATGGTTGTTCCTGAGCTTAATGCAGAGCATATCAATATCATTCCTGCTCAGCGTAAGCGTTTAGGCACAAAGCGTGGCTTTATCGCAGTTAAATCAAACTGCTCACTTCAGTCATATGTTCCTGCACTTTACCCTCTCCACGAGAAGTTTGGTGTAAAGGATGTATTGGTTTGCACATATCAGGCTATTTCAGGTGCAGGCAAAACCTTTGAAACTTGGCCGGAAATGATTGATAATGTTATTCCTTACATTGGCGGCGAGGAAGAAAAGAGCGAGCAGGAGCCTCTTAAAATTTGGGGTAAAATCGAAGGCGACAAAATCGTCAAGGCTGACAAACCTAACTTTACTGCACAGTGTATCCGTGTACCTGTATCAAACGGTCACCTCGGTGCAGTATTTGTAAACTTTGAGAAGCAGCCTACTAAGGAAGAAATGATTGATATTTGGGCAGGTTTTAAGGGCAGAGCTCAGGAACTCAATCTTCCGTCAGCTCCAAAGCAGTTCCTTAACTACTTTACAGAGGACGACAGACCTCAAATTCATTCAGAGCGTATGCTTGAAAACGGTATGGCAATTTCTATCGGCAGACTTAGAGAGGATACTCAGTATCAGTATAAGTTTGTTTGCCTTTCACATAACACACTCAGAGGCGCAGCAGGCGGTGCTGTATTGCTTGCAGAGCTTCTTGCAGCTGAAGGCTATCTTGATTAATTGAAGGAGATTTTTGAAATGAAGAATCCGGTATTTACGGGATCCGCTGTTGCTATCATCACTCCTATGAATGATGATTTCAGCATTAATTATGACGAATTTAAGAGATTTATTGATTGGCAGATTGATAACGGCACAGACGCTATTGTAATCTGCGGTACAACGGGTGAAAGTTCAACACTTAAAACAGTTCATCACCTTGAAGCAATCAAGTTCTGCGTTGAGTATGTAAACGGCAGAGTACCTGTTATCGCAGGTGCCGGCTCAAACAATACCGAATGCGGACTTGACCTTGCTGTTAAAGCTTGCGAATACGGTGTTGATGCACTCTTGCTTGTTACCCCTTATTATAACAAATGTACTCAAAAGGGACTTATTAAGCACTATACAATGTATCACGAAGCTACTAATGTTCCGTTGATTCTTTACAATGTACCGTCAAGAACAGGTGTAAACATCACTCCTGAAACTCTCAAAGAGCTTTCTAAGCTTCCGAGAGTAAACGGCGTTAAGGAAGCATCAGGCAATATCAGTCAGGTTATGAAGGTTCGTGCGCTTTGCGGTGACGATCTTAATATCTGGAGTGGTAACGACGACCAGATTCCTGCTGTTATGGCTTGCGGCGGTAAGGGCGTTATCTCAGTTCTTTCAAACATTTGCCCACGAGAGACTCACGATATGGTACAGGCTTATCTTGACGGTGATGCTAACAAGTGTACCGAAATGATGGCTAAATATCTTGAGCTTGCCAATGCAATGTTCGTAGAAGTAAACCCTATTCCTGTAAAAGCAGCCGTAAATATGATGGGTTGGAACGCAGGGCCTTGCAAGATGCCTCTTTGCGAAATGAGTGATGAGCATACCGCATATGTTAAGGATGTTATGCAGAGATACGGTTTGATTAAGTAATCAAGAGGAAGTTAAAATGACAGATATTATATTAAACGGATGCTGCGGTAAAATGGGTCATGTAATCCAAAGCATTGTAGACGGCAGAGATGATTGCAGAATTGTAGCCGGTGTAGACATTAGGGATACCGGCGACTGCGATTTCCCTGTTTATGCATCAATACTTGATGTAAATGAAAAGGCGGATGCGGTCATAGATTTTTCTAATCCGGCACTACTTGATTCAATGCTTGAATATGGCAAAAATACTAAAACTCCGCTGATTATTGCTACAACAGGTTTTGATTCCTGTCAAAAGAAGCAAATTGAAACTGCTTCAGAGCAATGTCCAATCTTTTTCACATATAATTACAGCCTTGGGGTAAATCTTCTTGCAAGTCTTGCTAAAAAAGCTGTTAATGTTCTCGGTGCTGATTTTGATATTGAAATTATCGAAAAACACCATAATCAAAAGATTGACGCTCCGTCAGGAACTGCTCTTATGTTAGCTGACGCAATCAATGAAGAATTAGACAATAAGATGAAATATGAGTACGACCGTCACTCAAAGCGTGAGAAGAGAACAAAGAATGAAATCGGTATTCACGCAGTAAGAGGCGGAACTATCGTAGGCGAACACGAAATTATGTTTGCAGGCAGAGATGAAATCATTACTCTTTCTCATTCAGCCAGATCAAAGGAAATTTTTGCTGTCGGCGCAGTTAATGCTGCAGTATTTATGAACGGCAAGGGTGTTGGAATGTACCAAATGAGTGACCTGCTTGATTAATAAGCATTATATAATTATTAAAGGCTTTGGAAAAATCCAAAGCCTTTTTCATATATAAAATACACCGGGTAAATTACTGTTAATTATTTCATATAACTGCATTTTAATTCTTTCTTTATCTATATTTTTAATACGCAAAACTTTATATCCTGATTGTACTAACGATTGATTTACAAAATCATCACGCTGTCTTCTTTCATATTGATTGTGTGAATTATCATCTAATTCAATCAATAACAACGGCATAAGTGTATGTTTGTCACATAATGCAAAATCAATATGTTTACTCTTAATTTTATTAAAATCAGAATAACTATATTTATTATTTGATTCTATTAAGTCTGCTAACCTTATCTTTGATATAATAGTTAAGTTTGAAAAATCAGGGCAGTTTATTAATTCAAGCAAAATATTATATAGTTTTGTTTCGTATTGAGATAATAAACTCTTCTTTGCATAGGTAGGCACATTTGCGTTTTGATCGTTTTGTTTGTCATCATAATACATTATTTCCGGATTTTCCCAAGAAAATGTTGTATTTGGATAGATTTGCTTTAATTCTCTTCTATGTTCTTCTTCGGTTTTAACTTGTGGAGCAACATTTCGTTTATTAAGATTATTAGAATAATGTTGTTTATTGCGCTTATTTAACTTGTTATAATATACATTTTTAATTATGGCAACAATAAAGAAAATAGGCACAAACCCAATGAGAAAAATAAGTGCTGATACAAATAAAAGTGCAAATAGAGATTCCATTTATAATTCTCCTTATAAACAATAAAAATCTTATTAATTTAGTTATAAATATCCTTAATTTTCGATAGCATTTTAGGTATATCAATGCTTTGAGGACAATGAGATTTGCATTTTCCGCACGAAACGCACTCATTTGCATTAACATCAATTTTTTGATACTCTTCCTTGCTTTCGTCAAGGGAAAGCTCACTGTTTTTGTATCTATTATAAACACTGAAAATTGTACTTATTTTTACGTCTTTGGGGCAATCTGCGCAATAATCGCAACCGGTGCAAGGTGTAATATCTGATTTGTTAATTAAATCCGCTGTGTTTTTACAGATTTGAAGCTCTACATCATTCATTGGCTGAAAATCGGTAAGAGTATTCAAATTATCTTGCATCTGTTCGGTTGAATTCATACCGCTGAGAATTATAATAACATTTTTATGGCTCGCAACAAATTTAATTGCCCACGACGCAATGCTGTTTTGAGGAGAATGATTTTTCATTTGCTCGACAGCTTTTTTGGGAACATCGTTTGCAAGCTTTCCGCCTCGGACGGGTTCCATTACAATAATGGGAATGCCTGCCTGAGTTAAAAGCTCGTATTGAGTTTTTGCGTCCTGATTGCCCCAATCAAGGTAGTTCATCTGAATCTGAGCAAAATCCCAATCGTGCGAAGCAATAATTTTTTTTAGATCGTTAATTGTACCGTGAAACGAAAATCCGATATTTTTAACTAAACCCTGTGCCTGCTTTTCCTTTAAAAAATCATAAGCTTTGTATTGCTCACATTTTTCAAAATTTTCTTTATCCAATGAATGTAACAGATAAAAATCAAAACAGTCAACGCCTGTTTTTTCAAGCTGCTTGTCAAATATTTTTTGCATATCCTTTGGCGATTTACACAACCAAATAGGCAGTTTATCCGCTAAAAAATATGTGTTTCTCTGATATTTTTTTAACGCGGTACCGATAAACTTTTCGCTCTTGCCCTGATGATACATATAGGCAGTGTCAAAATAATTAACACCGTTTTGGTATGCCATTTCAACAAGCTGTTGACCTTTGGTATAGTCGATTAAAGGGTTCGCTTCCCTTTTAAGAAGAGTTTTACAAGGCAGTCTCATTGTGCCAAGACCAAGCCTTGAAACATCCGTATTCTTAAATTTAACTCTGTCTACCATTATTCTTTCACCCAGGTCACACCCTGTGGAGTATCTTTTAGAATGATGCCTCTTGCTTTAAGTTCGTCACGAATTTTGTCGGCAGTAGCCCAATCCTTGTTTGCTCTTGCCTCTTGTCTCTGCTCGATAAGCTTTTCAATTTCGTCGTCAATATCATTAGACTTTCTATTATAAACCAAGCCGAGAACACCTGTAAGTTCATCAAACATTTCGGCTGCCTTTTTGCAAACATTAAGAGAAACCTCTTTGTTTATAATCTCGGTATTAATTGTGCTTACCAAATCAAAAATGGCAGCTATGCCATCGGCAGTATTAAGGTCATCATCCATTGCAGTGATGAATTTATCCTTTGCAGATGCAACTAAAGTAAAAATTTTCTCATCGTCTGCAATGTCTGAACTTGCGTTTTTAATAGCAAAGTCTAAACTGTCACGGCAGGTATAAAGTCTTTCAAGAGCCGACTTGCATTGCTCAATAATATCAATGCTGTAATTAATCGGTGAACGATAATGTGATGAAATAAGAAAATATCTGATAACTTCATAGCCATAAACATTGGCGATTTCACGAACAGTCTTAAAGTTACCGAGCGATTTACTCATTTTAACATTATCTACATTAATATAACCGTTGTGCATCCAATACTTAGCAAACGGTGCGTCGTTTGCAGCCTCTGACTGTGCAATTTCATTTTCGTGGTGCGGGAACACCAAATCTTTACCGCCGCAATGAATGTCGATAGACTTGCCAAGGTATCTTCTGTTCATAGCAGAACATTCAATATGCCATCCCGGTCTGCCTTTGCCCCAAGGTGAGTCCCAATACGGTTCGCCCTCTTTGGCAGCTTTCCAAAGTGCAAAATCAAGAGGATTTTCCTTTTTCTCACCGATAGCAATTCTTGCACCTGATTGTAAATCCTCAATAGGCTGATGTGAAAGCTTTCCGTAACCGTCAAACTTCAATGTTCTGTAATAAACATCACCGTCAACAGCGTATGCATAACCTTTTTCTTCAAGAGTTTTAATAATATCAATGATTTCGTCAATGTTTTCGGTAGCCTTTGGATGAACAGTTGCATCCTTGAAGTTTAAGCCGTGTGCATCAGTCCAAAACTCCTCGATATACTTCTTAGATACCTCTTCAAAGGTTAAACCTTCCTCATTGGCTCTCTTAATAATCTTATCATCTACATCTGTAAAGTTTTGAACAAACTTTACATTGTAGCCTCTGTATTCAAGGTATCTTCTCAAAACATCAAATACGCAAAGCGGTCTTGCGTTTCCTATATGAATATAGTTATATACCGTCGGACCGCAGGCATAAATTTTTACTTCATTATTATCGAGCGGAACAAACTCCTCTTTTCTTCTGCTCATTGTGTTAAAAACTCTCATTTTTGCATCTCCTTTAATTCATTTATATCCTGCTGTAATTTTTTAATTTTAGCTTCGTTTTCTCTTATTGCGTTCATTACAGGGTCGGGAATGTTGATTTGGTCAAGGTCATCAACTCTTACCCCGTCAATTTTAACAACTTCACCCGGCACGCCTACTACCGTACAGTTAGGCTCTACATCTCTTACTACAACAGCACCTGCCGCAACTTTTGCATTTTTGCCGATTGTTATAGGACCGAGTACCTTTGCACCGGCGCCAATCATTACACCGCTTTCAATGGTTGGGTGTCTTTTTCCGATATCCTTACCTGTACCACCAAGGGTTACGCCCTGGTAAATCATTACATCATCGCCTATTTCGGCTGTTTCGCCTATCACGATGCCTGTTCCGTGATCTATTACAACTCTCCTGCCGATAGTTGCACCCGGATGAATTTCAATTCCGGTTTTGTGAGCAGATCTTTGGCTTATTGCTCTTGCTATAAAAGGCATATTGTGTCTTAAAAACCAATTAGCTCTCTTGTGTGACCTCAAAGCCTTAAAACCCGGGTAAAGTAAAATGATTTCAAGCGGATTGCCTGCCGCCGGATCATGGTCGATAAAACTTTGAATGTCCTCTTTATATTGCTTAAACATTAAAATCACCTTTCAAAAAAATAAACTGCCTCCGTCAAAACGACAGAGGCAGTATAACTGCGGTTCCACTCTGATTTATACTCTGACTACCTACATAGCCTCGCCGATAACGGAGCATCCGTCACGGAATACTTAATTCCTCCGTGCGACTCATGGGTGCATTTCACAAGAAGATTTATACAGGCTTTCACCAACCGCCTGCTCTCTGAATAAATCAAAAGAGTTACTTCTCCCAATCAATGTCTTTAAGTACATTATATTCATTTTAAGAAAAAATGCAATACTTATTTTGTTTTTATGAAATGCCAACCGTCAATAGCGTACTTTACACCGCTTAAAAGTGTTACAACAGCCGCAATCCAAAATGCTATTGTACAATAAATATTTAACCATTGCGGTGCATTAAAACCGTTAGTGGCAATTATGATTTCCTGATCTTTTTCAAGTATCGCTAAAATAAGGAATGTCATACCTGTTGTTGACATTTGAATAAAGGTTTTTGCTTTACCGAATACATTTGCCGCAATTACTTCACCCTCAACAGTCGCTGCCATTCTCATTCCCGCAACGAGGAATTCCCTTGCCATCATAATCATAATAACCAAATCTGTCCTTACTCCGAGGTTAATCTGAATAAGAAAAGCGGCAAGCACGAGCGCCTTATCAGATAGCGGGTCCATAAGCTTACCAAAATCAGTAACAAGTTTTCTTTTCCTTGCAATGCAACCGTCAACGGTGTCGCTCATACAAGCAATAAAGTAAACCAACAAAGCACCAACCCAATGGTATCTGAATTGGCATAGTGCAAACATCCAAAGTAACGGAATGCAAAGAAATCTAAAAACAGTGATTTTATTAGGTAAATTCATTATACAATCGCCTCTCCAATCAAATCGTATCCATCAAAGTCAGTAATTTTAACATTGACAAATTCTCCGATTTTTAATTCCTTATTTGATTCAAAAATTATACCGCTGTCAATTTCAGGTGAATCCATATAGGAACGGCCTACATATTTTTCACCGTCAAAACCGTCAATAATAACCTTATATGTCTTCCCTACCCTTTGCCTGTTAAGTCTTTCGGTTATGGTATATTGACTGTTCATTAATACTTCCTGTCTGCGTTTTTTTACATCCTCGTCGATTTGACGCTCCATATCATATGCAGGAGTATCCTCTTCAGGTGAAAAAGTAAAGCACCCCATTTTATCGAATTGAACATCATTTACAAATTCGCACAAATTCTCAAACTGCCTGTCGGTCTCTCCCGGAAATCCGACCATAAAGGTTGTGCGAAGAGCAAGATTTGGAATTTCAGTTCTCATTTTAGATAAAAGAGCTTTATAATCCTCACCTGTTCCGACCCTGTTCATATTTCTTAATACTGTTTTATCGGAATGCTGCAACGGAATATCAATATAATTACAGATTTTTTCCTCTCTTGCTATTACATCAATCAAGCTGTCTGTAATTCTCTGAGGGTAGCAATAGAACAATCTTATCCATTCTATACCGTCAATTTTCACAAGATTTTCAAGAAGCGTATCAAGGCTGTATTTTCCATACAAGTCCTCACCGTATCTCGTTGTATCTTGAGCAACTAAAATAAGTTCCTTTACTCCGTCAGCGGCAAGTTTTTTTGCTTCAGCAGTAACAGATTCCATAGTTCTTGAACGAAACGCACCTCTGATACCCGGTATTGCACAATAAGCACATCTGTTGTCACAGCCCTCTGCAATCTTCAAATAAGCCCAATGAGACGGAGTTGACACCATTCTTTCATCATCAAGCGAAAGATAGCATTTATTAGGAAATGATGTAGTTGTAATTCCGCAAAGTGCTTTATCGCAAACCTTAACAATATCGCTGTTAGCCCCAATTCCAAGAACAGCGTCCACCTCGGGCATTTCTTTAATTATTTCGTCCTGATACCTTTCGGCAAGACAACCGGTAACAACTATTGCAGAAATCAATCCTGCGTTTTTATATTCGGCAACCTCAAGAATAGCATCAATAGCTTCTCGCTTTGCCTCCTCAATAAAGCCGCAGGTGTTAATAATCATAACATCCGAGGCTTCAATATCGGTTACAATTTCATATCCCGCATTATTCAATTTTGCGAGGAGTGCTTCACCGTCCACTTGATTTTTAGGACAGCCGAGTGAAATCATACCAACCTTTTTGCTTATCATTAATCAGTATTCTCCGTTTTCTATTCTATTAAAGGCCTTCTTTATATCCGAATAAGAAAATCCTTTTCGCATAAGCGAAGCGGTGACTTTTTTATATCCGTCATCAGCCTCAAGTTTTCTGACATACTTTGATAAAAGCAATTCTACCAAAGCATCAGTGTTGTCAATTTCGGCGTCCTCAAGAGTGTTGGCAATGATTTCGGGTGCTATACCTCTTTTATACATTTCCTGTTTTATAAATGATGAGGACATTTTTCTCGACTGAGAAAGATATTTTACTAAATTTACGGCATATTTTTCATCGTCAAGATAACCGTATTCGAGCATTTTATCAATCGCCCTGTCGGTATTTCTCTCGTCAACTGTTCTCAAAAGCTTAGTTCTGAGTTCCTTAACCGAATGGTCTCTCCTTGACAACAAATCATAGCATTTATCTAATGCTTTTTTGTAGTGGATTTTATCACAAAGCTCCTGCCATTCGTCATCGGTGATTTCCTGACCGTCTTTATAATAATTTTCTGCCCAAAAATCAATATCCGTAGTGATTTTATATTCGTCATCAATCAGAAGATGTATTTTTTTACCTCTTCCCTTTGTATGAGAAATTTTCATCAGTCTTCGTCGTCTATTGCTATATCAAGTTTTGCTCTTGCGGCAGCTCTGGTTTGGGTTACGGCAGGCTTTACGGGAGCTTCAGGAGCCTGTTCTGTTTCCTCGTTGTTTTGAGAAGCAAGCATTTCCTTAATCTGCTTTTCAAGAGTTGCCTGAACATCAGGATTGTTTTTAATCAAATCCTTTAACTTATCCTTGCCCTGAAATCTCTCATCGCCATAGGTAAACCAAGAACCGCTTTTATTTACAATTCCGAGCATAACAGACATATCTGCAATTTCACCGACTTTGTCAATTCCTGTTCCGTAAAGAATGTCAAATTCGGCAGTCTTAAACGGAGGTGCAACCTTATTTTTAACAATCTTTGCTCTTGTTCTCGAACCGATAAACTCGTTACCCGGAGCTTTAAGCTGTTCAATCTTTCTTACATCAATTCGCATTGAGGAGTAGAATTTAAGCGCACGACCGCCCGTTGTAACCTCAGGGTTGCCGTAAATAACTCCAACCTTCTCACGAAGCTGATTAATAAAGATTATAATACAGTTTGATTTATTGATGGCACCTGTAAGTTTACGCAAAGCCTGTGACATAAGTCTTGCATGCAAACCGACATGAGAATCGCCCATATCGCCCTCAATCTCTGAGCGTGGTACAAGAGCCGCAACCGAGTCAACAACAATAATATCAATGGCACCGCTTCTTACAAGCTGCTCTGTAATTTCAAGAGCCTGCTCACCGTTATCAGGCTGAGCAACAAGAAGCGAATCAACATCTACTCCGAGTGCCTTAGCGTATGTAGGGTCGAGTGCATGCTCTGCGTCAATAAACGCAGCTTCTCCGCCCTGCTTTTGTGCCTCTGCTACGCAATGAAGTGCAAGAGTTGTTTTACCTGATGATTCAGGGCCGTATATTTCGATGATTCTTCCCTTTGGAAGTCCTCCGATACCTGTTGCAAGGTCTAATGTCAAAGAGCCGGTGGAAACAGCGTCAACCTTTAGGGCAGAATTTTCGCCCAAACGCATTATAGCCCCTTGACCGTATTGTTTTTCAATCTGCTTTAATGCAGATTCAAGAGCAGTTTTTTTATCGCTCATTTTCTTATCAGCAGCCATAGCTTTTCTCCTATATATTAATTAATATTACCTATCAATTATACTAAATACAGTATGATAAATCAAGAAAAAGTGAAAAAATATACCATAAATTACGCTGTTTTAACACTCTTTTGAAAAAACTAAAAAAAATACTTGCATTTTGTGTAACTTTCTGTTACTATATATGCGTTGTAAATATTTAAGGAGGTGTTCGCAAATGGCTAAATGTGAATACTGTGGTAAGGAAATGTCCTTCGGTATTAAGGTATCACACTCACACAGAAGATCAAACAGAACTTGGAAACCTAACATTAAAAGAGTTAAGGCTATCGTAAATGGCTCTCCTAAGAGAGTATATGTTTGCACAAGATGCCTTCGTTCAGGTAAGGTTGAAAGAGCGTAATTAAGAAAGAAAACCGTCATTATTGACGGTTTATTTTTTATTTTACACAGATTTTACATAAACTGAATATTTGTTGAATTTTAATGTCATATATTTTACCCGAGGTGAATAATATATGACTATTTTTGATTTTTTAACTTTTGTCGGCGGTTTGGCGATGTTCCTGTTTGGGATGAGCTATATGGGTTCAAGTCTTGAAAAAATCGGCGGAGGTAAATTTGAGAGCGTTCTTGAAAAAATGACAGACAACAGAATCAAGGGCGTGCTTCTCGGCGCAGGTATAACTGCAATAATACAATCCTCAAGTGCTGTTACAGTTATGGCTGTGGGTTTTGTAAATTCCGGTATTATGGGATTACATCAAGTAATTGGTATCATAATGGGTGCAAACATAGGCACAACCATTACCGGATGGATTTTATCACTTACCAATATAGACAGCTCAAATATATTAATCAGTATGTTTAAGCCGACATCATTTACACCAATACTTGCTATTATAGGTATAATAATGTTTATGGTTGGCAAAAAGGATAAGGTTAAAAGTGTTGGCTCAATTCTTCTTGGCTTTACCGTATTAATTTTCGGTATGACGACCATGACGACAGCTGTTGAACCGTTAAAGGATGTTAAAGAATTTACAGGCATTCTTACTATGTTCTCAAATCCTTTGCTCGGTGTATTATTCGGTGCGGTATTAACTGCTATAATTCAGTCCTCGTCAGCCTCTGTCGGCATTTTGCAGGCTTTGGCGATAACAGGAAGCATCAGCGTATCAACTGCATTTCCGATTATTTTAGGTCAAAATATCGGAACTTGTATTACAGCAATTTTATCATCAATCGGTGCTAATAAAAATGCAAAGAGAACTGCCGTTGTGCATCTGTTATTTAATGTGATAGGCGTATCGCTTGCAATGGCTCTGTTTTACGGATTAAACGCTATCTTCAAGTTTTCGTTTTACAATGAAACGGCAAATGCCGCAAGCATAGCGGTAATTCACACATTATTTAATGTATTTGCAACTGTTGTACTATTCCCGTTTGCAACACAGATTGAAAAGCTTGCATGCGTACTCGTTCCCGAATCAAAAAAAGAAAAAAACACAGCTCTCATCGACGAAAAATTCCTTATGTCCCCTTCTTATGCTTTGGATAAAGTAAAGGAAAGATGCGACAAAATGGGAACTCTTGCCCAGGAAAATGTAGAACTTTGCCTTGACATACTTAAAAAATATTCGCATAATAAAGATGAGATAATAAGTAAAAATGAAAAACAGCTTGATAAATACGAAGATGAGCTTGAAACCTATCTTGTAAAAATAAGTTCAATGGATTTGAGCAACTACGATTCAATCAGGCTTTCAAAGCTGAGTCACTCAATCAGCAACTTTGAGAGAATCGGCGACTACGGAACAAACATTCTTAAAATAAAAAGAAGAATGCACGATAAAAATATACATTTTACTCAGGATGCAAATGCAGAGCTTAATGTAATGGCAAAGGCAGTAAAAGAAATAGTTGAAAAATCAATCAGTGCATTTATCGCCGATGACATAGATGCAGCAAGAGAAATCGAGCCTTTGGAACAGGTTATTGATAATCTTAAAAACGAACTTAGAGCAAGGCACGCAAAAAGATTGCAAAACAATGAATGTACCATTGAAAACGGTATGATATTCTTTGATATAATCAATTCATATGAAAGAATAGCAGACCACTGCTCAAATTTAGCAGTTTGCATAATAGAGCTGTCTAAGGGCAGTTACCAAACACACGCTTATTTGAAAAGCGTTAAGAGCAGTTCAAATAAATCCTTTATGGAGCTGTTTGAAGAATATTTACTAAAGTATAAGGTGAGCTAATATGAATAAATTGATTTATATTGTTGAGGACGACACAGCAATCAAGGAGCTTGAAAGCTATGCTTTGATGAATTCTGAATTCTGTGTTGAGGGCTTTGAAAGAGGCAGAGAGCTTTTTGATGCACTTAATAAAAAAATCCCGGCTCTTATACTGCTTGATATTATGCTTCCGGATGAGGACGGAATACATATTTTGAAAAAACTCAGAGCTACAACACCGTATAAGGACATACCTGTCATTATGGTTACTGCAAAAACGACCGAAATTGATGCGGTAAAGGGTCTTGATATGGGCGCAGATGATTACATAACAAAGCCATTTGGAGTAATGGAGCTTGTAAGCAGAGTAAAGGCTGTCCTCAGAAGAACACAAAAGGCTGAGAAAGAGCAGATTTTTGTTTACAAAAACATAGTGATTGATGAAGCTCAGCACAAGGTATTTGTTGATGATGAGGAAGTCGAGCTGACATACAAGGAATATGAGGTATTAAAGCTTCTGATAATAAATAAGGGCATTGTTCTCACACGAGACAAAATTATGGAAGCAATTTGGGGATATGATTTTGAGCAAGGCAACAGAACGGTCGATGTTCATATTCAGTCCCTGAGAAAGAAAATTAAGACAGCAGGAAATCATATTAAAACAATAAGGAATGTAGGCTATAAGGTAGGTGACTGATATGATTAATAAAACCTTTTCAAAGATACTGACATTAGGCTTAACCATTGTGTTAATTACAAGCATTTTGACAGTATTTGTGTTCTACAAAAATTATGAGCAGCAGGCAAAGGATAACCTTAAATCAACAGCTCAAATTGTTGCAGCACAAATGAACAGCGATGAGGATTATTCATTTATATCAAATCTTAATGAAAAAAACATAAGAATTACGCTTATAGACAAATCAGGAAAGGTACTTGCAGACAGCCTTGAAAACCCAAATAAAATGGAATCGCACTCGGACAGACCTGAGTTCAAAGAAGCACTTACGAACGGCGAAGGCTCTGTAATCAGAAAATCATCAACCGTTGATAAAAGCACATTTTATTATGCTGTAATGCTTTCAAGCGGAGATGTTATGAGAATAGCGTCATCAAGTGACAGCGTTTACTTCACCTTTTACAAGGCACTTATTTATATAGCAATAATTATGCTGATTGTAATGCTTGTATCCCTTGCATTAAGCTTTGTGATTACAAAAAGCATTGTTAAACCTGTTGTGGAGCTTGGTGAAAATCTTGATAACATTGATAACTTTAAGACCTACGACGAGCTTCAACCTTTCATAGATTCTGTAAAGGAACAAAACGAGCGTAAAAAACAGCTTGATAAGCAGAGAAAAGAATTTACAGCGAATGTATCGCACGAACTTAAAACTCCCCTAACCTCCATTGCGGGATATGCGGAGCTGATTGAAAACGGAATTGCAAAGCCCGAGGATGTAAAGCCGTTTGCAGGAACAATCAGAAAACAGGCATTGAGACTTGTAAGCTTGACTGAAGATATAATTCAGCTTTCACAGCTTGACGAGATGGATAGCGATGACGCATTTGAGAGCGTTGAGCTTTCAGACATTTCAGAGCGCTGCGTACAGGCTTTGGAAATGAACGCACGCACAAAAAATGTTGAGCTTAATCTAAAATGCTCCCCTTGCAGAGTGTACGGAAATCCGTCGCTGCTTGAAGAGCTTGTATACAATTTGATTGACAATGCAATCAGGTATAATAAAGAAAACGGAGAAGTCACCATATCAACCGCTGTAAGCGACAGCAAGGCATTTTTAACAGTAGAGGACACCGGTATAGGAATACCTAAAAAATATCAAGGAAGGATATTTGAACGCTTTTTCAGAGTTGATAAATCAAGGAGCAAGGAAACAGGCGGAACAGGCTTAGGACTTGCAATAGTAAAGCATATCGCACAGGTTCACAATGCAACTGTTAATTTATACAGCGTTGAGGATGTCGGCACGACTATTCAAATTGAGTTTCCTATATAAAAGAATTACAAAAACCGCAAGATTTACACTTGCGGTTTTTCATTTTCGCTATGCTGTGATGAGCGATTATTTATTCAGGAGGTTCTGAAAATCATTATAAACATTATTCAGATTCAATTCAAAATCCTGCTTTTCTTTTTGTCTGAGCGACTGTAAAATTGTACCGGAGAAGAAGTTTTGAATGGCAACAACTGCAACAAAACCACAACTTATTAAGGTTGGAATTTTCGGTACTAATCCCGTTTTACTGTATGTTACTAAAATTGGAATAAAGAATGCAACAGCTATTATTAAGAGAATTAAAGAAATTAAACCAAAGAACTGAAACGGCTTATAAGTCTTAAAGAGTCTTGCAATAGTGCGAAGAACTTTAATTCCGTCTGAAACAGTATTAAGTTTTGATTCACTTCCCTGCGGTCTGTCACGATACTGAATAATTACATTACCAACAGACATATTCTTATCAACAGCGTGAATTGTCATTTCTGTTTCAATTTCAAAACCCTTAGAAAGCACAGGAAATGTTTTTACAAACTGATAAGAGAAAGCTCTGTATCCTGTCATAATGTCTTTAATTTCACTCTTAAAGAGGAAGTTAATGCTTTTTCTAACAATGTCGTTGCCGAAATTGTGGAAAGGTCTCTTGTTTTCTTCAAAATAAGTTGAAGAAAGTCTGTCCCCGACAACCATATCACAGCCTTTATTAAGCACCATATCTACCATTTCGGGTGCAGATTCGCTTGGATAGGTATCGTCACCGTCAGTCATAATATAACATTCAGCATCAATTTCTCTGAACATTCTTCTGATAACATTACCTTTACCCTGCTTGTATTCGTGTCTTACGACAGCACCTGCTTCTTTTGCAATTTTAACGGTGTCGTCGCTTGAGTTGTTATCATAAACATAAATAACAGCCTCAGGTAAAGCAGTTTTGAAATCCTCTACAACCTTTTTAATTGTTACAGCTTCATTATAGCAAGGAATTAATACAGCAATTTTATCCATTATTTTTCTCCTTTTTTATTCTTTTATTTCGTTTACTTGATTTCTCGGCACTTTTCTCTGTCATTGTTACAAAGAATGCAAATGTGCAAGCTGCAATCATAGGCAGCTCATATCTTATATAAGCGACCGGAGAAACAAAACAAATCAAATAGTTTGAAAACATAAGAGTGTTTACAAGCAAAGACTTCTTTTTTCTCTTTGCAATACCGTATATCAATAAGAATAAATACAGCCAAGTATATGCACCCATTTCAACGAATGCAGCCGAAACAGGATTTGACTTAAACGCTTCGGTTGCGGTAGTTGCAAGTCTTACGCCCGAGGCAACGCCCGCTTTAACATTCCATTTAGGAAGGACTCTGTCCATTCTCAGAGAACCTCTGCTTTGTGCAGAATAAACTGAGAAATTGTCAACAGACTTGAACGAAAACCACGAATAATGCAAATTCAAATATGCCTGAACATATGAATCAGGATGAGTTTTAAGCTGCTTAAACCACACCTTAAAATAATTAACCAAATCTTCATTATCCGAATATTTGTTAAATTCATTTTTAACCGAATCGGCTACGGTAGGATCATAGGCATCAGCCATATCCTCTAACGAATCAAAATCGAGAACTTTTAATATCGCTTGTTCATCATCAAGTGTAACATCGTCCGGATATTCCTTTAAGTATCTCGCTGTTTGCAAAAAAGGAACAGAGAGAAGTTCTCTCTTGCTGCCGGGTGTGATTTCAAAATATGGGCAAATAATGTTAATAAATCCGATTTGGAATACCAATGCAGCAACCAAAAGAGTTGAGCCGAGCTTCATCAATTTTTTCTTATCGTTCTTAATAGGCATCAGAAGCATTACAACAAGGAATATTACAAGCATATATATTCCGTTGTTTCTGAGCAGCAGCATTAGCATTGCTTCAATAAACAGAATAATATATGACGACAGCTTTTTATCATCGCTGTCGAGAATGTCATAAATGCTAAGCATAGTAAGCAACGTTACGGTTGTAAACGGAACATCCTTTATTATTGTGCAAGCGTAATCCGCAAGTATAGGATTAAGCGCAAAGAACAACAATTCAAATATAATAAAGCCTTTTTTAGCATTACGCTTTTTTGTAAATACAATAGTGTAAGCAAGTGCAGAAGCAAAGGTTAAGCACTGTAAAATTGTGTAGATATAAAACGATGTTTCATATGAATTTATAAGTGCGCCAAGTTTACAGAAAAGAGCCAAAATACCGGTATAGAATACAGGGTGATGATTGTTGATAATCATATCGGGATTAATCAACACAACCGATCTTTGTGACCAGGAAACATCCTTTACACCGTAAAGTTGAGCCACTTCGTCGATAACATCGTGTGTAAGAGTACCCGGATAAAGCAAAACAATATACGGAAGCCAACAAAGAATTATAATCAGCAGATAAATAAGAAAATCTTTCTTATAACATTTCTTTACCAAGCCTTCTCTTGTAAGTGAAAATTCAGCCGAATTAATATAATTCAAAATATAGCCCAGAACGGTGTATAGCAAAATACCCATTCCAAAAATCTTAAAGAGAGCTACAACAACAGCACTTTCACCGCCGAAAACCAAGTTCCATGTTGAAGTCTTATGATAGCTGTCACATAAAAACAGCATAAAGATTGCAAACTGTGAAAACAGGAAAATGCTAATTTTCTCTACCCTGCTTGCCTTGAAATGTTCACGCTTGTTGTAAAAGTAAAATAGAGCAAAGAAAATTAAGAGGGCATATACATTAAACGGCTTCACAGAGTATATAAAATGAATTATAAGTCTGTAAAGAGGAATAGTAAAGAGCTTAAACGATTTAACCGACTCCGGAATTTTACTTACTCCGAGATTAAGATAAAACGCTCCTGTTGTTAAAAATGCACCGATTAGCGCAAATGCGGTTTTGTGCTGATTTATATATGACGAAAATGCCTTTATGCAATCATTAAATGTTATAGTCTTGTCATCGCTCTTAAATACGAACAACTTAGAAAAAATATAATTCAGAATTATAACGACAACCGAAATTAATATTTTAGAATAAAAGCCGTCAGAAAACAAAAAGTCGACGGATTTAAGCGGAGTTTTTTTAAGAACTGCAAAGCAAACATCATCTGTACCCAGCTTTGATAAAACAGGCACACCAACAATTTCAACTACTCCCGTTGCAATACGAGAAGAAAAGAACGAGCCTATTTCCTTGAGACACACCGAAGGAGACCAAGATTTAGATTCAAACACCCACAATTTATTTGTTATAAAAGCAAAAACAACGGCACACAGCCAGCTGAGGCAATTTGCAACAAACACCTTTGCATCCTTTGATGTAGCATCAAACGAATCAAATAGCTTAATAAGTAAAATATATGAACCCCAGCTTACAATAGTAGAAAGTACTCCAAAAAAGATATAGGTAATGATTTCTTTATACTTAGTAAAAAGCTTTTTCAAAAATTGAATTCCCCCACTCAAACATAAAAACAGCAGTAATCTCATTGATATATTACTGCTGTAAAATTATGCTATAAAATTATTCAGCATCCTCTGCCGTCTGCTTGCCGTAATCAGACTTGAGGTTAATTTGTTTACTCTCAGAATCAGCCTTAAATGCCTGCTCAGGGTCAAAATCCTTTTCAGGGAAAATAAGATTAAGAACGATACCTGCGATTGATGCGCAAGCAAGAGCTGAAAGGTTGATGGTTGTTGAGCCTACATTGAATGTAATGCCGCCTGTAACACCGAGAGCCACAACAAGAATAACTGCTGCGATAATAGTATTTCTTGCCTTTGAGAAATCTACCTTAGCTTCAACAACATTACGAACACCGATAGCTGAAATCATACCGTAGAGAACAAATGAAATACCACCTACAACAGCGATAGGAATTGATTCGATAAGTGCTGCAAACTTTGGTGAAAGGCTGAAGAAAATTGCAAAATACGCTGCAATTCTTATTACTCTTGGGTCATATACCTTAGAAAGTGCAAGTACACCTGTATTCTCGCCGTATGTAGTATTTGCAGGTGCGCCGAAAAGTGAAGCGATTGAAGTAGCAAGACCGTCACCGAGAAGTGTCTTATTAAGACCGGGATCATTAATGTAGTTCTTGTTACAAGTAGCAGAAATTGCAGAAATATCACCGATATGCTCCATCATTGTTGCAATAGCGATAGGAACAATAGTGATAATAGCGGAAATTGCGATTGACTTATCGTGAACACCGCCAAATACGGTTGACGACCACTCAATCGGATTGCCGATCCAAGGAGCGCTCTTTATAAGCGAGAAATCAATAGCAAATGATTCAACGCCGAAGCCGTTACCGACAATTACCGCAACAAGGTAAGAACCCACAATGCCTAAGAGAATAGGGATAATCTTTATCATTCCCTTACCGAAAATGTTAAAGATAATAACGAGACCGAGTGCAATAAGTGCAAGCCACCAGTTGTTTTTACAGTTATTTACAGCAGACGGTGCAAGACCGAGACCGATAGCCATGATGATAGGACCTGTTACAACAGGAGGAAACAGCTTCATTACCTTATTTACGCCTACTGCTCTGATACAAGCGGCAACAATTACATAAATAAGACCTGCACACGCAACGCCTAAGCACGCATATGGCAAAAGTTCTTTGTTGCCTGTTCCGTCCTCGTTAAGCGGTGCTACTGCAAGATAACCGCCGATAAACGCAAATGATGAGCCAAGAAACGCAGGAACCTTAAATTTAGTTAAAAGGTGGAATAAAAGCGTTCCGAGACCAGCAAATAAAAGTGTAGTAGAAATTGAAAGTCCGGTAAGAAGCGGTACTGTTACGGTTGCACCAAACATAGCAAACATATGCTGGAAACCGAGAACAATCATTTTCGGTGTTCCGAGCTGTCTGGCATCGTAAATTCCGTCTTTGCCGATTTTGATTTTAGATTTAGCCATCGTTTTTATATCTCCTCTTTATAAAATCAGTGAATTACTTTGTGCCGAAGATTCTGTCACCGGCATCTCCGAGACCCGGAATAATATAGCAATCGTCATTAAGTCTTTCATCAAGACCTGCACAATAAATATCAACATCGGGATGTGCTTTTTTGAGTGCTTCAAGTCCTTCCGGTGCAGCAATCATACACATAAAGCAAATCTTTCGTGGGTTTCTGAGTTTAATTTGAGAAATAGCGTCGATAGCCGAGCCGCCTGTTGCAAGCATTGGGTCAACAACATATACATCTCTTTTATCAATATCCTTAGGAAGCTTACAATAGTATTCAACCGGTGTATGAGTTTCCTCGTTACGGTATAATCCGATATGACCTACTCTTGCACTCGGTACCATTTTAAGGCAACCGTCTACCATACCGAGACCTGCTCTGAGAATCGGTACAAAAGCAAGCTTTCTGCCTGCAAGCTGTTGGCACTGCGCAATGCCGCAAGGTGTTTTAACCTCAACCGTTTCAGTCGGCAAATCTCTTGTTGCCTCATAAAGCATAAACATAGAAATCTCATTTACAAGCTCTCTGAAATCCTTTGTGCTTGTTTCTTCATTACGAAGAATGCTGAGCTTGTGTTGGATGAGAGGATGGTTAAAAATTATTACTTTTCTGTCCATTATTATTCTCCTTAGACAAAATTATTCAATTATCTACATAATATCAAAAAGAATAAGTCATATCAACATAGATTACACGATTGTAATAAAATTTATATAAGTAGATTTATTTGTACAAAACTTTTTTAAGATACTGACCCGTGTACGAAGCTTCAACCTCTGCAACCTGCTCAGGCGTTCCTGTTGCTACAACATTACCTCCGCCGATGCCTCCCTCGGGTCCTAAATCTATAATATGGTCAGCCGATTTTATAACATCAAGATTGTGTTCAATAACAAGAACTGTGTTACCGCTGTCAACAAGCTTATTAAGAACATCAAGAAGCTTTGAAACATCGGCAGTATGAAGTCCCGTAGTAGGTTCGTCAAGAATATAAACCGTTTTACCTGTCGAACGCTTGGCAAGCTCTGTTGCAAGCTTAACCCTCTGTGCTTCACCGCCCGAAAGAGTTGTTGCGGGTTGACCTAATTTAACATACCCAAGACCGACATCGGATAAAGTTTGAAGTTTTCTTGCAATCTTTTGATGAGTTTTGAAAAATTCAAGTGCCTCATCAACAGTCATTTCAAGCACATCATATATGCTCTTGCCTTTGAATTTAACTTCAAGCGTTTCCCTGTTATATCTCATTCCCGAGCAAACCTCGCACGGAACATATACATCTGCAAGAAAATGCATTTCGATTTTTACTATTCCGTCACCCTGACACGCCTCGCATCTGCCGCCTTTTACATTAAACGAAAACCTGTTTGGACCGTAGCCTTTAGCTTTTGCATCGGCAGTAGAAGCGTAAAGTTCACGAATATCATTAAACACTCCCGTATAGGTTGCAGGATTAGAGCGTGGAGTTCTTCCTATCGGAGATTGGTCTATATCAATGACCTTATCAAGTGCCTCTATCCCCTTCATAGAAGAAAATTTACCTGTGTGTTTTTTTGCTCTGTTAAGCACATTACACAGATGCTTAAAGACTATTTCATTTACAAACGACGATTTTCCCGAGCCTGAAACGCCTGTAACCGCTACAAATTTTCCAAGCGGAATTTCAACATCAATATTTTTTAGATTATTCTCCTGTGCGCCGTAGACAACTAATTTCTTACCGTTGCCGTCTCTCCTCTTGGCAGGAACAGGAATTGAACGCTTACCCGATAAATATTGACCCGTTATGCTGTTCTCGTTAGCCATAACCTCCTCGGGAGTTCCTGCGGCAATAAGCTGCCCGCCGTGTATTCCGGCTCCCGGTCCGATGTCAACAAGAAAATCAGCCGCCCTCATAGTATCCTCGTCATGTTCTACAACTATTAGAGTATTACCTATGTCACGAAGATGTCTGAGAGTGTCTAAAAGCTTGTCATTATCTCTTTGGTGCAAGCCAATTGACGGCTCGTCGAGAATGTAAAGCACGCCCATAAGTGATGAGCCGATTTGCGTTGCAAGTCTTATACGCTGCGCCTCGCCGCCCGAAAGAGTAGCTGATTCACGAGACAGGCTTAGATAATCAAGACCGACAGAGTTTAGAAAAGTCAACCTTTCATTTATTTCTTTTATGACCAATCCGCCTATTGTTTGCTCTTTTTTACTTAACTGCAAATTGGTTATAAAATCGAGTTCCTCGGAAATCGGCATACAGCAAAATTCATAAATATTTTTTCCGCCAACGGTAACCGACATAGCCTCAGGCTTTAGCCTTGAGCCTTTGCAGGCTGAGCAATCACATTCCCGCATAACCTCCTCGATAGCAGCTCTGGAATAATCAGACCCTGTTTCGTTGTATCTTCTTTGAAGATTGTTCACAACGCCCTCAAACTCACTTAAATAAGTTCCGCTGCCGTAAGAAGTAACCCTTGTCATTTTTAACTTCTTACCGTTTGTACCGTAAAGAATAGCGTTCAAAGCTTCCTCGCTGAGCATTTCAACAGGCATATCAAGAGAAAAATTATATTCCTTAGAAAGTCCCTCAAAGTACATTCTTGCAATAGAACTACCTTCAGCGACATTCCAACCGCTTGCCTTGATTGCACCTTGATTAATAGACATTTTTTTATCGGGAATGATTAATTCAGGGTCAATTTCCTTAAACTTGCCTAAGCCGTCGCATTTCTTACAAGCACCGAACGGATTGTTAAACGAGAACATTCTCGGACTCATTTCTTCAATAGATACACCGTGTTCAGGGCAGGCGTAATTAAGTGAGAAAAGCTCCTCGCCCTCTCCGACTGTATCAAGTAAAAGCAAACCGCCGCTTAGCTTTGTTGCGGTTTCAACGCTGTCCGACAATCTTGATTTAATACTTTCCTTAACGACTAATCTGTCAACAATAACTTCTATATTATGTTTTTTGTTTTTTGATAGTTTTATTTCTTCGCTGTCGGCAAGGTCAATAATCTCGCCGTCAATTCTGCACCTTACAAAGCCCTGCTTTTTTATATCCTTGATTTCTTTTACAAATTCGCCTTTTTTGCCCCTTGCAACAGGCGCCATAATTTGTATCTTACTTCCCTGTGGAAGTTCCATAATCTTATCGGTAATTTGGTCGACCGTCTGTTTTTCGATTTTTCTGTTGCAGACAGGACAATGAGCTATACCGATTCTTGCCCAAAGAAGTCTGAGATAATCGTATATTTCGGTTACTGTACCAACAGTTGAGCGTGGATTTTTTGATGTTGTTTTTTGGTCAATGGAAATTGCAGGTGAAAGTCCCTCAATATAATCTACATCAGGCTTGTCCATTTGTCCGAGAAACATTCTTGCATATGACGAAAGAGATTCGACATATCGTCTTTGCCCCTCGGCATAAATTGTATCAAAAGCCAATGAAGATTTACCCGAACCTGAAAGACCTGTGAAAACCACAAGCTTGTCTCTCGGAATTTCAATATCTATATTTTTCAGATTATGTTCTCTTGCACCCTTTACAACAATGTTTTTATTCATAATCATTCCTCATCACTAAGTTCTTTTATCTTATCTCTCAGGAAAGCTGCGTGTTCAAATTCGAGCATTCTTGCCGCTTCTTTCATTTCACGAGTAAGCTTATCAATCATAACAGCACGCTCACGAGCAGTCATTTTCTTATTATGCTCATCATATGCTTGTTTAGTTGTGATTTCTATTACATCCCTTACATCCTTTTTGACGGTTGTAGGAGTTATGCCGTGTTTTTCGTTGTATTCCTGCTGAATTTTGCGTCGTCTGAGCGTTTCCGTAATAGCTCTTTCCATAGACGGAGTAACAGAATCGGCATACATAATTACCTCTCCGTTAGCATTTCTTGCAGCTCTGCCTATCGTTTGAACAAGTGAAGTTTCGCTTCTTAAAAAGCCCTCTTTGTCGGCATCAAGAATCGCAACAAGCGACACTTCAGGTATATCAAGTCCCTCTCTCAAAAGGTTGATTCCAACAAGTACATCAAAGCTTCCGAGTCTTAAATCTCGTATGATTTCCATTCGTTCAATGGTATCAACATCGTGGTGCATATACCTGACCTTAATACCGAATCCTTCAAGATATGCAGTCAAATCTTCTGCCATTTTCTTTGTAAGAGTTGTTACAAGAACTCTTTCTTTTCTGTCAATACGAATGTTAATTTCGCTCAAAAGGTCATCCATTTGGTCATCTGTCGGCTTAACCGTAATGTTGGGGTCAAGTAAACCTGTCGGACGAATTACCTGCTCTACTATTTGTGTTGATTTATCTTTTTCAAATTCACCGGGAGTAGCAGAAGTGAAAATAACTTGATTTATTTTGTTGTAAAACTCATCAAATTTAAGCGGTCTGTTGTCATAAGCAGACGGCAATCTGAAGCCATAATCAATAAGTGCGGCCTTTCTTGAATGATCACCGCCGAACATACCTCTTACCTGCGGAAGCATTACATGGCTTTCGTCAACAAACATAAGAAAATCATCAGGAAAATAGTCAATTAAAGTAAACGGAGCTTCACCCGGCTTTCTTTCGCTCATAATTCTTGAATAGTTTTCGATACCTTTACAAAAGCCTGTCTCGTCGAGCATTTCAATGTCGTTCATTGTTCGCTCTTTTATTCTTTGAGCTTCAAGAAGTTTTCCGTTTTCTTCAAAATATTTTACTCTGTCAACCATTTCCTCATATATTGTGTTAAGTGCTTTTTTAAGCTTGCTTCTGTCAACAACATAATGAGACGCAGGATAAATTACACACGAAGTAACCGTGCTTTCAACCTTACCTGTCAGCAGATTTATTTCGCATATTCTGTCAATTTCGTCGCCAAAAAATTCAACACGGATGGCGCTTCCGGAGCTTCCGGCAGGATAGATTTCAACTGTATCTCCCCTAACCCTGAATTTATTACGAACAAAATTAATATCGTTTCTTTCATATTGAATTTCAACAAGTTTTGATATAAGCTCGTCCCTGTCTTTTTCCATTCCTTGTCTGAGAGAAATAACCATTTTATGATAATCAATAGGGTTACCGATTGAATATATACAGGAAACTGATGCAACTATGATAACATCCCGTCTTTCGGACAGGGCTGCGGTTGCACTGTGCCTAAGCTTGTCTATTTCGTCATTAATCGCACTGTCCTTTTCAATATAAGTATCTGTGGTAGGAACATATGCCTCCGGCTGATAATAGTCGTAATACGAAACGAAATATTCAACTGCATTTTCGGGAAAAAACTCCTTAAACTCGCTGCACAGCTGGGCTGCCAAGGTTTTATTATGTGCAAGAACAAGCGTTGGCTTATTAACTCGCTCGATAATATTTGCCATCGTAAAGGTTTTACCGCTGCCGGTAACGCCCATAAGGGTTTGCTCCTTGTCGCCTCTCAAAACTCCGTTTGTAAGCTTTTCAATAGCCTGCGGTTGGTCTCCTGTCGGCTTAAATTTACTAATTAATTTGAAGTCGCTCATACAAATCATTTCCTAAAAAACATTAATCAATATATTATACATCTAATGCGCTGTATATTCAAGTATTTCGTACAAATTTACAGTAATTACCAATGTAAAAATATGATTGAAAAAGCATATATATTTTGGTATAATTATATAGAAAAAATTTACACAAGGGAGATTATAAAATGACTAACAAGCAAACACTGTTTTGTGGAACGGTAAGTCAGTATTTAAGCAAGGATTTAATTAAGGAAGCAAATGACGATAACAGCGGAACTGCTTTTAGAATTCCTGCCTTGATTAATGCAAACGGCACATTAATAGCTGCTATTGACAAGGCTGCAACGGGTGCGGACTGGGGTTTTATCGAGCTTGCAGTAAGAACAAGCAAGGACGGCGGAAAAAGTTGGAGCAGTATTAAGACCATCGCTACGCCTCCTGCAAGAATCATCAGCACTTCTATTGACAATATCGCTACTGCGTTTTACATAGACCCTTGCCTTGCGCTTGCGCCTAATGGAGATGTTATACTCCTCGTGACCTATTATCCCGAATCAAAAGGATTGCATAACAAAAAACTCTTAGATAAAGGAAAAATCGCATATGCCAATTTTGACGGTAAAGTAATTCCTATAATCTACGACAGAGACGGAAATTACTACTATGTTCTTGATGACGGCAGAGTTCTTGACAGCAACAAAACACCTACCGAATACAGCGTTTGCTTTACAGACGGTGAACTTTACAAAAAAGACGAATATGTCGGCAACATTTTCCTTAACGGTGCCAAGGGCAAGGGAAATAGGGATAATAAAACTACTTACGGAGCCCCTCTTAAAGCAGTTAAAAGAAGTTATGTATTTATGCTCAAAAGCAGTGATAACGGTGAAACTTGGTCAAAGCCTGTTGATATTACAGGAATGATTTTGAATCAATCAACAGACGGAACATTCTTAGGCATCGCACCCGGCAATGCCCTAACAACAAAAAGCGGAAGAATGGTATTCCCTCTTTATACTCTTAACGGTTCGGTTTGCATCTATTCCGACGACAACGGCAATACTTGGAGAAGAAATAACAAGATTCCCTTTACTCCAAACATTGACGAATGGACTCTTGTGCAAGGCCCCGACGATAATTTATATTCCTTCTCGAGAGGAAGAAGATTTGGAAAAACACCGTTTGCAATTTCAAATGACGAAGGTGTTGTTTGGAACAAAGGTAAAAAATGTGCCGTAAAAGCACCGAAATGTCAAAAAAATTGCTTAGCAAACGGAAACAAAGTCTATATTTCCCACCCATCGGGCAGAAAGAGAGAAAAAGGCGTTATTTCATGTGGTGAATTTGTTTTCAATAAAAAGGGCGAATTTAAGGAAATTAAATGGAACAAGAACGATATAAAAATCAACGACGGCTTCTTTGCATATAGTTGTATGGCAAAAATTGACGACAGCACAATCGGCATCATTTACGAGGATCAACCAAGCTCACACATTGTATTTGAAACAATTAGGGTGAAATAATCATATCTTATTAATCAAAAAGTCCTATCGCAAAAACGATAGGACTTTACTTTTTGGCTTAAACCACCTGTCAAGCAGCTATTTTATGGCGGAGAGCAAGGGATTTTTCCGAGGCTGTCACCTCTCTCGCCTCGCTTTGCTCGTTGCCGCCGTCGGCAAAAAACAGTCCACCGGACTGTTTTCTTCCGAAAGCCTTTGGCTTTCTCCCTCCTTGTTCGAATCCCTTTTCATTATAAAAAAACAAAACCACCCTAAGGGATGGCTTTGTTTTTTATGTCTATGGGCTACGAAAAAGATATTTTCGGCAGTTTTGCGTATGACTTCGAACTCTCGCAAAAACTTATATTCGGTTAATCAT
>UQAZ01000016.1 GCA_900539165.1 uncultured Oscillospiraceae bacterium
GTTCGATTCACCGCTTGGCAAATCCTTTACCTCAACCTCAAAACCTGCATTCTTTATAGAAAGTTTACCTTTTTCAAGTTCAATGGTATATGTAAAAATATGAATCTTATCACCGGACTCAATTTTCGTCTTACTTACTTTGATACTATTTACATAAGTTCCGTTTGAACTGTTTTTATCTTCAACATAATAAATACCGTTTTGTCTACTGATAATACAATGAACTGCTGAAACATATCTATTCTTAATTATAATATTTGATATTTCACTTCTGCCAACAGTAATTGCACCATTATGAGGTAATTCTATTTTTTTTGAAAAATCATCTTTTTGAGGACTGACAAATAAGAACGCAGATTTATCATCAATACGATAAACGCCCTCTCTTGTTTCATTTTTCAACTTGAAATCTAATGGTTTCTTCGATTCTGCTGTTAAACCATATTTTTTATTTTTAATTTTAATCTGAGAACTCTTATACTTTTGTTCATAAATAGTATCCTTTGAGGAAGAACCTATAGTAATCTCATTCTTTTCATTCAACACTAATTGATGAAAATGATTTTCATATAAAAAGGAAATAATATAATTCATAATCAACCTACTATTATCTCATTAAAATCACAAATATAGACTTTAATATTAAAATCCATATTTATAACTTTAATCCTGTGAATAGCGTAGCTATCGCTACGCTATTCACTTTTTAATTTAATTAGTCTTTTGAGCCTCTTGCCTTTTTCTTTATTTCCTCTGTTATTGCTTCATCTTTTCTGCGTTTTCTGATTGCGATAAAGAATGCTAAACCGCCGCCGACAGCTATAATTGCTGCAATGCTGCAACCGAAAACGATCTTATTTGCAAACCAGCGAACAAAGAAATTGGTTGATACCGTGATTGCTCTGTTAAAATCGATTGAATCAACATCGAAATCCTTTGAGTCTGTATCCGTAACATTACCTGCAAGGTCTTTAATAACAATTCTTACAGGCTCGGAGGTTGTTGACGAACCGATAGTAAACGAACCTGTGTAATTTGTTAAATCAGACAAAATATCTGTTACATCGGTGCTACCCTTATCGGTTGATCTTATATGATCAACTCGAGTGCCGTTGCCGTCATAATAATAGACATCAATTGAATCGATACCGATTGCATCAAATACTTCATAAGAAACCTTTTGCTCATCGGCATTTACAATCTTCTTGTCAAGACCCGAAACGCTCTTAATTGTCGGAGCGGTGTGGTCAAGTCTGAATAAAACAGAGCTTTCATCATAGCTGATGTTTTCAGATTTATTACCTACGGTATCCTCAGAACCTACATAAACTTTGTAAATACCGTCAATCGGATTGCCGTTATCATCGGTAAATACATTCTTGCTGATAGTGTATTCGTACTGATACCAGCCGCTTGAACCAATCTTTGCAAGTTCATTGACTACAGGGCTGATTGTAAGTTCGCCGTCACCGTATTCAACAGGTGAGCCGTCACGGGTTACTACTACATCTAAGTTACCCTCAACAAGTCTGTCAGGATTGTACTCTGTAATAACAATATCGTTATCAATCGACTGAACATACTTATCGTTCAAATCATTTGACAAATATGTACCGAGAGAATATACAGAACCGAATCTGTTTACGGTAAATGTAACCTCATCTGATGAAGTGTTTTCAGCCTTATCGGTGATTTGGACGCTCAAAGTATAGATACCGTCGTTCTCCTGAATCTTCTTAAAGGTATCCTCGGTTGCCGCAAACGAACCGCCCTTATCATTAGTTGAAACATTAATATAATCGCTTGTTACATCCTTATCGATTTCATCCTTGCGTGTTCTGAGCAAGGTAACCTTAACATCCTTAAAGTTGATATCAGAGAAATCAATCTTAGGAAGCACGGAATCCTTATACGAATTTCCGTTTTCAACGCCGCCGATAACAGGCTTGTCTATAGTTGTATCTACGACAAAGTCTTTAGGTGCAACAGAAGAACCGTAATTTGCTTCATTAGACTTATTTCCTGCCATATCATCCATTGAAATGTCAAAGGTATAATCGGCATCTGTATCATATTTGATTGTAGCAACATGAGTATCGCCGCTGTTTAACCAAGAAGCATCCGGGAACTTAACGGCATTACCGTCAAGGCTGGCTGTTCCCGTAATCGTTACTCTGTTTACATCAAAGTTATGCTCAACAATTGTGATTGTTGCTGTACGGCTTGCTTTGAAGTATTTGCCGTTCTGCGCTTCGTTGTTGTCGTATGAAACGCTGATTGTAGGATTCATTTTATCAAGAGTAAATTCATACGGCGCAACCGAATCTTTTGTATCTACACTTGCTTTATTTGTAGCTCTGTCGGTATAGGCTACTTTGAACGAATACACGCCGTCATTACTATAAGTAATTTTATAAGTATATTCATTGCCGTCACCGTTGCCGTTTTTATCGTTCTTTGTCTGACCTTTATCGACAATTTTCGGTGCGTCGCCCTCTGCATTTTTAAGCGTAAACTTAACTTGATCTGTGTTGAAATTACGCTCTTTTACAACAATGGTAGCAGTACGATTGGCGGAGAAATAATTTCCATCGCCTGATTTCGTATCGCTTGAGTTATTGTCGTAGGTTACAGTAATTTCCGGAGCGGTTTTATCTATGCCGAATACATAGTAATCATAGCTCTTGTTTCCGGCACGGTCGGTAAGCTCAACCAGCAAGACCATGTCGTTATAGTTACCGCTTACGGCAATTGTGTTTGTAATTTCAGTTACAAGATTGTTGTCGGAATCCTTTTTGTTGGAATTTGTTATTTTCCAGCCTTCATTGCTTCCGTCAAATGCACCTGTATTATCAATTTTTATGGTCTTTTTGGTTTTTTCATTGCCTTCGATAATAGTATAGGAAACTTCACGAATTCCCGAATAACTGTCCGTAACCTTTACTCCGAATGAAATATCCTTATTGTAAAGCGGAACATTACCCGTTGAGACATTGGTTTCATAATCCATAACCTTATCAGCCTGCGCCGAGCCGTCATATTTATATGTTGAGGAGTTATTTTGCGTGCCCTGCGCCACTTCAACAGAAGTAAATTCTATTGTTGAAGTATCGGTATGCTTTGAGGTTGTTTCAACTATTGAACCATCGGGGTGAGCATAGCCCTCAGAATTAACGTCGTTATCAAGAATGAATCTACAGCTCTGTGGTGAGTTCTCGACTTTATCTGTTGCATATGCATAAATCTGCCCTTTGAAATCTTGAGGAATAGTAAATGTTATTTCGTCAGTTGTTTCAATTGCGACGGCATCTGAAGCTTTGTTATTTGCCGATGCTTTTATTTTACTGTTGTTAGACGGCACGATATAAATTGTACCGTTTACATCTTTAAGATAAACAGTTATTGATTTAAGACCTGACGCAACAGTTTCGTTTTCATTTTTCTTATCTTCAGCGCTTACTTTTACTGATACAGTATTTTTGAAATAAAAGCCATAATCCTCGATTGAAACAGCTTCATAAATATCTGTAAAAGTATCACCATCTTTGTAGTAGCCCTTATCAGCTTTATCAAATTCAAAGGCTGTAATTTGAGGTGCAGTTTGGTCAAACATATAAATAACACTATATTCGTCAATGTTATTTTCTGTTTTAACATTTACGTTTCCTGCTTTATCAATAACTGTAACAACATAATTCAACTTACCGTTATCCCATTTATCATCAGGAATAACTGTTGCTTTATTATCTGTTACATCAATTATTGATTTATTACTCACATCTGTTTTTAATTTTATGCTTTCGGTTAACGTATTCTCAATTTTCTGATAATCGTGATTTGCAACCTCAACTCCATTCACTTCAATTTTTGCCACTGCTATACCTGAATTATTTGTTCCGGCTTTATCGCTTATAGCAAAATCAACCTCGTAATCTGATTTATATACGTTTTCAATCGGAGTAGCAGATGGATTGATACTATCAATAGTCGGAGCAGTATTTTCAATCATAAAATTGAAATCTGAAGCATTTTCAGAAAGCGCGCCCATATCCGAATTACCTGTAGTAACAGAAATCGTACTAGTATTTCCTGCCTCATCAGCAAGAATTACCTCTGCTGTTCCTTTGAAATCATCAGGGAGATCATCCTCCTTAACAACAAATGTCGGAAGTGACGATGCTGTTGAATTTCCTATTTCTTTTGCCTCGAATGTATATGTATTATTCTTTGTATCTTTAAAAATAAAGTTTGCAGAAACAATGCCCGATACATTACTACCATCAGCAGGATTATCAATTGCAGGAACGGTTATAACTAACTGTTTGTTAAAATATCTGCCAAATGTAAGTTTGTTAGCTATTCTTGCAAAAAACCCGTCATTTTTCTGTTTAAATAAAATTGTGCCATTAAGTTCAGGTGCATTATTATCATAATTTACTGCGGCATATGTCTTTACTTCAGAAATTTTATTAGCACTGTCAATAACAAAATATCTATGTTCTTTACAATCATTAACTAAAAATGTATTATCTGTTTGCCATGCAGAATTCTTATCAGGGATGCCAGCAGGAAAATCAATATAACCAACAATATCAAAATTATTACCTTCACTGTTCTTAGATTCAGCATCTATACTTACAGTTACTGTGTTATTTGTCCATTTTGTTGAGTCGTTTATTTCAGGAGATATTTTATTAATGGTAGGATTAGAATCATTATAATTCAATGCTTGGATTTTATATGCTTCTGAAATATTTGCGCCTGTTCCATCCAATGCATAGAAATAATGCACTTTACAGTCTTCAATTGTGAAATGATTTTTTGTTTGCCACTTAAGTTCTTTAATAGCTTTTTTTATTTCATCACCGTTTGAAACAGAATATTCTGTATCACTAACAGCATATTTCATTCCTTCTGCTGATAAATTATCTGTTGCAACAACTGTAAATTCAATTGGTTGGTTTGTAGGATCTTCAGTTGATTTTATTGCATTTGAAATTACAGGAGCTTCGTCATCTCCCATAAGTGAAACTTTTTTTGCAATACTGACATTTCCTGCTCTGTCTTTTGCATAGAAATAATTTGTACTACCGGAAGCGACTTCAAATTCATTTGCATTGCTTGTATTGTCTATGTCCTTCCAAGTGGTTAATGAATTTATATCGTCATCGCTTGTTAATAAAACATCTGATATTGCATACTGATAAACACCTGAATTATCGTCAGAAGAAGATAAAACCACCTTGTATGATGCGATGCTCGACGTATGCTCTCTTGAATAATCAATTTTGTTCCATGAAATACCTAATACTGTATAATACAATTCTGCACTATCAATAACAGGCTTAACAACATCATGTTTATCAGCTGTTTTCGTAGTTGAAATTTCATTTCCAGCCGCATCTCTTACCCAGAATGTATGAGTTATAGAGTCGTTAACAACAAAAGTTTTAGAGTCTGTCCATTCTCCGTCATCCATTTTATATGGTTTTTTGTGTAAACCTGACTGTCTGTCTTCAGCTTCAACAACTAATTCAACATTTTTATTAGTCCATGAATCAGGATTAATTTGTACTGAAATTGTCGGTTGGGCCTTATCAATAAATGAAACTGTAACTTCTTGTCCTTCACTAATATTGCCTACGGCATCCTTCGCATAAAAAGAATATGTACCATTTTCTGTAACAGTAAAAGTATTTGAAGTCGTCCAATTTGTTTTGTCGTTGCTGTATGCAACAACACCAGTTTCCGTATCGGTAGCGTTAACAATTAAGGTTATATCCTCTTTAGTCCAAGATGTTGGATTACCTGATATACCATCATCTGCAATCTCAGGTGCTGTTTTATCTACATCAACTGTTGGTTCGTTTGATGGAACAGATGTGGTATCATCACATTGAATTGCAATCCAACCAGATGTGCTTTTCAGCCAATCGGAGTTGAATGTAATTGTGTTGTCCGAAGTAGTAATAGCACTTTCGTCAACCGAATTTTCACTAATCCCATCAATATATATTGTCGGTGTAGTCATATCTCCGCCTGTATATTTTACGGTATTTCCGTCAACTTCAAGTGAATCAACGCCGTAAAAATATACTTTTTTGCCGTCAACTTCAACGGCAAAACAATCTCCTGTAGCCGCGAATACGGATGTGAACACTCCGATAGGTATTGTCGTCAGGACGAGGACAAACGCCAATAGGAGTGCCAGGAATTTTTTTGTATGTTTCTTTTTACTAATCATTTTCTTAACTCCTCCCTAAAAACGATTAAATAGTTTCATTTGTATGAATTAAAACGATATTTTGAATAATCCTAAAATCGTTTAAATCATTCGACACATTTATTTGCGAATTATCATTATTTGTCAGCACCGTTGTTTCTTCACTGAGAACGGTTGTTGCGTTATCATCTGACAATACTGTTTCACTTTCATTAAGCAATTCTGTTTGATTATCATTTGATAACTTTTCGGTGCTATTAAGAAGTTCTGTGCCTTCTTCGGCTGTTGTAGTGTTCACCTTAACCGTTTTTTTCTTTTCAATCTTATCGGTTAATGTGCCACGCTCTTTTGCCGCAGGCGACGGTCTGTGAGACTTATCGCCTGTTTTAACATTCTTATCTCGCATTTGAGCGATAGATTTCTTTGCGGTTCTGCCGCTCAATTCTCCGATTATTTGAGGAATGTTAAACCTGACAAACGAATATATCGCGACAAGCAAAGAAACGCCGGCAATAATAAAGAAAATAATTGATACAATATTTATAGTCATTATTACTGCCCCCTTCCCGCTGCATTGGCAGCGTTATCATAAACACGCTCCAACGCTCTTACATACTTGCCGTTTGTAGGATTCAAATTAGTAATAATACTGTTTTGCAGTTGCTTATTGACCTCTGCCGAAACGGTTATACTGCTTGCATTATCATAAATCGTGCTATATACATTTTGCACCTCTTCAATATCAATACCCGTGCCGGCAAAGTACTGTGCATTGGTATTAAGCAAGTTAGCAAATTGATTATAAAGAGTGAGCTTTACAAAAGATTCGTTTCTGTCAAAATCAAAACCTTTTGACAAATTATCTCCGTCAACACAATATGCAATGCTTTCAATCAGCTTTTCGTAGTCATCCTTTGTGGATTCATTACCTGTTTTTTCAGCATTCGCATAGTCATTATAAAACTGACAAACATTGTTAAAGCTGTTTGCTATGTTGTAATAATTTGATGTTTCGCCTATTTCAAGAACATATTTGAAATAGGTTTGAGCGCTTAATGCCGACGACAACTCGCTGTTATCCTTTGACAAATTAAATATTGCATAACCTGTATCAAAGGCTAATTTGTCAAAGCCCGGTTTCTGCTTAAGCTGTTCCAAATTATCGCTGAAATACTTTGTGTATCTGTTTATGTCATATGTACCTGATTTGGTATTATTATCCTTATCGGTTTCGTTAAACGAATAGGTAAGCAATTTTCCGGCATCGGTAGATTTTTCAATATATTTTTCGTAAGCCTCAATTCGTGTACCGTCGATTTCAATAGCCTTAAAGCACGCTTCCGCTATTGAATTTTCATCAACCGCCAAATCAATATAGCCGCTGTCCGTAACATATTTATCATAAGTATTGGTATCATTATTATGCTTAACAACCATACCAAGAACACCGGCAAACGCCATAATAACCGCAAGTGCAAGAGAAATAACAAATGTCATCAGCTTTCTCTTTTGCTGTTTTTTATACTCAATACCGAGAAGTTCAACATGCTCAAGGTCATACATAAGCTCGTTACAGTTTTGATAACGATCCTCCGGCGCCATTTGAACACATTTGTCAATGATTATTTCAAGGCCGTCCATAAGTGACGGATTCCACTGCTTAATAGGAACATAATCATTTTTTCTTGGGTCAACGCCTGTTACAAGGTGGTGCATTGTCATACCCAATGCGTAAATATCCGACCTTGCGTCTGTTTGACGGGAGCCGAACTGCTCGGGCGGCGCATAACCTTTTGTACCGAGAACGGTTGTATCGGCGAGATTTTGTTCTTTATATTCTCTTGAAATACCGAAATCTATAATTTTAAGGTTTCCTTCGGGCTTAAGCATAATATTCGCAGGCTTCATATCCCTATAAATGATAGGAGGTTTTTGCGAATGTAAATAGCCTAAAGTGTCGCAAATTTGCTTTGCCCAATCAATAACCACATCCTGTGGTTGTGCACCGTATTCATCAAGGATTTTATCAAGCGACTCTCCCTCAACATAGTCCATTACTATGTAGATTTGAGGGTCGTCCTCTTTATCAATAATATCAACAATTCTCGGGATAGCCGGATGGTCAAGCCTTTTCATAAGCTCTGTATCGTCCGGAACTTTATTCAATACAACCTCGTTATTTTTGCCGATACCTTTTCTTTGAATTACTTTAACAGCCCACTGCTTATTTAGTCGCAAATCCATAGCAAGATAAACAACTGACATACCGCCCTTGCCTATCTGCTTAAGGATTTCATACTTACCGTCAATGACTGTTCCTCTTTCTATAGCCAAAACCGCACCACCTTACTCATAGCATTTCAAAAGAGCAACCGTGATGTTGTCTTTTTCGTTTCTGCTTTTCACCAAATCAATCAAATATCTGCTGTTCTGCTCCATTGTGTTTACATCTGTCAGATTAGCAGGATTGAAGCTTTCATATATTTCTTCATTAGTTAATACGTGCCTGAAACCGTCGGAACAAAACATATAGACCGAATTCTTTTTTATTTTACCTATAATAATATCGGGTTCGACATTTCTTGACGCACCTACGCATTGAAGAAGCATATTTCTTTTCGGATGCGTTTTTGCTTCCTCGGCAGTCATTCTGCCTGCTTTGATTTCTCTATGGATAAATGTTTGGTCCTCGGTCAACTGCTCAACGCTGTCTGCAATAGAGTAGGCTCTTGAATCCCCAACATGAATAATCAAATATTTTGAGTCGATAACAAGCATAGCCGTTAAGGTCGTACCTAATGATACGCCTAATTTGTTTCCGTACTGACCGATTATGTAGTTTTGCTCTTTGGCAAGTTTTTCTAAGTCAGAGGAGAGCTGCTTCCAAGACAATTTATTTATCTGCCCCGGTAATTCATTTTCAAACCAATTTGAAAATGAATTAATTACAGTAGCACTTGCAAGCTCGCCTTTATCAAGACCACCCATTCCGTCGCAAAGAACAACCATTGCAACCTGACCGTACTTTTTAGTCTCGGCAATTTTCACGCATACGCTGTCCTGATTTGATTTTTTGCTTATACCTACATCGGTAATTGCTGTGCCGATAAAATTCATAAATAGCTCCTATATTTGTTCGTTCGGAAATTGACCGCTTGATTTATATACCTTATATAAATCAGTTATCTTTTTCATTTTAACAGTTGACAAAATACCAAGTATCAAAGCAACAATACCGCTAGGAGTTCCACCTAAAGCAACAGTAATAATTGTAAATGTTCCACTGTAACAGGTAACGATTAACGGAAAGGCCCAATTCTTATTTTTCAGCAGTAAAAAAGAAAATACTCCGTAAAATATTAAATCAATAACGCCGACATAATTTCCTGCAAATATATTAACCAAACTTAATACTGCTGTAACAATCGCTATAATGCCTAACCACTTTACTTGACCTTTGGTTTTATTTGAGGCGAATCTGTCAAAAAATTGTTCAAAGGTAAATTGAGTATTCGGATAACCGTTTTGCATAGGATTAGGATATGCCTGAACAGGAGACTGTTGCTGAACAGGAGGTTGTGCATACATATTTTGATACGGATTGTTGTCATTCAAAACTGTAGTTTCTTCGTCAATGCTGTTATCATTAAGTACAGACGTTTCCTCTGTATCATCAAAATCTATCGGTGCTTTCATCGTATCTGCTTGCTCGGCATTACCACCGCAAATAAAGCAAAATTCCGCATCATCGGGCAGCTTTGTTCCACATATTTTACATAACTTCATCGTTTTCCTCCACATATTTTTATTATTTTTCTATTTATCAATTAAATAAACCGGCCGTATTTTTCTTTGAGGGAATTAAGGTCGTTCCTCAATTCGGCGCAAGAACTATATCTGTCATTTGGATTCAATTCAGTACATTTTTTAATAACTGTTAACAGTTCTGATTCCAAAGGATTCCTTGCTTCATCGGTGATTTGATAATTCTTACCCTGTGGTTTTACGCCAAAACAGATGCAATACATAGTCATACCCAAGGAATATATATCGCTTCTTGGGTTGGTTTGGGCGGTGCCGTATTGCTCGGGCGGAGCAAATCCCGATGTTCCCAAGCAAACAGTATCCGCTGCTTTTCCGGGCTTATATGTACGCATTATTCCGAAGTCAACAACTGCTATTTGCATATCAGGTTTTAAGATGATGTTTGCCGGCTTCATATCTCTGTATATATAAGGTGGATTAAATGAATGTAAATATTCCAAGAAATCGCATAGTTGCAAAGATAAATCAATTACCAGTTCGGCAGGCTGCGCACAGTAGTTTTCTATAATTCCCTTTAATGTTGCACCCTCGGCATAGTCCATTACTACCGCTACGCAATCCGAATCGTCAATCATATCTACGACTTTAGGAACAATCGGATGATTAAGCTTCATCAAAGTTTGTGCTTCATCAATCAAAACCGACTTTGCCTGCTTGTCATTTTTATAATCATCCTTCAAAATCTTTATTGCCAACTGCTTATTCGTTTGGACATCCGAGGCAAGATAAACCTTAGAGGTTGCTCCCTCGCCGATAACGGACTGAAGCTGATATTTTCCTTTAATTAATGAATTAGTATTAACATTGTTTTGCTCACCCAACATATTATTTTGTTGAGTTGAACCAAAAATTTGATTATTGTAATTTTTCTTTAATTCTCTGTATTGTCTTTTTTGCTCATAGCCATAACCTAAAATTATATTTGGGTTTAATCTGAGCAAATAATTTTCCAAAAGCCATTCAACTTCGCTTGCATCTGCTTTTATGAAAAAATGTGCACCGGACAGGCAGTAAATATGCACCTGTTTGCTCATCGTAATTCCATATACTTTATCAACTTGAATATATACCCATGCGATTTCATAATAAGGAATTATTGCCAACGGCTTTTTGAAAACAACACACCTTGAACCGCAATAAGCTTTTGATTTCGGCAAGGTCGGAACCTGTGGAATATCATCAAAAATATGTTCTGAATCTGTATCACTAAACCACTTGGCACACTTAGCTACGGAATTATAAGAAATAAAATAAATAATTCCTACTATAAAAATTAATTCAATTGCTATCATCGCCAAATAGCCAAAAGTCTCGTTAACAGTAAACATCATAATACCGAGAACATAAACTACCGCTAAAACAATCATTGTTATACGCAATATTTTCGCTGTTTTGAGTTTTTTCAGAAATTCATCTTTCATAATTACCTCTATTAAAATCGTTAATAAACCGCATTACTTTCATTCGTCAAATTATTTCGTTTAATTACTTCAACCAATTTCACACTAACAATTCATAAAACCTTTAGCTTCACTCGGCGCCATTTCTTTTATAACTAATGTTGCCAATGTATTCATTCCGTCTGCATTCGGATGTGAGCCGTCAATTGTATCATAAGGTGTATTGTATTTATATAAATCAGCAATTTTACAATTATTGTTAATTGCCGCTTGCTTAATTTCACGGTTATATTCTTCAATATGTATTCCACCGTGCTTATAAGGAAAATTAAACGTAGGATTTGTTGACATAAATGTTGTGTTTAATGTGCAACACCAAATTTCAGCATTCGGATAATTTGAAGTGATATTTTCAAGCATTTTGTTATAAGCACACGCAAAATAAGAATAATCTAAACTTTCTTCAAAAGCGTGTGTATCATCGAGTGCAACACCGTTTGCCCAATCATTAAATCCGAGATAGATTATAATAACATCGGGTTTAACGCCGTTTATGTGTAAATAACCTGTTCTTTCATCACTGCATCCCGACGGAAAAAGAGTTGTACTGCTGCCGGTGACACGACTGCCGGACCAAGAATTGTTCACAAGCAATTCGCCGCCAAAGAAATCAATAACCTTTCCCCACCAAGTATCATTCATATTGCGAATATTTGCTTTTTTACCGTCACTCTCGTCAAAAAACACCTTGTAACCTTTAGGATTATATCCTGCAAGAGTGCTTATCGAATCGCCTAAAATCGAAAACTGTTTATTAAAGTATTTGTTATGATACTGCCATCTTATAAATTCGCATTGCTTTTCATAATCACACTCAAACAATGGATCTCTGTCAAAATCGTCACCATTGGCAATACATTCTTTTATATCATCGCTATCAATGTATGCATACGCTTTGTGTGTGCCAACTTCTACTGAATTTATAGTGTTTTCGTTAGGCAATTTTATTTTAGGCAAAACAAAATCAGGACAATTTATTGTTAAACCGGGAATATCAAATTCTTTCATAAATGCATCGGCATTATAATTTTTACCTCTTTTTATTGCAAACAAAATATGCTTAAAGCAATTTTTATAGTTGTATTCTTCAATCACTTCATGAAAAGCCTTTGCTACAACGGCAGGCGGATTTTTGAAAGCACCGCAACCAAAAGCGCCTAAAACCAAAACATCAACATCGTTGTCGATTGCAGATTCAAAGATATTTTTAATCCTGCTTTTGAAAAGCTCTTTAAGAGCTGTTTTATTTGTATATTTACGATTTGCAATATACGGTGCGGCGCAAGTAATTACATCAACATTAAACCACTCACTCTGAGGCATAAGTAGAGGTACATCACTGTCATCTTTGAAAACCGTAACATTCTTTGTATATATCAGTCTGTCAGAAAAAAATCTGTTTTTTATATTCCTATTGTATAAATAGTAATCTTCGTATACATTTTTCGTATTTAAGCACCGATACAAATTACTGCTTCTGCAAAGACATTCTTCTTGTGCCATTGCACCATTTTTCACACCGCCACCCGGATAATGTGGATTGGCAAAGTTCAGAACAGCAGTTTTGCCAAACTGCAAATACTCCTTTGCAGCATTAAAACCTGTATTTTCTCTGACTTCTATTTCCGCGTTATATTTATCTTCACGCTTATTGGATATGAAATTTTCTTTGTAAACCTTATTTGAATTGATTGCATTTATTGTTTCAGCAGACAATATACTGTTTGAAATATCCAAGGTGTCATTAAAACAATCAATAAGTAGTTCTTTCAAAATTAATCTCCATTATTACAAATGAAATTCAAAATCCTCGTTTGACAATGTTATAACAGCTCCGTCAAACAGTTCCGTTTCCTGATTTCCCTGAACCATACTTCCGTTAATATACGAATGATTTGTTGAATTATTGTCTTTCAAATAATATCTGTTATCTCTACTGATAATATCGGCATGAAGCCTGCTAATTGTGTTATTATCTCCTATAAAATAATCAACATAGCTTTTTTCTTTTCCGATTCTGAATACAGGCTTATTAATATCAATTCTGTCAAAAGTATTTTTTCTGATTAAATAAGGAAATCTTTGGAAAGATAAATTATCTCCCAATAACGAAGTCGCTTCATCGTCATCATTAAGAAGTGATGTTGCATCATCGTTATCCGCCATAAGCAAAGCTGTTGCTTCATCCTCGTCTGCATTCAATAAGGAAGTAGCTTCATCATCATCGTTTAATAACGATGTCAATTCATTGTTGGTGACTTTTCTTTTTCTCTCGTCCCATTCATTTCTGCGATAATAAACATCCGAGCCTACAAGTGCTTCGCTCTGTCCCGGCTTTTGTCTTTTTACCTGCTTATATATCTGCGGATATACCTTTAATATATAATTCTCAAGCGGCAATACTGCTACGACATTAAGTCCCCTTATGTATGCCAGCAATTCGTTAATCGGTTTTACATCTTCATTAAGAGTCAGCTTTGTGTTATATGCCACATCATATAAAAACGAAGCTAAATTTGCCGAAATTCTTTGACTCATTATCGGCTGATAAATAAAATGAATCTCTTTGGTTTGCTTATTAATAAAGGTATATTTGAGATTCATCACCAAATTGTTGATATTAAAAGAATTTCTGTCAACAGATTTTACGACCTCGAGAATTTGCGCAAAAACAAGAAAGAAGTCATTTTTGCTTATTCCGCTGCCGAGATATTCCTCAAGAGTTACTCCGGCAGGTGACAAATACGAAATCTTCCTGTTTCCCTCAACAGTTGGTTTCATAATTCCTCTGATTACCTTTGAATTTAATGTATCAACTTCTCTTTGGTTTATACTTTCATCTTTATCAAGACGACTTTTAATGACAATACTTGAACCCTTATTTTTTACTCTGAATTTAGAAAACATTACTTCACTTGCACCTTTTATATCAACTTCTCTTAAAATCTTCTTGTTCCACAGCAACTGCACAAAGCACGCTTGTCACCATCGACAATATAAACAACGAATATTTAACTGAAATTTATTAATATTATATTCATAATTCTACAAAACACCCCAAATAATGGCAATATATTCGTGGCGAATAACCACTTTTGCGTTGTATAAAACTTTGAAAACAATTGTTATTATATTGTTATTATGCTATAATGTATCTTGTATTATTTTAGTTTTAGGAAGAAAATCTTATGATTAACATAGCAATTTGTGACGACGAAGAATTATATCAAGAAATTATTTGCTATAAAATAAGCCAATGTATGCAAAATGTTTTTGATATGGATTTCAAATTATTCTGTTTTGATAATCTATACGATTTGAAAAAACATATTGACAACAACAAGACAGACATCGTTTTTTTGGATATAGTGATAAATGATCAAAATGCAATGAATTGGTCCATAAAAAACATAACAAGCAAATACACTCAAATTGTTTTTATGACCTCCTTTCCTCAAAGCGCATACAACATATCCGAAGCTAATTGCTGCTACTTTCTTCTAAAATCTCGAATTGACAATGAAAACTTAACGAAAGCATTAAAAAGAGCTTTACAAAAAACAACAAAAAAAGACCCCAATATGACTTTAATCAAATCGGGGAACAAAAGCTTCACAATCAATTTTCAGGATATAAAATACATAGAAACATTCAATAATAATCTCACCATTCATTTGCAAAATATGGATGACATAATCATATACTCAACCTTAAAGGAATATGCAGACAAACTACCGCCAAATTTTTTGAGGTGCCACAAATGCTACATGGTAAATATGAATCACATAGCCGGCTACGAGCCTTATAAATTTGTTATTACAACCGGAGAAACGCTCCCTATTCCGCCCAAGAAATACAAAAGTATCATCAACACATACAAACACTACTTACTTAATTTATAGGAGAATTATGGGACCGATAATTGATATAACAAATCTTTTTCCTTACAGAATAATCATACTGTTTGCATATTCATTTGCTTGCTACAATATCGCTCACAGCGTGCTTAAAGACAAATTCAATTCTTTTATTACGCTGATAGCGATTTTCGTTGCGAGAATTCTGAGTTCTGTTGCATTTTTCAACAAAGAATCACTTGAAGCGTTAGGTTATCCTGTGTTTGCAATTCTGCTGTTTATAATTTTAACATTTCTAACCGTTGGCAAGAGATCTTATAAAATTATTTGCATTCTATTCAGCTTTATCTCTCAATTTCTTTCTAATATGCTTACCGGTTTTATGCAAGCGCTTGTATATCAAGGCAAAGAGTCTACTGAAATATTCGAATCAGATAACCCAAATCTGTATCATCTCTATGTTTTTCTTGCTTCGGCGATAATTATGGTTGCTGTCAGCTTTCTTTTTTCAAGCATATTAAAGCTGTTTAACACAAGAAAAAGCAGTTTAAGCAATAAGAGAATCTATGCATACATTTCATTTTTACCATTTTCGCATATTTTAATTATAGTTTTTCCTATGCTTATAGTTCCTGCCGACTACAGTGCCACACAAAGTTTTAACACTACAACTTACTTGCCGTTTATCACTATGATAAGTGTTATTCTCCTGTTTGACTGTGCATTTCCTTTTGTTATTGATTATTTTGAAAAAGTCGAAAACAGAAATACAGAAAATGAAAAAAAGCTTATGAAAAACAAACTCGATTATCAGCAGATGAAAATGCTCAACGAAGAAAAACAAGAATTCAGAAAATTACGACACGATTACTTAAATATAATCGCAACAGCAAAAGGATTTATTGAAATAGACAAACCTGAAAAAGCTTTGTTGTTATTTCAAAACATAAGCGATGACTTAACCGGACTTAGCGGATTTTCTGTTTGCTCAAACGAAACTATCAATACTATTTTTTATACAAAAATTCAGCAAGCCAATGACTTCGGCATTAATCTAACTGTAAATATAAACGAAAACTTTGGAGTACTAATTGACGACTATGATTTATGCCGTGTTTTGTGCAATTTAATTGATAACGCATTAAATGCCACAAGGCTCTCAAGTATGGATAAAATATGCAATTTTTATATAACCATTAACGAAGATTGTCTTATTATTGAAAGCAAGAATAATTTTGCGAGTACAAAACAAAGTAAACCCGACAAATCCGGATTGCACGGAAACGGCATTGGAATCATAAAAGAAATAGTATCAAAATATGACGGTACATATTTAGCAAAACAAGAATGCAATGTATGGTTTACTGAAGTAAAACTGAAAAACAAAGCAATTAAAGCAGTAGAAACAGGAGAAAAATTGTAAAAATTTTTCAGTTGCATTTTTGCAATGAAATACACTTCATATGTTACACTGCGTTGCATATTAACTTGAAAAATAAGAGTTGCAAGTATAAAAAGAGGTTTGCCCTACAAATGGGGCAAACCTACTTTTATAAGATAACAAAAATGTAATTTTAATTTGAATGTGCTATCGGATTTTGCATATAATATTTCTATAAAAATGCAACATTTGCACATTTTGTGTTGACAATATGCAATTATGAATATTCTAAAAAACTTGAGAATTGAGAAAGCTCTCGTAAAACGACATTCCCGAACTGTTGGATATACTAAAAAATTAAATATCTAAATTGTAAAATGATATTGATAATCCTTGCCTGCATGGCGAGGATTTTTCTTTTGCGTGAAAATAATTTGTAAATTTTTCTAAAAACACATCAACAAAATTCAATTTTTTCTCTGTATTATAGAGGGGTATTTTTTTCTATGGTGAAATCAAATGTAAACAAGGTGTAAAGAATTTTGAAAAACACCCGAACAAAACGGGAATTTTTTCCGTATAGTAGAGGGAGTTTTTTTAAGTGTTTTTCTTTTTGGTTTTCACTTTATAAAAATATTCTCTTGAATAATTTGGAAGGAGGCAGATATAAAATCATAGCAAGCGTGTTGCCTTATGGCAGCAAAAAACAAAGTAATAAACAGTACGAACAAAACGCATAATACTGTTGGAGGTGCGTCAATGGAAGATAATTCTAAAGTGATGCAAACAACATCATACGACATCAACAACAGTCATTACGAAGTGGTTCGCATATTTGATAAGAACAGAGATATTAAATCTTTGATAGAGGAAAATATTTCTGCAAAGAATAAGGAGGTTTTTAATTGATATTCAAACCCTCCTGTGATATACTCCGTGTTGGGTATGTAATCCTTTTTTCAAGGAGGTTTCACAAATGAAAACGAACTTGAAAATAGCCGATGCATATTACAGACTATCAGTTGAGGAGGCCAACGGCGGTGAATCATCGAGTATCACAAACCAACGAAGTATCGTCAGGCAATACTGTGAAGACAACGGTATTACTATTGTAAAAGAATTTGTTGACGACGGTTTCTCAGGCTCAAATTTTGACAGACCGGGCTTTAGCCAAATGATTGCTCACCTTAAAGACGGGCTTGCAAACATGGTTATCACCAAGGACTTGTCAAGACTCGGCAGAGATATGACCGAGTCAAGCTACTATGCGGAAACCTACTTTCCCGAAAATCAAATTCATTATATTGCAATCAGTGACAACTTCGACTCGAACGAAGTCAACATTATGGCTCCGTTCCAATTTGCGATGAACGATGTTTATCTGCGAGACACCTCACGGAAAATCAAGCAAGTCATAAATCAAAAAAGGACAAAAGGCGAATACTGTGCCTGCCCTCCGTTCGGCTATATGAAAAATAAAGACGGCACGGCACTTGAGCCTGACCCGAAAACTGCTCCGATAGTGCAAAAGGTATTTGCCATGGCACATGACGGAAAATCTGCCAGAGCCATAGCAACGGCACTTACCGAAAACGGCGACATAACGCCGTTGAAATACCGTGTGCTGTATCGTGACAACTTCGGCGAAAGAGGTGCGGCAAGAGCTGTTGATGAATGGAATTACACAACGGTAAAGCGAATACTGAAAAATCCGGTTTACCTTGGACACACAATTCTCGGCAAAACAAAAAAAGCAAGTCTCAAATCAAAAAAGAAACTTGCCGTACCGGAAGAAAATTGGTTTATCACAGAAAACACGCACACACCGCTTGTTACCAAAGAGCAATTTGACCAAGCCGCCTACTTTATGGGAATGAACACAAAGAATTGGCAAGGCTACGAAAAATGCCGTTCAAGCATTTTCAACGGCTTAACCTTCTGTGCGCATTGCGGCGGTGCAATGTGTTCGTCGGGAACAGTGTATAAAGGCGAGCGAATGAAATATTGGTATCTTTCGTGCAACAATATTCCAAAGCGTTCCAAAAATCACTGCGAACACGGAGCGAGAATAAAATATACAGACTTGCTTGAAATAATAAAAGCCGACCTTAACCAATTGATTTCTCTGTCCGACAAGGACAAAAAAGAGATTATCAAACAGGCAATTCAAAGGTCGGGACAAGTTAATATTTACGAAAATTCAGAGGACAATAAATCTGCTATCGAGGGAAGAATCGAAACAATCGACAGAATCATTATGAAACTCTACAACGACTATGCAGCAGGAACAATATCGGAAGATGTGCTGAATGCAACGGCGTCAAAAATGTCCGACGAAGTTGCAAAGCTGAAAAAACAGCTATCCGAAATTGAACGCAAGCAGTCAAACGGAAACGAGATAACAAACAATTATGAAAAATTCTTTGCACTCGTAAAACAGTATGAGCATATTGATGAGCTGACGGAAGAAATCGTTCGCACCTTCATAGAGAGAATTGAAATCGAAGAAAAGGTACTGCCCGAAAATAAAAAAATCGCAGGCAAAAATGTACCTTACAAGCAAAAAATCACAATCTACTACCGATTTATCGGCAATTTTCAAGAAAATATAGTTAATAGACAAGATATAGCAAGTTAGTCGAATATCTTGCCGAAATCAGTGCATTTTAATATGTAAACATACGCACTGAGAGGTTGGTGTTAACCTTAAACAAGGCTACAACGGTGACCTTACCTCTAAGCAGGCAGGCTCAGTCGGCGGTCAGATGGTCAAGAAAATGATCAAGGCTTACGAAGAGTCTATGAGATAGCTTTACTATCAAAAAAAGGCGATGATAGGCAGTTAAGTCTATCATCGCTTTTTCAATTACATTTAATTTTTAGTTACGGATTGAGTGTCCGATGAATCTGAAATCGAATATGAGCCGCCGTGGTTTGACGAGCCGTAGCCGATATAGATTTTGCCCGGATTGAGCGAAACGGGATTACCGCTTAAATCCTTAATCCAAAGCTTACCGTCGGTAACGCCCCACTGAATTTCGACAGCGGTTGCATTTGAGCAAATTATTCCCTTTCCGCCGCTGAGTTCATAATCGCAATAGGTTTCGCTTTTGCCCGAGCCTTTATAATTTTCCTTAACCACATAACGAGTGGTGTCGAGAAGGAAAATCAAGTTTTCCCAAGCGACCTCCGACTTTCCGTATTTTGAATCGAAATCGGAAGTGGTATATTTTCCACTCGCTTCATCATATGTGAATTTTGCGTTTTTAGGACAATTAGACGACCACTTAAACGAAATATTTTTTGCCTGCGTATCCGAAAGCTTCTTTTCCTCCCGATTAAAGCTGAGAGCAGAAAACTTAGACATATTAAGGTCTGTATTGATATTCTTACTCTCAAGGAGCTTTGCAACCTTAGTACCGTTAAGATAGCCTGTATGCTCAACAACCTTAGTTCTTGAATAATCTCTGCCGAAATATTCTCCGCCCTCGCTAAGACTGAGAAGATTTATATGGTCAACATTTTCATTTTCAAAAACAGTATCTGCTCCGACATATCCTCCGGCAGTTCTTGACAAGCCTGCGTGAATAAACACTGCATTGAAAAGCTGACTGAAGCGAATGAACGGAGGTCTTGCGGAACGGGTCGGTCCTATCTGTTTAGGCATCTTATTATAATCCGCCCAAAACATAAGCATACGGGTGGAAAATTCACTCTCGCCCTCCATTACAATATCAGCCTGTGCTATGCCCCACTGCGGTTTAACGGCAGCGGTAGAATACTCATTTTCAACAACAACGGCAACCGGTCTCTTTGACAATGCCGATTCGTCATAGCCCGCCTCGCCTGTCAACGGGTTAAGGGTTTTCGGCTCGGCAACAGTTACACCCTGTGTTACGGTAGGCTGTTCGGTCGAAGGTTCTTCGGTCTGCTTATTATGGAAAAATCCGAAATAAACACCGAGTGCAACAGCAACGGCAACAACAACACAAACCGCTGCAATAATTATTTTATTACGCTTATCGGAAGCCTCCGGCTCTGGCTCTTCCTCCTCGTATTCCGCAAAATACACACCGTCTGCATTGTTTTCCTCGGCTTCCTCCTGCGTGTCCTCCTGCTCCTCTGACTGAGAATCCTCTGCTACCTGTTCCTCGTCCTCCTCATCGGTTTCCTGCTCTTCGTCAGGCTGTGGCTCCTCTGTGAGTTCCTGCTCGTGCAATTCAAGCTGAGGCTCTGCAACTTCTTCTTTTTCTACTTGTGTTTCCTGTTCGGGTTCAGGCTTTGGAAGTTCTGTATCAAGAGGCACATCAATAACAGGCTCTTTCTCCTCTTTAGGCTGTTCGGCGGTATTTGAAAAAAGCTCCTGCTGTTTTTTCATTTTATTATTATTTATCTCTTTAAGAATCTGTTCTACTTCGTTTTCGTTCATACGCTCTCCTTTCAACAACTGATATTATACCACACACTCGACAGATTTCCACAAAAATTACTAAATTGTAACACTATTGAAAAAAAGCGCAAATTAGTGTATAATTACAAAAAACGATGCAAAGGGTTAATCGCTATGCCTAAAACAATACCTATTATAATTGCAAACAGAAGCATACTTGTTAAAGAAAAGGAAAACGACAAATTTGTTGTATTTAATATGCCGGGCATTGAGGAACAGCCCAACATTCCGTTTTATCACCAATTCGCAGGAAAAATCTCCGAATGTCAGTATTATTTTAAGGAGTTTATGAGAGATTTATACGGAAAGAAGGTGTCAAAATATGTTTTGGCTATCATCGTTCCTGACGACACCACTCCACTTGAGCGTATTTTCATAAACGAGTTTTTTCTGCACTCCGACGCCTGTAAAGCCGTTGCACAACTGACTATGGGTCAAACGCTGTCGAAAAACCACACAAGATACATTTCCGTTTCTCGCTCGTGCAGAAACATAATTTTGCAATACATCAACAACGGTGAGGTTTTGGCACAGAAGCAGTACGATATAAACACTTATTCGACAAAGCAAATTGCCGAAGATTCAAAGAGACTGCACATAGATATTGAATATTCGGGTGCGCCGATATTTATCAACAATTTCAATATGAATATGGACGATTTCTTAGATTTAGGTCAGGTTATAAGCACAAAAGATTTTTTGGACAAAATCGCAAATGTTCAAACAGAAAAGGTATAAAAATAACGCCTCTGCAAAAAATAATGCAGAGGTGATTTTTTATGAAAAAAGGCAAGAAAAGCAATGCTTTGGACAACGATTTAGGCAACACTAAGGAAATTATCGACCTTTCAAAATTCATTCATCCGGAAATGGTAAGGCTCGATGACAACGGCTCATACACAGGCACAACCAAACAGACATATTACGACGGTGTGTTGGAAGAACCTGTTCAGGATGCGGACGACCTATAAAAACAAAAGACGGCAGGCATAAGACAGACGGCACAAGGAAGTGATTGATTTAAGCTTCCCGTACTTTGCCCGTTATGCTTGCCGTTTTTAATTTTACATATCTTACATCAAAGCAAAATGCTTATTTGATTTCAAGCTGTTTTATTATAAGTTCCTTGCCCGAAATAATTTTAAGCCTCGAAGAATGGCAGTCGGGGCATTCAAAGCCGAACGACTTAATGTTATCGGTATATCCGCAATCGAGGCATTTTGCCACGGCGGGAACAGGCTCAATAATAAGTTCTGCGTTAGGGTAATCGGAATTAGGTCTGATGCTCTCCCAAGCGTTTTTCAAAAATTCGGGAACTACATCGGTCATTTCGCCCACCTGCAAGGTAATCGACAAAAGTTCCTTATAATCCTGCTCACTAAGAGCGTCATCTATTGTTTTGACAATTTGAAGCATTATACCAAGCTCGTGCATATCAATCCTTTACGACCAGCAAACTGTTTTTACGCTGCTTATAGGTAAACGTAAACAGGACAATGCCAAAGCCGAAAATAAGTATCCAGCAATAAAAGCTGAGCGAAACATGCTCGTGCTTAGTCATAAGAACAAACATATAGCAAGCCTTACGCAAGAGATTAATTGAAAGTGCAATAATCTCATAACAAGTAACAAATTTCAAAAGATTATAATTACCCTTTAAGGCGATAAGCCATGCAACGAATATTGCCAAGCCGTAGAACACGAAATCGCTGAAATAAGAGAAAAGCATATTTTCTCCGAAGGAGTGCATCAAATATAATGCAACGCTGTTTGAAATCCGTGACAAAAACGGCACGGCGAATGCCAATACCAAAACTGCAAACGGACTGATTTTTCCGTCGGTATCTTTTCTGTAATGCTTAACAAACAGATAAATGAACATCAAAACCGCTGCTTTTTGCACAATGAAATACAAAAATGCCGCATCATACGACAAGGCTGCCAAGCCTCCGATAGACGGCGGCGTCATCTTAAACGCAATGAGAGACGCAAGCATACCGCTAAATGAATCCGTGCAGGAATCTATCAAAAAATAAACAACGGCAAGCACAACAGTTGAAAGCAACGCAAGTACAAGCGCATTTGTTTTATTAAAACTAAAAAATATTTCCGATATTCTTTCGACACCGTACCAAGCGACAGCAACGATAACGGCAATAATGGCGGAAATCTTCTTTATGTCACAATCACATTTAGACATAAATAAACCCTCTTTTACAATAGTATTATATTATTATAAAATAGCTGTTAATCAAAGTCAAACAATAGAAAAAATATCTCGCTATTGCACAAAATATCATCAAAAAATTAGTCAATAACACAATACACAGGGTGAAAAACCAAAAGAGGAGCGTAAAAGCTCCTCTCAGACTGTCGATGATTTATATCAATCGCAATTACATATATTTTTTCTTGTCTGCAAAATTGATGACGGACTTACGCTGAACTCATCAAGTCCCCATTCGACAAGCTTAGGTATCAGTCTTTCGTCTGCTGCGGCTTCTCCGCACATACCGACCTGAATGCCTGCTTCTTTTGCATTTTTAATCGTCATTTCTATTGCTCGAAGCACAGCCGTTTGAGTAGCGTCATAAAGACTGCTTACATTTGCATTTCCTCTGTCAACAGCCATTACATACCCCGTAAGGTCGTTAGTGCCGATTGAGAAAAACTCAGCCTCCCGCGCAAGCAAATCTGAAATGAGTGCCGCCGAGGGAGTTTCGACCATAATTCCGACAGGAACTCGTTTATATCTCTTTCCCTCAAGCTCCAACTCAGAGCAGCATTCCTCAATCAATTCTTTGGCAGATACCACCTCGTCAACGGTTGTGACAAGAGGCAGCATAATTTTAATATTGCCGAATTGAGCCGCACGAAGAATGGCTCTAAGCTGAGTTTTGAACAAGGGCTTATTCGCAAGGCAATAACGGATTGCTCTAAAGCCGAGAAAAGGATTGTCCTCCTTGTCGATATTAAGATAATCGACAGCCTTATCTCCGCCAATGTCAAGTGTACGAATAATTACTTCTTTTCCGTCGAGTGCCTTAGCTACTGTTGAATAAGCCTCGAATTGTTCGTCCTCCGTAGGTGCGTGGTCACGCTCCATATATAGAAATTCTGTTCTGAAAAGTCCTATACCCTCGCCGCCGTTTTGCACAACATTTTGGGCGTCCTCCGCCTTTGCGATATTTCCGTAAACCTTTTTGCTTACACCGCCCTTTGTAACGGTAGGCTTGCCGAAATACTCGCTGAGGCTTTCCTTTTCTTTTAGATAATAAGTATTTTTAAGCTCGTATTCGTCCAGCTCCTGCTGAGTGGGATTTGTAAAAACCTTACCCTTAAAGCCGTCTGCAATCAGCATTTCTCCGTCGGCAATAGCGTCCGTAACGCCTCTGACGGACAGCACGGCAGGAATACCCATAGCCCTTGCAAGAATTGCGCTGTGGCTTGTAACTCCGCCCACCTCGGTGATAATCGCAGAAACATTGTCACGGTTAATCTGCGAGGTCATAGATGGGGTAAAATCCTTTGCAATAAGCACGGAATGAGGAGGAACAGACGATATATCAACACTTTCAACGCCTAAAAGTATGGCAAGCAGGCTGTCACGAATATCCTTAACATCAGACGCACGCTGACGGGTTAATTCGTCATCTGTGCCTGAAAACATATCAATGAACATATTGCAAACGGTTGCCACTCCTGCCTCGGCAGGTGAGCCGGAGTCGATATTATCCTCCATTTGAGACAGCATAAACGGGTCTTGAAGCATAACAATATGACCGTTAAGAATTTCTGCCTCATGCTCTCCTGCGCTCTGAGTTAAGTTTTTTACAAGCTCCTGAGTCTGTGTGCAATATTTATCCACTGCATCGTGGAGTCTTTTCTTTTCGCTGTCTGCATCGGTATATTTAACGCAACTGTAATCAAGGCTTTCGTTCTTGATTATAACTGCTCTGCCTATACCGTAGCCCTGCGAAGCGCCGATACCCTTTAGCATAATCATTATCCTTTCTGCCAAAACGGCTTATTCTTCGCCGAATCCGTCCTCAATAAGCTGTGTTGCCTTATCAAGCATTGCTTGCTCATCGTCGCCCGAGCATTCCACGGTAATTACCGAGCCGCACTTAATGCAAGCAGCCATAATGTTCATAATGCTCTTTCCGTTAATCACCTTGCCGCCGAAAACGATATTCACCTCGGAGGCAAATTTAGTCATTTCTGTTACGAATACATTTGCGGGTCTCATATGAAATCCCATTGAATTTTTAATAGTAAACTCTTTTGATACCATATCTTTTTCCTCTCAATCAATTATCAGTTAAATCACACAAGGGTGATAATTAAGCCTCTGTCTTATTCTTTTTAAGTGCCGTAAGCACAAGTGCGCCGACGAGTGAGCCTGCCACAAGCGCTACGATATAAAGAAGCGGATGGTCGCAAACCGCGAATGTGAATATACCGCCGTGAGGTGCAGGGCAAGTTACCTTAAATACTGCTGTCAAAGCACCTGCAACCGCTGAGCCTGCCATACAAGCCGGAATAACTCTGATTGGATCGGCTGCAGCGTAAGGGATAGCGCCCTCTGTTATGAAACAAAGTCCCATAAGATAGTTTACGGCACCGTTCTTTCTTTCCTCTACGGTCCACTTTTTCTTTGCAAGGCTTGTTGAAAGAGCGATTGCAATAGGAGGAACCATACCGCCAATCATAACGGCAGCCATAATCCAGGTGTTACCGTCTGCGATTGCGGCAGTACCGAATACATATGCAGCCTTATTGAAAGGACCGCCCATATCGGTTGCCATCATAGCGGCAAGAACAATCGAAAGAAGAATTTGTGAGGTTTCGCCAAGAGACGAAAGACCGTTTGATACAGTAGTATTTACAACTCCGATAATCGGGTTAAGCAGGCACATAAGCGCACCTACAAGGAATGTGCCGAACAACGGATAAAGGAACACCGGCTTAATGCCGTCCATTGCCTTTGGCAACCAATTAAACGCTTTTTTAAGAAGATTTACTATAATACCTGCGGCAAAACCTGCAAACAATGCACCGAGGAAGCCCGAAACAGCCGTGCCGTCGCCTACTAAATTCTGATTTTCATAAAGCGAATTAAAGGTATAGCCCTGTGCCGCAATCATACCGCCTATCATACCGGGCAAAAGACCGGGACGGTCGGCAATAGACTGAGCAATATATCCTGCCAAAATCGGAAGCATAAATCCGAATGCAACCTTACCTATCCAAAACGGAACAGAAGCGGCAAAGGAGGTAAATCCAAACGAGCCGTTAGCCGAGCCGTCTGCAAGCGTTGCATTACCCAAAAAGGTATCAATAAGGAAGCCGAGAGCAATCAGCACACCGCCGCCTACTACGAACGGAAGCATATGCGATACACCGTTCATCAAATGCTTATAAAGCTTATGTCCGAAGCTTTCTTTTTCAAGGTCGTCATCTGCCGAAACAGCCTCTCCGCCGTCGTTATATACAGGCGCTTTCTTATCAATAATTCTTTGAATAAGCTCCTCAGGTTTATTAATACCGTTTGAAACCGAAGTCTTAACAACAGGCTTGCCGTTAAAGCGTGCCATCTCTACATTTTTATCGGCAGCGATAATGATGCCGTCGCACTCTGCGATTTCCTTAGCGGTCAGCACATTTTTTGCACCGCCCGAGCCGTTTGTTTCAGCCTTCAAGGAATAACCCATTTCTTTGCCTGCTTTTTCGAGAGCCTCGGCAGCCATATAGGTATGTGCAATTCCGGTAGGGCAAGCAGTTACGGCAAGAATTTTGTATTTTGCCGTGCCGGCATTTTCGTCGGGTTTGTTATATTTTTCATTTTCTTTTGCGTCAATAACAGAAAGAAATTCATCTACACTCTTTGCATTTCTGAGTGCATTACAGAACTCAGGCTCCATAAGCATAACCATAAGTCTTGAGAGAATTTCCAAATGCAAATCTCCGTTCATCGGTGCGGCAATCATAAAGATTATGTCCGACGGTTTATTATCGGGAGCGTCATAATCAACACCGCCGTCAACCGTTACAGCTGCAAGGCCCGGAACTTTTACGCTGTCGCTTTTTGCGTGAGGAACGGCAATTCCCTCTCCGATAGCAGTTGTTCCCTGCTGTTCACGAATTAAAATGGCCTGCTTGTACGCTTCCTTATCAGACAGATTTCCTACCTTATCGTGAAGCTCAACAAGTCTGTCGATAGCCTCGTCCTTAGACGACAGCTTAACATTCAGATTGATTGCGTCCGCTTTAAGCAAATCAATAATTTTCATAGCATTATCCTCCGTTTATAAATTTTTATAATAATCAAAAATTTTATCTATTTCGTTTTTCTGTGCGAGCTGTTCGCTGAAAACGGTAGCGTTTCCGCAAGCCATTCCAAGCTTTAAGGCATAAGCGTAATCCTCTTTTTCGAGACAGCCTGCGATAAATCCCGCAACCATACTGTCGCCGCAGCCCACACTGCTTACCGGCTTTCCCTTGATGTTTTCGAGCGTTGTCACTCCGCCCTTTTCGTCAACAAGGGTTGCGCCGTCCTTGCCTCTTGAAACAAGGACATTTCGTGCGCCGAGCTGTTGCAATTTTTTTGCATACAAAACAATCTGTTCATCTGTTTTTGTTTCCACCCCAAACAAATCACCAAGCTCGTGATGATTAGGTTTGACCAAAAACGGCTCATAGCTAAGGCATTTTTTGAGCAAATCACCCGTTGCGTCCACAACAAAATGAACACCCTTATTTTGAAGCCCTGCAAGAATACGCTCATAAAAATCACTCGGCAAATTCTTAGGTATAGAGCCTGCAAGAACAAGTATATCGCCTTTTTCTATTTCGCCGAGCTTTTTGAGCAAGGACTCGATTTCGTCATCGCTTACCGACGGTCCCTGTGCGTTTACATCAAGCTCCGTGTCTGCCTTAATTTTTACATTAATTCTTGTATATCCGCCGGAAAGTCTGTTAAAATCGCTCTTTATTCCGTCGCTCTCAAGCATTTGGACAAGCTTATCGCCCGTAAAGCCTCCGACAAATCCGAGTGCCACATTCTCTACGCCCAATCGGCTGAGAATAACGGAAACATTTATGCCCTTTCCGCCGTAAAAAATATCCTCGCTGTCGCTTCGGTTAATATCGTCGTATCTCAGACCTCCGACCCTCATAACATAATCCAGCGCCGGATTGAGTGTAACAGTATAAACCATCAAACCACCTCTTTAACTACCGATTTAGTCTTAATATTATCATCCTCACATTTGTCGCAAAGTATACATGCGGCATCTAAAGGAGCAAAGGTTACAGCCGAAACCTTGCCGAATTTTGTATTATCGCACAAGACATAGCTTACAAAGCTTCTTTCAATCGCAACTGCCTTGAGCATTGCCTCGTCTGTATCGGGAGTTGTAAATCCCTGCTTAACGCTCGCTCCGTTAGTTCCGATGAAAGCCTTGGAAAAATTATATTTTTGCAGATTGCTTGCGGCAGCAAGTCCGATTATTGCATCGGTTGTAGCCTTGATTTCACCGCCTATCACAAATACCTTACATCCGAGCTGTGCAAGTCGCTTGCCGTGTTCAATTCCGTTTGTAACAAAGGTTGCGCCCGAGTTCATCAGATAATCAAGCATAAGATAAGTGGTAGTGCCTGCATCAATGAATACGAAATCGTCATCATTAATCTGAGCTGCGGCATACTGTGCAATCAGCTTTTTTTCGGTCATATTTTTTGAAAACTTTTGCTCGACATTGTCCTCGTTTTTCAAAAATTCCTGAGAAAGAACCGTTGCGCCTCCGTGAACCTTGTTAAGCTTTTTCAAATTTGACAAAGCCACCAAATCTCGTCTGATTGTACTCTCGGAGGTTTCGTATTTCTCGCTCAGCTCCTGAACCGAGGCAGAGCCGTTTTCTAAAATATAATCTAAAATTTTCTGTCGTCTGTCCTGTGTCAACATAGCTTGATACCAACCTTTACTTTCTACCCTCATTATATTCATTCGGTCAAATTCAGTCAATAAGCCTGTATCAATTTTGTCAAAAGCGTGCAATATTTTTCGTTTTATTGGTAAAATTAAATAACTATCAAAGGTTGTTTGCTCATTTTTGCTTATTTCATTAAAATCAGTCATAAAAACAAGCACAAAAAAATGCCCTGCAAATTAATGCAGAGCATATCATATATGAATTTATTTATCAGTTTTCCTTTTTCTTTGTGCAAGCAAGAAGTGCCGCACCGAGTCCTATAACCGCAAAGCCTGCAACGCTTGCGCCGGTTTGAGGAGACTTCACAGAAGCATCGCTCTTTGTCTGAGCCTTGTCGGCATCCTTCTTAGGCTGAGCATCGGTTGGCTTATTATCATCTGAATCAACGCCCGGTTCGCCGGGTGTAGGCTCTGTCTGCTCATCGTCGAACATATCAACAAAATAAGAAAGCGAACGAACAGCCTGGCTTGTAGCATAAGCATTATCCTCACCCTCATACTGCATTACGCCGTTATTATTAGGACTTTCAAAATTATCAACAAGAAGCTTATACGCTTCCACAGCCTTATCCTCCTCGCCCAAAATTGTATAAGCAAGAAGTGCGCAAGTAGTGGTGCTTGCACTTACACCGTAACCGCTGTCGTAACCGTTAGCGGTTTTCTTCGACTCAAGAAGAGCCTTAGCATCGTCTACATAAGCCTGATAGTCGTCCTTATAGTAACCGACAGTCGCAAGAAACATACCGTTATTATCAGCGGAATAGCCATAATACTTCATACCGCTTCCCATTGTATATGTATCTTCAATAAGCTTATCAATATATCTCTTTGCAAGTGCATCGTTACCGATTGTTCTTGCAGCCTCGACAGCCTGCATTACATAATACGGGTTTTCGATATTGGTCTGAGTGCAGTTTTCAAAGATTTCCTTTAAGTTATAGCCTCGATAATTTGTGTAATCCTCACCCAAAATATCAAGAATATTAATTGCAACCGCATAATAAAGTGCGTTTTCCGCACCGTTCACGATAATCTTGCCGTCATTCTGAACAAGGTTTACAGAAAGCTCGGTAAGAAAGCCGTGCTTCTTTGACTGGTCAACTCTAAAGAGCATCTGTGAGCTAACTGCCTTTTCGAGAGACGGAGTGAAGTTAAGGTATGCAACCTCTCCTGCAATATCGTCCTGAACCTGTTTTTTCATTTCGTCATTCTTAATACCTGCAAAAGCACTGAAAGGTATTAACATTGATACAAGCATTAAAACACTTAATGCAATACTTAATGTTTTCTTTTTCATAATCTTACCTCCATAAAATAAAAAATTCCCTCTTGAAAAGAGAGAACGACACAGCAAACAAAATAAAATACCGCCGTGCTGATTTCTCTGCTTTTCATTGCCCAAAAGCGAAAATCCGACTGCGCTCGTCTCCTGACTTATGATATAGGCATTGCCGTATGCCGAGCCTTCTCGAAACGCTTTTGCTCATTTCAATGGAAATTCGACATATTCATCAATTACAGTAATGGCTGTTGTTCGAGAATTTCACTCGATTCCGTTAGCACAGCAGAATTTATTATACCATTAACGAGAGAATTGTCAATAAATACTTGAATTAAAGCCGTCTATATAATAAAATATATCTATAAAAATCAAGGAGGCTTTTACTTATGCAAGCAAAGCTTTTTTATAAAAACAGAGCAAAGGCTTGGGAGGAGGCACTTCCTCTCGGCAACGGAAGAATCGGGGCCATGGTCTTTGGTAATTTGAAAAACGAACACATCAAGTTAAACGAGGACAGCCTATGGTCGGGCTATCCGAAGGATTTGAACAAAAAGGACGCCGCAAAATATCTAAAGCCGCTTCAACAGGCCGTTTTTGACGGAAACAGAAAGGAAGCCGCACGCCTTGCAAACGAGGATTTCCACGGACATTGGAGCGAGGCTTATTTGCCGTTCGGCGACCTTATCATAAATTACAAGAACTCAAAGACGAGAGGCTGCACAAGAACGCTTGACCTTTCGACGGGTGTTGCCACGGCAGAAAACGACGACCTTTGCGAAACCGTATTTGTCAGTCACCCTGCACAGCTTCTTGTTGTAAATGTAAAAAGCAAAAAGGGCGTTTCTGCAAAAATCGAGCTGACAAGTCTGCTTGAACACAGATGCCGCACACAGGAGGACACGCTTATCATAGAGGGTAGTGCGCCCGAAATCTGTATGCCGCCTTATTACAACACGGGAACTGTATTCGATTACGGCAAGGGCGGTATGAAATTCGCAGGCGGATTAAAGGTACTCGGAAACGCTGTTTTTGAGGAGGACTATGTAAGAATCGAAAACCAAAAGGAATTTACTCTTTTGGTATCGCTTGCAACTAATTACATTGATTTCAAAACTATGCCGTCTGGTGACCCGTTGGCTAAAGCTATGGCGCACTTTGACAGCATTAAGCCGTACGAAAAGCTTTTGCAGGAGCATATTGCAGACCATTCGGCATTGTTCAACAGAGTTGAGGTTGACTTTGGCAGCGAGCGAGCAGATGTTCCGACAAACAAAAGACTAAAGCAGTTCAAAAAGGGTGCAGACGACAACAACCTCATAGCATTACTGTTTCAATACGGCAGATACCTTACAATTGCCTGCTCCAGAGCCGGCACAAACGCTATGACGCTTCAGGGAATTTTCAACCCTCATCTGCGTGCGCCGTGGTCATCAAGCTATACCACGAACATCAACACCGAAATGAATTATTGGTGTACGGACATTTGCAATTTGAGCGAATGTTTTGACCCATTCTTTGAGCAGGTCAAGAAAATGTGCATTAACGGCGAGGTTACGGCTAAGGATTACTACGGCTGCAACGGCTCGGTTGCACACCACAACAGCGATATTTGGGGTGCAAGCTATCCTGCCGGTGACCCGATAGGAAAGACCGACTGTGAAAGCTTTGCTTGCTGGCAGGCGGCTCTGCCGTGGATGCTCAACGAGATTTTCGAGCATTACAGATACACCAAGGACGAGCTTTTGCTCAGAGATATGAAGCCTTATTTCAAGAGAACGCTCGATTTTTACAACGATTTTCTTATTGAACATAACGGCAAGCTTGTGACCTGTCCGACGATTTCGCCCGAAAACTCATATCTTGACAAGAACGGCAACAAGGCTGCGCTTACATATATGCCGACAATGGATGTAGGTATTCTCCAGGAATTCTTTATGAATTGCAGAGAGTTAGGATTTGAGACGCCGGAAATTCCCGAAATTCCAATCGGAAGCGACGGCAGAATTAACGAGTGGGCAGAAGAATTTAAGGAAACCGAAATTCACCACAGACACGCAAGCCATCTATATTGCATTTATCCGTCCGCATATCCTCAAAGCGATGAGGTAAGAGAGGCGGCAAAGAAGTCACTTCTTACAAGAGGCTTTGACGGAACGGGATGGGCGCTGGGATGGAAGGTTTGTCTTTGGGCAAGACTTGACGATGCTCAAAATGCACTTACCCTTATTAAAAATCAGCTTCGCCCGATTAATCCGAGAGGTCTTAAAAGACCGGGAGGCGGAAGCTATCCGAATATGTTTGACGCACATCCGCCGTTCCAAATTGACGGCAACTTCGGCGTTGCGGCAGGTATAGCGGAAATGCTTGTAAGGGGTGCTATTCCTAAGGAATGGAGTGGCTACGCAAAGGGACTGAAGTTAAAAGACGGAACAGAGCTGGACATTAAATTCCAAAACGGAAGGATTATCAAATAATGGCGAAAAAAATCCTGATAATAGCACTCGGAGGCACAATCAGAAGTGTTTGGGGAGATAAAATCAAGCTTGACCAAAATGCGTTAAAGGTAGTTGACTGCTACAAGGGCGATGCAGAATTTGACTGCATTTCACCGTTCACCTGTCTGAGTGAGAATATGACAAGAGAACTGTGGCAGGAGCTTATCAACTGCTTAGACAGCATTGATTTTGACAGCTACGAGGGTGTGATTATTCTTCACGGAAGCGACACCCTTGCATACACCTCTGCAATCATAGCAAACGCATTTTACGACAAAAACATTGTTCTCGTTGCCACAGACAAACCGATTGAATGCAAAGAGAGCAACGGCATCAAAAATTTTGAAGCGGCTGTTGAGCATCTGCTTTCGCACAAAGACGGCGTGTATATATCCTACAACGGCATAAAAAAAGGCGACTGCGTAGCAAGTGCCGACATTAATGACGAATTCAGAAGTCTTGAATCGACGATAGAGCCTGCAAAAAAGAAAAAAATCAGCAACAAAAATGTGCTGATTATCAAGCCGTATGTTGACATAAACACCGACTGCATATGCTTTGACAAAGCGGACGGAGTAATATTCGAGATGTATCACAGTGCAACGGTGCCGAAAAGCATAATTGAGCTGTCCAAATCTCTCGGCTGTCCATACTGCTTTGTAACGCATAAAAAAAGTGCCGACTACGAAACCGCAATCGGCATTGACAGCATACTATATGAATGTACGGCAGAAAACGCATACGCACACTTCATATTAGAATAACATTATCAATATTCAATACCCTTACGGGCAGGCACTCCTGCATCGTAGGGGTGTTTTATTTTTTCAAAATGAGTGACATAATCCGCCGTTTCGCAAAGCACGGACAAACGACTATGCCCTGTTATGATATATTCTCTGTCGGGGCGAAGCAAGCTCTTCAATCTGTCCTCGGACAAAAAACGAGGCACTAAATCCGCAAACTCGTCTAATATAATCATATCCTTATCTGAGGATTTTATATATTCGAGAGCCTCTTTGACAAATCCGTTATACTCATCGCCCACATTAAACGGCAGACTATGGGGACAGGGATAAACTTCAAACGGAAGCACCGAGCGTTCCGATGATTTATCGTCCTTAAAAAACTGAACAAACAACACGCTCATACCTGCGCCGTATGCTCTCATTCCCGCACCGACAGCAGACGAGGTCTTGCCCTTACCGAAGCCATAATAGTAATGTATCATCTTATTCTGACTTCCTCTTTAGTCTTAAAGCGATAGCCGTAACTGTCGAGAATACTCATTCTGTCAAGGGCTACGCTTGCCCCTTTGCCGGCACAAAGATATGGTTGAGGGGCTATGGTAACATCAAGTCCCATTTCGTTTTTGAAAAATTCATCCATACCGAAAAGCTCGGCAGAGCCGCCCGTCAAAATAATTCCCGAAGTGACAATATCCGCTACAAGCTGCGGTGAGGTACGCTCAAACATAATCTGAGCAGCAGCAGAAATTTCCTGAAGCAGAGGCTTCAAGCAATGGTAAATCTCATTAGAGGTTACCTCTATGCTCTTTGGCATACCGCTGTGAACACATCTGCCTTTAGCCACCATAACGATTTCCTCATTACGGGGAATTGCACATCCGATTTGCTTTTTAATATCCTCTGCGGTACGAACGCCAACCTGAACATCATACTTTTCTTTAATGAACTTCATTATTTCCTCATCAAAGGAATTTCCTGCTACATTAACGGTTTCGCACTGGCTCATTGCGCCCTGCGACACAACAGCCATATCGGTTGTGCCTCCGCCTATGTTAATAATAAACGCACCGTTCGGCTGCAAAGGCTCTACACCTGCACCAAAAGCTGCGCAAAGCGGCTCTTCAACAAGGCAAACACTTCTTGCACCGGCGGAAGCGATAACCGACACAAGTGTTCTTTTATCAACATCCGTGGCAAGAGCAGGAACAGCGGCAACCACTCTCGGCTTAAAAATATTCTTTTTTACTGCTCGCGAGATAAAGTACCTAATCATCTGCTGAGTCATTGCATAAGAGCCGATTACACCGTCTCTGAGAGGTTGAATAACGGTAATACCGTTAGGCTCTCTGCCCTGAAGATAATAAGCACGCCTACCTGCATAAAGCATTTTTTCCGTCTCGGTATCATAGGCAACATAGCTTGGCTCGTTAAGCACCACGCCCTTGTTAGGCACGGTGATTACAACATTGCTTGTTCCCAAATCAATACCCAAATCATAACCGAACATATTTCACACCTTAAATTTAATATATACTATACTACAACATCACCCTGTAATTGTCAATTACAAGAGGAGCAAATCATCCTCATCATTTTCGATGAAAAATTTGAGTGCGCTGTATCTTCTTGATTTTTTATCATTCTCGACCATAGCCGAAATACTCTGCTCATTTCCTACAAGAACAAGGAGTTTTTTAGCACGGGTAAGAGCTGTATAAAACAGATTTCTGTAAGCAAGCCTTGCAGGAACATTAATAACGCTCATCACGACGCAGTCAAACTCGCTGCCCTGCGATTTATGCACGGTCATAGCGTAGGCAAGCTCAAGCTCCTTTACATTTTCGATGCTATACATTGCTTCCTTGTCGTCAAATTTGACATTAATAATATCATTAGCCCTATCTATACGGGTAAGCAGACCTATATCTCCGTTAAAAACTCCGCTTCCGCTTTCGTCTGTCTTAAACCACGGAACATCATAATTGTTTTTAATCTGCATAACCTTATCGCCCTCACGAAGAACATAACCCTTATAGCGAATTTCGTTCTTTGATTTATCGGGCGGATTAAGCTTCTGCTGTAAAAGAGCGTTTATATTTTCCGTGCCGCACTCACCCTTTCTACCCGGGCAAAGCACCTGTATATCGTTCATACTGTCGAAGCCGTAACTTGACGGAAGCCGTGAAGTTACAAGGTCAACGATTTTTTTAGGAGCTGTATATTTTGAATTTTCCCTAAGCAAAAAGAAGTCGCTCTGTGCGCTGTTATCAAACTCGGGCATTTGACCGTGAACGACTCTGTGGGCGTTTGTAACAATTTTACTTTTCATCGCCTGACGAAATATTTTATCAAGAACGAGAACGCTTATTACACCGCTGTCAATAATATCACGCAAAACATTTCCTGCACCGACGGGCGGAAGCTGATTTCTGTCGCCCACCATAATCAAACGGCAATGCAAAGGCAAAGCGTCAAGCAATGCCGAAAATAGCGTTACATCAACCATAGACATTTCATCGACAATAACGGCGTCATAATTAAGGGGATTGGTAAGATTATGCACGAATGACTGAGTGTCTCCCGAATCCTTATATTCAACCTCAAGAAGCCTATGAATTGTTTTTGCGGGACTGCCCGTAAGCTCCTCCATACGCTGTGCCGCCCTGCCTGTCGGCGCTGCAAGAGCAACACGAAGATTGCGATTTTTCATAAGCTGAATTATACCCTTGACGGTTGTAGTTTTACCCGTACCCGGACCGCCTGTAAGCACAAGCAAGCCACGCTCCACGGCAATTTCTATCGCCTCTCGTTGTTTCTCGTCAAATTTAATATCACTGCTCGTTTCAAAGGCATATATCTCCGACGGCTCAATTTGATTTTGAATAGGCGGATACTCTGTCATCACCTTAATTCTGTCGGCAACAGCACGCTCGGCAGTATAAATCTCGGGCAAAAACAAAAACTCTCTGCCGTCTATTTCCTTTTGGACAACAGCCTTATTCTCTATTGCGTAATCGACTGCCAAATCCACATCATCGTCGCTACATTCAAGCAAGGCTTTAGCGGGAGTAAAAATCCTGTCCCTCGGAATGCAGGTGTGTCCGTTATTCAAATTATGTCTGATTATATAGCAAACGGCTGCCTGCGCCCTATAATTAAACGGCGGTCTTTGAGAAAGATTTTCCGCTATTTCCTCAGCCTTATCAAATGTGATACCTGTCTGTGCGCCGATTAGCGAATATGGATTTGCGTTAGCCACATCAAGAGCTTCGCCCTTATACATATTATAAATTTTGAGTGCCTGATTTTGGCTCATACCCAAATTTGTAAGCCCGACAAGCACTTCCTTAGCATCAAACTGCGACTTAAAATCGGTGCAAATTTGCCGTGCCTTTGCTGCGGAAATTCCTTTGATTTTTGAAAGTCGCACAGGGTCATTTTCAAGCACATCAAAGGTTTGTGTGCCGAAAGCCTCAACAATTTTTTCGGCAGTCGCACTGCGTATACCACGAACAGCACCGCTTGAAAGGTAGCGTAAAATGCCTCCCACATCGGCAGGCAGGGTTTGGATAACGCTCTGCGCCTTAAACTGTCTGCCGAAAGACGGATGAAAACCCCATTCGCCACGACATTCAACCCTTGCACCGACTGCAAGCTCGCCGAGTTCACCGACAACGGTAACGCCCTCGTCACCTGTATTTATTTCAGAAACACAAAAGCCTGTTACTTCGCTGTAAAAGGTAACTTCCTCAACAGTTCCTATTAAATTTTCAAGATTATTTTCGTCCATAATAAACACCTTGAAATTCAGTATAAATATTGTACCACAAATGTTCACTAAATTAAAGAGAAAACAAATACTAAGTTTAATTACAGATACATTTAAGAAAATTTTCCGCAAAAAAAGAGGCTGTCGAAAAATCGACAACCTCTATGAAAGTCAGTAAATAGGATTACTCGTTGATTGATACAACAACGCCTGAACCTACTGTTCTACCACCCTCACGGATAGCGAAACGAAGACCCTCTTCAATAGCGATAGGAGTGATAAGCTCAACGTTCATATCAACATTATCGCCAGGCATACACATCTCAACGCCTTCAGGAAGGGTGATAACGCCTGTTACGTCAGTTGTTCTGAAGTAGAACTGAGGACGATAGTTGTTGAAGAAAGGAGTATGACGGCCGCCTTCATCCTTTGAAAGAACGTAAACCTGACCTGTGAACTTGGTGTGTGGGTGAATTGAACCCGGAGCAGCAAGAACCTGGCCTCTCTTAATGTCAGTTCTCTGAACACCACGAAGGAGACAACCGATGTTGTCACCAGCCTCAGCGTAGTCAAGAATCTTACGGAACATCTCGATACCTGTGCAAACTGTTGACTTGATTTCTTCCTCAAGACCAACCATTTCTACTGTATCGTTTGTCTTAAGCTGACCTCTCTCTACTCTACCGGTTGCAACAGTACCACGACCTGTGATAGTGAATACGTCCTCAACAGGCATAAGGAAAGGAAGATCTGCCTTACGGTCAGGAGTAGGAATGTACTCGTCAACTGCATCCATGAGTTCCTGAATGCAAGCGCAAGCAGGATCGTCATTTGAAGAAGCCTCAAGTGCCTTGAGAGCCGAACCCTTAATAATCGGGCAGTTCTCATCAAAGCCGTACTCAGCAAGAGTCTCGCGAACTTCCATCTCTACAAGCTCAAGGAGTTCTTCGTCGTCAACCTGGTCGCACTTATTAAGGAATACGATGATTGCCGGAACGCCTACCTGACGAGCAAGGAGAAGGTGCTCCTTAGTCTGAGCCATAGGACCATCAGTAGCAGCGATAACAAGGATAGC
>UQAZ01000017.1 GCA_900539165.1 uncultured Oscillospiraceae bacterium
AAATTATATAAGGGTATAACAATAACGCAAATCCCTCAGTCAGCTACGCTGACAGCTCCCTTAAAAATGGAGCCTTAGGATAAAGAAAGCACTGCCGATACGGCAGTGCTTTCTTTATTTTATTCGTTATCTTTTCTGTTCTGTCTGCTGTTTCGTCTTTCACTAAGCTCCAAATCAATGAACATAATAGCAAAACTTATCGCGAGGAATGCACAGCATACCCAAATTGCTTTTTCGCCGAGAGTTTTGGTAATAATACTGCCAAAGCCTGCTCCGATAGCAAAAATAAGAATAACGCCGAAGTAGACAAATGACTTTTGCAAAATCTTTTTATCTCTGAATTCAAAGAAAGCAAAGAGCGAAACTATGGCGCTTCTCATATTACCTATGCACATAGTCGAAGCATAAACATGTCCCCTGACCTTTCTGAATGTTTGAACCTGCATGGCACAGACAAAAGAAACCACGGCATTTGCAACAGCGTCATATCTATGCGGAATGAAACCGACGCCAAACAAAAGAAGTATCTCAAACAAAATAATTATCTGACGCCAATGGATTTTTTCATAATGCTTAAACGCAGAATGAATCTGCTCCGCAACAAAGGTGCCTATCATAAACGAAATAACGGGAACCAAATATCTCAAACAGTGGGAGAATTCGCCCTGAAAAAGATTTGCCGCCATCAAAACGATGTTGCCCGTTTGCGCATTTGCAAAAACTTCTCCTCTGCACATATATGTATAAGCATCCTGAAATCCGCCGGAAAAAACAATAAAAATCGCCGTTACAAAAGAATCGGACATTTGCGATATCTTAGTGTTTTTGAAAAACGAATACATTTATATCCCCTCTCACAACAGCAAAGTGCCTCAAAATTCACCCCGATTATAGCACGGCTATATAAAGTGTTCAACACAGTTTAAGGAATTTTGGCAAGTTGACCAAAAAAACTCCGTACAGCAAAGCCATACGGAGCATAAAGTACATATTAATTTGACGAGTTTGTATTGCTTGGCAAATACGGCATAAGCGCCTGTGCAAGTTTAACGGTAGGCATAGTTTGCAGTACGACCTCGCCCGGACCCGTAACAACAGTATTAAACAAACCCTCACCGCCAAAGAGTACATTTTTAACACCCTTAACGGTTTGAATGTCCATAGAGCAGGTTGCGCTCATAAGTACAACATGACCTGTATCAACAATAATTTTCTGTCCCGGCTGAAGCTGATACCTGACAGCCGAGCCGTCAATTTCGACAAAGGCAGTACCATTCCCGCTGAGCCTTTGCATAATAAAGCCTTCACCGCCGAAGAAGCCCGAGCTTACTCTCTTTTGAAAGAACACGGAAAGTTCCACTCCCGGTTCCGATGCCAAATATGCACTCTTTTGAATTACATATTCGTTATCAGGCGATATATCAAGTGCCATAATATCACCCGGAAATTTGCTTGCAAATGCGATTTCACCGGCTGTACCTACTGAGGTATACTTATTTTGGAACATTTTTTCTCCGCTGAAAATTCTGCCTATCATCTTTCCGAGTCCGTTACCGCTTGTTTGCATAGACATATTCGGTGACATCCAGCTCATTGCTCCGCCCTCGGTCATAATAGACTCGTTAGCGTCCAGTTGGCAAATTGCGACGGGAAAATTTCCGCCCTTAATTTCGTATCTCATAAACCCCTCCGAATGATTTTATTCGGGCATACTTACTACACCCTAAAAAGATTATATCAAAAATTTTATTTCTTGTAAATAAAAAAGTAATACGCAAGATGTATACTTAATTTGGCAGTACATATATATTATTACAAAACAAAGCTTATGCACAAAACTTGTGTAATTCTATTTTATTGACAGTTTTCGACGAGTGCATTGTATGATTAAATAAAGAAAAGGAGTGTATAACATGATAGAGCGTATCACAGGTGCTAACGGAAGTGGAAAAACCGCACTTATGGTTAAAAGAGCCGAAGAGGTAATGAAAAACAGCGATGGGACAGTTGTATTTATCGACTCCTCTGACAGTCTAAATTATGTTTTGCCAAAGGGCATCAGGCTGATTAACGCAAAGGATTTCGACATTTACGGAGCAAAGGCTCTGTACGGCTTTATATCGGGAATATGTGCAGGAAATTATGACATATCGGATATTTTCATTGACACGACATTGAAAATCATATGGAACAACACAACGGATATGGACGATTTTACAAGTCTGCTGTCCGAGCTGTCTCGTACCGCCAAGGTTGATTTTCACATAGCGTATTGCGACAGCTATTCACCCGAGCTTACGCAAGAAAACTACTGATAAATATAGCAAAAAGGCACTTATGGCATTTCCGTCACTGTTCAAAGGTGAGCATATAAAACAAAAAGATGTCGTATCCATCTATGAAGGACACAACATCTCCGTTGAATTTGATTTTCCCCGTGCGTAACAAATTGACGGCGAGACCGTAAAAAATGTACTTACATACAGCGTGGCAAAACAATTACAAGAGCGAAAGCTTATCTGCATTTTGTAAAAAGAATTTTTTGTAAGCCTCACAATAATCATATGACGCATTATTTCGCTTACAGCCACAGCCACGACACAAGGAATAATATTTGCACTCACTGCATTCCTCTTTCTTTTCAAATGACGAGGAAATGAAGTCGAGTGCTTTTTTACTGCCTGCAATTTCAAAAAAAGACGAATCGTTAATATTGCCCAAACACCATTCGTCGGTACAATAAAAATCGCAAGGATAAACGCTTCCGTCGCCCTCAACAACAAATTGTTGTGAGCAGCAGCCGTTCATACCGCATTGTTCGGCATTTGAGCCGTGCGACAGCAAACAATAATTATCAAGCTGTCTTATGCTGAACGGTGTTCCCCTAAGTTTAGCGTTATAATACATACGAAAAGACGAACTCAGGTAATTGAAATAATCGTCATTGTTCATACAATATGTTTCGTCGTCGCTGTCAAAATCTCTCAGACAAGGGATATATTGCAGATACGAAACGCCGAGGCTCTTAAAATGCTTAAAACTGTCACGAAACGAATTAGCCAAATCCTTAGTAAGCACGCTGAGAACATTAAACTCGATTTTGTACTGCTTCAAAAGTTCTATTCCGTTTACAACATCGTTATATGACGGGGTCGAATCGGGATAAACTCTAAAACGATTTTGATACTCGTTTCCGTCAAGCGAAACTCCCAAAAGGAATTTATTTTCCTTAAAAAATGCACACCATTCGTCATTAATAAGCGTGCCGTTAGTTTGCAAAAAATATGAAATCTCAGTATTGTTTACATTAAACTTATTTACGAGTGAAACAAACTTCCTAAAATAATCAACACCTCTGATTAACGGCTCGCCGCCCTGAAAAGTGAAGTAAATGCTGTCGCTTGAATATTCCAGAGCTGATTTAATCAATCGCTCGGTTGTTTCAAGAGAGAGCATTCCCTTATTAAACACTTCTCTTTGCTCTGCAACGGCGGTGTAAAAGCAATATTCACATCTCAAATTACACGCAGACGACGCAGGCTTAATCATAACAGAGAGGGGCATCAGATAAGTCCTCCGACAACATTATAAACATTGATTGCAAACACAAGTCCCATAACGCAGGTGAAAATGACCTTAACGGTTTTTTCGCTAAGTTTTTTATTAAGAGTGCTTCCGCACAAGCCACCGATTACGGCAGCAATCAAGCCAAGCACAACTATCAGCGCATAGTCCTTATACGGAGCGAATTTATTAGTGGCAAACAGGGTTATGAGATTGCTTAATTGGCAGAAGAAAACAACGCAAATGGAATACACCGCACCCTCCTTAACCACAAGAGAAAACATCAAAAACAAAACGGTGATATTAATAGGTCCTCCGCCTATGCCCAAGAATGAATTTAACGCCCCGAGCAGAAGTCCTGTCATAATTACACCGACGGGATTTGTGACATGAAATGTTTTTGCATTCTTCTTATTGATATAGTAAACGGCAAAGCCTACAAAAAGCATAATGAGAATCGCCTGAACGATTACCACCGTGCGAGAATTACTAAAGCTTGTAAGAGCAAGATTAAACAATCTGTTGCCGAGGTAACCTCCTATTACGGCACCGAACGAAACAAGCAATGCAACCTTTTTGTCGAATTTTGTCTTTTGAATTTTGTGTCGCACTATCGAACTGATACTCATTGCAAACACTGCACAGGACGAAATAAAATTAACCACATCAACCGTACAAAAATTAAGCGAATCAAGTACAGGCTTGATAATTACACCGCCGCCAAGACCTACGGTAGCCCCGACAGTACACGCAAAAAATATAACTATAACCGATATTACATAAGTCATTTTACTTCTCCTCACTAAAATTATTGCTAAAAAATATATTATCACAATAAACCAATAAATGCAATTACATCTTTATTTCAAACAAAAATACGCAAGCCTGCTTGTTGACAAAAAGTGCTTTCGGACTTATACTTATATTAATAAAATATATGAGGTGGAATTTTGAAAAATATTATTTTTTATTTTAGCGACCAGCAACGCTATGATACAGTAAACAACGAATTAACGCCAAACCTTATGCAGCTTGCAAGCGAGGGCGTTACATTTCATAATAACATCACCTGTCAACCGGTTTGCGGTCCTGCAAGAGCGTGCCTTCAAACAGGCAGATACGCAACTCAACTCGGCTGTAACTTTAACGGAATACCTCTTCCGAGCGACAGCAAAACTCTTGCGCATTATTTTAACGGTGCAGGATACCAGACTGCATATATCGGCAAGTGGCATTTAGCATCAAACCGTCTGCCAAACATAGGCTTGCATTGTGAAAGCACGGCAATTCCTAAGGACAGACTCGGCGAGTATGAATACTTCAGAGGTGCTGATGTACTTGAATTTACCTCACACGGCTATGACGGCTATGTATTTGACGAGGACGGAAACAAGCTCGATTTCAAGGGATACAGAGCCGACTGCATAAATGACTATGCTTTGGAATATCTTGACAAATGCGACAAGTCAAAACCATTCTTTATGTTTGTAAGCCAGCTTGAGCCTCATCATCAAAACGACCGCCATTGCTACGAGGGCTACAAGGAAACAGTAGACGACTACAAGGATTATCCTATTCCAAAGGATTTGACAGCGTTCAAGGGCGACTACAAAAAAATGTACCCCGACTATCTTTCTGCAATCAACCGTCTTGACTACAATGTCGGCAGACTTGTTGAAAAGCTCAAGGAGCTTGGCATTTACGATGACACAATTATCATTTACACAGCAGACCACGGCAGCCACTTTAAAACAAGAAACCTTGAATACAAGCGTTCCTGCCATGAAGCTTCTGTTCATACTCCGCTTATCATCAAAGGCGGCGAATTTACAGGCGGCAAGGATGTTTACGAGCTTTCGTCACTTATTGATATGCCGACAACTCTGCTTGCTATGGCAGGAATAGACATTCCTAAGGATTATATGGGTCGTGACTTGGCTAAGGACAACAGCGACAGAGAATGTGTATTCATTCAGATAAGCGAGGCAAGCAACTCCCGTGCAATTCGTACAAAGAAGTTCAAGTACGCTATTCGTGACGGTGCCGTAACAGGCTATGCTCACGCAAAATCAAAGGTGTACTTTGAGGATTATCTCTACGATTTGGACACAGACCCTTGCGAGCTTAACAACCTTATCAAGAGCGACGCATATTCTAAGGAAAGAAAAGAATTAAAGCAAATGCTCATTAACGAAATGGTTAAAGCAGGCGAAAGCCGTCCCGTAATACTTCCGGCTGTAATCAAGCGTAACAAATAAGCTAAGACAAATCAAAATAATCACAACTATACATAAAAAATCCCGCTAATACTTGCGTATTAACGGGATTTTTATTAATGTTTACTAAACAAAATCAATTTGCTTAAATGCTCTGCATTTTCTCAACGCTTATTGGAACTTAATGATGCCGAGTGCCTGAAGAAGAAGCACAACGAGCAATGCAGGTGCGATAACTTTGATTGTTGCGTTATAGATGAATTTACGGTTGAACTTAGCGCCGTTCTTAGTAACCTCGTCGATAACTGTCTTTGGCTTAGCAACCCAACCGATAAGAATACAGGTAGCAAGAGCAACGATTGGCATAAAGATGTTGTTGCTGACATAGTCCATAACATCAAGAATCTGGCCAACAGCTCCGTTTGGAAGCGAAAGCTCGAAGTAAAGCTTATTGTATCCAAGGCAAACGATAATACCTGCAACGATACCGTAAGCAAGCACAAGCAATGTAGCAGGCTTTCTCTTCATCTTAAATCCGTCCATAAGAGAGGAAACGACTGCCTCCATAATAGAAATAGATGATGTAATAGCTGCAAAAAGAACCATTGCAAAGAAAATAACACCGATAACATTTCCGATTGCACCCATCTGATCGAATACCTTAGGAAGTGCAATAAACATCAAGCCCGGGCCTGCTGTCATTCCCTCTTTGCCCATAAATACATATACGGCAGGAACAATCATAAGACCTGCAAGAAGAGCAACGAGTGTGTCGAAGATTTCAATCTGATTAACAGACTTCATAAGGTTTGTGTCTTCATCAACATATGAGCCGTATGCAATCATAATACCCATAGCAACGCTGATAGAATAGAAGAGTTGTCCTAATGCGTCAAATATAGTTGTGAATGCAGATTTTACGGTAAGTGATTTGAAATCAGGGAGAAGATATACCTTGAGACCGTCAATACCTGTAACTCCTGTATCGTTGTTCTTAATAGTAAGAGCGAAAATTGCGATACCTATGATAAGAACAAAAAGTATCGGCATCAAAATTTTACTGCTCTTTTCAATTCCCTTATTTACGCCGCCGAGAATAACTGCTGCGGTTGCGACAATAAATACGAGCAAGAAAATAATAGGTTGACCCAAAGAGGTAATGTGTCCGGTGAAATAATTGTCTGCCGCTGCGGCAGTACCCTGTCCGCTGATGAAGGTAATGAAATACTTTAATACCCATCCGCCGATTGCACAATAATAAGGCAAAATAATCACAGGAACGATAGTAGCAAGAGTACCTAAGCCCTTGAATTTCTTATTAATTTTTCCGTATGCGGTAAGTGGTGACTGCTTTGTTTTTCTACCGATTGCAATTTCAGTAACGAGAAGTGTAAAACCAAAGGTCAAAGCCAAAATAATGTAGCAAAGAATAAAGAATCCTCCGTTATCCTTAGCTGCCAAATATGGAAATCTCCAAATGTTTCCGAGACCTACTGCACTTCCTGCTGCTGCAAGAACAAAGCCGATCGAGCCTTTAAAGCTGCTTCTTTTGTTTTCCATGTTCTACTCCTTTTGTTATAAATTAGCGAAACGCCTTAAAACAACATTTTATCATAAAAGTTACATTTTGTAAATAAAAATTTTACATTATCTTTATTTTTGACAAAACACAGTATTTTATTGACAAAAATATAACTATGTTGTAAAATCAAACTGTAAGAAATATATAAACAGCCTTGAATTTTGGCACACTGTATAAAGAAATAATTGTTTAAGCTTTTGTTCCTTATGTAGTGTGCCTTTTGCACGAGATTTAATTTTGGTTGGCTTATGAAAAAAATTAACTCAAAAACCTTGCAATTTGCATTCAAAATGTCCTTACCCGTTTTGTTCGGTTATCTGTTTTTAGCGTCTGCTTTCGGCATTATGCTGTACGAAATAGGATATAATTGGGTATGGGCGATAATTATCTCCGTTCTGGTTTATGCCGGCTCGGGTCAATTTCTTTTAGTGTCCCTGCTGGCGTCAAATGCCGGTCTGTCGGACATTGCGCTGATGACATTTTTCGTAAACTCACGCCATATTTTTTACGGCATAAGCTTTATTGAAAAATTCAGAAGCTACGGATGGCGATACCCGTTTTTGATATTCTCGCTCACCGACGAAACATACGGAGTAAACTTGTCGTTTTCCACCGTGCCTAAAGGAGTAGACGAGGGAAACGCCCGATTTTTAATCGGTCTGTTTGACCATATGTACTGGATAATAGGCTCGGTAATCGGCTCGCTTGCGGGACAGCTGATAAAAATTGATTTTACGGGAATTGATTTTTCGATGACTGCACTTTTCACCGTAATTTTCATTGAGCAAATGCGTTCAAGCAAGTCTAAGCTTCCCGGAATTATCGGACTTTTCTGTGCAACAGTCTGTCTTTTGATTTTCGGCGCAAACAACTTTATGTTGCCGTCGCTGATAATAACGGTTGCCATTTTACTGGGCGCAAAGCGATGCCTTATCACAGAAGCAAAGGAGGGTGTCAAATGATTTCTACCTCCAAACTAATCGTGATTATTTTAGTTGCAGGGCTGTCAACCTTTGCAACAAGAGTAATTCCATTTGCGGTTTTCGGCAACAGAGATATACCCAAAGTCGTAAAATACTTGGGCGAAATACTACCGACTGCAATTATCGGAATACTCATTATTTATTGCATAAAAGACGGCTACACAGGCTCATTTGCGTTTGAGCCTAACATTCTCATACCTCAGCTTATAGGAATTGCCATAACGGCAGTAATACACCTATGGAGACACAACACGCTGTTAAGCATAGCGGTAGGAACAGTATCATATATGCTCTTGATACATTATGCTTTTTAACGGTACAATCTCAAAGCGCTACGGTATAAAAAATTTAATCAACCGCAAAAGCTAAGGCGACACACCCGATTTGGATGCGTCGCCTTTTATGTTTTTTATTTAATCCTCATCTTGTTCAGATTCAACCGTTGCATCAACCTCAATATCCGATACCGAATCAACCGCTTTTCTCACCTTATCGGTCATATGCTTAACCTGAATGAGAGAAACGATACCCAAAACCGCATATACAATGAATGCTGCTCCGATAAATCGAACTATTCCGTCCGTCAGCTGTGATGATTTAGTAATTGCAACAATTCCGAATATTACCGTTACAACGCTTAGCGCCATAGTCAACCATCCTGCTACTCCGTTAAATGCCAAAGAGCGCATAGAAGTGGCTATATTTACAAGCCCCGATGTGGTAATGAATATTCCGAACAGTACGACAATTATCGAAATTATCGCCCTATACCGTGCGCAAACTATTATACCGCATATCAGTAATGGTATGCCGAGCAAAAGCGGTAACACAGAGCTTCTGTCGGCAATATATGTGACAATGGCAATTACTCCTATTGCTATCATTGAAATTCCGACAATTAGCGATATATAATCAATGCACTGTGACGGAAAGGCAATGAAAACTATTCCAAGCACCACCGCCACCGCAATAGTTGCAATGGAAAATTTCTTCAAGCCTTTTATAAATTCTGTCATAATTTAATTAATCCTCATTTTTACTTTCGCTGATTACCTTTTGGGCAATATGCTCAGGGCATCTGTCATATCTTGCAAACTCTGTGGTAAACGAGCCTCTGCCCTGTGTAATCTGTCTCATTGATGTTGAGAAGGTGGTCATTTCGGACTCGGGAACTTCTGCAACAATTTCCTGCATTCCGTCACCACTCGGCGTCATACCGAGAACTCTGCCTCGACGCTTATTAATATCACCGATAACATCACCCATAGCCTCATCATTGCAAAGAGCGCTAAGCGTAACAATCGGCTCAAGAAGGATAGGCCCTGCGTCTGCAATGCCTGCCTTAAATGCAAGAGAAGCCGCCATCTTAAACGACATTTCGGACGAGTCAACCGGATGGTACGAGCCGTCATAAAGAGTAGCCTTAACACCAACCATAGGATAGCCTGCAAGAACACCCTTTTCCATAGACTCCTGAAGTCCCTTTTCTACTGCCGGGAAGAAGTTTTTAGGAACTGCGCCTCCGACAACTCTCTCTGCAAATATAAGCTTCTCACAATCGTACGGTTCAAATTCGATAAATACATCACCAAACTGACCGTGACCGCCCGACTGCTTCTTGTGTCTGCCCTGTGCGGAAACCTTATGTGTAATCGTTTCTCTGTATGCAACACGAGGCTTTTCAAGTGTTGCGCCTACATTATATTTTGTCCTGAGTTTTGACAAACATACATCAAGCTGTTGCTCTCCCAAACCTGAAAGAATCGACTGATGTGTTTCATTATTAACATTATATGAAAGCGATGAATCTTCCTCAATCAGCTTTTGAAGTGCATTTGCAATCTTTTCCTCATCGCCCTTCTTCTCGGCTTTAACAGCCATAGAATAGCACGGAGTAGGTACATTCACACCGTCGAGGGTAACAATTCTGCTCTGTTCGCACATAGTGTCGCCCGTCTTAAAACCATCAAGTTTAAGCACGGCACCAATCTCGCCCGCACAAATCTCTTTAACCTCACTCTGCTTTATGCCGAGCAGATTAACGATTTTGCCGACTCTCTCGCTTTCGCCCGTACGGGAATTAATAACAGTCTTGCCCTGAGAAATCTTACCTGCAACCGCCTTAAAATAGTTAAGTCTGCCGATAAACGGGTCTGCAACCGTCTTAAAGCAAATTGCTGCAAGCGGAGCATTTTCATCAACAGAAATTTCTACCGGCTCACCCTGTGCATCAACAGCATATTCAGCTTTAGGCGCAGGACAGCAATCCTTAATGAAGTCAAGAAGCATATCCACGCCCTCGCCCGTCAAGCCTGAAAGAGCAAACACAGGAACAACAGTACCCTGAGCAACGCCAAGCGACAAGCCCTTGAGCTTATCCTCTTTTGTAAGAGGCTCACCCTCAAAATACTTTTCCATAAGTTCATCGTCTGTGCCTGCGACAGCCTCGCTGAACACTTCCTTAACAGCCTCGAAACGAGCTGTATCATCGTGGACAATATCCGAAGCCTTTTTATGAACTCCGTCATAGGTATACGCTTCGTCATCTATCATATTATAATATCCCGCAACCTTGCCATCGGTAATAATCGGAACGACAACAGGACACATAGTTGTGCCGAACTTTGCAACCAAGCCGTTAAATGATTTATAAAAATCGGCACGCTCGTCATCCATCTTTGATGTAACAATAATACGAGCCATACCCTTTTTGCCTGCGTTTCTGAATGCCTTTTCGGCACCTGCCGCCAAACCCGAACGAGCTGAAACGACAACGATTGCGCTGTCTGAGGCACGAAGTCCCTCAGCAGCCCCCATAGCAAAATCAAACAATCCCGGAGTGTCGATTATGTTAATTCTTGCGTCTGCATATGTAAACTGCAAAAGTGATGAGGAGATGCTGACACCCCTCTTTTTTTCCTCGGCATCGCTGTCGGATACCGTATTTCCGTCTGATGTTTTGCCCATTCTTTCGGTTACGCCGGCAACATTAAGCATTGCCTCTGCAAGAGTAGTTTTGCCCTTTGAGGCGTGACCTACAACGGCTACATTCTTAACCATGCTCATAAAGCACACTCCTTTATATTTTCGTTTGTTAAAATTGTATAATATTATTTAGTTTATGTCAATATGTTTTGTTTATTTTACATACATTTCACAAAAACAGCACATAATTTTTGTGTAAAATTGAAATAAGACAAGGCACTATGAATATTTTATGGCAAGAGATATGTCATTATGTAAGATTTTGTATACATTTAATAAAGTTTTTTAATCAACTTGAAATTAAAAATCTAATATAGTATTATTTATTTATTAATATTATTTATTTATTAATGGCTATAAAGGAGAGGAAAAAATGCAGTCAATAGATTTAACGCTGATTGACGGTGTGCTTAGCGAATACGCAAGCGTGCCGGGAAGCTTAATTACAGTATTGCAGAAAACGCAGGATATTTACGGCTATCTGCCAAAGGAAGCGATAGAGAAAATATCAGCACAAATGAATATCCCCACCAGCGAAATTATGGGAGTTGGTACATTTTACACACAGTTCAGATTTCAGCCCGTGGGCAAATATCTTATTATGCTCTGTCAGGGTACTGCCTGTCATGTAAACTCGTCTGAGCTTATACTCGAAACAATCAAGGACGAGCTTCATATCGATGACGGAGAAACAACCGAGGACGGCTTATTCTCGCTCAAATGCGTAGCCTGTCTGGGATGTTGTTCGCTTTCACCCGTTATGATGATTAACGACAACACTTACGGCAGTCTCACTCCCGATAAGACAAAGCAGATACTCAGAGAGTTAAGGGAGGCGGCAGAATGAGAATAGTAGTCGGCGAAGGCTCCTGCGGAATTGCGGCAGGTGCAGAAAAAGTAAGACAGGCACTGCTTAATTGCGAGCTAAAGGATGTAAGTATAGACATCACAGGCTGTATAGGTATGTGCTATCTTGAGCCTATTGTGGATATTTATGACGACGAAAAGCTAATCAATCGCTTAGTAAAGGTACAGCCGAGCGACGCTCAGGCTATTGCGGATTATGCCTTGACCGGTGATGAAAGCAAAATCGAAGCATTAAAGGTGTCGAGCGAGGACAGCGAATTTCTTTCTAAGCAGACGAGAATTGCGTTGAGAAGATGCGGAATAATAAATCCCGAGGAGCTTGACGCATTTTTAAGAGCAGACGGATATACGGCATTAAAAAAATGTTTAACACAGCTCACACCGGAGCAGGTAATTGAAATAATCAAGGTGTCCGGACTTGCCGGCAGAGGCGGTGCAGGCTTCCCTACTTGGTTTAAGTGGAATGCGGCAAGACAGAGCGAGGGAGACGAAAAATATCTCATCTGTAATGCAGACGAGGGCGACCCGGGTGCATTTATGGACAGAGCAGTTATCGAATCCGACCCGCACACTCTTATTGAAGGTATGCTTATCGCCGCATATGCAATCGGCGCAAAGCACGCAGTAGTTTATGTAAGAGCAGAATACCCTCTTGCAATAAAAAGATTGAGCAGAGCCATAGAGCAAGCAAGCGAAAAGGGCATAATCGGCAACAACATATTCGGCACGGATTTCTGCTGTGATTTTACAATCAAGGCAGGTGCAGGCGCTTTCGTTTGCGGTGAGGAAACAGCACTCATAGAGTCGCTGGAGGGACACAGAGGTATGCCGAGATTAAAGCCTCCTTTCCCTGCCGCTTCGGGATATTGGCAAAAGCCGTCAAACATCAACAATGTCGAAACCTTTGCAAATGTGTCTTGGATTATCAATAACGGCGGTGAAGCGTTTGCCGCAATGGGTACGGAAGCCTCAAAGGGTACTAAGGTATTTGCCGTAACAGGCAAGGTAAAAAGAAGCGGTCTTGTTGAAATTCCTATGGGTAAAACCCTGAGAGATGTTATATTTGACATCGGCGGAGGAATGAAAGGCACAAAAGCATTTAAGGCAGTTCAAATGGGTGGTCCGTCAGGCGGATGTATCCCTGTTGAATTAATAGACACCGTAATAGACTACAAGGCATTGGGTGCAACCGGTGCGATTATGGGTTCGGGCGGTATGGTAGTAATGGACGAGGACACCTGTATGGTGGGAATGGCAAAATTCTTCCTCGACTTTACGGCAAAGGAAAGCTGTGGAAAATGTATTCACTGCCGTATCGGCACAAAAAGAATGCTCGAAATCCTTGAAAGAATCACCAAGGGCGAGGGCAAGGACGGCGACATTGAGCTTCTTGATGAGCTTTGCTATTCCATCAAGGACGGTGCGCTCTGCGGTCTCGGTCAAACAGCTCCTAACCCTGTACTTACAACAATCAAGTATTTCAAGAACGAATACGAGGCACACATTAACGAAAAGAAATGCCCTGCCTGTGAATGCAGTGAGCTTATCGAATACAGAATTATTGAGGACAAGTGCAAGGGTTGTACTCTCTGCGCAAGAAATTGTCCTGTTGAGGCAATCACAGGTACAGTTAAAAATCCGCACAAAATAGACACCGAAAAATGTATAAAATGCGGAAAGTGCTATTCATCATGCAAGTTCGGTGCGATAGTAAAGGAATAGGAGGGAGGAACTGAAATGCTTAATTTAACAATTAACGGCAAAAATATAACCGTAGAGGAAGGAACAACAATTCTTCAGGCGGCAAGAGATAACGGCATCTACATTCCTACCCTTTGCTACGACGATGCGGTCAAGGTTTACGGTGCGTGCGGTCTCTGTGTTGTAGAGGCTGAGGGAATGCCAAAGCTTTTACGCTCCTGCTCCGCAAAATGCAGTGACGCAATGGTAATCAACACCGAGAGCAAGAGAGTTATTCAGTCAAGAAAAATCGCAATGGAGCTTTTAATGAGCGCACACGACGGTGACTGTATCGCTCCTTGTCAGCTAAACTGCCCTGCAAGGACAGACTGTCAAGGATATGTCGGACTTATAGCAAACGGCGAGTACAAGGCTGCGATAAAGCTTATCAAAAACAAGGTGTCGCTTCCTGCTTCAATCGGCCGTGTATGCCCTCACCCGTGCGAATCGGCTTGCAGACGAGGCAAGGTTGACGAGGCTATCAGCATTGCTCAGCTAAAGGCTTTTGCTGCCGATATTGACCTAAACGGCGAAAGCTACATTCCTGAAAAGCAAGCGCCGACAGGCAAGAAAATCGCCATAATCGGAGGCGGACCTGCCGGATTAACGGCTGCGTACAGACTTGCTGTTTCGGGTCACGAGGTAACTGTATATGATATGATGGAAAAAATGGGCGGTATGCTCAGATACGGAATTCCTCAATACAGACTTCCAAAAGAGATTTTGGACAAGGAAATCGGAATAATCGAAAGTCTTGGCGTAAAAATGCAAAACAATGTAAAACTCGGCAAGGACTTTACCATTGCTTCACTAAAGGCACAAAACGATGCTGTAATCGTTGCCGTAGGCGCTTGGAAAAGCGGCAGTATGCGTACAAAGGGCGAGGAGCTTGACGGCGTTTACGGAGGTATTGACTTCCTCAGAGCCGTTGCGTTAAAGCAGGATATTTGCATAGGCGACAAGGTGGTTATCTGCGGCGGCGGTAACACCGCAATGGACGCTTGCAGAACAGCTGTAAGGCTCGGCGCTAAACAGGTTTACTGTGTATACAGAAGAACAAGAAACGAAATGCCTGCCGAGGATATTGAAATCACCGAGGCTGAGGAAGAAGGCGTACAGTTCAAATTCCTCACAAACCCTATATCATTTAACGGTGAGAACGGCAAAGTAGAAAGTGTTACACTTCAGCTTATGGAGCTTGGCGAGCCTGACGCTTCGGGCAGACGCCGTCCTGTTGCCATCGAGGGCAAGACAGAGGAATTAAAGGTTGACAGCGTGATTGTCGCTATCGGTCAAAAGCTTGTGGCTGAGGATGTAAGCGAGCTTAGTCTGACAGACAGAGGCAACATTGAGGCTGACATTGACACATTTGAGACAAATCTTGAGGGCGTGTTTGCAATCGGCGACGCTACAAACAGAGGCGCATCCATTGCTATTGAGGCTATCGGCGAGGCAAACCGTTGTGCTGTCAGCGTTGAGGCTTATCTGAACGGTGAGAATTTCGAGGCAAGAGTGCCTTATATCAGCAGAAGAGACGAGGAACTTATCGACCTCAGTTCTAAGGAAAAATGCCCTGCTAAAAAGCCTGCCGTTTTGCCTGCACAGGACAGACGAAGCAGCTTTGACGAGGTGTGCTTGGGCTACACCGAGGAGGACGCAAAGGCAGAAGCATCCCGTTGCCTTGAGTGCGGATGCAAAGAGTATTACAAATGCAAGCTTCTCAGCGTTGCACAAAGATACGACATTCACCCTGAAAGATTCAAGGGCGAAATGCCTCAAAAATATACGGCAAATTCAAACGAATTTATCGAGCGTAACAGCGCAAAATGTATTCTCTGCGGTCTGTGTGTAAGAAGCTGTAAAGAGGTTATGAATATCTCTGCAATCGGCTTGCTCGGCAGAGGCTTTAAGACAGAGGTTGCACCTGCATTTAATCTCCCGCTTGACCAAACAAGGTGTAACAACTGCGGTCTTTGCGTTGAGCTTTGCCCAACAGGTGCATTAACAGAAAAATCAGCCCTTAAAAAGCAAGTTCCTCTCAACGAGGAATACACAGAGCAGACTGTTACAATCGGCTCTGAGAAAGCAAGTGTGCTGGTATCAAGATATAACGGCAAGGTTATCAGAGTAATTCCTAACGACGATATTTCCAGAAACTGCGCTCTCAGCAGAGAGGAGCTAATGAATCTGGTATAAGTCATTAAGACAGGTGCATTTATGGCAAAAATTTTGGAAAATCTCGGCAAGGCAGGGTATGTATTTTTATACCTGCTTTGCTGTTCCCTGATGAGCAGTAACCGTTTGGGACTGCTTTGGGGAACGGGAAATTTCACCGTGTATATATATTTCAAGCTTGTATTCGCTTTTTGCGTAATGTTTATTGCTACCGTTGCTATGAAACGGCATACGGAATTTGTCGGCAAAGTTGTAATGTATTGTACGGCAGGTATGGGATTATTATTTACGCTCGATTATTACACGGTTAAAATCAGCGGAACAATTTTTCTTTACAGCGTATGGTGGATTGCGGTAATGATTATGAGTTCGTTGGGTGTTTTTACCGCCTGTACTCTCATTGCAAAGAGCAAAGACTACAAGGTGTTTTTTAACCGATTCATATACGGAATAACTCCTCTGTATATCAGCACCTTTATCATCTGCTTTTTAAGAGTGCCGAGCGACAATCTAAGTACGAACATTATTCCGTTTAACGGAACATTCACAATGCTAAAGGCGTTTTTGAACAACCCTTACGGTGACTTTGAAGCACCACTCTTGTTTTTCGGAAATGTATTTATTTTTGCACCCCTGCCCTTTATACTAAAGGCGTTTATTCCGAAGCTCAGCGATAAAACAATGCTATTAATCGGAATACTCACACCGCTTTTTGTCGAGGGGTATCAATTCGTTTTCAAATGCGGTGATGTGGATATAGACGATGTTATAACCAATTTCATAGGATTTATAATCGGATTCGGAATATACAGACTCATTGAAAAGAAAAAACTCAAAGCATAAAAAAAGACAGCGTTTCAAAAATACGAAACGCTGTCTTTTGCTGTATACAACTATTTAGTTAAAAACGAAAAGCCGAGAACAACCACGCCGAGAATTAAAAGAATAACACCCGTTGCACGGTTAAGAGTTTTTGCGCTCGCCTTATTTGCAATCCTTGCGGCAATCCTCGCAAACACAAGTGTAAACAATACACACAAAATCAGCGGTAAAAATTCAGGCTTATCACCGATTGCGAAATGCGATACAGAACCTGTCAAAGCAGTAAAGGTCATAATGAAAACACTTGTGCCGACAGCAGTTTTGAGTTCATAACCCATAATACTCGTCAAAAGCAGAAGCATCATCATTCCTCCGCCCGCACCGATAAAACCGCATATAAAGCCGACGATAGATCCGCAAACAACAGATTTAATCATCATAGAGCGACGGGATTGCTCAAGCATATCCTCTTTTGTCGTCATAACAGGTTTAACTATAAACTTAACGCCCAAAAGCATTGTCATAACAACAGAGAAATTGCCCATTGTAGCTGACGGAACAAGGCTGGACACATAGCTTCCGACAACGGTGAACACAAGCACGCTCACCATCATAACAAGTCCGTTTTTAATATCAAGATTTTTATTTTTTCCGTAAGTAAAGGCTGACACAGCACTTGCAAGCACATCCGAAGCAAGGGCAATACCCACGGCGGTATAAGGCTCAATTCCCAAAAAGGTCACGAGCATCGGTGTAATAACCGCAGCCGCACTCATACCCGCAAATCCTGTGCCAAATCCTGCACCCATTCCCGCAAACAGGCACACAAGCACCGTAATTATAACAGACATTTTATTCTTCTCCCTTTAACTCAAAACGGTCTTGCATTACTGCAAAACCGTTTTTCATTTAGTTCATTACAGATTATTAAGTTCATCAACAATGCTCAACAAATTTTTCTCGAGTTCTGTAACTTGTGCCGAGTCATTGTCAAGGTCGCTTCAATCCTCTGTATTCTTTCTGCGAGCAACAAGCTCACTAAGCATTTCCTTATGCTCAGCGTCTGTCATAGCATACTTGAGAGTAGGAATAGCTGAAAGAACCATACCGATTGCAGGTGGAATTGAAATGAGGAAGAACATAGCCTCTGCATACTTACCTACACCCGAACCACCGTCATATGTAATAAAGCTTGCACCGTTTTCGATAGCCTTGTTAAGTTTATCAACATTAGCGCCGCTGTAACCCACGATAGCATATACGGCAGATGAAACGATAGTAGAGATACCTGCTGCAAGCTTTGTGATAAAGCTCTGACCTGAGAAGAATACACCGTCGGTACGAACACCGTTATGATACTCCTCATAGTCTACACAGTCAGCAATCATTACAGACTGAAGTACATTGATACCGCCGAATGCTGCGCTGCCGAAGAGCATACAAATACCGATAATAATTGACCAGAATGTTGTGGTCAAGTCACCGCCCGAAACTTTGTAGAATACAAAGATAAGAGCATACGGAACAGCACCTGCGATTGAGTAAACGTTGTAAAGAGTTTTCTTTTCTACCTTTTTAATGATAACAGGTGTGATACCCATTGCCACAAACTGACCCACAAAGAGACCTGCGGCAACACAACCCAGACCGATAAGGATTTTGAAATCAATGCCTGCCACTGAGCCGTCATCATTCATCTTGAGAATGTTCATAATGTTACCGTTAGCATAATAATATGTTACGAGAGTCATAGCAACAATCATAAGAAGCTGAATTGGGCTTCTGAGAATACCTGAGATAAGGATTTGTCTGAACGGCTTGTTGCCGAACATAATCTTAAAGTTCTCCTTAAAGGTATAGCTCTTTTCCGACTTCTCAACACGCTCTCTGGTGAAGAGACCTGCAAACTCAAAGAGAATTGTTGCAACGACTGTCATAATAATAACCGTTACAATAAAGCCCTTTTGCATATCGCCGCCAAACGCACCGGCAGCAGCCTGAGCGATTTGAACAACGAGAACGCCGATACCGCCGACGCCTGCAACCATACGAGCAAGACCGAGAATCTTACTGCGGTCATTTTCATCCTCTGTCATAAGAGAAGTAATACCCCAAAGCGGAATATCGCAAACTGTAAAGCACATACCCCAAGCAATATAGGATATAGCTGCCCAAGCAACGATAAGAACCTTTTGAGTTGTTGTATCAGCGGTAGCATAGTTACCGTTGAGAAACGCAAGAATTGTTATAAGACCGATAATTGCAGGGAAAATAATAAGATACGGTCGACATTTACCCCATTTAGAATGAGTTTTGTCAACGATTGTTCCCATCATCGGGTCGTTAATTGCGTCCCAAACTCTTGCGATGGTCATAATCCAACCGAGCGCTATTGCAGGCAAGCAAATTACATTCTGGAAATAGAAGTAAAGACCTGTTGCAACAATGTTGTAGATAAGATTCTGACCGAACATACCTGTTAAAAAGCCTGCGGCTTCTTTTTTGGTATAGGTTTTTGCTGAATTATTCATTTCTACACCCCTTTAATTTAATGCCTCTATATGATAACAGATTATGACTAAATTAACAAGGATTTTAACAAATTATTAAATATATTTTTTTAACATCAATTTAATTTTATACAAAATGCCCAATTTTAGGCGGATTACAGACCTCACGGCAAGGGTCGGATTTTGATATGCGGAGCAAAAAGTCGGCGTATCCGAAACAATATGTACGCAAGAAAGAAGCTTGTTAAGTCCACGCACGGTTTTTCCCCTGTCAAAAACAACGGGACAATCAAGCATATAGCCAAGCCGTTTTTTATCAATTATGTATCCTGCTCGTGACGCCTTTGCACAATCCGTTATGTAAACCACAGATTTTTGGCAATCGCACATTTCGAGCAAATCCGCCATATTACAAAACAAATCAACGGCAGAAAAAACGACAACTCTTACCGAAGCGTCATCCACATCCTCAACCCTGTAAAGTGCGGATTTATAATAAAAGCAATCGGGCTTATTCATTCCTGCAAGCGGACAGGTCAACGCTCTGACTATCTGCTCATTATCTCCGACAAACCCGATTGTTCTTACAGATTTAACTCTCAGCATACAACATCACCTAAGATATTATACTACTTATCCTTAGGCTTTGTTACCAACGCAACTGCCAAACCTGACAGCAATGCAACCGTTACACCGCCCGAGCAAGCAGAAAGTGAGCCTGTCACAACTCCCAAAAAGCCTTTTTCCTTAACCGCCTGCCTTACTCCGACTGCAAGCGCATTACCAAAGCCCGTCAACGGAAGTGTTGCACCTGCTCCCGCAAAATCAACAAGCTTGTCATAAATGCCCAAACCGCCGAGCAAAACACCGAGGCACACAAAAAGAACCAAAATCCTTGCCGGAGTCAGTTTTGTAAAATCAATAAGCAGCTGACCTATTACGCAGATAAGACCTCCGACGACAAACGCTTTTAATAATATCATAAAAAAATCACCCGTTGATATTATTACCAACGGGCGTAAGAATATTAAAATTAACCGAGGTCAATAGGATTTTCGTTATCGTACTTTGCCTTTCTGCCGTACTTTTCCTCAAATCCCGGATTAATATAGTCCTCTACAATTCTGCCGTCACGAATACGAACAACTCGCTCAGCCTCCATAGCAATCTCATTATCGTGAGTAATTACAATAACTGTTCTGCCCTCGTCCTTGAGCTGATGCAAGATTTTCATAACATCTTTTGTAGAGCGAGTGTCAAGGTTACCGGTCGGCTCGTCAGCAAGGATAACCGGCGGAGCTGCGGCAATGGCACGAGCAACGGCAACTCTCTGCTGTTGACCGCCCGACAAAGCCTGCGGCAAATGGTCCATACGGCTTTCAAGACCGACTTTCTTTAATGCGGCAATGGATTTTTCTCTGCGTTCTTCCTTGCGCATACCTCTGTATACAAGCGGAAGTTCTACATTCTCGAGTGCTGTAAGAGAAGAAATAAGGTTAAAGCCCTGGAATATAAATCCAATTTCCTCGTTACGAATTACAGACATTTCATCGTCTGTCAAATCGTCAACAAGCTTACCGTTAATATAATACTCTCCCTCGGTAGGAGTGTCGAGCAAGCCTATCATATTCATAAATGTTGATTTACCCGAGCCTGACTGTCCGATAATTGCAACAAATTCGCCCTCGTCAATAGTAAGGCTTACGCCGTCAAGGGCATTAACCTGATTTTCGCCCGGATTATAAATTTTATATACATTTCTTACATCAACAAGATGTCCCATAGATGTACTCCTTTACAAATTGTATAAATTAATTATACAAGACTTAATCAACATTGTCAAGCAAAGAGGTGAATATTCACACCACTTTCACAAATAATAGCAGTAAAAGGAAAGGTGAAGCCAAAATGAGCATATCAAACAACGATTATTCCAAAATGACAGACAAGGCAAGTCCAAACTCTCCTGTGTTGAAAAACTGCATAAATGCTTTTTTATTCGGCGGAGGAATCTGCCTTTTCGCACAAACGCTGAATATCTTATTTGAAAAGCTCGGTCTGAGCCAAGACGAAACCAAGCTGGCAACCCCTTGCGTAATAATAATCATCACTGCGATACTGACGGGCATAGGCATATTTGACAAAATAGCCAAGCACGCAGGCGCAGGAACGATAGTGCCAATCACAGGCTTTGCAAATGCGGTAGTATCACCGGCGCTTGAATTTAAGCACGAGGGATTAATACTCGGCACTGCTGCCCAAATGTTTTCGATAGCCGGTCCCGTAATCGTTTACGGCACGGCAAGCTCTTTCATTTACGGATTGATAATCTATATATTCAAACTGTATTAAATACGGTCTTTATATCGTTCGGCGGTAATTATTCCGTCGTTTACATTAAGCTTGCAAATACGGGCATTTCTTGCATCAAAAGCGGAAGCACCCAGCCCGTCCTCATAATCACGGGCATGATACACGGCGTACCATTGTCCGTTTTCCTTTATCATGGAGTGATGTCCTGTTCCCTCCTCAAAATCATTAGCGCAAATCACAGGATGATATGTTTTATCGTCGGGATATTTTTCAAACTTGATTTTTCTTAAATCGGTTTCATTCGTCTTTGCTCTTGCATAACCGATATAATATGTCGGCTGTTCAAAGCAGTTGCCGGAATACATAACATACTGCCAATCGCCTTCTTTGAAATAGAACGCACCCTCAATAGTATGCCAATGCTGACCTTTTTTATATCTGTCACGGCAATAAATATCCTCGTCAAGAGTAGGCACAACAACAGGCACAGGCTTGCCCTCAACGGTGAACGGGTCAAGTAACTTATCAACGACAATATATGTGCCTATTCTCTCGCCCTCAAATCGGTTCGTTGAATAAAAAATCCAAAGTCCCTCCTCGTTTTGCACAACATGCGAGTCAATGGAAAACGGCTGCAAAAGTTGCCTTACCACCTTAAAGGGACCCAGCGGATTATCAGCAACGCTGACATGCATTGCACCTCTGTGTCCGCCCTTATCGGGAGTATATCCCTCTATCTCGAAGGAATTATACATATAATACTTTCCGTCAAGTTCAATAACGCTCGGCGCCCACCACGAATCATGTCTTCCGTCGGTAAGCACCATACCCTCAAAATTCCATCCGTCGAAAAGGCTGTCGGAGGAATAAGCGTAAATTCCGTCGTGACCCGTGGTGTAGATGTAATATCTGCCCTTAGTCTTAAAAATAAACGGGTCCGCCTGTCCGATATAATTTTCTTTATCTATCTGAAGTAAATGCATAAAATGCTCCGTCAGTTATTTTTATTTTTCTCAGCCTCAAGCTCGGCTTTTTCCTTATAGAACATATTGGCTTTAAGATAAATTTCGATAAGACCTCTGATAGCCTCAGCCATTTCGCCCTCACGATAATTAAGCAAAAGAATACGCTCGTCATCATCAATGGCAAGAGGTCCTTTTTCAAAATCATTAAATGTCGGCATAAGGGAATAATTTGTTTTTGTCTTAACGACGGAAATCATAGTGAAATCCGATGTTGCATTGGCAAATCCCTTTTTCTTTGTATATCTCTCGATAGTTGAAGTTTCTACATTATCATTATGCTTTTTTGTATAGCAGGCGTCAAAAACCTTATCTACATATTTTTCAAGAGCGCTGTCGGTGTACGGTGCTTTCAACAGCAAAACCGTATCAATATCGGCAATACCGTATTTATCGCTGTCACCGCAAGGAATACCGATTAAATTTTCGTCCTTATCAACATAAATGGAGGCGGTATAAAATTCTCTTTCCATAGTAAGCTTAACTCCGTTTCATATTTAGTATGTCCGCTATGCAACTGCGACAGACAAAGTTTAGCGCAAACGCCTAAATAAAATTATATAATAAGGAATTGAAAAATTCAACAATAAATGATATATTATTTTTGAAAGAACGGTGAAGCTATGAAAAAGGTACTCATTACAGGCGGTGCAACAGGAATAGGCAAGGCGTGCGCACAGCTTTTTATGCAAAGCGGATACGATGTTTACATAACCTATAACAAAACAGAGCCTGATTACAATGTAAAAAAAATCAAATGCGATTTAAGAAATCTCGATGAAATCGAAGCCTTATTCGATGAAACGGGAAAAATAGATGTACTCGTAAACAATGCAGGCGTTTCGCTTATAAAGATGATAAATGATGTAACTCAGCAGGATTACTACGAAATCACTCAGGTGAACGAACGGGCAGTATACTTTATGTGCAAGCACGCATTAAAAAATATGATAGCCCAAAAAAGCGGTGCAATAATTAACATATCATCTATGTGGGGTCAATGCGGTGCGTCCTGTGAAACGCTATACAGTATGAGCAAGGCGGGAGTAATCGGACTGACAAAAGCTCTCTCGCAAGAGGTTGCACCAAGCGGAATATCGGTAAACTGTGTAGCTCCCGGAATAATCGACACCCGAATGAACAGTCAATTTGACAGCAAAGAGCTTGCAGACGAAGTGCCTATGGGCAGACTCGGCACACCCGAGGAGACTGCAAGAGCAGTTTTGTTTTTTGCAGAAAATCCATACATCACGGGGCAAGTTCTCGGAGTAAACGGCGGAATAATCTAATCGCATAAAAAACGCAAAGTTTTGGCAACAAGGCTTACACCTAAAAAATATAATCATACAAAAAAGCTATGTAGCCGAATAAGCCACATAGCTTTTATACTTTTGATATTATACTGCCTGATTAACTTCTTCGGGACGCTTAAAGGTAGGGACTGCCTTTCTGAGTGCCTCCCTGACGGTATCGTCACTGCCGGTTTTACAAGCTTCTCTCAATATGTCGAGTTTTGCATTAACCTCATCAAGCGACAGAGGCTCGTCCTTTTCCACAAAAATCAATTCATTTTCGGTTTTTGTAAGAGTCTCGCTCTTTATGAGAAGTTCCTCATAAAGTTTTTCGCCCGGGCGTAAACCTGTTTCGACGATTTCGATATTCTTCGCTCCCGAAAGTTCAATCATATTTTCCGCAAGTTCAAGAATTTTCACCTGCTGTCCCATATCAAGAACAAACAACTCGCCGTCATCCGCAAGCGCTCCACTCTGCAAAACGAGTTGCGACGCCTCGGGTATTGTCATAAAGTAGCGAATAATACGCTTATCCGTAATTGTAATCGGACCGCCTGCCTCTATTTGCTTTTTGAACAGCGGAATTACAGAACCTGCGCTTCCCAAAACATTTCCAAAGCGTGTGCAGCTGCACTTAACGCTTGTATTAGCGGCATAGCTGAGTGCTATCATTTCACACATTCTTTTTGTTGCACCCATTACATTTGTAGGATTAACCGCCTTGTCGGTGGAGACCATCATAAATCTGTGAGTGCCGTATTCTTCGCAAAGTTCCAAAACGACCTTAGTTCCGAACACATTATTTTCGACCGCTTCAACGCAGTTATGCTCCATAAGCGGAACATGCTTATGTGCGGCAGCATTAATTACAATATCGGGACGGTATTCTTCAAACACCATCGCCATAGCCTTTTTATTAGTAATAGAAGCAATTTCTACTCTAATATCGAAGTCCTTACCATAACGGAATTTAAGCTCCTGCTGAACATCATAAGCACCGTTTTCATAAATATCAAGCACAATAATCTGCTTTGGACTCATTTTTGCAAGCTGACGGCAAAGCTCACTTCCTATTGAGCCTCCTCCGCCTGTAATAAGAACAACCTTATCCCTATAATAATCCTTTGTCTTTTTATCGGAAATGTCAATCGGTTCTCTGAAAAGCAAGTCTTCAATATTAAATTCACGAAGTTTTCTTTTTCCGCCCATGCTCTGCATAGTGGGATAATCATAGATTTTAACTTTACAGCCCATCGCACGATAGCGATTATAAAGCCGCTTTTTATTATCGGGGCCTGTATTGGGCAGTGCTATGATAACCTCTTGAATTTCATATTTCTTAAAGAGTTCGACACTTGCCTGTTCAGCGGAATAAACGGGAATACCGTAAATATCTCTGCCGAATTTAACATCACTTTGGTCTATAAAAAATTTCGGAACATAGGAGGTGTTGTTGTTATTCAAAAGCTCCTCGGCAAGACTTACGCCCGAGCTGCCTGCGCCAATAATGGCAACCTTAATTTTATTGGTTTCGTCAAGGCAATTAACCTCAACATCAGGAGCAAATACACACAAAAGAGCATACAAAATCTTGCCCTTGGATGAATACGAATTTGCACACTTATAGCAATAGCGGTACATAAGGCGAATGCCAACAGCCATTACCGTATTGAGCAAAACAAGAGCGACCGAGCGTGCAAGCGTCAACCTTGTAAACTCAACGACAAACTGAAGAATGCGTGACATACACAGGAAAAAAATACCGCCAAACGCATCGGCAACCAAAAGCTTAATATAACATTCAACGCCGCCGTAACGCCAAACCTGGCGATATATGTTACCCATGAACCTACTGAATATAATACAAACGCAGGCAAGGGAGGAATTAATCAAAATATCTTTCCAACTGAGCGCCTGATACGCTCTATACATAACGATAAGCACAAGAGCAGAAAAAACATAAAGCAAAATGTCATATATAACAAGTTTCCATCTAACGGTAAAAAATCGCTTTAACGCAAGCTTTTTGTCAGCCATATGAGTCTCCACCTCTCTCCAACTTTTCCATTATGTTAATATGATATTAAATTTTGTCATTTTCGTCAAGAGTATTATTATTTTTTGTTAATATTGCATAAAATAAGATATATCTATTATATAAGGAGGGCGGTACAATTAATGAGCAAAAAAGAAGACAAATCACACAAATACGAGCAATGCGTTCTCTGCCATCAACGCACAAGCGTAAAGCAATGCACCGACATCACATACAGAGAACATTATGTTTACGGTTGCGGTCAACTTTGCCCCGAATGCTATAACAAAACATATGACAAAAGCGAATACTGACGCCGTTTAATATTCACTGTAATCAATTCCCAACACTGAGAACACACTTTTAAGCTCCTCTATCTCGTCAAGGGAAATATTATTGGTGTCGTTAATTTCATTTTTGATATTTTTCAACTTTTTCTTTGAGGAAAAAGGCAAAAGAATAATTCTCAAAAGCCACAAAAACGGCAAAAGTATAACACACCTGTGTTCAACGGAAAATCTACCGTAAAGCTCGTCTGCCGTAGGGAAAATTCTTCTCATATATTTACGAAAAAGCGAATACTCTCCGTTTTCGTCTGCCGTTTTCAAAAGGTTCAGCACCGCACAGTTTCTCATACTGCCGTAAGCCGAGTTGTTCAAAAGATAGCGTTCGAGCAATCTACACTCCTCGTCATACTCTGCGCCGTCAAACCAAATCTGCGACAATCGCACAAGCCTGTCATTAAGGGTTTTAAGTCCAATACGCTCAAGTCTTTCGTCAACAGAGCGTTTTTCCCTGTCGCTCATTTTGCTCCACATAACATAGGTGTCCAAAACGGAACGAACGGCGTTGCCCTTAGACGACATATTTTTTGCAAAATGACCGATGTTATAGTAATACAAATCCTCCAACGACATAGCATAAACATTAGCACGGTCGGTGGATATAAGACTGTTCCAATCAATCTTAAAGCTGTCGTAATTAACATGATTTTTTGCCATAAATTCATAATGAATTTCGACATAAATATCACCGCTTTTTCTAAAGCCGTCAACCTGTCCGTCGTCAAGAATATCTGCTTCAAAATCGCAGGAATACATAATTTTTCTTACCTGCTCCCTGCCCTGTTTGGTGTCTTCGACCTTAACAAGGAGGTCTATATCTCCCATTGTACGCATATCCGGCTGAGGATAATACCTACGAATTTGAGAACCTTTGAGAGGCATAACATCAATGTTTTCTTTTTCAAAGGCACAGTACAGACATTCAAGTTCAAAATCCTGTCTCGCTGTCTGATTAACAAACATTCCGTATGAGGTTTGCCACTTCATAAACAGCTCGTCGCTCGGCATTTCATTCAACCTTGTAACACAATACCACAAAATATTTGAAACCTTTTGCGCAACGGCAAGACGATATATGTTATCCAAGCTTACTCCGTCAGGTTTTTCCTGCGGTTTTTCATCCTTAACGGCACAACGAAGCAAATGTAGAAAATATCCGCCGTCGGTATTAATATCAAGCACAATCCTCACCTCCCAAATTTACACTAATTATATCATTACAACAAACTAAATTCAACAAGAAAAAGTACCGTAGCCGATGCACTCGACTGCGGTACCGATTTTAATATTACATTACAGTTCCTTATACAACACCTGAAGCTTTTTACGGTCGAGTTTACCGTTGGCGTTCTTAGGCATTTCCTTAATACGAAGCACCTTATCCGGATACATATAAGGCGGAACCTTTGCCTTAACTCCTGCAAGAACAACATTCGGGTCCTTTACTCTGCCCTCATAAACGAGTGCAAGGCAGTCTGCATCCTTATCATAAATGCAAGCACAAGCCTTTACATTTTCTACGCTGTTTGCGCCCGCTTCAATTTCTCCGAGTTCGATTCTGTATCCCTGACGCTTAATTTGGAAATCCTTGCGGGTGATATAAATGATTTCACCCTTTTCGTTATACTTAACTATATCGCCGGTCTTATAAACTTTTTCGGGATAAAATGAATTAAGCGGATTTTGAACAAAAGCCTCTGCCGTTTTTTCCGGATTTTTATAATATCCGTCTGCCATAAAGGTGGTACGAGCATAAAGCTCGCCCTCTTCGCCCTCGCCTGCAAGCTTGCCGTCATTATTGACGATAAACACATCGCAGTTATCGCAATGCTTGCCAATCGGCAGGCTGGCATCGTCAGCAAACTCTCTGTCCACAACATAGAAGGTGCAAATATCGGTAGTTTCGGTAGGGCCAAACAAATTTGCATAAGTAATATCGGAATCCAAATTCTTAATCCAATAATTAAGCTGCTTTGTCGGCATAACCTCACCGGCAAAAAGCACGGTTTTAAGATACTCCGGCTTAACCGCATCAAACACCTTAAAGTTAGGCATAAGCGAAATAGCGGTCGGCACCCAATAGATAGTATTAATCTTGTTATCATTAAGGAAGTTTACAAGATTTACCGGGAAGGTGAAATTAATCTTAGGTATAATATGATAAGTGCAACCGCATTTTACGGTTGAATAAAAATCGGTAACAGACATACTGAAATAAAGCGGTGTCTGTGAGCCGAATGAGGTTTCCTCATTAAAGCCGAATTCTTCGCTCACCCAATTAACATAGCTGATAAGCGCTCTGTGGCTGATTACAGTACCCTTCGGCATACCTGTTGAGCCTGAAGTAAACAAGATATATGCTGTGTCCATATCGCACATTGCAGAAAGAACATCGGCAAGCTTTGCGTCATCTGTCTCTGCTTTAATCATATCCTCGTAAAGAAAATACTCATATCCAAGCTCCTTTGCAAGCTCCTCACTCTCACAATCCGTGATAACAAGCGGTTGCTCAAGAGTATTAAGAATATTTGTAATTCTGTCCTGAGGCGAATGAACATCGACAACAACATAAAAATCATTTGCGTAAAGTGTACCGAGCATAGCGTCAATACAATTAACGGTCTTATCAATCAAAACGGCAACAGGACGACGGGTGCCGTATTCGCACAAAAACGAGCCGATAGCTCTTGCGTTATCTCTTACCTCTGAAAAAGAGGCTTTTCTTTTTTCATCGGTAAAACCGATTTTATCGGGAAGACGGGCTGCGGTAGCCTCAAAAAATTCTAAAACATTCTTCATATCAATTCTCCGTTTGGCTCAATGCCATAAATTTACCTATAAATTATATCACAATTCCTCGTCTTTGTAAATAAAACAATCACAATATAAGTATTACAATATCGTAAGAAAATGATACACAGTCAAATCATAGTGGAAAAGGACGCACAACATAAGGCATAATTACTTAAAAACAATTCCCTATGCAATGCGTCTCAAGGCTGCAATGCGTATTTCCCGATTATCAGTCCTCGTCCTCATCATCAAGAAGAGCCGAAAGAAGTTCGATACATTTTTTAATCTTATCATCGTCCGTCTGCAAGCCGTCATTAAGAACATTAAGTCCTATCATATCGTCAACCATATCCTCTACTCTCGAAAGAGTTGCTATATACTCCGTCTTATCATGACTTCTGTTCTTTTTACTTTCTACGCTGTTCAAGTCCTTTTTGCCTATGGACTTTTGAAAATCAAGCCTGTCATTTTTATACGAACGAACAACCTTAGCGTCTCTTTCAATAACTATCGACACTATGCCCTCGCTCTCACGATTTGCAAGCCTGACAAGCTTTCTGAAAATATATGTAGCATCAAAAAGGCTGGTAAATGTAAGACTTTCCACACCGCTGAGCCTGTTAATATAAAGGTAAACCCGTTTATTTGAATTTTCATTTACAACTCGATTGACTTCTTTCATAAAATCATTATTAGTAAATGCAAGTTCATTAAAATCGACGGTATAAATAAGAGTCTTTGTCGAGTCAAAAACCATAACGTTACTTCTTATTACCACATAAAAATCATCGCCGTCGAATATAAACGGAATATAATTCGAATTATCAACAGCCATATCGCTGTCCGGCAACGAATTATCGTTTCTGCTCATATGAAGCAGTTTTTCCAACCTTGATGTCATATAAATTCCCCCTTTACAACATCTAATTGGATTTTAACACAGCAAGTGATTTTTCGCAATCCTTTATTTATCGGACAAGGAATTATACATAAAATTCTGCTTACAATAAATAAAAAAAGAAAGGATATTTGATATGACGGAAATAAATTCAAGAAAAATCGCAATTATCGGCTGTGGATTTGTAGGCTCTGCATGTGCATTTTCTCTTATGCAAAGCGGATCGTTCAGCGAAATAGTTTTAATAGATTCATCTATTGAAAAGGCCGAGGGAGAAGCACTTGATATCAGTCACGGTCTGCCTTTTTCTAAGCCGATGCAAATTTATTCGGGAAGTTATGACGACATTACAGACGCAGGAATTATAGTAATCACGGCAGGTGCGGGACAAAAGCCGGGAGAAAGCAGACTTGAACTCGTGCAGAAAAATGTTCGGATTTTCAAGTCTATTATTCCCGAAATCGCAAAGCGTGACTACAAAGGAATTTTGCTGATTGTGTCAAACCCCGTGGATATATTGACCTATACGGCGCTAAAGCTCAGCGGTTTGCCGTCAAATCAGGTTTTCGGATCGGGAACGGTGCTTGACACCGCAAGGCTGAAATATCTGCTTGGAGAGCATTTGGAGGTTGACGCAAGAAGCATTCACGCATTTATTTTAGGCGAACACGGCGACAGCGAAATAGCGGCATTCAGCAGCGCAAATGTTTCGGGAATAAAGCTGTGCGAGTTTTGTGCATCAAATTGCAGCACCGAGCATCACGATGAAAGTATGAAAAAAATTGCAGACGAGGTAAAACAGAGTGCATACGAAATAATAGAGAAAAAAGGTGCAACCTACTACGGAATCGCAATGTCGGTAAGGCGAATATGCGAGGCGATAATTTTTGACCAAAAAAGCATTCTCCCAATTTCCTGCCTGCAAAGCGGACGATACGGAATTGACGAGGTTGCGCTGAGTATGCCGACGATAGTGGGAAAGCACGGAGCAGAAAGAGCTGTTGAAATCGAGCTGAGCGACGAGGAAAAAAGTGCATTAACCGCCTCTGCCGAAATCCTAAAAGGGATAATAAAAACGCTTGATTTAGACTGAAACGGTGGTATAATATTTAAAAGCGAAAAAAATTTGAAAGGAAAAATATGTATAAAGACAGATTTTCAAACAATATAGGCGAAGTCGATGAGGCTGTAAAAAAGCACTCCGAGATGATAAAAGCAGATTATTCCGACAAAAATATGCTGACTCAAAAAATGATGCAAACAAAGGGTCACCCACTCCAAACCTACAAAAGAGAAAACGACAAGATATTACAGTTGACAGCTGAGATAAGAGACCTTATTTCAAGCGGCGGCGACTGCGGCAACAAGCTCAAAGCACTCGGCGACATTTCAATTCACTATGCAGAAAAAGGCGACATAATCTATCCCCTGCTCAAAAGTAAATATGAAATTGAGGGTCCGAACTCTGTTATGTGGACAGAGGACGATGTAATCAGAGCCGAGATTAAAAAAGCCGATACCGATGAAAAACTTCTTGCCGTGCTTACTAAAATAGAAAATATGGCAAACAAGGAGAACAACATCCTCTTCCCCATCTGTGCCGTTAATTTCAGCGATGATGATTGGTATGCCGTTTACAGAGACGAAAAATGCTATGATGACGCATTTGGCATAAAAAGCGAAATTTGGGACGAAGCACCAAGCGAAGAGCAGACCGAAATAACATATGATGAAAAAATAATTCTGCCTACGGGCGAATTGTCGCTCGATGAATTAAGGTGGCTTTTGAACACCTTGCCAATGGAGATCACCTTTGTTGACATTAATGACAAAAACAAGTATTTTAACGAGGGCAAAAAACTCTTTAAGCGACCGATGATGTCGCTCGGCAGAAGCGTTTATTCCTGCCATCCGCCGAAAATAGAAGCAATGGTTAAAGCGATAATCGGAGAATTCAAATCGGGCAAAAGAGACAAAGTACAGGTTTACAGCGACAAAAACGGAACCAAGATGTGCGTCACTTATCTGCCGGTGAGAGACGGAAAAGGCGAATATTTGGGAACGGTTGAACTGTGCCAAGATATGGCATTCTTTGAGGAGAATAAAAGATGAGCTTGTTTTTAGGACCGATTCATTTTTGGCTGTATGAAAAAATAAAGCGGCAAGAGGAGTTGACCTCTGCCGTGAGCGAATATATAGGCACGGGGCAAGACCTTGCAAAAAAATGTCCGCCACTCGAAGAAGTCATTGACGAGGACAATATTCATGCGTCCCTGCAAAATATGATTAACGATTCCGAGGAGAGATTCGCACGGCTCATAATCATAAACGGAAAAGGCAAAGAAAAGGAAATTTTAAGTTGTGCCGATAAGTTCGGCAAAGAAAACAAAATCAACCCCAATGCAACGCCCGAGAGCGCATATAAAGCATTTGAAGATTTCTTTATAAATTGTATGCCATGCGACAGAATAAACGCCGTTGTCCGCAGCGATGTGAATTCAATCACATGGAAACAGACTGCCGATATACACGAAAAATATTACTCCTCGCTCGGTGCAGACGACGCTCTTTACTATAAAATCAGGCATGAAATTATGCACGCCATGCTCGAAGAAACAAAGCTCACCCTCACCGTTGACGGCGACACCTACACGCTAAGCTGTTAAGCAAAACAATCTGACAGAAATCAATAAAAACCACCCGCATATCGGGTGGTTTTGTTTATACAAGAACCGTATTTGATATTTTATCAAATGCGGTTCTTATATGCAAATTTGCTTTTAATGTCCGAAAAATTGTACTCACCATTAACACATCAAACGAGGTTTATTTTTCAGAACAACACATTCAAATATTTAAGTGTGCCGACAACCTTTTCATATGCCTTTTCCGTGCGTTCTTTTCTTACTTTTGCGCTGTTCTTAAAGAGTATTTCGGGAGCGTCGGAAAAGATTTTAAGAAACTTCTTCTGCGTGTTCTTATCAAGAGAACGCCAAGCTTCCACTCCGCCCTTGAGTGCCGGCCCGAGATTGCTCTTTACATCAAGCAATCCGTGTTGGTTAATGCCTGTCAGCACATTATCCAAAACAGTATCAAGCACCTGCTCGCTTTCATCATCAAGTCCGCCGACAATGTCGTGAAGTATGCCGTCATTAAGCTTTCCCATATCTGTAAGTTCTTCGGCACGAGCCAATTTTCTGCCGTTGAACATCCACGAATTAAGGTCGTGCTGCAAAGGGCCTAAAATCTGATTGCTCTTAACAATTTCGTAATCCTCATCGTGTGCAAGCATCATTCCGATAAACGATGACTGAGGCACAAAGTGGCGATATTTAGGAAGCATCTCCTTATAGACATCACTTTCAAGATAAGAATAATCCCAAAAGCCCGGACCGTCATTATTATAAACAACCTCTATTCTGTCACGAACCCTTTGGCTTGAATAAAGTGCGGCATACTGAGCAATAAATCCGCCCTTAGAGTGACCGCAAATAATAATGTCACCGTCAAATTTATCAGCAACCCTTTCAAGATAATCAATAGAAAGCTGATTAGACGGAATACCTTTTTTTGTGAGAATATCAAAATCCTCTTTCCAGCCTGTGAGGGTATCGTCTGTTCCCTTAAACAAAACAACGATTTTTCCGTTAGGCAAAAGGAAGGTTGCAGCCTCAAACTGAACGGCAGGGGCTTTTTCATACACTCTGACGGCAGCCACCACCTTCATTTCCTGAAAGCGTCTGTATTTAGACATTTCGACCATCTGCTCGCTTATGTTTTTAAGCAATACCAGTCCGACCGGCTCATGTTTTCTGCCTCTAAGCTCGAATATTTCATCGCTTGCAGTTTTGAAATCGACAGGTTCATCATCAAAGCTGTCGCTTACAACCTTATCAAATGGCATATAAAACATTCCGCACAAAGCGACATTATCTGCCTCACCAAACGGCACATCACAAAACGAATCGTTACCGTAAGTTCTGATATAATCCATTACATTAGCCATAAAATTACCCCTTTTAATCTGACAATAGGTGGATTAGAGAGTTTTTTTCGACTTGCGGCACAAACATTTAGCAAGCTGTGCCACAATAGTTTGAAATCTCCCATATTTTGACAATTTCATTATATCAAATCATTTTATGCAATTCAACTTTATTTTTGTTGAAAAGTCTGTACCAATCTAATATAATTATATTAGCGTACAAACAGAGTATAACGCACAGAGGTAAATGATATGAACGAAATTAAATGTCCAAAATGCGGAGAAGTTTTCAAAATAGACGAAAACGCCTACGCCGATATTGTAAAACAAATACGAGACAGCGAATTTTTATCCGAGCTGAGCGAAAGAGAGCGTCGAATGAACAGTGAAAAGGAATCGGCACTTTCTGTTGTGAGAGCAGAGCTGAGCAAGGAAAAGGAAAGAAGCGTATTTGAGTTAAAGCAGGAGATACTGCGACTTCAGGCAAAAATTGATGCGTCCGAAAAGGACAAGCAGCTTGAAATCAGCAACGCAATTTCTCAAAAGGACAAGGAAATAGCAGAGCAAAAGGCAAAAATAATCGAGCTAAACGGCAATGTTGCAGCTGCGAAAAAGGATATTGAGCTTAAAGAAAGCTCGCTCAAAGCCGAATACAACGCAATGCTGAAAATGAAGGACGAAACCATCGAGTTTTACAAGGATTTGAAAACCCGTATGTCTACAAAAATGGTGGGCGAAACTCTTGAACAGCACTGCGAAATCGAGTTTAACCGTCTGCGTTCAACAGGCTTTCAAAACGCATATTTTGAAAAAGACAATGACGCACGCACAGGCTCAAAGGGCGACTATATTTTCCGTGACAAAACCGACGACGGGGTTGAGTTCATTTCAATTATGTTTGAAATGAAAAACGAAATGGACACCACCGCCACAAAGCACAAAAACGAGGACTTTTTCAAGGAGCTTGACAAGGACAGGCGTGAAAAGGAATGTGAATACGCCGTGCTTGTATCGCTGCTTGAGAGCGACAGCGAGCTTTACAACAGCGGAATCGTGGATGTTTCGCACAAATACAAAAAAATGTATGTAATTCGTCCGCAATTTTTTATTCCGATTATAACTCTGCTAAGAAACGCCGCCCTAAACTCTATTGAGTACAAAAGACAGCTGATGGATATTCGTGAGCAGAACATCGACATTTCTCATTTTGAGGACGATATGAACGACTTTAAGGAAAAGTTTGCAAGAAATTACGATATAGCAAGCAGGAAATTCAAAACTGCAATCGACGAAATTGATAAAACAATTCAGCACCTGCAAAAGACAAAGGAAAATCTGCTTTCGAGCGAAAACAATCTCCGTCTTGCAAACAACAAGGCAGAGGAGCTAAGCATAAAAAAGCTGACGAGAAACAATCCGACAATGGCTCAAAAATTTGCCGAGCTAAATGAAAAAAACTGAGTTATATATTATATACATTATATTATACAATTTGGGCAAACTATACGGCAAAGCCTCAACCTCAGAGGCTGACGGGCATTTGTGGCGACGAAAAGCATAAAAGCCTTGAAATCGGGCAAGCCCTTTGATATAATATAAAAATAAAAATATATAAACACAAGCTTTAGGGTTGTCATAATTGACAGCCCATTATTAAAATGGTGATAATATGTTTGTAGATATTGCAAAAGTAAAAATAAAAGGCGGTGACGGAGGCGCAGGAGCTGTCGCTTTTCACCGTGAAAAATATGTTGCCGCAGGCGGACCTGACGGCGGTGACGGAGGAAAAGGCGGAGATGTCGTTTTTGTTGTTGACGACAATTTAGCCACTCTTGCCGATTTCAGATACAAACGCAAGTATTCCGCACCGAACGGTGAGGGCGGTAAAGGCGGACGCTGTAACGGAAAAAAAGGCAAGGATTTGGAAATCAAGGTGCCAAGAGGAACGGTAATCCGTGAGGCAAATTCGAGAGCCGTTATGGCTGATATGAGCAAAACAGAGCGTTTTGTTGCCGCAAAGGGCGGTAAAGGCGGTTGGGGCAATATGCACTTTGCCACCTCGACCCGTCAAGTGCCGAGATTTGCAAAGCCGGGTACACCCGGAGAAGAATGGGAGGTCAGCCTTGAGTTGAAGCTTCTTGCGGATGTTGGTCTTGTGGGCTATCCGTCAGTCGGAAAGAGCAGTCTTATTTCTGTCGTTTCTCAGGCAAAGCCGAAAATCGGCGACTACCACTTCACCACCATTGTGCCGAACTTGGGTGTGGTAAGTATGGGTGAGGGCAACAGCTTTGTCATTGCAGACATTCCCGGTCTTATCGAGGGTGCAAGCGAGGGCGTAGGCCTCGGTCACCAATTTTTGCGTCACATTGAACGATGCAGAATGCTTATTCACATAGTTGATGTAAGTGGCAGCGAGGGCAGAAATCCGATAGAGGACTTTGAAAGAATCAACGAGGAGCTTGTTAAGTTCAATCCGGAGCTTGCACAGCGACCGATGATAGTTGCGGGAAATAAAATTGATATGGCTGAGCCTGAGCAAATTGAGGAATTTAAGGCTTATGTAAATTCTAAGGAATATGACTACTACTCTATTTGCGCTCCGATTTATGAGGGTACAAAGGAGCTTATGAATGTCACTTGGAATATGCTCAAGGAGCTTCCTCCGATTAAGGAATACGAGACGGAGGAAATTCCGTTTGAGGCATTAATCGAGGACAACAATTCATTCAAAATCACACAGGTTGACGACGGATACTTTCTTGTTGAGGCTAAGTGGTTTCCTAAGGTGCTCAAGGGAATTGACATTACGGACTATGAGGCTCTGCAATATATGCAAAGGGTGCTTGAAAAAAGCGGAATTTTCGACGCACTCAGAGAAAAAGGCATTCAAGAGGGCGATATTGTAAGTCTTTACGATATTGAATTTGAGTACATTCCATAATGAGATTTACAAATATGCAGGCGCATCCGAATGAGCTGAGTCCGCTTAATTTAGCTTTTATCGGGGATTGCGTTTATGAAATGTTGGTAAGAGAAAGTCTTGTTTTGCAGGCAAATCGTCCCGTAAATGATTTGCACCGTGAAAGTGTGAAATATGTTTCTGCAAAGGCGCAGACCGTAGCCTATGATAAAATCAAAGATATTTTGACCGAACAGGAAACGGCAGTATATAAGCGAGGCAGAAATGCAAAAGTCGGACATAATCCGAAATCCGCAAGTCAGGGCGAATATCACATTGCAACGGGTATTGAGGCGCTGTTCGGCTACCTTTATCTTTCGGAGCAAACGGAAAGAATAAAGGAACTGTTTTCCGTAATAACGCAAAAAGATGATTAATTTTTTTCATTTTTACAAAATTAAATATTGACAAATCGAATTTCTATGTTATAATAGTATTCGCTTGGGAGCATAGCTCAGCTGGGAGAGCATCTGCCTTACAAGCAGAGGGTCACAGGTT
>UQAZ01000018.1 GCA_900539165.1 uncultured Oscillospiraceae bacterium
GATTTGTATTTCTGTTTGTTTTAAAAATGGGCAATCCCGATTGGAATTGCCCACTGATTATAAATATAAAATTATTCGTTAATCGGTTTCATTGTCGGGAAGAGCAATACATCACGAATCGAGTAGCTGTCGGTAAGAAGCATTACAAGTCTGTCGATACCGATACCGAGACCGCCCGTCGGAGGCATACCGTACTCGAGAGCCATAACAAAATCGTTATCAATCATATTAGCCTCGTCATCGCCTGCTTCACGAAGTTTCATTTGAGCCTCAAAACGCTTCATTTGGTCGATTGGGTCGTTAAGTTCGCTGTAAGCGTTGCCATACTCTCCGCCGAGAATGAACAGCTCAAATCTCTCTGTAAGAGCAGGACAATCGGGCTTTCTCTTTGTAAGCGGACTTACCTCAACAGGATAGTCCATAATGAATGTAGGCTGAGTAAGATTTTCCTCAACAAATTCCTCAAAGAACGAATTAAGAACATCGCCCCATGTTGCCTTACCCGGAGCAATTTCAATATTTCTTTGCTTAGCAATTTCAACAGCCTTTTCGTTATCGCCCATAAATGAAGCGAAGTCTACACCGCTGAATTCCTTAACTGCGTCAACCATAGTAAGTCGTCTAAACGGAGTTTCAAGGTCAATTTCAGTACCGTTAAATACGATATGAAGGCTGTCGCAAACCTCGTTTGCCGCATTACGGATAAGTGCCTCGGCAATATCCATCATACCGTGATAATCTGTAAATGCCTGATAAAGCTCGATACAAGTAAACTCGGGATTATGGCGAACATCCATACCCTCGTTACGGAAGTTTCTGCCGATTTCATAAACTCTTTCCATACCGCCTACAATAAGACGCTTTAAGTAAAGTTCTGTTGCGATACGAAGATACATATCCATATCAAGAGTGTTATGGTGGGTGATAAACGGTCTTGCCGCAGCACCGCCCGGGATAGTGTTAAGAATCGGGGTTTCAACCTCGATAAATCCGAGATTATCAAGATACGAGCGAATAGAAGAAATAATCTTTGAACGCTTGATAAATGTATCCTTTACATCGGGATTCATAATCATATCAAGGTATCTTCTGCGGTATCTTGTATCTGTATCCGTAAGGCCGTGGAACTTTTCGGGAAGCGGAAGAAGCGACTTTGAAAGGAGTCTGATTTGCTTTGCATGAACGGAAATTTCACCCGTTCTGGTCTTAAACACAAAGCCCTTTACTTCAACTATATCTCCGATATCCCAAGTCTTAAACTCGCTGAACACATCCTCGCCCACATCGTTCATTCTAACATAAGCCTGAATTCTGCCGTTTCTGTCCTGAATATCTACAAAGTTAGCCTTACCCATATCACGCCAGGTCATAATTCTGCCTGCGATGGTAACCTCCTGATTTTCAAGGTTTTCAAAATCAGCCTTGATTTCATCAGAATGATGGGTTTGCTCGGCAATGGTGATTTCAAACGGGTCTTTTCCGGCGTTCTGCATTGCGGTAAGCTTATCTATTCTAATCTGCTTTTGCTCGTTTTCGCTGAGAACAACCTCAGCCATAGTCATTTGAGCTGCATTTGCATTATTGCCGATTTTTTCGATAATATCAAGAGCCTGCTCCTCGCTGTCGGCACTGCCCTGCAAGGCAACCGCACCTGTCTGGAGGAAAAGAGTATACTTAACGCTCTCGCCGTCAGCCTCTACCAAATACTTCGGATTTGTTTTTTCCTCGTCGTTTTGAAGTGCGTTCTGCACCTTCATACGACTGTTTTTCTTTACAGCCTTAACGCCTCTCTTGCACTCGTCCTCCTTAGCGAAAACGGGAGAAGTGCCGACTGACTTTTCATCAATTAATAATTCAAATGTGAAAGTGCCGTCACCGTGCTTAGTGATTTCAAACTTTCCTGCCATACATTTCTACCTCTGAATCTTTATTTCGGATTAATCAATAGACTTAATCTCAAACTCTAAATTTCCGATAGGTGCCTCAACAACTACCTTTTCGCCTACGGCAGCACCGATAAGTGCCTTGCCGACAGGGCTTTCATCGGAAATCTTGCCCTGAGACGGATTACTCTGTGAGAAACCTACGATTTCATAAACAAACTCCTGACCGTCACGCTCAACAGTAACCTTTGAACCCATTGAAACCTTGTCGGAAGCTGTGCTGTCGATAATTACTGCATTTTTGAGCTGATACTCAAGCTCCTGAATACGAGCCTCAATCTTAGCCTGCTCACTCTTTGCCTCATCATATTCGCTGTTTTCACTAAGGTCACCGTAGGAACGAGCAACCTTGAGCTTTTCTGCAATATCAATTCTTCCTTCGGTTTTAAGCTGCTCAAGTTCTGCTTCAAGTTCTGCTTTACCTGCGACTGTCATAGTAAATGTTTTTGCTGCCATGATTATATCTCCTTACATTAATATACAATTTAACTAAATAATTATATATTATATTAACTTCAATGTCAACAGCAAAAAAGGAGGAATTTTTATTACAAACTATGAATTCAGAAACGATACAATGTTTTTGAGAAATCAATTCAAAAGTGTCGGTATGTTCAAACTGCCGCTTGTTAAAAAACAAGAAATCAGTCTTGAAGATGTAAGCCTAATAGGTTATGATAAAGTTAAGCAGAATTAAACCAAGTAAAATTATTTGCTATGGCAAGCCCTTTGACGAAATGAAGGGCGATATAATCGAAGTAGATTATGCCAAAACGAATAATTTGCAAAAATCGAACAGCGGTTTATATATCAAAACCTTTTACGGTTATGTTGATAACACATATAGAAAAGGCGGCGGGTCTGCAAACGGACAAAACTCCGGTAATCCCGAACCTGAGCAGGTTTGGACGCCGAAAGATAAAGAATCAGAAAGATTTTTAGGCGAACCGGGAGAAGTAATAGAAACATTTGATAAAAACGGTGAGAGAATGTTAACAAAAATAGGTAGAAACGGAAAAGCCGTTAAAGAAAGACATTATTCGGATCATAATAAGGGGCATAAACACTCTAATCCCCACGATCATAATATCGATTGGAATGATGGACATCCAAATTTTTCTTCACCTATAAATTATGCAAAAGATAATATTCCTGAATTCAAATCAAAGGAGATATTAAAAATGTACACAAAAAACAACCAGATTCTTAAATACCCAAAATACAATAGTGTAAACGAATTTAAGGAAAGTTTAATTCACGGCAGAGAAATTGTTATAAAATGGAATAATGTTGAATATTCGATAGAATACGAGAACAATACTATGAGTGATTTTTCTATATGCGAGGCAAACAGACCGGAAACTGAAGTCCATTTTAAGTCGGTTGATGAATTGTTAAATTCAAAATTAAATTCAGATATTTACTTAAAGGATATAATTACAAAAGCGGAAATCAATTGGAGAAATATTTAAAACAGGGCTGAACGAAATGAATAATAATTATATAAATAACGATTATGACGGAGATTACAAAAGCAAGGAAGAATTTTACGATTCCGTAGAGCGTCATTCAGAAATTGTTTTTGAATGGAAAGACAAATCGTACGAAATATGTTCTATGGACGGAAAACGCTGGTGGTTTTTCAATGTGACAGATGACACGAAGGTTATAGTAAATACAATAGAAGAACTTATGAATTGTGAAATTGACGGCGAGAGGCTCGTTGACATTTGCACAAAATTCACTGTTATCGAAAGAACATTTTAAGTATTTGAACAAAACATTTGAAGAAATATTTAAGGGAACAAAAAAGGTTATCTCATTTACGAGATAACCTCAGCGTGTCGAAAACACTTTTTCGACACGCTGTAGGCTGTTGAGAAAGGTTCTGAATTTCGTTTTCTTGTGAAGGAAGATGTACGATGGTACCTCGACTGAGCAAAAAACGAAAAACGCCAAAAGTACCGTAAACTCGATGTTTACGGTACTTTTACAATCCCTCCGTCAACACTTCGTGTTGCCACTTCCCTTTACACAAGGGAGGCATTAAGCGGTTAATTAATTTTATTGGTGTGCTTCAGGAGCTTTATCGACAGTCTAAAAGGTTATCTCATTTACGAGATAACCTTTTTGTTTTTAATCGTTATCGACATTGGTAGGTGAATAATACGGGTCCTGCTCCTGATTAAAAGGTTGAGACGGCTCGTCCGGAATAACAAGCGCACATATGATATATGCAAGCACGCCTGCTCCGCCTGCGCATACTACCAATGCCCAAATCAAGCGAACGATTGTAGAATCAACATTCAAATACTCGGCAAGACCTCCGCAAACGCCGCAGAGTTTTCTGTCGGTTGTTGATTTATAGAGTTTCTTTCCCATTAGCTTTTTCTCCTTTTCACTTCAAACGACACCTGTTTTAATATCGGTGCCTCCAAACAGGTTTGTTACATTTACAAAAATTGTCTTTGCATCGGGCGGAAGATTTTTATTACTCTTATCCGATGTACCGCCGAAAATGCTGTTTGATTTAACAACAACTCTGACATCCTGAGGAACAAAAACATCCACACCGCCAAAGATTGAATTAACCGTAATTACGCAGTTATTCACTATATCTGCATTTCTTATATCAAGATTAATTCCGCCAAACGACGCAACAAATTTTCCGCCTGCAAAGCCGTTATCAAAGCGATAATCTTCGCCCGAAAATGTCGCATAGTATTCGGCATTCGACCGAACCATAGGCGCAGCACCGCTGTCGGACGGAAAATCGACCTTGGATTTGGAAGCCGTAAGAGTATTAATAACTATTGCAACACCCACGATTACAACGAGTACCGGTAAGATAAATGCCTTATACTGCCAAATGTCATAGTAGCAATTAATCAACAGTAACACACCGACAGCCAATCCCGTTGCACTCAAAGACTTATTCTCGCCATTGAACAAGCCGATAAAACTCGGAACAATGATGAACAGAGTCCACCAGCCGTCAAAGAAAATAGAATAATTAATTAAATTTGCTTCTTTTAATCCCCAAAGCAAGCCTAATAATATAACGGCTACACCCCAGAGAACACCCTTTGTTTTCTTCATACTATTCCCTCCTAAGCATTTTGATATTCTAATGCTTATTATGAATTATACCAACTATTACTTACAGCAAAATGAACAAATAATTACTTTTTTGTAACAAAAAGAGAGCCACGGGGCAAAGCTCAAAAGCGTAATTCAACGGTTTTTTATGCAATGTAACCCCAATCGGCTCTCTTAAATCAAATCAAATATCGGTCAAAATCAGTCGTTTGGAACGAACTTTGCGTGAACGGCAGAAACTGCTCTGTCTGCGTCGTCAGCGTTGATGATAACCGAAATCTTAATCTCGGATGTAGAAATCATTTTGATGTTAATATTTCTCTCATAGAGAGCCTCAAACATAGCGGTTGCAGTACCCGGATGTGACTCCATACCTGCACCTACGATTGAAACCTTTGCTACATTGGTATCGCAAACAATCTTTGCGTTTTGAAGATGTGAAGACTCTTTAAGAAGTTCAACTGCAACAGGACCGTTATCCTTGCTTACAGTGAACACGATGTCCTTTGTGCCGTCTCTGCCAAAGGATTGAAGAATAATATCAACATTGATATTTTTCTGTGAAAGCTTTGAAAATACATTAAATGCGACTCCCGGATTGTCCTCTACTCCGAGTACGGATACAAGTGCTACATCCTTATCTTTTGTTACGCCTCTGATTAACATTTTTTCCATTTTTGCTACCTCCTTAACGATTGTACCCGGAACCGGGTTAAGTGATGAAAGAACCTCAAGTTCTACCGAATATTTTTTAGCCATTTCTACCGAACGGTTATTAAGAACCTGTGCGCCGAGTGTTGCAAGCTCAAGCATTTCGTCATAGGTGATTTCCTTGAGCTTACGAGCATTTTCAACCTTGCGAGGGTCCGCTGTATAAACGCCCTCAACATCGGTAAATATCTGACATTTATCAGCGTGAAGTGCTGCGGCGATAGCAACTGCGGATGTGTCCGAACCGCCTCTGCCGAGGGTTGTAAGGTCATCGTATCTGTTAATGCCCTGGAAGCCTGCAACAACGCAGATATTATGTCTTGCAAGCTCAGCCTGCAATCTGTTAGGTCTGATATTCTTAATTCTTGCAGAGCCGTAAACGCTGTTTGTGTTAAAGCCTGCCTGCCATCCCAAAAGGCTGATTACAGGGAAGCCGAGCTTTTCGATTGCCATAGCCAAAAGAGATATGGAAATCTGCTCACCTGCTGCCAAAAGCTGGTCAAGTTCTCTGTTTTTTGCAGTTGGGTTAATTTCGTTTGCCTTTTCGATAAGGTCATCTGTTGTGTCGCCCTGAGCCGATACGACTACGACAACATCGTTGCCTGCCTTATAGGTATCGGTTACTATCCTTGCGACATTCATAACTCTTTCGGCATTAGCTACCGAAGAGCCTCCGAATTTCTGGACAATAAGTGCCATATTTTCCTCCTATATATCAATTAATAGTTTGTTGCCTTAATTACATTGATTACACTGAATCCGTCAAGCTTGGACATAAGGTCATTCTCGGTCATAGAGTCGGTAATAAACGCAACCTCGTCTGACGGTTGACCCTTACGGCTAAGGAATTTAACATCGTTAAATGCTGTCATTACAGCGTTCTCCGAAGCCTTTGCTCTTACATAAAACGGCATTTCAAGAACAGCCTTTTCATCTGCTACATAATCCTCGCTGCCTGCACCCCAGCCGAAATTCTTTCTTCTTTCAACATGGATTGCACAGTCTACCATATCTGCAACAACAGCAGATGCAGTAGGAAGCTTACCTGCGCCGGGACCGTAAAAACATACATCTCCGACAGCGTCGCCTCTTACAAGAATAGAGTTAAATACGCCGTTTACGCTTGCAAGCTGAGAGCCGTTAAATACAACGGCAGGGCTGACAAACGCTGTGATTTTATCGTCGCTGATTTTCTTAATCTGTCCGAGGAGCTTAATAACGCCGTTTACAGACGAAATATAAGATACATCCTCAAGAGTGATTTTTGTAATACCCTCAGCCTTTACCTGATTAGGATATACATGCTTGCCGAATGCAAGAGAAGCAAGAATACAAACCTTACGGCAAGCGTCAAAGCCCTCAATATCCGCTGTCGGGTCTTTTTCTGCAAAACCGTTATCCTGAGCAAGCTTCAACGCATCCTCAAAGGTCATACCGTCCTCAATCATTTTTGTAAGAATGAAGTTGGTTGTGCCATTAAGAATACCTGCAATGCCCTCGATATTATTTGCTGCAAGGCACTGAGCCATAGGTCTGATAATCGGAATACCGCCGCCTACGCTTGCCTCAAAAAGATAATTTACGCCGTGCTTTTCGGCAGCCTGAAGAAGTTCAAGACCTTTTTGTGCAACAAGCTCCTTGTTAGATGTAACAACGCTCTTTCCCGATTCGAGAAGTTTCATTGTAAAATCAAAAGCAGGATTTACTCCGCCCATAGTTTCCGCAACAACCTTAATCTCGTCATCATTAAGTATATCGTTAAAATCCTTAGTAAACAGAGCCTCGTGTGAATCACCATCAAAATCACGCAAATCTAAAATTTTACTAACCTCGAGAACTTCGCCGCCGGTACGGTTTTTAATGCTCTTTTCATGTGTTTCGATAACCTCAACAACGCCTGAGCCTACCGTTCCGTAACCCATAACTGCTACTTTCATATTTTTCCTCCTAAACAATCTCGGCAGATTTTACACCGCCGATATTTTTAATCTTCAAAATTAAATCCTTTGTTGATACATCCGACTGCGTCAGTCTAACCGTAATAGACACATCGGCTATATTATTGACCGGAATGCTTTGATTTACCGCCAAAATATTTGCACCGGCAAGATAAAGCTCATTCATAACGGAACTAAGCACTCCCGCATTATCTATCAGCTTTGCATTAATAGCCGTAACATCATCGCCCTGTTCGTTATACTCAAATATTTTATCCTTATATTTATAGTATGCAGAACGGGAAATTCCTGCCATCTTTGCCGCCTGAGAAGCACTGGTTGCCTCACCGGACTGCAAATATCCGTTTGCCTCAACAACCTTTGCATATATCTCGGGCAGGATTGACATATCAACAAGCAGATATTTTACCTTTCCCATATGTACTCCACCTGTGGACAGTTGTATTTATGTGAAAAACACTTTTCATATATTAGCACAAAATCTTTATATAATCAAGAGTTATTTTTCAATTTGTCAAAATTACATAAAAAAGCGGCTCGAATACAGTATTCAAGCCGTTTTTTCTCATATAAATCAATGATTGATTTTAGTTTGTTTCGCCCTTTGGCAAAATGACAAGCATAACCGTTCCGTTTTCCGAACTTTCCTCGGCGAAAACTCTGCCGCCGTGAAGTAAAGCGATTTCCCAAACAAGCGAGAGACCGAGTCCGACACCGCCGTGTTCCCTGCTGCGTGATTTATCGACACGAAAGAACGGCTGAAAAATACTTTCTCTGTACTGCTCGGGTATTCCGTTGCCGTTATCACGCACCCTGATAAAAATCTGTCCGTCCCGTTCACTGACGCAAACTCTCACGCTCTCATTCGGTCGATTGTAGCGTATGGCATTTTCCGTCAAATTAAAGAGCATACGGTAAATCAGAGTGTCACTTCCGACCATTGTGCCTTCTCCGTCATATTCGAGGGTGATTCCTCTTTTCTCGGCAATGGGCGCAAGGTCGGTAAAAATTTCCTCAATCATAGGGGCAAGCTCAATCACATCATTACAAGGCACGGTGCGAAGCTCGCTCATTTCGAGCAGAGTTTTTGTCATCTGCGACATTCTTTCCGTCTGCTCCTGCAAAAGCTTTAACAGTTCTGCCGTATCGGGCTGAACATCCGAATGTTCAACAGAAAACAGTTCAATCTGCGCCTGCATAAGTGCAAGCGGCGTTCTCAGCTCGTGTGCGGCATTGCCCGTGAACTGCCGTTGGGCAGAAAACCCCTCATCAAGACGGTCAAGCATACCGTTAAACGATTTGCTGAACTGCTTAAATTCGGGAAGAACATCCTCGCTTATTTTCATATCCGCCAAATTATTGGGTTGAACATTCTCCACCTGAGAGGCGAAATTCTTTAACGGCTTCAAGGCACGACCGCTGACGAAATAAGCCAGCACACCGCCGAGCAGAGTAACAGCCACGGTGATGTACCAATTAGTTGTGTCAAAGGAATGCTGAGCGCCGTTTACTATAATGGTAAGCTCGTCACGGCCAAGGCTCTTGCTTTCCGGGTCAAAGGAATCCGGCTCGCTGTTTTCGATTTCGCTGTACGCAGAAATTCCGTTACCTATCGAATTCATATAATGCTTACCCGAATAACCGATTAAGCAGTTCATAAGCACGCAGGTCAAGCCTATCAAAGCAACGGTCATCAGCGTAATTCTCCACTGCAAAGAAAGTCTTTTCATTCCTTTTCCTCCATAACATATCCCTCGCCTATACGATTATGTATAGGGTCATAGCCCATAGCAGAGCGCAGCTTTTTTCTGAGCGCCGAAATATGCACTCTTATGGAATTACTGAAATTATCAACACTGCTGTCCCAAACATGTTCGAGAAATTCCTCTTGGCTTATAGGTCGTCCTTGATTGAGCATAAGATATTCAAGAATACCCGTTTCCTTTTTTGTAAGGGACAACGGTTCGGACGAAACATACGCTTTGCGTGATTTAGTATCAAACGATAGTTCGCCGCAAGTCAAAATAACATCGTTTTGAGTAAATCGTCTGAGTGTCAGGTTGCGTATTCTTGCGGCAAGTTCATCAAGATGAAACGGCTTAGTAAGATAATCGTTTGCGCCTGCGTCCAAGCCCTCAACTTTATCGGCAACCTCACAGCGAGCAGACAAAATAAGCACCTTTGTATCGCTGTCGGTTTTTCTGAGTTCTTTAAGAACAGTCATACCGTCTGCGTCTGGCAAATTCAAATCAAGTACAACAAGGTCGAAGCGTTCTATACAAAGCATCTCCATAGCCGCTTTTCCGTCATAGCAATAATCTACGCTGTATGCAAGATGTCTGAGACTGCGTACAATGGTATCGCACAGAGTTTTCTCGTCCTCAACAACTAAAATATGCATAAAAATCCTCCCGACACTTGTTTTATTCTGCAAGTCAATATATTATATAATGGTATTATAACACAAACGCATAAAGTTTTTGTTAATTTTTTCATCAATCGAACAAGAAAAAATTTAATTAATTCGTTTACTTAACAGAAAATTTATATCCCCTGTGCTATAATTGGGACGAAAACGAAGGGAGTGGTTAATTTGTTCAAAGCAAAAAAGGCTGTATCACAAGGCTTTTTACTAATCGCAGGAACGGTTATGCTGTGCTACGGAGCAATGCGAGGCGAAGCTGAGACCGTATTAAGTAAGGCGATAAAGCTGTGCTTGGAGTGTGTGGGAATTGGATAAGAATAAAAAGAAAAGAAACATATCAAAGCCGCTGAGTCGATTTCGCACTTGGATTCAGGCGGGAGCGACACTACTTACAAATATACATTTGCCAAACTTTTTCAAGGGCGGAATATATCAGGGCAACGCCAAGTCGGTATGCGTTCCCGGATTAAACTGCTACTCCTGTCCGGCGGCGTCGGGTGCTTGTCCGATAGGAGCATTTCAATCGGTAGTAGGCTCGTCAAAATTTAAGTTTTCCTATTATATAACGGGATTTTTGATTTTGCTCGGCGTACTGCTCGGTCGCTTCATTTGCGGATTTCTGTGTCCGTTCGGATGGTTTCAGGATTTATTACACAAAATACCGACTAAAAAACTGTCAACAAAAAAGCTCAAACCGCTTACATATTTGAAATATGCGGTATTACTGTTGAGCGTGATTATTTTACCTGCATTTGCAGTAAATGATGTAGGAATGGGCGACCCGTTTTTCTGCAAATATATATGTCCGCAAGGAGTGCTTGAGGGGGCTATCCCGCTGTCAATCGTAAATGAGGGAATACGCTCGGCTCTGGGTGCATTATTTACACGAAAGCTGATAATATTAATCGTCGTGGTTGTTCTGAGCGTGCTGTTTTACCGTCCGTTTTGTAAATGGATATGCCCACTCGGTGCATTTTACGGACTGATGAACAAGGTGTCACTTTTGGGAATAAAGGTAGACGGACACAAATGCGTATCCTGCGGAAAATGTGCAAAGGTGTGCAAAATGGATGTTGATGTAACAAAAACGCCTAATCACACCGAATGTATACGCTGCGGCAAGTGTATCACCGCCTGCCCGACCGATGCTGTAAGCTTTAGCTACGGCTTTGGATTACCCGAAAAAAATCTTTGCGACAATGCAAAGGTAAACAAATCAAAGGTAAATAAATCAATAAACAAAGAAAATTTAATCAATAAAAAAACGGAGGAATGATTATGAAAAAATCAATCACAAAAATCTTAGCCGTACTGCTTGTGGCAGTACTGACACTCAGCCTTGCAGCCTGTTCTGCAAAAAAGAACAAGAATGACAGCTGTTCATCAAACACAGACACCGATATTGCAACCCTGATGTCGGTAGAGCCGAGCAACGCAGAAGAGGCGGCAGACCTCTACCAAAAGCTTATGCAAAAGGAAAACGATATTCTCACAAGCAATTCAAGCCTTTGGGAAAAGGTGTTTATGTCGGCTAACAAAGACACACAGATGATTGAAGACGGCACTAATTACGGCGATTTTCTGCTTAAAACAATTGAGGGTGCAAAGGACCAATTCTCGGAAGATGAAATGAAAATCCTCAAGGAGGGCGCTGAGCAAGTTAAGGAAATTGAAGGAAAGCTCACAATTCTGGAACAAAAGTATCCGGGTTGCGGAAACAAACCAAGCTCGGGCGAAAGCGTTGCGGCAGACAGCGCAGGCAAAGTTTCAAACGATAGCGAGCTTACAAAGTTCCCAAGCTTTCAGGGCAAGGACTTAGACGGCAATGATGTAAACAGCAATGACCTTTTCTCATCCAACAGCGTAACAGTTGTGAACTTCTGGTTTACAACCTGCAAGCCTTGTGTAGGCGAACTCGGTGAATTAGAGGCTCTCAACAAAGAGCTTGCTTCAAAAGGCGGTGCGGTTGTCGGTGTAAACTCTTTCACACTTGACGGAGACAAAACAGCAATTTCTGAAGCAAAGGATATTCTTTCACAAAAGGGTATCACATACAAAAACATTTGGTTTGATTCAAAATCCGATGCCGGCAAATTCACCTCGGGACTTTACTCATTCCCGACAACCTATGTAGTTGACAAAAACGGCAACATTGTAGGTCAGCCAATCGTTGGCGCAATCACAAGTGCCGAGCAGTCAAAGAAGCTCAACAGCCTTATTGAACAAGCTATTGCAAACAGCAACAAATAAATAACGGCATAAATCAAAGCCCTACCGGACACGCTGATTAAAGCGTACCGATAGGGCTTTTACATTATTGTTTATTTTTTCGGAACATCTATTTTATTTTCGGGAGAAGTTTTCCAAATATTAATTCTGCCGGTATCGTTAAACGCTTTAAGCGTCATTACGCAAAGCGGAACGAGGAACATTCCGAGGAAGCCGAAGAATTTAAGACCGAAATAAAGTCCCATAAGAGTAACGATAGGATTAACTCCAAGCGATGTACCCACAATCTTAGGCTCGATATACTGACGAATTACGGTTATGATAACATACATAATGATTAAACCGAGAGCCTGCTTGTTATTTCCGTAAACGAGCGAGAACAATGCCCACGGTATCAAAATACCACCCGAGCCTGCAACAGGGAGAATGTCGAATATTGCGATAGCGGCAGCAATAAGAACAAAGAAATTATTGTTCATTATACCGCACATTCTCATAATGCCGAAGCCTAAACAAATCTCGCTGAATGTGATAAGCATTATTATTCCGTATGCCTTAAACATAGTTAAAATTGTCTTAGAGAACACCTGCTTTAAGTCAACAAGAATGTTCTTTTTTTCTGACGGGAGCTGATTTTGAATAAATCTTACAACTGTATCATAATCCTTGGTGAAAAGAATCCAAGCGACAATGCCGATTACAACTCCAATAAGAACAGACGGAACACCTTTCAGCACGCTGTAAACATTGCTTACTCCTGAAGTTATTTTATCGGTAATGCTGCTGAAATCAATTCCCGAGAGCAGACCGGATGCTGCGCCCACATCCTCGGCAGCGGCAGGCTGAAGCTTACTAAATGCATCGGTTATTGTAACAGATACGGAATCATACAAATGCGACGGGAGAAATCCAAGAAAATCAAGAAGCCAGTTTTCAACCTTTGAAAGCAAGGACGGCAGGTCGTTAAGTTCGGACACGAGATATGTCAAAAATTCCGAAATCTTATTAAATACTGCCGAAAGAATAAAAATAAGCGGAATGATAACAACGCATATTGATAAAATTACAAGCAATATAGAGAAAAAGCCGTGCGCTTTATGATTGGTTTTCTTATCTATAAACCTAAGCGGTTTTTGAAGAATCACGGCAAAGAAGAACGACAGCAAAAACGGTGCCGAAACCCAAAAGAAATATTTTAATCCTACATATGCGAGAGCCAATAAAACACCCACAAAGGCGAAATTAATTAAAAAGGCTCGTCTTTTTTCAACCTTATCCACAATATCCCCTCCCAAGAACATATTAGATATATTTATGATAACCCAAAGCCGTCATATATTCAAGCATTATTAATGCTTAGTTACAAAAAATTAACTAAAGACTTCCGTTGGGGCGTACTACATAAGGAATAAATGCTTAAAACCCAAATAAACAGCGAAATACTGCGTTAAATTTGCAGTGAAGGCGACAAGCCTGCCCTGCAAATTATGCCTTGTCTTTCATCTGTTCCTTTGGTTTTTAAGTGCAAAGCAGTTTAAGCAAACTGCTTTTATTCAGTGTGCATTAACAAAATCCCGTTAATACTTGCGTATTAGCGGGATTTTTTAATAGTGCAATGGGCAAAACTCAGGAAGCTTAAACCAATTACTTCCTTATGCAATGCGCCCCTTGGTAGAAGCCTTTAGTCAATCTGTGGCATATCAAAATGCCTCTACATTATAATTTTTTAACAGACAATGCTCTGATTGCATTCAGTACGGCTATAACCATAACTCCGACATCCGCAAAAATTGCCATCCACATATTGGCAATTCCAAGCGCACCGAGCAAAAGACAAAGAGCCTTAATCCCAAGTGCAAAGCCAATGTTTTCATAAACGATTCTAAGGCATTTACGTGAAATTTTAATTGCCTTACTTATTTTAAGCGGGTCGTCATCCATAAGAACTATATCCGCAGCCTCAATAGCGGCGTCCGAGCCGAGAGCGCCCATAGCAATACCTATGTCGGCTCTGGAAAGAACGGGAGCATCATTAATGCCGTCACCGACAAAAGCGAGTGCCTCATTATTTCCTTTTTCGTCAAGCAATCTTTCAACCTGCTCAACCTTATTTTCGGGCAAAAGCTCACTGTAAACCTCATCCGTGCCAAGCTCCCCTGCCACAGCCTGTGCAACTTTTTCGCTGTCACCTGTGAGCATAACGGTCTTCTTAACACCACAATCTCTCAGAGCCTTTACCGCCTGAACAGAGGTCGGCTTGAGCGAATCGGCAATAACAATACAGCCCATATATTTTTCATTTACGGCTACATACACAACCGTTCCGATTTTATCGCAAGGCTGAAAATCAACTCCCTGCATTTGCATAAGCTTAGCATTGCCCACGCTGACATCTTCGCCCTTAACAACGGCACAAACACCCTTGCCGCTGATTTCTTTAACATCACAGGCAAGCGACGAGTCAACCTCTTTGCCGTATGCCTTAACAAGAGATTTACTTATCGGGTGAGACGAATAACATTCGGCAAGTGCAGCATATTCAATCAAATCCTGCTGAGAACAGCCGTTTGCCGTAATCATATCCGTAACCTCAAACACACCCTTTGTCATAGTTCCGGTTTTATCAAATACAACAGTTTTTGTCTTTGAGAGCGTTTCCAAATAATTAGAGCCTTTAACCAATATACCTGCCTTTGAAGCACCGCCGATACCGGCAAAAAAGCTAAGCGGAATTGATATAACAAGCGCACAAGGACAACTGATTACCAAAAATGTCAACGCTCTGTAAATCCAATCCCCCCACATTGCAGACGAGCCTGAAACCAACCTGACAACAGGCGGTATCAAAGCCAACGCAAGCGCACCCGAGCAGACAGCCGGAGTATAATATCTTGCAAACTTAGAAATAAACTTCTCACTCTTTGATTTCTTTGACGACGAATTTTCTACCAAATCAAGAATTTTCGACACGGTAGATTCGCTGAACTCCTTAGTGGTGCGTATACGAATTGTTCCCGAAAGGCTGATGCAACCGCTGATTACCTCATCATTAATATGCACTTCTCTCGGTACGCTTTCGCCCGTAAGCGCAGCGGTATCAAGCCCCGTCTCGCCGTCAATAACAATACCGTCGATAGGAATTTTTTCGCCTGCCGACACTACAATAACCGAACCCTTTACAACCTCGTCGGGAGAAACTCGCTTAATTTCTCCGTCAACCTCAATATTGGCATAATCCGGTCTTATATCCATAAGCTCGGAAATATTCCGTCTACTTTTACCGACAGCATAGCTTTGAAACAGCTCACCGATTTGATAAAACAGCATTACGGCACAAGCCTCACTGTAAGAGCCGTTTTCATAAACTGCAATGGCAATAGCACCTATCGAAGCAACAGCCATTAAAAAATTTTCATCAAAAACCTGACGGTTAAGAATCCCCTTAAATGCCTTTTTGAGAATATCGTAGCCTATTATAAGATACGGAACAAGATAAAGTGCAAGCCTTATATACCTGTTTGCAATCTCTGCAAAATGCTCCGTAACCAAAAGCCCTATCAACAGTACGGCAGAAACAAGAATTCTGATGAGCATCTTTTTTTGCTTTCTGCTCATAAAATCACCTCGTTAAAAGATAATGTCGCAATCGTCCTCGATTTTTCTGCAAGCCTTGAGAACCTGCTTCATAACCTTTGACTCCTCAACGCCTTCCTCAAAATCAACTATCATTTTAAGCATCATAAAATTAACCGTAGCACTTGCAACACCGTCAACGGTATTAGCAGCCTGCTCCATTTTATTTGCACAATTAGCACAATCAACATCAATAGAATATGTCTTTTTCATAAAAATGTCTCCTAATCAATGAAATTAACTCTTTACATATGAACAACTATTCATATGTTCAACTGTATTATATCACATAATATACAAAAGTCAATATAAATGTTAAAAAAGGCTTCCCCGTTTTACAATTAACAGGAAAGACCTTTTTATTCAATATTCAATTCTGCTTTCTGACGATACCATATTCGCCGATGTCTCTGCGATAGTACTTACACGGCTTGCCCTGACGCTCACGCTCCACAAGCTTTGCATACTCATCTTGGTCAAGCTGCAAATCACAGTAATATACATCGTCGTCCTCGTCATAATTATTATACCAGCAGGTATCACACAAATCAGCCATTAATTCAACATTCCCTCATCATTATTTTCGTTTGGTGCTTGAACGGCAACCGACGAGCGTTCAAGACGGATAATAGGCAAAATCAAAGACGGCATACCACTCATAGAGGTTATAGTTGCCACGCACTGACGAATAAAAGGGAAAAGCTGGTCGAACGAGCCGATATGAACATCCGGCTTTTCGTCATCGTCCGAATAAGAAAATTCCGCCGTAACATCAATTTTTATCTCAAACGGTTGCAAATCCGTGTCAAATACTCTAAACGCAAGATTTCCTATACACTTATTTTCATTATCTATATAATTCACATTATATTTGACCTGATTTTGAAGCGCAAGCTTAACATTTCCCTCAACCTTGTTTTCAAAACAAACCGAATTAACCTTATATCCCTTGAGCTGTACCATACAAGCCTCCTATGAAATCTTAATATCCTCGTACTCGTCTTTAGCCGCACCGCCGCTGAATCTGACAAGGTCAAGACCTTCGACATTTTCTGCGTCAACTGCGTGCTTATAGCTGTCGCACAGATTGCCCCACGAGGTTTTTGTTTTTTCAATCAAAACATTTTTTGCGTACCTTATAAAGAAAGCGGAATTGTCGTATTTTTCAACTCCCCAATCAAGGCAAGGGCGCAAATCATAAAGCCCGCACTCCCATTTAGAAGTTTTTGTAAGCTCGATTTTGCAATTTTCAAAAGTGACATCCTCAATATAATTTTTGTCGTTACCGTGAATCAAAACACCGTTTTCGCCTTTTGCGGTAACATTGAAGAAGCGAATATTTTTTATATGACCGCTTTTTGTATTTTCGTCACGATTAAATGTAGTTAAAACAATTGGCTCGGCAGTACCCCACCAGTCCGGACAGAAGCGACGGGTTTCGATAATAATATTTGAGTAGGTAACATTTTCAACACTTCCGCCGTCACGAATCTGAATTGAAATACCTCTGTTTGACTTTGAAATAACACAATCAGAAACAATGACATTTCTGAAATCGCCCACGCCCTCGGTGCCTATCTTAATTGCGGCAGAGGTGGAAACGAGAGTACAGCCGTCAATGACGATATTTTCGCACGCTCCGTACTCAGCATTACCCTTGCTTGCCTTTAAGCAAATACAGTCATCGGCACAGGTAATATGACAGCCAAGAATTCTTACATTACTGCAGTGATCGGGGTCGATACCGTCCGAATTTGCAACATCAAGGTCGTTAAGTATTCTGATTTTATCTATAAGAACATCGTCGCAACCGGCAGGGTGCAAAGTCCAAAAAGACGAATCGACAACGGTAAAATCTCTAAAGGTAATATGATTACTTTTTTCTACATAAATAACAGTAGGGCGAGGGTAAAATTCACCCGTTACATAATACCTATCTTTACGCTGAACAAAAGAATGACCGTTTGCGTCGATTATTCCCTCACCGCTTATTGCACAGCCGTCAGCCTCATAAGCATAAATGAAAACGAAACTCGGCTTGCCGGTAACAGGATTACCGATAAGGGCGGTTTTCGGGTCGTTAATCAGCTTATTAGGTCTGATGTAACCGTCAATATTACCCGTAGCCTTAAGCCTTGCGCCCTTTTGGATATGCAAATCGACATTAGCCCTCAGCCTTATGGAATCGCTGTAATAAATCCTGCCCGACGGAAGAACAACTCTGCCTCCACCGTTCTTTGCGCAATCGTCGATAGCGTGCTGAATAGCAAAGGCATCGTTAGCCGAGCCGTCACCCTTAGCACCGTACTGAATTACATTATATATTTTCATATGCCTACCTCGCAAAACATTCTGATTAACACTATCTTGATAACACTAATGATACCATATAAAAAATATATTTACAATGCTTTTTATAAATGATATATTATAATAAATAAAAACAAGTGAGGTTTTTTAATGAACAAGGGCGCTCGGCGAATAGAGCTGCTTGACGAGCTTAGAGGCTTTGCTATTCTCGCTATGATAGTGCATCATTTCTTTCTCGATGTCGGCGATGTATTGTCGCTCGATTGGGGATATACGGTATTCGATGCGCTGTGCAAGGTTCAGCCTCTGTTTTGGGCAATATTTATAGTAATATCGGGAATTTGCTCACGACTGTCACGAAACACGATAAAGCGAGGCATAATTGTTTTTGCCTCGGGTATGCTCATCACGCTGATTACTGCGGTTATAATGCCTCTTATGGGCATAGAAAACGAACAAATATACTTCGGCATATTGCATTGTCTTGGCTGTTGTATGATAATTACGGGCGTAATTATGCCGATTATAGAAAAAACACCTGCCATAACAGGCATAATCGTTTCGGCGACGCTGTTTTTTGCCACCTACGGGATTAACGACAGAAGCCTGCTGTTTGGGTTGATTAAGCTCGGCGAACCTAAAACGAACATACTTATGCCATTCGGATTATATAACGGCGATTTTCATTCGGCTGATTATTTTTCAATAATACCGTGGATTTTTATGTTTTTACTCGGTGCTTTCATCGGCGAATATGCAAAGCAGGGCAAATTCCCCGAAGTCTGCTACAAAAAGCATTCACGAGTGCTTTCCTTTGTGGGAAAAAACAGCCTGTGGTTTTATTTAGGACATCAGGCGGTGCTGTATGCGATACTTTATTTCGTAATACTGCTGATAAAATTATATGTTTTAATACAAATGAAATAAGAGGAACTTCTTTATGAGAATGAGACACAAAAAAAATTTGGACACACGACTTGAGGCTGTATCCGACTACCTTATCACACTGAGAAACGAGAGCCTTAATTTCAATGACGCACAGACCGAAGAGCATTTTTTGGATATGGAAGAATTGTTTGGCAACAGCAACCCCGTTTATCTTGAGGTAGGTTGCGGAATGGGTACATTTGCAAGCACTTATGCCGAGCAAAACCCCGATATAAATATGCTTTGCGTTGAAAAGGTAAGGGATGTAATATGTACCGCCTGCGAAAAAGCAAAGGACAAGGGACTGAAAAACATAAAATTCCTTGACTGTTCGGCAGAATATTTGCCGTCATATTTAAGGAAAAACAGCATAAGCGGAATTTTTCTTAATTTTTCCTGCCCGTATCCTAAAAAAAGTCACGCCTGCCACAGACTGACAAGCGAAAGATTTTTGAACATCTACCGTTCAATTATGACAGAAGATGCAGCGATTTATCAAAAAACAGACAATATGCACTTCTTTGAATTTTCCATTGAAAGTTTCAGCCAAAACGGTTTTAAGCTGTCAAACATTTCGCTCGATTTACACAACAGCGATTTTGAGGGAAACATCGTAACGGAATATGAGGCAAGATTTTCCTCTCAGGGCTATCCTATTTACAGGCTTGAAGCAAGACTGTAAATAAATCGGCACAAATATATAATATGTATAGAAAAAGACTTTCAGGCAATAAACCCGAAAGTCTTTTATTATGCGTTATTGAATCATCAGATAACTCTTACTCTGATAACTCCGTCGATTGCGTTAATATCGTTTGCCACCTGCTCTGAAACATCGTTATCACAGTCGATAATAGAATAGGCAATTTCGCCTCTGTTTTTATCCTCAAAGGAAGCAATATTCACACCGTCCTTAGAAATAGTATCGGTAATGGTTGCTATCATATTAGGCTGGTTCTTATGAATTACGGTAACACGCACTTTTCCGCTTCTTGCCATAAACACATTAGGCATATTAACGCTGTTCTTAATGTTTCCGTCCTCAAGAAAATCAATAAGCTCCTGCGCTGCCATCTCCGCACAATTTTCCTCACTTTCGGGAGTTGACGCACCAAGATGAGGAATAGCAATTACGCCGTCAACACCGATAAGCTTTGCATCAGGGAAATCGGTAACATAGCAAGCCATCTCACCCTCGTCAAGTGCTTCTATAACAGCGTCGCTGTCGGCAAGGTCGCCTCGTGCAAAGTTCATAATACGAACTGTGTTTTTCATCATTGCGATACTTTTTGCGTCAATCAAATGCTTTGTTTCGGCAGTAAGCGGAACATGAACGGTAATATAATCAGCAACAGGGAATATTTCCTCAAGATTATTATTAACGGTAATGCCCTTTTTAAGTTGAGCGTCAGCAGGAAGAAACGGGTCGTAACCGATAACATTCATGCCCATATCAACAGCAGCCTCTGCAACAAGTCTGCCGATAGCACCCAAGCCGATAACGCCAAGAGTTTTGCCCTTAATTTCAGGTCCTGCAAATGCCGACTTGCCTTTTTCAACGGTTTTGCCTACATTATCTCCCTCGTCCTTTATTGTCTTGCACCAATCAATAGCCTTAGTAACCTTACGGGAAGAAAGCAGAAGTCCGAGAATAACGAGTTCTTTAACCGCATTTGCGTTTGCACCCGGAGTATTAAATACAACAATACCGTTATCCGCACAATCCGAAACAGGAATATTATTTGTTCCTGCGCCTGCTCTTGCTATTGCAAGAAGTGATTCGGGCATCTGCATATCGTGCATTGATGCCGAGCGTACCATAACCGCATCAGGATTTTCAACGCTGTCGGAGCAACTATACTTTGCGGTATCGTATTTTTTCAATCCTACATTAGAAATCTTATTTAACAGTTTAATATTATACATTATATAATCCCCTCTTACTTGTTCTCTGCCTCAAAGTTTGCCATAAATTCAACAAGCTTTTCTACGCCCTCAATCGGCATTGCGTTATAAATTGAAGCTCTCATTCCGCCAACGCTTCTGTGACCTTTCAAATTAACAAAGCCTGCCTCGGTAGCTTCTTTAATGAACTTTGCGTTAAGTTCCTCGCTGTCTGTTACGAAAGGAACATTCATAAGGCTTCTGTCCTCAGGCACAACAGTACCGTGGAACATTTCTGATTTATCAAGGAAATTATAAAGGATTGCAGCCTTTTTCTCGTTATGCTCTTTCATAGCATCAAGAGAGCCGAACTCATTTTTAATCCATTCAAGAACGAGCTTGCAAACATAAATAGTCCAGCACGGAGGAGTGTTATAAAGAGAATCCGCATCTGCCTGGATTTTATAATTCATCATAGTAGGTGTAATATCTCTTGCATTGCCGAGCAAATCCTCACGAATGATTGCAACAACCAATCCGGCAGGCGCAACATTTTTTTGAGCGCCGAAGTAAACCACACCGAACTTGCTGATGTCAAGAGGCTCGGAGAGAGCGCACGAAGAAACATCCGCGATAAGAACTTTGTCACCGACAGGAGGAAGCTCCTTAAATACAGTTCCGTAAATAGTATTGTTCATACAAATATATACATAGTCTGCGTCTTCTCTGAAATCCTCGGGCTTTGTCTTTGGAATATAAGAGAATGTTTTATCGGCAGAGGAAGCGACAGCTTTAGCATCACCGTATTTTTGTGCTTCCTGAAATGCCTTTTTAGCCCACTGACCGGTAATGATATAGTCCGCTTTGTTGCTTCCGTTCATAAAGTTAAGCGGAATTGCACTAAACTGAGCTGAAGCGCCGCCTTGAAGGAAAAGCACTTTGTAATTATCGGGAATTTTATAAAGCTCACGCATAAGCTTTTCTGCGTCCTCGATAATATCGTCGAACCACTTTGAACGATGGCTCATTTCCATAACCGACTGACCCGAGCCGTGATAATCCATCATTTCGTTTGCCGCAATTTGCAAAACGCTCTCCGGCAAGGTTGACGGTCCTGCGCTAAAATTAAATACTCTTGACATAATAATTACCTCTCTGCATTAATTTTTATTGTGAAATACAACTACTATTATATACTTATGAGTTTTTTTGTCAATGTTTACTGCTAAACTTTGTTAAAATCGCCTATATTTTGACAATCATTTAACAATATCGTACAAATCGAGCCATAATTTATACATTTTTGTGTTTTTTTCAAAAAAGGTATTGACTTTTCATCAGTCTTGAGTATAATTAAATTGTAATCATTACAATCTGGGTGGTGAGAAAATGACAGAGCAAGAAATACAAAAGCTGTTTCAAAAAAGAAAATTCAGAGCAACGCCTCAACGAATCAGCATATATAAGTATTTATGCGAGCATCCGACACATCCCGATGCAGAATCTATATATAACGAGATGAAGGAACTGTTCCCCAACCTGTCGTTTACGACCGTATATAATGCATTACAGTCGCTTGAAAAAGAAGGATTTATAATCAGTATAAATATAGACAGCGACAGAGTTCATTACGACGCCGACACTAAACTGCACGGTCATTTCAAATGCGATTTGTGCGGTAAAATCTACGACTTCGGTATAGACGGTGTGCAATGCAACGGAATCGACGGTTTTGATGTAAGATATGCAGAAGTATATTACAGCGGCTTATGTGCCGATTGCAATAAATAAAAAATAATGAATATTAAAGGAGATTATTAAAATGGCTAAAAAGTATTATTGTCCGGTATGCGGATACGAAAGTGACGAACCAATCGAGATTTGCCCAATCTGCGGCGCTAAAATGGAAGTTAGAAGCGACAATGCTTCCGACGAATGGGCAGCAGAGCATAAGGTTGGCATTATCGACGGCGTAAGCGAAGAAATCGTACAGGGTCTTCGTGACAACTTCAACGGCGAATGCTCAGAGGTAGGTATGTACCTCGCTATGGCAAGAGTGGCTCACAGAGAGGGCTATCCTGAAATCGGTCTTTATTGGGAAAAGGCAGCATACGAAGAGGCAGAGCATGCCGCTAAGTTTGCAGAAATGCTCGGTGAGGTTGTAACAAGCTCAACAAAGAAGAATCTTGAGATGAGAGTAGCAGCAGAAAAGGGTGCTACCGAGGGCAAGACACAGCTTGCAATCCTTGCAAAGAAGGCAAACCTTGACGCTATCCATGACACAGTTCACGAGATGGCAAGAGACGAGGCTCGCCACGGCAAGGCATTCGAGGGACTTCTCAAGAGATACTTCGGCGAATAAGAAACAACAAAAAAAGAGCGGTCACACGACCGTTCTTTTTTCATCTGTTAAAAATCAGTTGTATCGCTGTTGCTTTCATAACCTTTTTGGGTATAAGTCAACAAAATGGTAATATCTAAATTTTCTCCGATCATACCAAGCATAATATCTGTGGTATCCGTTTCCCACTTTGCTCTGTACGCAATGCCGTCATACAGCAAATTTGTTGAATCATCAAAAGCTTCTGAATAACCGTCGAGTTCAATAATATCATCTTCAACCGCATCTCCGTACTTGTCATAAAGTTTCTGTGCAATTTGGTTATAAGCGGATATATAATTTTCTGCTTTTCTCGTTCCGGTATAAACTTTACTTATATAATATTCGGCACTGCACAATTTTTCCTCGTCAAACCTATATATAATTGAGCAATTCATTTCATTAATTCTACCTTTATACAACAGATAATCTCCGGAAAATCTGCGTGGTAAGCCCTTTTCGCTCTTTATTACCGCCCATTTTGAATCGCCCCAGTCGGTATTTCTGAAAGTGTGTTCTACTCCTGCGGATTGCAATGTATCATCACCGCTCGACTTTGTGCACGAAGCAAGCGAAATTACTACAAGTACAGCTAAAACGACAGATAAAATCTTTTTCATTTTTCTCCCCTTTTTCTAATTAAATAATGTTTGGTTTCCTTTAACGACATTATACAACATTATATAATTTATGTCAATAACTCTATACAGCTAATGATAATTAATTATCGTCTATCGCATTATATAATTATCAGCAAGGAGGCTGTTATTTATGATTTATGACAGAATTAAAACTCTGCGAGAAGACGCAGGCTACTCACAAGCCGAGCTGGCAAGAAAGCTTGATGTAACCCGTTCAAGCATTAATGCGTGGGAAATGGGACTCTCAACTCCCACAACCCCGTACATTGTCGAGCTTGCCAAGCTGTTTCATGTTTCAGCCGATTATTTGCTATGCTTAAAAAACGAAAAAAGTATAGTCTTAGACGGTTACAGCGAAGCGGAAATAAAGCTGATATATGACTTACTTAAATATTTTGATAAGCATAAAAACTAAAAATAAAGGCTGAATAGACGCAGCTTTTATTTTATATTGATTGTTAAAGGTATATTTGTTATAATCAAGACAGTACATTAAGCGAGGTAGCAGAATGAAAAATAAAAAAATAAAGATAAGCAAGAAAACCGTTAAAAAAATATTGCTTGCACTCGTATGTATAGTTTTGGTTGCCGCCGTGGCAGTTTCATCAACGCTGTACTTCGGAGGAAAGTTCGACGGTTCAAGAGGATTCGATATGAAAAACAACGGATACGCTCTTGACAGCGAGGAAGTCAGCAGATTAACCGCAGTAAAGCCGAGCAAAAAACAGCTTGCTTACAGCGAACTCGAATACTATAATTTCATACATTACGGAATGAACACATTTACAGGAAACGAATGGGGCGACGGAACAGACGACCCGTCAGTGTTCAATCCCGAGGTTGTTGACACGGACCAATGGATAAGCACTCTCAAAGACAGCGGAAGCAAGGGCGTAATTTTCACTGCAAAGCACCACGACGGTTTTTGTCTTTTCCAAACGAAATACACCGATTATTCTATCAAAAACAGTCCTTATATGGACGGCAAGGGCGACATTGTAAAGCAGGTTGCAGACAGCTGTAAAAAATACGGACTTAAATTCGGAATATATCTTTCCCCGTGGGACAGAAACAACGAAGCTTACGGCACAGAGGCATACAACGAATACTTTATGAATCAGCTTACAGAGCTTTGCACAAATTACGGTGACATATTCTGTTTTTGGTTTGACGGAAAAAAGGGTGACGATGTTCCAGATTTTGATTACGATTTCACCGGATATTACGATGTTATACGCAAATATCAACCAAACGCAGTTATTGCCTGCTGCGGCAATGATGTAAGATGGATTGGCAACGAGGAGGGACAAGCACGAGAAAATGAATGGAGCGTTGTCGCAAAAGGAAGCGAATCGGTTGATTCAACGCAAATGCCTGAGGTTGATAACACGGGCGACGACTTAGGCTCACGAGAGTTTGTAAAGAATTACAAAAATTTAGTATGGTATCCTGCCGAGGCGGATGTAAGCATATTTAAGGAAAATTGGTTTTACAATAAAAAAGCAAAGCTTAGAAGTACAAAGGAGCTTACCGAGATTTACTTCAACACGGTTGGCTCAAATGCATCGCTTTTATTAAATGTTCCTCCGTCAAAGAACGGCATTATAGAGGAAAAAGAGGTAAAGGCTCTGCAAGATTTCAAGAGCGAAATTGACAAACGCTTTGAAAATGAAATAGAGTACACGGCATACAACCAAAACGACCAAAAAATGATTGACAACTTGGTAAACGCACAAGAGGGTGTAATGCTTACTCAGCTCGACTCAAACATAACATTCAGATTTGATTCAAAGCAAAAGGTAAGAACTATCGTTTTGCAGGAGGACATCAGCGAATCTCAAAGGGTTGAGGGCTTTGAAATATACGCAAAGGTTCCGGGCGGATACAAAAAGATTTACACCGGTACCACAATCGGAAGCAAGAAAATAGTTCGTTTAAGCGGAATTCATGTAAGAAATACAGACGAAATTAAAATCATTTTCACACAAAGCCGAAGCAATCCGATTATAAAGAACATACAATTTTACGCATAAAATAGAAAAGTCTTTCTTGATTAAAAGAAAGACTTTTTATTCTTCCCGTTCCTTAGAGGCGGGTTTTATTTTTTCTATGTATGATTTTGCAAAAGAAGTAAAATACTCCTTAGTGAAGTCGGCAATAATCTTTTTAATGATATTCTTAAACCGTTCTTTTTTATCCTCATCGGCAGTTACGAAGGTATCAATAAGCCCCGAAACCTTACGAATATCCATTGCCTTAAAATCATAAAAGCTGTTAATATCCATTTTCTCGAAGATATATTCAAGAGTGTCATAAAACATCTCCAAATCATCCTCGCCGATATATTCAATCAAATCATTAACATAATCCGAAATGAAATCGCTCGAATAATCGAATTTATCCGCCGTGGCAAATTCGCCGTTTTCAATAACCCACGAAGAAACCTGATGTTCTTTCAAGCCGTTATTGATGCTCTGAACAATCGTGGGTTTAACGCTATGTTTGAGCATTCTCCCGACAATACTTCCCTGCGGAACAAAGCAATTAATTCTGCTTTCAATTTCCTTATAATCATATCGTTCAAAAAACCAATCGGGAAAGCCGGGTGCGTCAAATTCATAAACGCTGACAATCTGTTTTTTAAGTGAATTAGAACAATTTACGCAGGCAAACACGGCAAGGTTTCCACCCTTTGAATGACCGCAGGCATAAACATTTTTATCAAAGAGCATAGCGCTCTCCTGAAAATAATGCAGTGCTTCTATTTGGGCAGGAACAGGAAACATATAGCTGAGCATAGCCGATTCCTTTACGCCCGTAAGAGTGGCGTCCGTCCCCCTAAAAGCAACCAAAACATTACCCGAAAAAACGAAGCAAACTCCCGAAAACTGCTTATCAATCTCACCGTTTATATAATTTACATATCTGCAAATCTTAACAAAACCAAAGCGATTCGTCTTAGCACAAAGGCTTAAAATACGCAGCGCCTTAGCGCTGATTCCTATAAGCCTTTCGTTTTCCTCGTCACTATGGCGAGAATAGTATTTAACCGACGCATCGGACAAAAACACTCCGTCCTCGTCCTGTGCAATATCGCTAAAATCAATATATGAAAGCTGACTGAATATAAGAGCGTCAATCTCGCAAAGCGGTTTTTCGTCAAAGCTCAGCTCTCCGTAGCTTTCAATATAATCTGTAATGCCCTGCATATCCTGCATAACATCAACCCCGCAGCTATAATTTATCTATAATTTTTGAAAATCTTGTATTTTTACGATTTTCCTCAATCTTTGCCACCCTGTCGGAAGCAACAAGCAACGCAACACCGACTGCAAGCAATAAAATTCCGCCCCCGAGCAAAAATGCAAGCTGAGTCTTTTGCATATTAAGGAACACACCGTAATATATACCGAGCGACTTATGCTCTCTAAAAATCGCAGACAGTACAAAGGTTACCACGGTAGATATTCCTGCTCCGGTAACGGCATAGGCTGTGTAAAGCAGTCTTGCCGCTTTTTTCTTATACATAAGGCAAATCGCACCGATACCGACAGCCGTAAACACGGCGAAAAACGACATTGCCTTTGCCGAAAGCTCTCTGGATTTTGCAACATAGTTTTTGACAAATTCGAGGTTATGAACACCGACGGTATCACTGTAAATATCAGACGCTCTGCTTGCGGCATTTCTTACGCTTGCTTCGTCATACTTAATCCCGTTAGCATCAAGATATTCCTTACAGTTTTCAAAGAAATACTGCTCTCTCGCATCGCTTTTCAACTCAGCGTCATTCTCGTCAAAAAGATATTCGGCGGCTTGAGCAAGAGACGAAAGCGTGCTGTTTTTATTCATAATATTTGTAAATGCGTCTTTTGGAAGCCCTGTTTGATGTGCAAGCACGGAATACTTTGCATCAAGCTGTTTTTCGCACTCATCGGCAAGGCTTTGAACCGCAATAGAATTAACATACAATTTTTTATTTCCGACAACCGTAGTGCCTATACAAAAAATAACGGTTGCTTCAAGTGAAAATATAACAAGAGCCGTAAGCAATGCGGTGATTATTTTTCTTGTACTTCTAAGTCCCATCACTTCGCCTCCCCAAAGGCAAGCGCCTCATATTCATTTTTAAGTCCACAGCCGTCCGTTTTTTGATAATAAATAATAATTCCGTCAGAAATAGGCGGCTGAGCAAGGAATATTTCATTCTCGCTGTCACACACAAACGATGACACATATACATAATGATATTCGTCAGAGCCGTGAATTATTACGGGATTTGCGTTTTTCACTCCCTCAATATCCTTTTCAAGCACGCAATAATACCCTATCCCACACTTGTCGGGCAAAGAGCCATGCTTTAACGATGCAGACGAAATCATATGGCTGTAATCGCAGTTCTGCCTTATGTTAAGCGAAGTGTCGGCAAATTTAAGCTTTGCATATATTTCGTTATTCGGTGCTTTATCATCGGAATCAAAGTACGCAATACTGTCAACGCTTTCCCTGTCGAAATTAACAAACGACGGCGAAATAAAGAAAAAGAAAGCCACGCCAAAGACCGCACCAAGTGCTAAAGGTAAAATCAAACCTTTAATTAATGTGCCTTTCTTCATCGTTGCTTTCTCCCAATTTTTTTATTTATCTGTCGGCTCACTGTCCCTGACCGAGCTGATTTGCTATTGAAAAGTTCTTCCTCTTCTTAGGCTTATAAGCCGGAGGATTGTTAAGCTTCTTAGTAAAGCGGTTCTTTTTCGCCGTAAGCTTATTCACCTCGTGTACTGCACCTGCCATATACTCTGTCATATATTCATCGGCAACAGCCATCATTTGCTTATCGTTTTTCATTTCGCCCAAAATTGTAACTGCGATAACATCCTGCACCTCGTTAGTGCCGTCCTCATAAATCTCGCCGAGCATCTTAAACAGCTTTTTCTGCTCTGCCTTTGTTCCGTTTTTAATAACATCAAGCACCTTGGCTGTGCCGTAATTCATAAAGAAATCCTCAGGCAAAAACTCACCGTATGCCGCAATATTGGCCCTAATCTGCTCCTTAAACTCAGGATAAAGAGTACCGAAACGGTTAGCCAAGCTGTCGATGTCATAGCTGATAATACCGTTCTTTGCCTTTGTCCTTGAAACAGCCTTAGGCATCTTAACCTTATCAAGATTAACCTGCTTCTTTGACTTAAAAAGTCTTTCAAGCTCGTCAACAATTTCATTAGTTGCGGACTTAATATCTCTTGCGTCAATCACCGACAAATCAAAAAGGCTCTTCGACACAGTATTAAACTCCGTATCCTTGCCGTTATCCTCGTATGCGACTTCAAGCTGAAGTATGTTTGAAGTGCTGTCATGCGACAATCTATACAAACCCTTATCTCCGCCAAAGGTAACGGCTTTATCATCCTCGCCGGTCTTTTTGAAACCAAGCTCACCGTTAAACGATTCAAGTCCCTTTGCTATTTCTCTGTAAACCTCGGTAAGTTCTGTCATTATATATCTCCTGTTCTGTTAGTCCTTATTTTTATCGTCCTTGATATTACCCTGAGCAATATCGCCTATCGTCACATCGCCATAAGCCGACGCAACATATATTTCGTGGTTAATTTCCTGCTCCTGTTTAATTCTGGCAGCCTTGTGACTGTAATATTGACTGACATAAGCCATCATAGACACACCTGCAATTATAAACGCAATTCCAAAGCACGCCTCAACAAAAAAGTACGCATTAAAGCCGTGCGACAAAGCATAGTTCAAAGCTTCATTATTCGTCAGATACAACTTATTGCAATAGCCTGTAAGCATATTTATCAAAAACAAAAGCACAAGCGTAAATCCTGTCGAAAGAAGCGAGCAGGCATAGTGGCTGAAAACCTTTGTTCTGCCGGCAGAATAGGTGAACACCTTAAAGCCGAGCGCCAGCACAAAAATGAGCGATGCGGCGGCAAGAATAATGGAAGTTCGGCTCAAAAAAAGCGAGAAGCGGTAAAACTCTCTGTTATTTTGTATGCCCATAATCTTGTTAAACGCCTTGCACGCAAGAGGAACAGCCTCCTCAAGTGCATTTTCGTCAAGCTCCATTCCGTTATAGCGATAAAACTCGCCTATTCCGTAGCGATAACAAATCTCAATATTTGCGCTGTCCGAATAATTATAATCCGTTCCGCTGAACGCAGACCTGACAATATCCTTTTGCACCGAGCTGATTTTACTCGGGCCGACAGCAAACTCAAAAGCCTTTTCCTCTATTCCCGTTTTTTCGGCAATAGGCAGAATTTCCTCCTGCAACGAAGCTTTAAGCTGCAAGGTAATTTCTTCGTCATTTAGAAAATGCGAATAAAAGCTTGTATTACCGACAGTTGCCGACACAGCCGCAGTCAAAACAAAGCAAAGCAGCGCGACAGCAAGCAAAAGGTCATATATAATCCCCTTAGTCCTTTGTAATGCGTGCATACTCATTTTCATCAAACTCCGTTTTTTCAATGGTGGCTGTGGTAGTCAGCGCATCATCGTGTGTCCCGTTTGGCAAAAAGCCAAGCTCGGCATTGGCTGCAACCGTGCAAATAATCACAACCGCAACGGCAAAAATCAAAGGAATTAATATCCCCTTCATTTTCAAATCACGGCTCAGGGAGTCTTTGTTATTCTTACCTGCCACGGCAACCCCTCCTGTACTTTGCAAAAATATTACATTCGCTTGCATAGCATTATAACATAAAGTATGCTTTTTGTCACTAACTTATTATAAATTGAATAAATTAATTTTTTATTTTGTTAGCATTATAATATTGATATTAATACAGCAATATGTTAAAATATATAGAATATTGCGAACAGTAATAACATTTTTCAGTTTAGGATGATTTTATGAGTAAGATTTCTTTAGGTGTGCTTTTCGGCGGCGCTTCATCAGAGCATAGCATAAGCTGTATCAGCGCAAAGAGCATACTTTCAAATATTGACAAGGAAAAATACGATGTCACAATGCTCGGCATATCAAAAAGCGGCGAGTGGTTTCTTTTTGACGACGACCTTGAGCTTTTGCCGAATGACGAATGGCTGACATCAAAAACGCTAAAAAAAGCGTACATATCTCCCGACACCGCAATACACGGTGTTGTTTGTGAGGACGGCAGCATGATAAGACTTGATGTGGTATTCCCTGTTCTCCACGGAAAAAACGGAGAGGACGGAACGGTACAGGGCTTGCTTCAGCTTGCACAAATCCCGTTTGTGGGCTGCGACGCAACATCGTCGGGAAGCTGTATGGATAAGACTGTCACAAACGCTGTGGCAGACGCATTCGCAATTAAGCAGGCAAAGTGGTGTTCTTTTACAAAATACGAATATGACAAGGACAGCCAAAGATGTATAGACACAGCTGTCAAAAAGCTCGGTTTTCCTATTTTCATTAAACCGGCTAACGCAGGCTCATCGGTGGGCATAACAAAGGCACACAACGAGGAAGAACTCAAACGAGGTATGCAAGTTGCATACGCAGAGGACAAAAAAGCGGTTCTGGAAGAGTTTGTTGAGGGTGCAGAAGTCGAGGTTGCTGTTTTAGGAAACGACGAGCCGATTGCCGCAGAGGTAGGACAAATCGTTGCCGCTGCCGAATTTTACGACTTTGACGCAAAATATAACAATCCCGCTTCGGAGCTTCACATTCCCGCACTTCTCAGCGAGGAAAAGCGAAACGAGGTCAGAAACGCAGCGCTGAATGCGTACAAGGCTCTCGGATGCGAGGGGCTTAGCAGATGCGACTTTTTCGTAACAAATGATACACAAGAGGTACTGTTAAACGAAATAAACACAATACCGGGGCAAACTTCTATCAGTATGTATCCAAAGCTTTTTGAAGCGGTGGGAATACCGTACACCGAGCTGATAGACAGGCTCATCGGTCTTGCACTTGAGCGAGGAGGCATTATCTGATGCAGAAAAAGGCATTATTGACCATAATCGGCTCTCAGGATTACAACGGCGACAAGGATAAAATCGAGATGAAAACCGTCGGCACTATCGAGCATAACGACGACAGCTATGTTATTCGTTATACCGAGGCTGTGGAGAACAGTCCCGCATCGCTGAAAGCAAAGCTTGTAATCGCAAAGGACGAAAGCAAGGTTGAAATGACCAAATCGGGAGCGTATTCCTCCCTGCTCGTTATCGAAAAATCGAAACGACACTTGTGTAACTACGGCACGGAATACGGAGATATGCTCATGGGCATATTTGGCAAGAATGTAGAAAATCATTACGACGAATGCGAAGGACACTTCAGCTTTGCATACGAAATTGATGTAAACGGCGCAGTATCGTCAACAAATGATGTAACCATAAAATATAAAATCACCGAATAAACAGGAGTTAAACAATGTCACAGATAGTTAAAAAAGCCGAGGAGCAGTTAAAGCAGGCAGTAATTGATGCGGTTAATACCGCAATGAAAAACGGACAGCTTCCCAAGGCAGACATACCGGAATTTATTATAGAAAAACCGTCGGACAAAAAGAACGGCGACTTTTCATCAAACATTGCAATGGCAGGCGCAAGAGCATTTCATATGTCGCCGAGAGCCATAGCGGAAATCATTGTTCAGGCGTTCAGCCTTGAAAACGGATTTATCGAGAAAACGGAAATTGCGGGACCGGGCTTCATCAATTTCTATTTTTCAGACAGATATTACAGCGAAATTCTCAAAGACATCGTAAACAGCGGTGACAGCTACGGTCGTTCGGATTACGGTCAGGGCAAAAAGGTTCTCGTTGAATTTGTAAGCGCAAACCCAACAGGTCCTATGCACATAGGAAACGCAAGAGGCGGTGCAATCGGCGACTGTCTTGCAAGCGTTCTTGATGCGGCAGGCTATGATGTGCAAAGAGAGTTTTATGTAAACGACGCAGGAAATCAAATCGAAAAGTTCGCAACCTCACTCGAGGTACGCTATCTTAACCTTTGCGGCAAGGATGTTGAAATGCCGGAGGACGCTTATCACGGCGAGGACATCACGGTACACGCAAAGAATTTCTATGACATTAACGGTGACAAGTATGCCGAGTCTCCGTCGCAGGAGCGCAGAGACGCACTCGTTAAATATGCGCTTCCGCTTAATATTCAGGGACTTGAGGACGACTTGAAAAAATACAGAATCGTATATGACAAGTGGTTCAGAGAATCCACCCTGCACAACGACGGCAGCGTTCAAAAGGTAATAGATGCACTGAAGGAAAAGGGCGTAACCTACGAGCAGGAGGACGCACTTTGGTTTAAGGCGAGCGAGTTCGGAAACGATAAAGATATAGTTCTTATCAGAGCAAACGGAATACCGACATATATCGTACCCGATATTGCATATCACTATAACAAGCTCGTTACAAGAGGTTATGATATTGCCATTGATGTACTCGGTGCAGACCACCACGGCTACATTCCGAGAATGAAGGCTGCATTAACGGCTCTCGGCATAGACGCAAGCAGACTTGACCCTGTAATTATGCAGATGGTAAGACTTGTAAGAAACGGCGAAACGGTAAAGCTTTCAAAGCGTTCGGGTAAGGCTATTACGCTCAACACCCTGCTTGACGAAGTGCCGATTGACGCAGCAAGATTTTTGTTTAACCTTCGTGAGCCTAATTCACATTGTGATTTTGATTTAGAGCTTGCGGTTAAGAACAGTAGCGAAAACCCTGTTTATTATGTTCAGTACGCCCATGCAAGAATTTGCTCTATCCTCAAAAAGGCAAAAGCCGAGGGAATTGAGCCGGGTGAGCCTACCGACGAAATACTTTCAAAGCTCAGCTCAAGCGAGGAGAAAGAACTAATCAGCTTTATGTCAGGTTTGACAAGCGAAATCATTACCGCCGCAAAAAACTATGACCCTGCAAGAATCACACATTATGTTATAGAACTTGCAACATTATTCCACAAATTCTATAACGCTCACAGGGTTGTATCGGATGATGCAGAACTTACAAGAGCAAGGCTTTATCTATGCACGGCAGTAAAGAATACAATCAAAAACATTCTGGTAATGCTAAAGGTCGGCGTTCCGGAATCAATGTAATTACCAAAAAACAAGCACGACAGACAGAAAGAGAAGGCATTTATGAAATTCAAGCCAAGCACGCTTCACAAGGTAGGACGACTTCTTGTAAAGTATGTTTACAAAAATCCAAAAAGAAATATTCCAAAAGCATTGAAGGTGGGCAAGGCTGTAACAGGCAACCTATTTCCCGAAACCACCTGGACTGTTCCGCTTGATGTTATCACGAATCCCGACAACACCTGGAACAGCTATGTTTATAACATATTAAATGACATAGACAGAGATGCGCTTTCTAAGCTGCTTCTCACATTTGCGATTGATGCGGGCTATATCGGCACATCAACTCTGCGTGAAAACAGAGACAAGTTAAAATGCAATATTCCGTGGATAATTCTTATGGACCCAACCTCTGCCTGCAACCTGAAATGCAAAGGCTGTTGGGCTGCCGAGTACGGGCATAAATCCAATCTGTCACTCGACGAGATGAGAAAAATCATAACCGAAGCAAAGGCTTTAGGTACGCATTTCTTTATGTTCACAGGCGGTGAGCCGTTAGTACGAAAAAAGGATATTTTAACGCTTGTTAAGGAAAACTCGGACTGTATTTTCCTTGCATTTACAAACGGGACTCTAATTGACGACGAGTTCTGTAACGAAATGAAACAGGCAGGAAACTTTGCCCTTGCACTCTCTGTTGAGGGTACAGAGGAAACGACCGACTCAAGGCGAGGAGAAGGTGTATACAAAAAGGTTACCGACGCTATGGCTCTGCTCAAAAAGCACAAATGCTTATTCGGCACTTCGATTTGCTACACTTCTCAAAACTATGAGGCTGTTACAAGCGACGAATTCTATGATATGGAAATCAACGCAGGCGCAAAATTTGCGCTTTACTTCCACTATATGCCTGTCGGTTCTGATGCTGATACCGATTTGCTTCTTACTCCTCAGCAAAGAGAGCATGTATATAAGACAATTCGTAAAAAGAGAAATTCAAAGGGCGGAAAGCCTATTTTCACAATGGACTTCCAAAACGACGGAGAATTTGTCGGCGGTTGCATTGCAGGCGGAAGAAACTACTTCCACATCAACAGTGAGGGTGATGCCGAGCCGTGCGTATTTATCCATTACAGCGACAGCAACATAAGAGAAAAGAGTATTCTCGAATGTCTGCGTTCACCGCTGTTCAACGAATATTACAAGGGACAGCCGTTTAACAACAACATGCTCAGACCTTGTCCTATGCTGGAAAATCCTCAGGCATTGAGAAAAATTATTGAAAAAACAAATGCCAAATCAACAAACCTTACCTGCCCCGAAAGTGCAGAGGAGCTTTGCTCAAAATGTGATTGCTATGCAAAGGCTTGGGCGCCAAAGGCAAAGGAAATTTGGGAGAGCCGTGAGCATTTCCGCCCGTATACTCAGTATTACAGAGATACCGAGGAGGGCAAAAAGGAGTTTAACGAAAAGCAGTAATCTGATTTTTGATGAAAAGAGATGTTTAATATGTGGGCTGTTTTTGCAGTCTTATCCGCAGTATTTGCGGCATTGACCTCGATACTTGCAAAGATCGGAATAGAAAATGTTGACTCAAACCTTGCAACCGCAATAAGAACGATGGTTGTTGTGGGAATGTCGTGGCTGATGGTGTTCATCACGAACGCACAAATGGGGCTGAGCAGTATCAGTAAGAAAAGTTGGATTTTCCTGATACTCTCCGGACTGGCAACGGGTGCGTCGTGGCTTTGTTATTATAAAGCAATCCAAATGGGCGAGGTCTCAAAAGTAGTTCCGATTGACAAGCTGAGCATTGTAATAACACTTATTCTCGCAGTTGTATTCTTGCACGAGGATTTCAATGTAAAATCAATTATAGGCGCTGTCTTGATTACGGCAGGCACTTTGATTATGGTGCTTTGAGCAGTCATAACTAAGTTTTATTAA
>UQAZ01000019.1 GCA_900539165.1 uncultured Oscillospiraceae bacterium
TAGGCAAACCTACCATACCTAACTTCATAATATGTCTCCCAATAATTTAATTCACTATATTATATATCATATTCCTTTTTTTTACAAGTCTTGTTATATATATCTTGACAATAAGTCGAGTTTGCTCTAAAATATTATAAATATTTTTATTTTGTAACAAAGATTAGGAGGGGTTTTATGAAGCTTAACGGATCTCAAATCGTTTTAGAGGTTCTTAAAGAACAGGGAGTGGATACTATTTTTGGTTATCCGGGCGGCACCATTCTTAACATTTTTGATGAGCTGTATAAATACGGCGATACCTTTAAGCATATTCTGACAGCCCACGAGCAGGCGGCAGCTCACGCTGCGGACGGATATGCAAGGGCAACTGGTAAGGTTGGCGTTTGCTTCGCTACTTCCGGTCCCGGAGCAACAAATCTTGTAACCGGTATTGCAACCGCATACATGGACAGTATCCCTGTCGTTGCAATTACCTGCAATTATGCCACATCGGGCTTGGGTAGAGATTCCTTTCAGGAGGTAGACATTTGCGGTGTTACCATGCCTATCACAAAGCATAATTTTCAGGTAGAGAGGGTAGAGGACCTTGCGTCAATCATTCGCAGAGCGTTTAGAATTGCACAGTCGGGCAGAAAAGGTCCCGTACTCGTTGATATTCCAAAGGATATTACTGCTGCAATTTGCGAATATGAAAAGCAGGATAAGGTAATGCCTGACGAGCCTAAGAGACCTAAGCAGTCATCTTTTGACAGAGCAGTTGAGCTTATTAACGGCTGTAAGAAGCCTATTATTTACTGCGGCGGCGGTGCTGTTTCGTCCGATCTCGGTCAGGACTTAATTAAATTTGCAGAAAAGATTGATTGTCCTGTTGTTTCTTCACTTATGGGACTCGGTGCTTTTCCTTATGAGCATCCGCTTCATCTCGGTCTTATAGGTATGCACGGTCATTTTCAGTGCAATAAGGCTGCTCACGATTGCGATGTTTTGATTGTTTGCGGCGCCAGATTCAGCGACCGTGTTGCAGGTAACAGAGCGCAGTTTGCACCTAATGCAGAGATTTTACATATTGATATTGATGCGGCAGAAATGGACAAGAATGTTCCTTCTAATTATCATCTCAGAGGCGATTTGTCTCAGATGATACCTGAACTTACACAAGCTGTAAATAAGCTTGACCATACTGAATGGAAAAACGAAATTGCTAAATTTACAAAACCGTTTGAGCAGCTTCAAATCGGCGATTATGTAAACCCGCAGACTTTGATTGAAAAGATCGACGAAGCAACTGCTGACGACACAATAGTTGTTACCGATGTAGGACAGCATCAGCTTTGGGCTGCTCAGTTCTATAAGTTCAGACAGCCTCGTACATTGCTCTCTTCAGGCGGTCTGGGTACAATGGGCTATTCTATGGGTGCCGCAATCGGCGGTCAGATGGGTTGTCCCGATAAGACGGTTGTTATGTTTGTAGGCGACGGCGGTTTCCATATGAACCTTGCAGAGCTTGCTACAATGGCATCATATAATGTGCCTGTTAAAATGTTCGTTATGAATAATGAAGTTTTGGGAATGGTGCGTCAGTGGCAGAAGTTGTTTTATGAGCATAGATTTTCCGATACAGACCCTCATCGTGCAACCGATTTCGTAAAGGTTGCTCAGGCGTTTGGCGTTAAGGGACTTCGCATAAATACGAATGATGATATTGATTCGATTATTAAGCAGGCTCTTGAATATAACGGACCTGTACTTGTTGATTGCAGAATCAGCAAAGACAGTAATGTTCTTCCTATGATTCCTCCGGGAGGAAAGCATACGGATATTATTGAAGAATTTAATTAAGGAGGAGATTTGCTATGAAAGAAAAGTTGGTTTTATCCGTTCTTGTTGATAACGAAAGCGGTGTACTTCAAAGAATTGCGAGCCTGTTTTCAAGAAGAGCATACAATATTTCTTCTCTTACTGTTAGCGAGACAGAGGATGAAAAGTTCTCTCGTATGACTATTGAAACCTACACCGAGCCTGAAAATTTCAGACAGATTAAAAGACAGCTGTTGAAGCTTGAAATTGTTGAAAAAGTAGCTGAGCTTACTCCTCAAAATTCTGTATCGTCCGAGCTTTTGCTTGTTAAGGTACATGCAAAGGGAATTGAGCAGAAAAACGAGCTTCTCGAGCTTAATGCAACTTACGGTTCTCGTGTTCGTGATATATCGCTTGAAACATTTACTCTTGAGTTTACCGGTCAGGGCGAAACTATTGACCGCTTTATTTCGGAGCTTGAGCAGAGATTCGGTATAGTTGAGCTTGCCAGAACAGGTATCACTTCACTTCAAAGAGGCGAAGGCTCATTTACCGAAGATATTTAATTTAAGAAAAGAGGCTGTTTTATGGGAATGACAATGACACAAAAGATTTTAGCCTCTCATGCCGGACTTGACAGCGTTGTTGCCGGTCAGCTTATTGAGGCTAATCTCGATATGGTCTTGGGAAATGATGTAACATCTCCCGTTGCCATTAACGAAATGAATAAATTTGATAAAAAGACAGTTTTTGACAAAACGAGAATTTCTCTTGTTATGGACCATTTTACTCCTAATAAGGATATTCAATCTGCCCAAAACTGTAAGCAGGTAAGAGAATTTGCTAAAGCACACGGCATTACCCATTATTTTGATGTCGGCAATATGGGTATAGAACACGCACTTTTACCTGAGCAGGGCATTGTTACCTGCGGCGATTGTATTATCGGCGCCGACTCACATACTTGCACCTACGGTGCTTTAGGCGCTTTTTCTACGGGTGTAGGCTCAACGGATATGGCTGCCGGTATGGTAACGGGTAAGGCGTGGTTTAAGGTGCCGTCTGCTATAAAGGTTGTTATCACAGGTAAGAAAAATAAGTATATTTCAGGTAAGGATGTTATTCTTCACCTTATCGGAGAAATCGGCGTTGACGGCGCACTTTATAAATCACTTGAATTTACGGGTGACGGAATAAAAGAATTGTCTATGGATGACAGACTTTGCATTGCAAATATGGCTATTGAGTGTGGTGCTAAAAACGGTATTTTTCCTGTTGATGATATTACTCTTGACTATGTAAACGACAGAAGCGAGAGAGAATATAAGGTCTTTGAGGCTGACGAGGATGCAGAGTATGAAAGAACAATTACTATCGACCTTTCAACTCTTAAATCAACAGTTGCATTTCCGCATTTGCCTGAGAATACTAAGACTTTCGATGGGATTGAGAAAATTGCTATTGACCAGGTTGTTATCGGCTCTTGCACAAACGGCAGAATGGAGGATATGCGCACTGCTGCTGAAATTCTCAAGGATAAAAAGGTTGCAGACTGTGTCAGAGTTATTATAATTCCTGCCACCCAATCAATATATCTTCAGTGCATTGAGGAGGGACTTGCTGAGATTTTTGTAAAAGCAGGTGCAGTTGTTTCAACACCTACCTGCGGTCCGTGTCTTGGTGGTCATATGGGAATCCTTGCAGCAGGTGAAAGAGCAGTTTCCACCTCTAACAGAAACTTTGTAGGCCGTATGGGACATACAGAATCCGAAATATATCTTGCTTCTCCGGCTGTTGCCGCAGCATCGGCTCTTAAAGGATATATTGCTGACCCTGCCGAGCTTTAAGAAAGGAGAATTGCCATGAATGCTAAAGGTTTTGTTCATAAATTCGGTGATAATGTAGACACCGATGTAATTATTCCTGCACGATATCTTAATCGCTCGGACGAGCAGTGGCTTGCTTCTCACTGTATGGAGGATATTGACGCAGATTTTGCAAAGAATGTAAAAAAAGGCGACATTATGGTCGCACAGGCTAATTTTGGTTGCGGTTCGTCGAGAGAACACGCTCCGATTGCTATTAAGGCTTCGGGTATTTCCTGCGTAATTGCATCAACATTTGCAAGAATTTTTTACAGAAATGCAATTAATATCGGACTTGCTATTTTGGAATGTGATGAGGCAGCAAGAAACATCAAAGACGGAGACGAGGTTGAAGTTGATTTTGACAGCGGTGTAATTAAAAATCTTACCGACGGCAAAACTTATCAGGCACAACCGTTTCCTGAGTTTATTCAAAACATTATCAAAAACGGTGGTTTAATGAATTCTATTAAGTAAAGGCTAAATTATATGAGTGTTTTTCAAATTGATAAAGATATTTTGAAGAAGGTATGGGACAGCTCGGGCGAGCAGTTCTATTCCGTGTCCGGTGGTAAGCTGTTTAATGCATGTGAGTTTTCTGACATAGACAGACCCGAAAATGTTTCCCAAACTCAATATTTTATGCAAATAGGATATATTCCGTTTGTATGCATTACCAATGACGAGCTTCTCAGAGCTTATGCAGGTACTCTAAAGAATGAAAAAATCAAGAATGCTCTTAATGAAGTTGATGATGATAAATTCAACGATACTTTTTGGAAGTACTTTAATTTGTACCCCGAGCTTCTTGATGAGTATAAGAAGTTTGAAGAGTCCTTTGTGCTGTCAAAGGTTGAGTCTTGGTGTAATGATAACGGTATTAAATATGAAGTAAAGTAACTGAAACCGAACGATTAGTCGTTCGGTTTTAATTTGTATTAATTAATTGTTAATTATGTGAATATTCGGTGGCAATACTTTATTATATATGTTACAATACATATTGTAATATTTCATACGGAGGCTTTTTATGAAAAAATATTTTTCGTTTATTCTCGCTCTCATTTTAGTTATGACAGTTTCGCCTGTCAGCGCGATGGCAGCGACGCATGAACACAGTAATAAAACAGAGACAACTTCAGACGGTACGCTTGAATATACCTATTGTACCGAGCCGAGTGATAAGACTGTATCATTTTCGTTGCAGGCTTATCCTGAATCTGCTCACAGTTATGGTAATAACATTAATGAATCGTATTCGTATTCTGTACCGAATGCAGATTCTTTGGAACTTAAATTTTCAGAGAAATGCTTTACAGAAAAGGATTATGATATAATTACAATAACAGATGCAAACGGCGAGCAGGTAGGCTCATATTCGGGAGATGAGCTTGCAGGTAAAAAAGTAACTGTTCCGACAGGTTCGTTCAATGTGAACTTTGTGACTGACCGTTCCAGAACATATTACGGTTTCAGTATTGATAGCGTTACCGCAAAGGTTGGAGACTTTTCATATTATGTGCCAAATGTAAAGCAAAACGGAACAAAGCATGATTATGATAATTATACTGATGAAACGATTAATTATTCGTGTCCCGGTGCAAAGAGTATAACTCTTAATTTTTCATCTCTTTGTCAAACCGAAAAAGATTTTGATATAATTACGATAACCGATATAAACGGTAAAGTAGTTGGCAAATACAGTGATAATCAGCTCGCATCAAAAACAGTTACTGTCAGCGGCTCTGCTTTTTCAATTCATTTTACAACAGACCGTTCAAAAACATTTTATGGATACAGCATTGACAGTATGACTGCGGTTATGGCAGGTACAACAGAGGTTATGCCGAACCATGAGTATACTATTACTCTTCCAAAGGAGAAATATCCTGAGTCAGAGCATAATTATTCTAACAAATTAAGGGCTAATTATGGCTTTAGATATGCAAATGCTAAATCATTAAAGCTTACATTCTCCTCTAAGTGCGAAACAGAGGAAACTTATGATACTATTACAATCTATGATGAAAATAACAACGAAATGGGTACTTACAGCGGAACTCAGCTTGCCTCAAAAACTATTGAGATTCCGTCAGGCTCGTTTAGAATTGAATTTGTAACAGACCGTTCAAAGACTTTTTACGGCTTTAGTATTGAAAGTATTGTTGCAACTATGAATGCAAATCCTGAGATTGTAGATGATGAAAGCTCCGACGCATATAAGACTTATACACTTCCTCAAAGCAGTCATAATTATTCAAACGACATTGAAGAACTTTACTACTATACTGATGTTACTGCCGCTTCTTTAGACTTGAAGTTTTCTGATGAATGTAAAACAGAAAAGAATTTTGATGTTGTTTATTTATATGATGAAAATAATACTTTAATCGGTGATTATTCAGGAGATGATCTTTCCGATAGATTTATTCATATTAACGGTTCGAGCTTCAAAATAAGATTTGTTTCAGATCGTTCTAAAAATTTTTACGGATTTTCTTTAGCATATTTAAGTCCGAATTATACAAGCCCACACGAAGGTTCTAATGTTTATTCTTATCCCGAATCACCGCATGATTATGGAAATTATGCTAACGAGGTTTACGAGTACAGTTGTAAGAAACCATTGGTTAAAGGTCTTGCGCTTAAATTTTCAGAAAAATGTAAAACTGAATCAAAGTATGACACCATTTCAATTTTTGACTCAAATAACAAAAAGGTAGGAGAGTATAGCGGAAGTGATTTCGCAGGAAAAACAGTATGGGTTGACGGCTCATACTTTAAGATTATTTTTAAGTCAGATAAAACCAGATCATATTACGGATTCTCATTTGAATCTATAACTGCTGTTAAAAACACCGATTGTTATAGTGAAAAAGAACTGTCGCATAATTACAAGCTCACTAACGCTGTAAAACCAACATCCGGTTCAGAGGAAAAAATGTACTATACCTGTACTAATTGCGGCGATTTCAAGCAAATCAGCGATCAGCCGTTCCAAAGTTATGTGTATAATATGAGTGCCGATACATTTGATTATGACGGAAATACCCATAGACCGATTGTCAGTATCAGTGACGGTGTAAGGGTTCTCCAAGAAGATGTTGATTATACTCTTACATATCCTTATTCAAGTAAGGCAACGGGTAATTACAGAATAACCGTTGACTTCAAAAACGGATATTCAGGTACTAAGTATCTTTACTACTCAATTAAGTCTTATAATGAGACACAAACTCAGTCGTATAAGCAGTATCTGCTTGAACAGGGCTTCCCTGAAAGTTATACCGCAAAACTTGTTGCGCTTCACGAAAAATACCCTGATTGGCAATTTAAGGTATACGATACCCGCCTTGATTGGCAAACTGCCGTAAACGGAGAAAGAAGCCCTCATTCTAAGCAAAGAATAGGTGTTTACGAGTCTAAGAGTCTGCCTGCCGATTACCTTTGCTCTTGCAGTAAGTGTAAGGGCGTCGTTCAGGACAGTTCTTATGCAGCAAGCGAAAAGGCTGTTAAGTATTATATGGACCCGAGAAATTGGCTTGATGAAAAACACATTTTCCAATTTGAAACAACAAACGGTGGTGAAGGTCAAACTCGAGAGGGCGTAGAGGCTATACTTAAAGGCACATGGATGCACGATTCTTTGGTTTACTATAACAATACCTGGGGTACTACAAATGTTCTTTATGACAGTACAATGAAATACTCTGACATTATTATGACCGCTGCCGCAAAGAGTGGACTTTCTCCGTACTATATTGCTTCAAAGATTAAGCAAGAGGTCGGTGCTGCTTCGTCAAGCTATGCAGGCGGTTCAAGAGGTACAGTTGCACCTTTCCAGGGTATATATAACTATTTTAATATAGGTGCTTATGCAGGTGCAAATGACGGACTTGCTTGGGCGGCAGGATTTATGAAGGTTAAGGACGGACAAAGTGCTGTTCTTTATCAGAATGACGGCTCGTCTTATACCGAGGATATTACGCTCAGTTCAAGTCAAAGAATGACATATATTTCTATGAATGGTGAATATTTCTATGTTCGTCTTTATGCAGAAAACGGACCTGATAAGTATATTACGGGAAGAACAGGCTATATTAAAAAGTCTGATGTCAGAACAAGATATATAGGCCCTGATTTCGAGGGTGACGACCAATATTACCGTCCGTGGATAACACCGTACAGAGCAATTATTTACGGCTCAAAGTATGTTTATAATAACTTCGGTGTACATCAGTACACAGGCTATTTGCAGAAGTTTAATGTTTCATCTAATCAAAGATATTCTCACGAATATATGGTTAATGTTTCTTCTGCTCAGGCTGAGGGTGCTAAAATATATAACGGTTATGCTTCAAACGGTTTGTTGAACTCTAAGCACGTTTTCTATATTCCTGTTTTCAAGAATATGTAATTCATTAAATACCACAGTGTTTATTGCTGTGGTATTTTTTTGTTACAAAAGTGTAATGGAAAAATATTATTATATATGATATTATAATGTTGAGGTGGTATTATGAATTTGTTTTTGCTTGAGGATGACTATGCTATCGCAACCGGACTCTGTTATTCGCTAAAGAATGAGGGTTATGAAGTTGTTCACGCATCGGGTGTTAAAGAAGCGGCTGAAATAATTAATAAGGAAAAGTTTTCTCTTTATATTCTTGATTTGACCTTGCCTGACGGCTCAGGATATGATGTTTGCAAAATGATAAAAAAACAGGGTGATTATCCCGTTATATTTTTAACCGCTTATGATGATGAGGTTAATGTTGTGATGGGATTTGAATTCGGCGCAGACGATTATATTTCAAAGCCGTTTAGATTAAAGGAACTTTTAGTCAGAATTAAAAGCGTTCTCAGGCGATACAGCAAGGAATCTGCCGACGGAATTATTAAGCTAAAGGATTTGACAATTAATACAAATGAAGCAAAGGTTTATAAAAACGGTGAAGAAATAGTTTTAACCGCTATGGAATACAGACTGCTTCTGATTTTGCTTAATAACCGTGGAAAAGTGCTTTCAAGAACGCAGATTTTAGAAAATATTTGGGATGTAGACGGAGACTTTGTTGAGGATAATACATTGACTGTCTATATCAAAAGATTGAGAGATAAAATTGAGGAGGAGCCTAATAAGCCTGCTGTCATTAAAACTGTCAGAGGTTTGGGTTATATGATTGATAATGGCTGATAAGGAATATAAGCGTATTATAGTTGTTTGTGTTGTACTTACTTTTGCCGCTTTTGCCATATGTATTTTTGTTAATAAGATTTGTGCTGTCTTATCCTTGCTTTTGGGGGTACTTTTGATTGGCTTATTTGTGTATTTTACAAAAAAAAGATATAAGAGAATAGAAAAGCTCAATTCCGATCTTTCACTCATTTGTGCAGGCGATTATGATGTTAAAATAAGTGAAAATTCAGAAGGTGAACTGTCTATTTTGTCAAATAATTTGTATAAGGTTGTCAATTTGCTTAGGGTTCAAAACGAACGGCTGGAGGCAGATAAGGTTTGCCTTGCACAATCTCTTGCGGATATTTCGCATCAGCTTAAAACGCCGCTTACCTCTATGATGGTGCTGTCAGATATTCTTGCAGATAATCCCGATGAGGAAAAGATTAAGGAGTTTTATCCTTTGATTGATAAGCAACTTGATAAAATGCATTGGCTGATTACAAATCTGCTTAAACTTTCAAAGCTTGATGCCGGTACAATACAACTGGTTAAAACAAGGGTTAATATAAATGAATTTTTGAATGAATGCGTTTCACCGTTTTTGATTTCTCTTGATTTGAAAAACATCAGTTTAAGCATTCAGGCAAACGATTTTGACTTTTATTGTGACGAGCAATGGACTATGGAGGCTGTTCAAAATATCATTAAGAACTGCATTGAACATACAGACAAAAACGGCTCTCTCGGTATTTCTGCATTTGAAGAAAACATTTATTATACAATTAAGATTAAAGATAACGGCTGCGGCATTTCAAAAGAGGAGCTTCCTCATATTTTTGAACGCTTTTATTCCTGCTCCAATGCAGATAAAGAAAGCCTTGGAATAGGTCTTGCTTTTGCTAAAACCGTTCTTAATAAGCAAAATGCCGATGTTAGTGCAAACAGCGAGATTGGCAGCGGCACAGAATTTGTTATAAAATTCTATAAATCAATAGTGTGACTTAATTGTAATATTTGAGTCATTGAAGTGTAATTTATTTATTGTACTATGTCAGCAAGAAAGGAGATAAATTTTATGAAAATTCTCGAAGTAAAAAATTTATGCAAAACGTACGGTAAAGGCGAAACCGAAGTTAAAGCCTTAAACAATGTTTCTTTTTCTGTTGACAAGGGCGAGTTTGTAGCAATTATCGGTCCGTCCGGCTCGGGTAAATCTACTCTGCTTCACATTTTAGGCGGTGTCGATGTGCCGACAAGCGGAAGCGTAATTATAAACGGCGAAGATATTTCAAAACTTAACGAAACAGCTTTGGCTATCTTCAGACGCAGACAAATAGGCTTGATTTATCAGTTTTATAATCTTATTCCGATTCTTACCGTTGAGGAAAATTTAACCCTACCGCTTAGGTTGGACGGCAGAAAGCCCGATGAGAGACAAACAGAATATCTCGTTAAAACTCTCGGCTTAGAAAACAGACTTGACCATTTGCCAAATCAGCTTTCAGGCGGTCAACAGCAGAGGGTTTCAATAGGCAGAGCGCTTATTAACAATCCGGCTCTTATGCTTGCCGATGAGCCGACGGGAAATCTTGACAGTGAAAACAGTAAGGAAATCGTGTCGCTGCTCAGAAAGTTTAATAAAGAACAAAATCAAACGGTAATCATCATTACTCACGATGAGAGAATTGCGCTTGCCGCAGACAGAATTATCGAAATTGAGGACGGTAAGATTAAGAGGGACGAGGTGAGAGTGTGAACATCGTAAATAAACTCACTTTAAGCCATCTTAAAACAAATAAATCACGTTCGGTAGTAACTGTTCTTGGTATCACCGTTTCGGTTGCTATGATTACGGCGGTTTTCGTTGCCATTGCTTCTTTTGTGAATTTGTTTGGTACAATTTCAAGATTGGCAGACGGCGATTGGCATTTTCAGGTGTTTGGGCTTAATCAGGCTCAGGTTCAGTCGTTAGAAAAAGATGACAGAATAGATGCTGTCGGTATGAGTGACGAGTTTTATTTGAATTACTCTGTATCAAGTCAAAATGAAAGATATTCAAACGGTACAATTACTGCTCATAATGAAGATGATATTAAGCTCAGAGTGCAGTCAACATATGAGGGCGTTCTCCCGAAAAACGAAAACGAAATTGCCGTTGAGAGAAAATTCATAGAAAAAAACGGTCTTGATTGGAAAGTAGGGGATACCGTTAAAATTCCTTACGGAACAAGATATGCAGATGTTGACGGTGTGTTGGTAGATGTCAGCGGTACTCCGACGGGCAAAGAAACCTTTGAACAGCTTGGAACAAAAGAGTTTAAGGTTACTGCTATTCTTAACGAAAATAATCCTATAAGTTCAAATATTATTACCGTCAAAAATGATATTGATGTTGACAGAAGCAACGGTGTCTATCTCAGATTAAAGAACCCTAATTATAATTCGATTAACGAATTTAAGGACATACTTTCGGATAACGGTCTGAATTTAAAGGAAGTAGGCTATAAAAGTAATTCGGATTTATTGGCGTCATATTTTGCTTATGAAAAAGGCGGTTTTGTTGAGGAAATGTTGCCGTTGATTGTCATAATTTTACTTATTATAATCGCTGCTTCGGTTGCGCTTATCTATAATGCATTTGCTATGTCGCTTAACGAAAAAATCAGATATTTGGGTATGCTTTCTTCTGTCGGCGCAACAAAACAGCAAAAGTGCAACTCAATATTCTTTGAGGGATTTATATTAGGCTTGTTCGGCATTCCTCTCGGAATATTATCAGGTGTCGGCGGAATAGGTATTACCTTAAAACTGTTGGGCGACAAAATTATTTCAAGCGGTATGCTCAATTACGGCGATAAGGATACCTTGCATATGGATGTTGTTACGCCGTGGTGGATGGTAATTGCAATCGTTTTCATAAGTTCGATAACCATTATCGTTTCTTGTGCAATCCCTGCCGTTAAGGCATCAAAAATAACCCCTATTGACGCTATTCGTCAGTCAAATGAAATTAAGGTTAAGGCAAAAAGACTCAGAAGTCCTAAAATAATCAGAAAAATCTTTGGCTACGAGGGTGAACTTGCTTATAAAAATTTGAAGCGTAACGGAAGAAAAGCGAGGGTTATTACCGCATCAATCGCATTGTCGGTTATTCTGTTTTTAAGCTCAAGCTATTTCTGCAACCTGTTTGTTCAGTCCGCTAATATAGAAAGGGCTTATCCGTATCAGATTTCCGTTTTTACTGAATTTAATTCCAGGGACAGCGTTCTTGAAAAAATTAAAGAAAATACCGATGTTGATGATGTGTATTCGACTTCAAATGAGTATCATCAAATTGAAAAGCTCGGTACAGATACAGATTTTGAAGAGATTAGAAACGAGGAGTTTTTAACTTCTTCTTATAAGGATTTGTTTTCTAAAATGACTCCTGCGGTGATTTTCTATATTGATGACGAGCTGTTCAATGAGCTTTGCACAGCTAACGGTATTGATTATAAGGATTATTATACCGATGATATTAAGGCTGTTCTTATGAATGATCTGTCTCGCTCAAATTCGTATAATCCCGTGTTTAACGATAAAATAATCGGCACAAAGATAAAAAGCAGTTACGACCGTGATGTAACGATTGCAGGAATGGTAAAATACGATAAGAATTTTAGTTCTTGTAATTGTATAAATAACGGTTATTTGGGTATGTTTGCTCCGTTTTCTTCTCTTGAAAAAATGATGTCCGACGTTGATGATGATTTAATTGCATCAAAGAGAGTAAGCTACGGTATCGAAACAGATAATCACGAAAAGGTTTATGAGGACTTGTCATCGGAATTTGATGACGCAAAATATTCAAATACTATGGTAAGTGATATTCAAAATACATTCCAGACTATGGATACCGTTGTACTTATTATTCAGGTTTTCATTTACGGATTTATCAGTTTGATTTCTTTGATTACCGTATTTAATATCATTAATACTATCTCAACGGGCATTGTTTCGAGAAGAAAAGAATTTGCAATGCTTCAAAGTGTGGGTATCACTCCTAAGGGATTTAATAAAATGCTTACGCTTGAATCCGCCTTTTATGGATTAAAGGCATTGCTCTTCTCACTTCCGTTAAGCGCTCTTATAAGCTATGGTATGAATGCGGCGATCGGTGAAGCAAGTATACCGTTCTTGTTCGATTATAAGATGTACTTGGCTGTTACTGCTGTTGTTATGATTGTAATAGGTATGACAATGCTTTATTCAATCAAAAAGGTTCAAAAACAAAATATTATCGAAACACTAAAAGATGATATAGTTTAGTTTTCAAATTAACTGTCGGGGATACACTCGACAGTTTTTTGTTGACAAAATAAATTCCTAATAGTATAGTGGGAATAAGAAAGGGGCAATCTGTGAATATTATAAAGAGGTATTATGATAAAATTTAATGTTACCGGAATGTCCTGTGCTGCGTGCAGCGCAAGGGTAGAAAAGGCAGTAAGTGCCGTTGACGGTGTTAATCAATGTTCGGTTAATTTGTTGACAGAAAGTATGATTGTTGACGGAACAGCCAAACCTGAGGATATTATCTCCGCCGTTGTTGATGCAGGATACGGAGCGACACTTAAAGATGCCGTTAAAAATGAAAATAAATTTAATGATAAAGAAAACAATAAATCAAGTGAAGTAAAGTCTATGCTTAAAAGGCTTATAACATCGCTTTTGATATTGGCTGTCTTGATGTATGTTTCGATGGGACATACAATGTGGGGATGGAGCTTGCCGTCTTTTTTAAGCGGTAACCCCATCGGAGTCGGTCTTTTGCAAATGCTTCTTTCGCTTGCCGTTATGATTATAAATAATCGCTTTTTCATAAGCGGCTTTAAGGCTTTGATTCATAAGGCACCTAATATGGATACTCTTGTTGCTTTGGGAAGCGGTGCTTCGTTTGCGTATAGCACATTTGCACTTTTTGCAATGACTGTAAAATCGGCTTCAGGTGATGCGGATGCACTTATGACATATATGCACGACTTGTATTTTGAATCCGCTGCAACAATTCTCACTCTTATCACCTTAGGAAAAATGCTTGAAGCTTATTCAAAAGGTAAAACAACCGATGCTTTGAAAGCACTTGCTTCGCTTGCACCAAAAAGTGCCAATGTTATCAGAAACGGCAGGGAACAGGCTGTTGATATTGATGAAGTAATGGTTGGTGACATTTTTGTTGTTCGTCCGGGTGAGAGTATCGCTGTTGACGGCGAGGTTATCGATGGCGAAAGTGCAGTTGATGAATCGGCATTGACAGGCGAAAGCATACCGATAGATAAAGCAGTTGGTGATAAGGTTTCGTCCGCAACGATTAATCAGTCGGGATTTATTAAATGCAGAGCTACTGCCGTTGGCGAGGATACAACACTCTCTCGAATTATTCAAATGGTTGCCGACGCTTCTGCTACCAAAGCACCTATCGCAAAGCTTGCTGATAGGGTGTCGGGGGTTTTTGTGCCTGCCGTGTTGGTTATATCTCTTATTACATTCATTGTATGGATTTTGGTACAAAATTCGTTTAGCTTTGCGCTTGCAAGGGCTGTCAGCGTTTTAGTTATCAGTTGCCCTTGTGCTTTAGGTCTTGCAACTCCTGTTGCGATTATGGTAGGAAACGGTGTCGGCGCACGAAATAATATATTGTTTAAGACTGCCACTTCTTTGGAGCAGGCAGGCAAACTTGATATTGCCGTTTTTGATAAGACGGGAACGCTTACGAAAGGCAAGCCTGAAGTAACCGATGTTATTAAGCTTGACGATGATTTATTGCAGATAGCTTATACAATGGAAAAGCAAAGCGAACATCCGCTTGCAAGAGCAGTTGTGGAATACGCTGAAAAATGCGAAATTGAGCCATTAGAATGTTCTTCATTCAATTCTGTAACAGGAAGCGGAATTCAGGCAAAAATCGGAAACGACATGGTTTATGCGGGTAATCTTAATTTCGTTTCTTCTTATGCCGTAATTGACGATGAGGCAAAAAAAGAACTAAATGCTCTGTCCGATAAAGGAAAAACACCGCTTCTTTTTGTAAGAAACGATGTACTTATCGGTATAATTGCCGTTGCTGATAAAATAAAAGATGACAGTGTATCTGCCGTAAAAGAACTTAAAAATATGGGCGTCAGCGTTGTAATGCTGACAGGTGATAATAAACGAACGGCAAACGCTATCGGAAATGCAATCGGTGTAGATTCTGTTATTTCCGATGTGTTACCAGGTGATAAGTCCGATGTTATTAAGCGACTGAAGAATTACGGTAATGTCGCTATGATTGGCGACGGTATCAATGACGCTCCGGCACTTACAGAGGCAGATGTGGGCTTTGCTATTGCAGACGGTACGGATATTGCGGTTGAGTCGGCTGATGTGGTTTTGATGAACAGCAGACCGTCTGATGTATGTGCCGCAATAAGGCTCAGCAGAAGAGCGCTTATTAATATAAAAGAAAACCTGTTTTGGGCATTTATTTATAATGTAATAGGCATACCGCTTGCTGCGGGTGTTTGGATTTCTGTTACCGGGTGGACGCTTAACCCGATGTTCGGGGCTGCCGCAATGAGCCTTTCAAGCTTTTGTGTTGTTGTAAATGCGCTAAGGCTAAATTTGGTCAATGTCCATAGCTCGAAAATGGATATAAAGCATAAAAGAAAGCAAATTGATTTAGGCGATTTAATTAAAATGGAGGAAAAAACTATGACTAAGCAAATTAAAATTGAGGGTATGATGTGTCCGCATTGTGAAGCAACGGTAAAAAAAGCTCTTGAGGCTGTTGACGGAGTGGAAAGTGCTGTTGCAAGCCATACTGATGCAACCGCAACCGTTACGCTTTCAAAGGATGTTGCTGATGCTGTGCTTATTAAAGCAGTTGTAGACGCAGGATATACGGTTGTAAAATAATAATTTTATTAAGTCTGAGAAATTAATTTTTTCTCAGGCTTTTAATTTTTTCATTAATTATCTTGATGTTTTCGGCAATTCTGCTGTCACTATTGCTTTTACTGTATGCAAGATAAGCGTACTTTTGAGCAAGCAAATACTGCTCTGTGTTGTAATATGCAATACTCAATAGGTCATAGGGTGTGCTGTCCCAACAGTAGCCCTCGTTAATGTAGCTTATCGGCTTTGTTTTGATTTTTAACGCTTCGTTTATGCAGTATATGCACAAATACCAATCACTTTGCTCACTTGCAAAAATTGCGGTTTCTATATATGGCTCTCGTAAATGCGGTGCTTCGGCTATTGAACGCAAGTGCCATTTGTAAGCTTCTTCATTTCTGCCCAGAGCGTTATAACACTTTGCGATATATCTCATTGATGCACACCTTTCATCTGCCCATAAAGCAGACTTTAGTTTTAAGTGTTGTTTCAGCGTTTTTATTGCTTTTTCATACTCTTTGTTAAATAAATACTCTCTGCCGAGATAATGCATGTTTCTGTCGTCCTCGGGGTCTTCTTTAACGGATAACTCAAGCAGCGGCAGGTATTGCGCTCTTGATTTAGTTGTGTCGGGATAATGGCTGAGCGTAATTGAATCTATAATCACTGTACAGTCTTTTTTGTCACCGCTGTATTGCAACACCTCGTGAACAGGATGTATCCACTTAAAACCGTGCCTTAAATGTATTTTTTCTATATTGAAAGTTGTTTTTGGATTCCCGTTTTCATCAAAATTCCAAATGTAACGATACGAGCCTCTCGTAGCATTTTCGTTCCATATGCTCTCAAGCTTGTCTCGCCAACCTTTAGAAAACACTTCATCTAAATCCGTACATACACAAATGTCGTAGTCCTCATCAACAAAATCCAATGACTCATTTCTCGCGTCATCAAATCTCCACGGCTTTACATCAATTACTTTTACATTAACTCCTAAGGCTTTTAATTCACTTGCTGTGTTGTCCGTCGAGCCTGTGTCGCAAACGAATATTCCGTCCGCTTCTTTCATTGAATCGTACCATCTTTTTACGAATTTTTCTTCGTTCTTCGCTATTGCGTAAACTGCTATTTTCATATAACCAAGCCTTTCTGTGCTATGTAGCCTAACAGCATCTGTCATACAGAATACTGTTAGGTTGCCGTAAATGTTTAATTTATGACAGCTTTAGAATTGAAAGCGTTGATGCAGTCGGTGATTGACCTCCCGCACTCGGCTGAACAGTTACATTACCTGTTGCAGTCGTTGGGTTTATGATGCTCAATACGCTGTTCGGACTGACAGTTCTTACTACGGCAGTTCCTGTTACATCTGTGTTTGCGCTGCCTGTACCGAAAGTTAAATCATCGGTTGTTGCTCCGTTTACATCAATCTGAAGCTGTGACGGCTCTGTTGTATTTACCTTGAAATTTACAAGATAAGTTCCGGGTTCTGCAATGTTAAAGGTGGAATCTGTAAGTCTTGTGATTCCGCCTGTTTGTGCATACGCGCTCGGAAATTCAATAGCGTTGCCTGCACCGATTGGATTTGCATTGTCGGTTGGCGCAACACCGTAATATGAGGCGTAGTCTGATATACCGCCTGCCGGACCTGTCGGACCCGTTGGACCAACAGCACCTGCAACACCAGGCTCACCCTGAATACCCTGAGGACCTGCCGGACCCGTTGGGCCGGTAGGACCAACAGCACCTGCAACACCCGGTTCGCCCTGAATACCCTGAGGGCCTGCCGGACCCGTCGGACCGGTTGCGCCAACTGCACCTGCAACACCCGGTTCGCCCTGAATACCCTGAGGGCCTGCCGGACCCGTTGGGCCTGTTGCACCAACAGCACCTGCAACACCCGGTTCACCTTGAATACCCTGTGCGCCTGTCGGTCCTTGTCTTCCTGTCGGTCCCTGTAAGCCTTGGATTCCTTGTGGACCCGTCGGTCCTATTTCTCCCTGCAAGCCCTGCGGGCCTTGAAGACCTTGAGGACCTCTCGGACCCGTCGGACCTGTCGGTCCTTGTAAACACTGTGGTGGCTGCGGAGGTAATGGGGGAGGCGGACATGGACAAGGAACAATCGGATGACACGAATTGTGACAAATGCATTCGGGGGTTTGCTTGTAAATCGTCATAATCATTCTCCTTTCATTGGTACGCCTATCTGCGTACATTACATATTATGACAAAATTTATGCTTTGCCACAGTTGCATTTTTTTAAGAAAAAATTTTCAAAAAAAATTGAAAATATTTCTTGACTTTTCTTGACCTTTGTGATATAACATAATCAAAAGACAAAGAAAGTCAAAGTCAGAGAGCCTTAAACAGATTGAAAGAAGATGATTAAGTTTGAAGATTAGTGATATGATTGCTGATATGATTCTTGATATGTTTGACGATAACACATCAAGCGTTCAAATTCAGCGAAATGATTTAGCAAACAGAATCGGCTGTGTTCCGAGCCAAATTAATTATGTAATAACATCCAGATTTACACCTGAAGCAGGGTATAGGATTGAAAGTCGTAGGGGCGGCGGTGGATATATATTGATAACAAGAGCCGACAACAGCGACAATGCGATTATGTCCCTGATTAATGCAATAGGCGATTCTCTTGATGAGAGGAGTGCTAAAGCAAATCTTATTAATTGTAATTACCAAAAGCTTTTAAGCGATAGGGCTGCAAATATGATGATTTCTGCCATAGCAGACAGTAATTATAAAGGCATATCAAAGGAAGCGGCCAATGTAATCAGAGCAAGACAGCTAAAGCAAATGCTTTTAGCATATATTGATTAGGAGGGATATTTATGAAATGCACACATTGTAATAAAAATGAAGCAAATACGCATATCAGAAGAGTTATAAACGGTCACAGCGAGGAAATGTATCTTTGTGAGGATTGCGCAAGAGAACTTGGCGTAATGAACGATTTTGATTTTGAACCGTTTAACATTGAAGGCTTCTTCGGAAATCTTTTAGGTGCAGGCTCAAGAGCGTTTAATGCACTTGTCGGTGTTGACAGATGTGCCTCTTGCGGAACATCTATGAATGATATTGTCAATAGCGGTTTGGTAGGCTGTGCCGACTGTTACGACCGCTTTGACGATAAGCTGACATCGGGTATTGAAAAAATACACGGCAAGGCAAAGCATATCGGAAAGAATGTTACCTATACGACCACAACTAATTCTTCAAATGACAGCAATGAAGCCTCCGAGCTTGAAACTCTGAAAAATGAACTTAAAAATGCCGTCAAGGAGCAAAGATTTGAGGATGCGGCGGTTATCAGAGATAAGATTAAGGAACTTAACAAGGAGGATTGATGATGGATAAGTGGTATGAAGGAAAAACGAGTAACAGCGATGTTGTAATGTATTCAACCGTTCGCCTTATGAGAAATTTGGCTGACACGGTTTTCCCAAGCAGGATGAATGATGAGCAGTACAGAAGCGTTGCAAAAAGAGCGTTCGCCTGTATAAAGAATTCACCCCTTGCAAAAGAATTTGATATGCTCAATCTTAATGAACTGAGTAAAGCTAAGGCATTGTCTTATGCAGATAAAAGGCTTGTTGATGAAGATTTTGTTCGCTCGCAAAGTCCGTCATATATGCTGCTTTCACAGAATGAGGATGTTTCCGTTATGCTTTCTAATGAGGACCATATCGAAATTACGGCGTATTCGTGCGGTGATGATTTATCACAGGCTTATAATAAAGCAAATGATATTGACGATATTTTTATCAGCGGATTAAAAATTGCTTTTAGTGAAAAATACGGCTTTTTAACAGCTTCACCCGTTAATCTCGGTACAGGAATGAGAGCTTCCTTTTTGTTGCATCTTCCTGCACTTGCACAGGGTAAGTTGATTAATAAGCTCTCGGGAATGGTTGCAAAGCTCGGCTTTTCACTTCGTCCTATGTATGACGGCGCACTCGGCGACATATATGTGTTGACTAATCAGGTAACGCTCGGTATAACCGAAAAAGCGTCTTTTGATAACGCAACTGCCGTTTGCAGTCAGGTAGTCGCTCAGGAGCGCAGAGCAAGAGAAGTGCTGATGCAAAGCAACGATTTTGAGGATAAAATTTACAGAACACTGGGCATACTAAAGCTTGCAAGAAGATTGAACGTAGATGAATTTCTAAACAGTATATCGCTCGTAAGACTTGGCATCGCTATGGGATATTTCGATTACTCGTATTCACTTATCGGAGAGATGATTCATAATCTGTTTGACGCAACACTTGTAGATTCGTCAAAATCAGATTTATCAAAGGAAATGTGCGAATCACTTCGTGCGCAAATTGTTAGAGAAAAATTGGGATAAGGGATAGAATTTAATATCACCTTATTCTAAGGAGGTATTATTATGTATCGTTTTAATATGTTTACCACAAAGGCTAATGAGGCATTGAATTATGCGATTAAATTAGCAGAGGGCTACGGTCATAATTATGTCGGTACCGAGCATATCTTGCTCGGTATTCTCAAAGAGGGAAGCGTTGATAACGCTTTGGACAGCGAGGGCGTAACCTATGATAAAATTGACGAGCTGATTAAAAATGAAATCGGTGTTGGTAATCCTACAAGGCTGTCACCCGATGATTTTACCCCAAGAGCAAAAAGAATTATTGAGCTGTCTTTTCAGATTGCCCGTGCAATGAGACATTCTTATGTAGGATGTGAGCATTTGCTGATTGCTTTGCTCAAGGAGGACGACAGCTATGCAGTTAAATTTGTGTCTGACTGTGGTACGAGCGCCGCTTCCGTACTTGATAATCTTTTGAATGAGATTAGTTCAAACGACGGCAATGTAGAATACCAATCACCGGGCGCAAAGAAAAAGGGTAAGAGTAAAACTCCGACCCTTGATGAATTCGGCAAGGATTTAACCGAGCTTGCAAAACAGGGTAAAATCGACCCTGTTATCGGCAGAGAAAAGGAAATTCGTCGAGTTGTTCAAATTCTTTCAAGACGCAGTAAAAACAACCCTTGCCTTATCGGTGAGCCGGGCGTCGGTAAAACCGCTATCGCAGAGGGATTGGCTTTGAAAATTGTTGAGGGCGAAGTCCCGGAAATTCTAAACGGAAAGCATATTTATTCGCTTGATTTAACCTCAATGGTGGCAGGTACAAAGTACAGAGGCGACTTTGAGGAAAGAATTAAAAAGGCAATGGATGAGGTTAAAACTTCTAAAGATGTAATCTTGTTTATTGATGAAATTCATAATATTATGGGCGCAGGTGCTGCCGAAGGTGCTGTTGATGCCGCTAATATCTTAAAGCCGTCGTTGGCAAGAGGTGAAATTCAGGTTATCGGTGCTACCACTATAAGCGAGTATCGTAAATATGTCGAGAAGGATGCAGCACTTGAAAGAAGATTTCAACCTGTAACCGTCGGTGAGCCGACCGAGGAGGAAACTGTCGAAATTCTTAAAGGACTTCGTGATAAGTACGAGGCACACCATAAGGTAAGAATTACCGATGAGGCTATCAATGCCGCTGTTAAGCTCTCATCAAGATATATTAACGACAGGTATTTGCCTGATAAGGCTATTGACCTTATTGATGAGGCTGCCTCTGTTGTAAGACTTAATTCAAATACATTACCTCAAAATCTTCGTGATATGGAAGAAGAAATTAAGAGGCTCAAGGGCGAAAAGCAATCCGCTATTTCGTCTCAGGATTACGAGCAGGCGGCAAAGCTCAGAGATAAGGAAAAACAGCTTTCAGACCTGTTAAAGGACGAAAAGAGCAAGTGGCAGAATTCTTCAAACCGTGATGTCAAGGCAGTCGGTGAGGACGAAGTCGCTCAGGTTGTCTCATCGTGGACAGGTGTTCCCGTAAGTCAGTTGACAAAAGAGGAAAGTGAAAAGCTTCTTAATATGGAGAAGATTTTACACGAGAGAATTGTCGGTCAGGATAAGGCTGTGTCGTCTATCGCAAGAGCTATCAGACGAGGCAGGGTAGGTCTTAAAAATCCAAACAGACCTATCGGCTCATTCATATTCCTTGGACCTACCGGTGTAGGTAAAACCGAGCTTTGTAAGGCTTTGGCTGAAGCTATGTTCGGCGACGAAAACGCTATCATAAAGCTTGATATGTCAGAGTATATGGAAAAGCATACGGTTTCTAAGCTTATCGGCTCACCTCCGGGATATGTTGGATTTGATGAGGGCGGACAGCTTACCGAGAAAATTCGCCGTAAGCCATACAGCGTTGTTCTCTTTGATGAAATTGAAAAGGCTCATCCCGATGTGTTTAATATGCTGTTGCAGATTCTTGAGGACGGCGTTTTGACAGACTCTCAAGGCAGAAAGGTTTCGTTTAAGAATGCCATTATCATTATGACATCGAATGTCGGTGCGGCTAAAATCACTAACGAATCTCAGTTGCTCGGCTTTGGCAAGGAGTCAAAGGAAAATCAGAGTATTGAAGATTTGGTAATGCCTGACCTTAAAAAGACATTTAAGCCTGAATTCCTTAACAGACTTGATGAGATTATAGTATTTAATCAGCTTAGTGAGGATGATATTTTTGAGATTGCAAAGCGTATGCTTAAATCATTGCAAAAGAGAAGCAAGGAGCTTGATATAGACCTTGAATTTTCCGACACGGCAATTAAAGAAATATCTAAAGAGGGCTTTGATAAGGTTTATGGTGCAAGACCGCTAAGACGAGCAATTCAATCAAAGATTGAAGATAAGCTCAGCGAGTTGATTCTTGACGGAACAATTAAGCCTGATACTAAATGCGTTGTCGATTTTAAGGATAACGAATTTGTATTCAATTCATAAATTATTTGAGCGTGCATATTGGTAAAATGTGTACGCTCTTTTTTATTATTTGCTTGAAAACCTACTGAAATGGTGGTATTATATCCTTAAAGAACGGAGGAACGTTATGAAAATTTCTACAAAGGGAAGATATGCTCTCAGAATGATGGTCGATTTGGCAGAAAATCAAGGTGACGGTTATGTGTCTCTAAAGGATATTGCTGCCAGACAGGAAATATCAAAAAAGTATTTGGAGCAGATAGTTGCCGTGCTTAATAAGCCGGGAATGCTCAGAACGAACAGAGGCTATCAGGGCGGTTATCGACTTGCGAAAAATCCAAATGAGTATACTGTAGGCGATATACTCAGGCTGACCGAGGGCGGCTTAGCGCCGGTGGCTTGCTTAGAGACTATGCCTATGCAGTGCGACAGAGCAGATTGCTGTGCCACTCTGCCTGTTTGGAAAGGTTTGTTTAAGGTTGTCAATCAATATCTTGACAGCGTTACGCTTCAGGATGTTGTGGATAATGATGTAAACGCACAAAACTTTGACTATGTTATATAGGGGTAAATATTATGAGAAATCATGAGGTTACAACAAAGCATAATTTACTCGATTCAAACGGATGTCTTGTAGAGCCGGGATGGAGCAGAACACTAATTCAGACTTATGACAGAAGTATGATTAAAAAGAGAGCGACCCGTATTAAGGAATGGGATTATTACTACATTATGTCTAATTCAAATGAATTTGCTCTCTGCCTTACTATTTCCGATTTGGGCTATTTGGGAATGTATAGCGTAAGCTTTGTTGATTTGATTAATGCAAGAGAATGCACAAAGTCTGAAATCACTCCGTTTCCTATGGGAAAAACAGGGTTGCCGTCGTCATCTTCGGTTGGTGATGTCGCTTTCAAAAATAAAAAGCTAAGCATTACTTTCGCCCATAAAAACGGCGGCAGAAGCATAAAGATGAGCTATCCGTCATTTGATAATAATAAAGGCATTTCCTGTGATATTACTTTAACTGATGAGCCAAAGGAATCTATGGTTATTGCCACTCCGTGGGACGAGGATAAAAAAGCGTTTTACTATAACCAAAAGATTAATTGTATGCGAGCATCGGGTACGATTAAATACGGCGGCGAAGTGTTCACACTTAATCCCAAAATCGACTTTGCGGGTCTTGATTGGGGCAGAGGAGTTTGGACTAAGGATAATTATTGGTACTGGGGTTCAGGTTCGGGACAAATTGACGGCGCCCCGTTTGGATTTAATCTCGGTTACGGCTTCGGTAATACTTCAGCAGCCAGTGAAAATGTAATTTTTTATGACGGTAAAGCTAATAAATTTGATGATATAGTGTTTAATATCAGCGATAATTATGTTGACAGATGGACCATCAAATCCTCTGATGGGCGCTTTGATATGACCTTTGACCCTATTATTGACAGAAATGCGTTGATAGATGTTAAGTTGATTATGACAGACCAGCATCAGGTTTTCGGCAGAATGAACGGTATTGCCGTGCTTGATGACGGTACAAAAATTGAAGTTAAGGATTTTCTCTGCTTTGCCGAGAAAGTACATAACAGGTATTAAAATGATTAAACTACCGAACTTGTCGGCTATTGCCGAAAAAATCGAATACGAACTTGATTTCGATTACAATACCAGCGTGACAAGACTTGATACCTTTGACGATTTTTTGAACGAAATTGTTGAGCCTTATAAAAGAGGTGAAAAGATTTTTTATCGTGGGGAAAAGGTTAATAAAATCGACCGTACTTTGATTCCTACTTTGTTTAGACAGCGACATTTGCTATTTGATGAGGGCGAGACTTATATCAATCTTGATGCAAACGGATTGCTTGATTTTTATAATTCCGTACCTGAATATTTAGAGGTTTATAAGAAAATAATCGGCAATGTAAATGTGTCAAAAATGTATAATTTCCTGTCTTTTTCTCAGCATTATTTTGGAATCAGTCCGCTTATTGACCTTACAAAAAGTCCGTTTGTAGCTCTTTCTTTTGCACTTAAAAACAGAAAAGAATATGACGACGATGTGTTATTTTATACGGTAGAGATTAAAAACGATGCCGACTATACCTGTGATATGAGCGTTGCTGACGAATGGATTTCGGAATATAATGTTACTGTGTTTAATGATAAATTGATGGATTTCTATGAGGATTTCAAGTTTGACTTCAAGCAATATAAACTGTTCATGGAGGGCTTACGCAGTCAGGGCAAAAACATCAGCGATATATCGTCGCCGAGCGCAAAGCTTATAGATGTGCCGACTAACGACCTTATGAGGTTTCAGCAAGGGGTCTTTCTGTTGCTAAACGATTTCACTCTCGTCGGGAAAGGCTATCTTACAAAGAATGTAAGAGATGATTTTCTTGTGAAAAAATGGTTAATTAACAAGGATATTTGCCCTATTCTGCTTAAATATCAGCTCAACGAACGACCGTATTATAACTTTGATACGATTACCGATTTGTCGGCTGTTGTTGCTAATATTAAAAAATCATATACGAAAGGAAAAAAAACAGATGTTAAATAATAGCCAATTTTTGAATGAATATGCACCGCTTCTTGCAAGCATTGCTTTGTATTTTTTTGTAACCTTTGTCCTTTCTGTTGCATATAGAACTTTGCTCTGTGCGGCAGTAAGCTTTGACGCCAAAGCAAGAGGCGTTAAGGAAAGAACACTTTATACCGTGCTGACCTTTTTCTTTCCGCTGATTGTTGGTATTGTGTATCTTTGCACAAGAAAAAACTGCGCAAAAATACAGCCTAAAATCTGTAATCAATGCGGTATGACTTTGGACACCGGCAGTACATTCTGTCCAAATTGTCTTTGTACGGAATTTACGGATTATCGTATTCAGCATGATGAGGAGTATCATAAAAAGTCTAAGGTGTTGTTAATAATTGCAATCGTGATTTATGCCGTAACTTGCACGGTAAATGTTTTTGCAAATATTTATTTTGACAAAAATGCAGAGCAGTTTATTAATGACGCCGAAAAATTCAGTAACGGTTATTTTGATAATTTTAATAACGATTCCGAGGATTTTGATGATTATTTTGATAATTTCGGATTCGAGTATGATGAACCGCAGGAAACTCAGCCACAATATGGAAATGACTTTGATTTAGACTAAAAGATAAGCCGAGGTGCATTACTTTGCATCTCGACTTTTTTTGTTAAATGTTTTTGTTAATTTTATATACCATATTCCGAATACTTCTCTTGTAAATGCAGGTATTCTCAGCACCCTCATTGAATGTCCCGCTATTGCAGCGGCATTGATATTAAGAGCTTCGGCAAGAATTAACGCTCGGTATATGTGGTATTCGGATGTGCATATTACAACCTCGTTGCTAAGATTGTTTTCTTCTATGATTTCTTTAGAATACATCAGATTTTCCATTGTTGATGTAGAATGGCATTCGGTATAAAGTCTTGACTGCTCAATCCCTCTTGAAAGAAGTATTTGCTTCATACATTCCGCCTCGCTTATTTCTTCGTCGGAGCCTTGACCGCCCGAGAGTATAGCGACGGCATTTTTGTTTTTAATCAGATATTTGTATGCCGCATCACACCTTGAAAGCAAAGCCTTAGTCGGCACAGTTCCTTTAACCCGACAACCCAAAACGATAACGCTGTCCCCGTGAGCCTCCTGTTTTAGCGGACATATTATTATTTTTGTGAGCGTTATAAAAAATAGGGTATACAGTATTGCAACAGCTCCATAAAAGAGAGCTAAAAATATAACGACAATTCTTGATTGTGCCGCTGTTAAAATTTTTTCATAAAATGTTCCTGACAGTATCAGCAAAAGGGATGTGAATATTCCGAATATGTTTCCCAAATTTATTTTTGCCCGTATCATCGGAACGGTATAAAGTATAAAAATTATTACACCTGTCAAAATCAGTATGAATTTCATTTGTACTCCTTTGTGCAATTTTTACAATTAGATTAACATAATAACTAATTTTTGTAAATATTTTTATAAAATTTGTATAAGTTTAGTGACAAATTATTTTCTGTGTGCTAAAATAATAATAACTTTAATGAGTTAAAGTTATCTATAACAAAATCTATAAAAAAAGAGGGTAATCAAAATGGGATATGTTGATGAAATCTTGGCTTATCTACAAAAAAAGGATTATTATGAGCCGGAATTTATTCAAGCGGTCAGCGAGGTGCTTAATTCACTTCGTCCCGTTATTGACCAAAATGAAGAAAAGTACCGTAAGGTTGCGTTGCTCGAAAGAATTATTGAGCCTGAAAGAATACTCAGATTCAGAGTTCCTTGGATTGACGATAACGGTCAGGTACATGTAAACCGTGGTTATCGTGTTCAGTTTAACTCTGCTATCGGTCCTTATAAGGGCGGTTTGAGACTTCACCCAAGCGTAAATCTCGGTATTGTAAAGTTCCTCGGATTTGAGCAAATCTTTAAGAATTCCTTGACAGGTTTGCCTATCGGCGGCGGTAAGGGCGGCTCTGACTTTGACCCTAAGGGAAAGAGCGACAGAGAGATTATGATGTTCTGCCAAAGCTTTATGACAGAGCTTTGTAAGGTTATCGGTGCGGATACCGATGTACCTGCGGGCGACATCGGAACAGGCGCAAGAGAAATCGGTTATATGTTCGGTCAGTACAAACGAATTTGCGGCACATATGAGGGCGTACTTACCGGTAAGGGATTATCATTCGGTGGTTCTCTTGCAAGAACCGAGGCTACGGGCTACGGACTTCTTTACTTTACAGAAGAAATGCTCAAGTGTAATAATTCCGATATCAAGGGCAAGACTGTTTGTGTATCGGGTTCCGGTAATGTTGCTATTTACGCTGTTGAAAAGGCAGAAATGCTCGGTGCTAAGGTTGTAACCGTTTCTGACTCAACAGGTTGGATTTATGATAAAGACGGAATTGACGTTGACCTTCTTAAAGAGGTTAAGGAAGTTAAGAGAGCAAGACTTACCGAATATGCAAAGTCAAGACCTTTGGCTGAATATCACGAGGGCAAGGGCGTATGGCAGGTTAAGTGTGATGTTGCTTTGCCTTGCGCAACTCAGAATGAATTGACTCTTGATGACGCTAAATCACTTGTTGAAAACGGCTGTATTGCTGTTGCAGAGGGTGCTAATATGCCTACAACTCTTGAGGCTACGAAATATCTTCAGGAAAATGGTGTTATGTTTGCTCCGGGTAAGGCTGCAAATGCAGGCGGTGTAGCTACTTCAGCTCTTGAGATGAGCCAGAACAGCGAAAGAATCAGCTGGACATTTGAAAAGGTTGACGCAAAGCTCAAGGATATTATGGTAAATATTTATCATAACATTGACAATGCGGCTAAGAAGTATGACCTTGACGGCGACTATGTTGCAGGTGCAAATATTGCAGGCTTCGAGAAAGTTGCAGACGCTATGATGGCACAGGGTATAGTTTAATTTAATATATCGTTTTGAGGAATGTCGGGCTATGCCTAGCATTCCTCTTTTTTAACGAAATATTAATTATAATATATAATATATTGCAAGTTGAGGCATTATATGGTATAATCATCAAAAATATATTGGGTTAGTGTGTGCTATGGTTATTTTAGGAATTGACCCCGGTTATGCCATTGTCGGTTGGGGTGTAATTGAATATTCGCATTCTCACTTCAGGGTGCTGGGCTACGGTGCAATAACCACAGAAGCGGAAACTCCTTTTGCGCAGAGACTGCAAATAATTTATAACGATATGTGCTATATTTTTAATAAATATAAACCTGATGTTATGAGTATGGAAAAGCTGTTTTATAATTCTAACCAAAAAACAGTTATTGATGTTGCACAGGCAAGAGGTGTTATTACCCTCGCCGCACAGATGAACAATAAGGACATTTTTGAATATACTCCGCTTCAGGTAAAGCAGTCTGTTACAGGCTATGGCAGAGCCGAAAAGAAGCAAGTTATGGAAATGACGAGAAGTATTTTGAATTTGCCTGAGGTGCCAAAACCCGATGACACAGCTGACGCTTTGGCTATGGCAATTTGTCATGCACATTGCAGCGGTTCGGCTATCGGTAGAATTGATAATTTATTAAAGAAGGATATACGCTGATTTATGATTTATTCGTTAAAGGGAATTTTAACATATGTTGAGCCGACCTTTGTGGTTGTTGAGTGTGGCGGCGTGGGCATGAAATGTTTTGCCAGCACCTCTACTATAACAGGACTTACTTCTGTCGGAACTCAGATAAGCTTACTTACCTATATGAGCGTAAGAGAAGACGCTATCGACCTATATGGATTTTCGACACAAAACGAGCTTGACGCTTTTAAGCTTTTAATTGGTGTCAGCGGTGTAGGACCTAAGGCGGCTATGTCTGTGCTTTCGGCACTTGCTACCGACAAGCTTGCAATAGCGGTTTCATGCGGCGACATTAAAGCCATTCAGGCTGCTCAGGGTATAGGAAAGAAAACTGCCGAGAGAATCGTTCTTGAACTCAAGGACAAGATGAACGGTGTCGCCGGTGTTTCTGTTAGCAGTAATTCTTCTTCAGGTGCTTCGATTAACTCTGTCGGCTCTGCTTCATCCGAGGCTGTCGAAGTGCTTGTTTCACTCGGATTTAGTCAGTCGGACGCATATGCCGCTGTCGGCAGTTTGGACGGAGATTTGGGTGTTGACGAGATGATTAGAAAGGGATTGAAGCTGCTTTCCTCTAATTTGTAAATGGTGATTAAATGGTAGAAAATGAATTTGAATACGATTTTGAAAACAGAATGACGGCTCCCGAATATACTCCGGCTGATGAGGATATTGAAAATTCACTCAGACCTAAACAGCTTTCGGATTATATCGGACAGGAGAAAGCAAAAGAAAATCTTTCTGTCTATATTCAGGCCGCAAAGCTCAGAAATGAACCCCTTGACCATGTGTTGCTGTACGGCCCTCCCGGACTTGGTAAAACTACTCTTGCGGGAATTGTGGCAAATGAAATGGGTGTAAACATCCGCGTTACCTCAGGTCCTGCAATAGAAAAGCAGGGCGATTTGGTTGCTATTCTTTCAAATCTTGAGCAAGGCGATGTGCTTTTTATTGATGAAATTCACCGCCTTAACAGAACGGTTGAGGAAATTCTTTATCCTGCCATGGAGGACGGCAAGATTGATATTATTATCGGCAAGGGTCCGAGTGCAAGAAGCTATCAACTCAGCTTGCCGAGATTTACTCTTATTGGAGCAACCACAAGAGCAGGTCAGCTCTCTGCTCCGCTTAGAGACAGATTTGGCGTTATACTCCGCCTTGAAATGTATAACAATGACGAGCTTGCACAAATTGTGCATCGTTCTTCAAAAATACTGAATATACCTATCGACAATGAAGGCGCTTTTCAGATTGCATCCCGTTCAAGGGGTACGCCGAGAATTGCAAACAGATTGCTTAAACGAAGCAGGGATTTTGCGGAGGTTAAGTATGACGGCGTTATTACCGATGAGGCTGCAAGAACTGCACTTTCAGGTATGGAAATTGACGAGCTTGGACTTGATGCTATCGACAGACGCTTGTTAATGACTATGATTAAGAATTATAACGGCGGACCTGTCGGACTTGAAACAATTTCGGCTGCCGTCGGTGAAGAGTCCGTTACCATTGAGGATGTTTATGAGCCATATTTGATGCAAATCGGTTTTTTGGCAAGAACACCGAGGGGCAGAGTAGTTACTCCGGCAGGATATAAGCATATGGGTATTGAGTTTGATACTAAAGCAAACGGACAACAAATGTTTAACTTATAAAGGAGCTGTTTTAATGGGTAGATTGTTTGGAACTGACGGTGTCAGAGGAATTGCAAATAAGGATTTAACTAATGAGCTTGCTATGAAAATCGGCTCGGCTGCCGCAACTGTACTTCTCAGAGAAGCAAAGAGCGAGAAACCTACCGTTCTTATCGGTAAGGATACAAGAGCAAGCGGTGATATGCTTGAAGCTGCTTTGACCGCAGGTTTGTGCAGTGTGGGTTGCAATGTTCTTTCTATCGGCGTTGTCCCTACTCCTGCCGTTGCATATTTGGTAGGACTTTATCAATGCGAGGCGGGAATTATGATTTCTGCTTCTCACAATCCTTGTGAATATAACGGAATTAAAATTTTTCAAAAATCAGGATATAAGCTTGATGACTCAATAGAGGATGAAATAGAATCCATAATTCTTGATAATTCTGAGGAGATTGATATTAAACTCGGCGGTGAGGTCGGTAACAGACTTTATTGTAAAACTGCTGTTAATGATTATATTGACCATGTTGTTTCGGTTACCGACGCAAGATTTGACGGGCTTAAAATCGCTCTTGATTGTGCTAACGGCTCAGCTTCTGTATGTGCTAAGGAAATTTTCACAAGGCTCGGTGCAAAATGCATTATGCTTTCGGACACACCCGATGGTACTAATATTAATCTTAATTGCGGCTCAACTCATCCCGAGGAACTTATGAGCTTTGTAAAGGACGCAGGCTTGGATTTGGGACTTGCATTTGACGGTGATGCTGACAGAATGCTTGCAGTTGACGAAAACGGTGAACTCGTTGACGGTGATAAAGTAATCGCAATCTGTGCTAAGAAGATGAAGCAGGAGGGTAAGCTTAAAAAAGATACCGCTGTTGTTACCGTAATGAGCAATATGGGCTTTTTCAAGTTCTGTGAGGAAAATGGAATTAATTGTGCTAAGACTGCTGTTGGCGACAGGTATGTTCTTGAAAAAATGTTAAAGGACGGCTATAACATCGGCGGCGAACAGTCGGGACATGTTATTTTTCTTGATTACGCCACCACGGGAGACGGTGAGCTGTCGGGTGTTAAATTGGTAGAAACGGTTGTTAAGAGCCAAAAGAAGCTTTCCCAGCTTGCTTCCGTAATGACTGTATATCCTCAGGTTTTGATTAATGTCAAGGTATCACCGGAGGGTAAGCAAAAATATAACAACGATGAATATATTATTGCTGCAACTCAAAAGGCTGAAATGGAGCTTATGGGTGACGGCAGAGTTCTTGTGAGAGTAAGCGGTACCGAGCCTTTGGTAAGGGTAATGCTTGAAGGCAAGGATATTAATCACATTCAAAAATTAGGCGAGGAAATCGCACAGGTAGTTAAGGAAAGATTGTCATAATGAGATATTCAACCGATTGGAAGGATTACGAGCTTATTGATTGCTCGTCAGGTGAAAAGCTTGAGAGATGGACAAGAGAAATTCTGGTTCGTCCCGATCCTCAGGTTATTTGGAGAAGCGAAAGAGAAAACAGACTTTGGTATCAGCCAAACGCAAGATATGTAAGGTCTAAGACGGGCGGAGGTCAGTGGCAGGTTTATTCTAAAATCCCCGCAGCGTGGCAGGTTAGATATAAGGACCTCACCTTTAACATTAAAACAATGGGCTTTAAGCACACGGGATTGTTTCCCGAGCAGGCGGTTAATTGGGACTATGTCAGAAATTTGATTAAATCATCCGACAGAAAAAATGTAAGGGTATTAAATCTCTTTGCATATACAGGTGCAGCTACCGTTGCTTGCCTAAAAGAGGGTGCATCTGTTGTTCATGTTGATGCCTCAAAGGGTATGACTAATTGGGCAAAAGAAAATGCAGCCGCTTCCGGTGTTGCAGACGGTGATGTCAGATGGATTGTTGACGATTGCTTGAAATTTGTAAAAAGAGAGCAACGCAGAGGCAACAGCTATGATATAGTAATTCTTGACCCTCCGTCATACGGAAGAGGTCCTAAGGGCGAAATATGGCGACTTGAAGATTGTATTTATGACTTTATGTTGGAAGTGGAAAAGATACTTTCTGATAATGCAATAGCTGTTATTTTGAATTCTTACACAACAGGACTTTCTGCTTCAGTTATGAAGTATATTCTTGACGATGTAATTGTTAAGAAGCACGGCGGAAATACACAGGCTGACGAAATCGGATTGCCTGTAACTTC
>UQAZ01000020.1 GCA_900539165.1 uncultured Oscillospiraceae bacterium
TTGACTACTGGGTAGCAGTAGTTAAGCCGGGCAAGGTAATGTTTGAGCTTGCAGGCGTTAGCGAGGATGTAGCTCGTGAGGCTATGAGACTTGCAGCCAACAAGCTTCCGGTAAAATGTAAGTTTGTTAAAAAAGAAGAGGGAGGCGAGCAGTAATGAAAGCATCAGAAATCAGAGAACTTTCTGCAGAGCAGAGAGCAAAGAAGTTGGCAGAGCTTAAAGAAGAGCTTTTCAATCTTCATTTCCAGCAGGCTATCAATCAGCTCGAGAACCCTATGAGAATTAAAGCGGTCAAGAAAGATATTGCTCGTATCATGACAGTTGAGAGAGCTATCGAACTTGAAAACGCTAATTCCTAAAGGAGGTAACTGATTAATGGATAGAAACCTCAGAAAGACAAGAGTAGGTATTGTTACATCTGATAAGATGGACAAAACAGTAGTTGTTACTATTAAGGACAGAGTTAAGCACCCTCTTTATAATAAGATTGTTGATAAGTCTGTTAAGTATAAGGCACACGACGAGAATAACGAGTGCGGCGTAGGCGATAAGGTTCAGATTATGGAATGTCGTCCTATGAGCAAGGATAAGAATTGGCGTGTTGTTGAAATTATCGAAAAGGCTAAGTAATCATTGCGAATTACAGCTTTGAGAAATAAAGTCTATTAATTTAGTCAAAAAAATAATAACTGCAACTTAGCAAAGTGTTATTTTGCAGTACGAAGGAGGTAAACACTGTGATACAACAAGAAAGTCGTTTGAAGGTTGCTGACAATACAGGCGCTAAGGAAATCCTTTGCATTCGTGTACTCGGCGGCTCAGGCAGAAAGTATGCCAACATTGGCGATGTTATCGTAGCTTCTGTAAAGAAGGCTGCTCCGGGTGGCATCGTTAAGAAGGGCGAAGTTGTTAAAGCAGTCATCGTTCGTACAACTAAAGGTGTACGTCGTGATGATGGACAGTATATTCGTTTCGACGAAAATGCTGCCGTAATTATTAAGGAGGATAAAACTCCTAAAGGCACCCGTATTTTTGGCCCCGTAGCAAGAGAGCTTCGTGAAAAGGATTACATGAAGATTCTTTCTCTCGCTCCGGAAGTACTTTAATGGAGGTGCGCAGAATGAAAAAGATGTTTGTTAAGACCGGTGATACCGTACAGGTTCTTTCCGGTAAGTCAAAGGGCGTTCAGGGCGAGGTTATCGCTGTAAGTCCGGCTGAGGACAAGGTTATCGTTAAAGGCGTTAATGTTGTTACAAAGCATGTTAAGCCTACAAGAATGGGCGAGACAGGCGGACTTGTAGAGGTTGAATCCGCACTCTACGCTTCAAAGGTACAGTTAGTATGCCCTAAGTGCAAGCAGCCGACAAGAGTTGGCCACAAAAAGGGCGGCATCCGTGTTTGCAAAAACAAGGAATGCGGACACGAGTTTTAAGAAAGGGAGGACATAACAAATGGCAGCAAGACTTAAAGAGCTTTATAGGTCGGAAGTAGCACCTGCATTGATGAAGAAATTCGAATACAAATCTGTTATGCAAATCCCAAAGCTTGACAAGATTGTAATCAATGTTGGTTGCGGCGAGGCTCGTGAAAATTCAAAGGTAGTAGACGCTATTGTCAGCGACCTTACTCAGATTACAGGTCAAAAGCCTATCATCTGTAAGGCAAAGAAATCAGTAGCTAACTTCAAATTGCGTGAAGGTATGCCAATCGGCGTAAAAGTAACTCTTCGTGGCGACAGAATGTATGAATTCCTTGACAGATTCTACAATCTCGCTCTTCCGAGAGTTCGTGACTTCAGAGGTATCAATCCTAACTCATTTGATGGCCGTGGTAACTATGCTATGGGTATCAAGGAGCAGTTGATTTTCCCTGAAATCGATTACGACAAGATTGACAAGGTTCGTGGTATGGACATTATTATGGTTACCACAGCAAACACAGACGAAGAAGCAAGAGAGTTGCTCAAGCTTATGGGCGCTCCGTTTGCAGAGTAAGGAGGGATTATCGTGGCAAAGACATCAATGAAAGTAAAGCAGCAGAAGCCTGCTAAGTTCTCAACAAGAGCTTACAACAGATGTAAGATCTGCGGTAGACCTCATGCTTATCTTCGTAAGTATGGCGTATGCCGTGTATGCTTCAGAGAACTCGCTCACAAGGGTGAGATTCCGGGCGTAAAGAAATCATCTTGGTAAATCGAGAATTGCTAAATTTATAAGGAGGAAATATCAATGCATATTACAGACCCAATCGCTGATATGCTTACAAGAATTCGTAACGCGAACTCAGCAAAACACGAAACAGTAGATATTCCTGCATCAAATATGAAGAAGGCAATCGCTCAGATTCTTCTTGATGAAGGCTATATCGCATCATATAAAGTTATCGACGACGAAAAGCAGGGTGTTATCCGTGTAACACTCAAGTATACCGAAAACAAGGCACAGGTTATTACCGGTCTTCGCAGAGTTTCTAAGCCGGGTCTTAGAATTTACTCAAATGTTGAGGATATGCCAAAGGTAATGAAGGGCCTCGGTATTGCAATCGTTTCAACATCAAAAGGTATTATGACTGACAGAGAGGCTCGCAAGCAAAATGTTGGCGGCGAAGTTCTCGCATTCGTTTGGTAAGGAGGTGCAGCAAGGATGTCACGAATTGGATTAAAGCCTATCGTTATTCCTGCCGGCGTTGAAGTTACCGTAAACGACGCAAACACTGTAACCGTAAAGGGACCAAACGGTACTCTTTCACAGGATGTTAATAAGGACATCACTGTTACAGTAAACGGCAGCGAGATTACTTTTCAGAGACCATCTGACGACAAGGAACACAGAGCTATGCACGGCTTGTATAGAGCGCTTGTCGCTAATATGGTTACAGGTGTTACTGAGGGATTCAAGAAGAATCTTGAGGTAAACGGTGTTGGTTACAGAGTATCAGCTTCTGGCAATACTCTTACAATGAACCTTGGTTTTTCACACCAGGTTATTATGGAAGCTCCTGAAGGAGTTAAGGTTGAATGTCCTAATGCTAATGCAATCGTTATCAGCGGTGCAGACAAGCAGGCCGTAGGTCAGTTCGCAGCTCAGGTTCGTGAAAAGAGACCACCGGAGCCATATAAGGGCAAGGGCATTAAATATGCTGAAGAGCATATTCGCCGTAAAGAAGGCAAAGCAGGTAAGAAATAAAGGAAGGAGTGAATTACAATGGTTTCAAGACAAGATTCTAATATCGCAAGAAAGAAGCGTCACGTTCGTGTTCGTGGAAAGATTAGCGGCACTGCTCAGTGTCCAAGACTCAATGTATATCGCTCCCTCAGCAATATCTACGCTCAGCTTATTGATGACGAAGCAGGTGTAACACTCGCTCAGGCATCAACCGTTGAGAAGGAATTTGCTCAGTACGGCGGTAACGTTGAAGCAGCTAAGGCTGTTGGTAAGAAAATCGCAGAGAGAGCCACAGAGAAGGGCATTAAGGAATGCGTATTCGATCGTGGCGGTTACGTTTATCACGGCAGAGTCGCTGCTCTTGCAGACGGCGCTCGTGAAGGCGGACTTGAGTTCTAAGGAAGGGAGTTAATTGTTATGACAAATAAAATTGATGTATCTTCAATGGAACTTGAAGAAAGAGTAGTTACTATCAATCGTGTATCTAAGACAGTTAAGGGTGGTAGAATTTTCAAATTCGCAGCTCTTGTAGTAGTAGGCGACGGTAACGGACTTGTAGGCTTCGGTATCGGTAAGTCAGGCGAAGTTCCTGATGCTATTCGTAAGGGTATCGAGGATGCAAAGAAAAATGTAATTAGAGTTTCACTCAGAGGAACAACAATTCCTCACGAAATTAAGGGTAAGTTCGGCGCAGGAGAGGTTCTTCTTATGCCTGCTCCAAAGGGTACCGGAGTTATCGCAGGCGGTCCTGTTCGTGCTGTTGTTGAGACAGTAGGTATTAAGGATATCCGTACTAAGGCAATCCGTTCAAACAACCCTTGCAACGTTGTTAGAGCAACAATCAACGGCTTGAGCCAGCTCAGAACCGGTGAAGAAGTTGCAGCTATCCGTGGCAAGAGCGTTAAGGAAATCGTGGGTTAAGGAGGAATTTGATTATGGCAACTGTTAAAATTCAGCTCACAAAGAGCTTAATCGGTAGCAAGAAGGATCAAATTGCAACCGCACACTCACTTGGTCTTCGCAAAATCGGCAATGTAACAGAACAACCTGATAATGCACAGACACAGGGTAAAATCGCTAAGATTTCTCACCTTGTAACAATTGTAGAATAAGGAGGGGCGCATAGATGAAATTACATGAACTTTCTCCTGCAGAGGGCTCTAAGAAAGCTGTAAAGAGAATCGGTCGTGGCGCAGGCTCAGGCCAAGGCAAGACAGCCGGTAAGGGACATAAGGGTCAAAAGGCTCGTTCCGGTTACAGCAGACGCCCGGGCTTTGAAGGCGGTCAGATGCCACTTCAAAGACGAGTACCAAAGAGAGGATTCAACAACATCTTTGCTACTGAATATGCCACTGTTAATGTTTCTGATCTTGAAAAGAGATTTGAAGCAGGCGCAACAGTTGATGCTCAGAGCCTTATCGAGAGTGGTCTTATTAAAAAGACTCTCGACGGTATTAAGGTGCTTGGCAAAGGCGAAATCACTAAGGCTTTGACCGTTAAGGTTACTGCTGTAAGTGAGTCGGCAAAGGCAAAGATTGAAGCTGCTGGTGGTACGGTGGAGGTGCTGTAAATGATTAAAACTATCATTAACGCATTCAAAATTCCGGAAATCAGAAAAAAACTTCTCTTTACTGCTTTTATCATCTTAATTTTCAGAATCGGCTCAGTTATTCCTGTTCCGTTCGTAAACATCGTTGAAGAAATTGATGTTGGTAAGGGCAACACTATTATGACTTATTTGAGCTTGATGACGGGTAGTGCTTTCACATACGGAACTATCTTCGCTATGTCAATCACTCCGTACATCAACTCATCAATCATTATTCAGCTTCTTTCTGTTGCTATTCCTGCTTTGGAAAACCTTCAGAAAGAGGGCGAAGAAGGAAGAAAAAAGATTACAGCTATCACAAGATTCTTGACAGTAGCTCTCGGACTTTTACAGTCACTCGCTTATTTCTTCTATCTTCGTGCGCAGGGCTTCCTTGCTACTAATGTAAACGGTGCTGCGTACACAGGCTTTGATGCAGTATTCCAGGCAGTTGTAATTATTGCCGTTCTTACTGCAGGCACAGCCGTAATTATGTGGCTTGGTGAACAGATTTCCATTCAGGGTATCGGCAACGGTATTTCAATCATACTTTTTGCAGGTATCGCATCTCGTTTCCCAACCATCATTAAGCAATTATTCCAGTACATCGCAACAGACAGACTTGTATACAAAATACTCGTTCCTGTTGTAATCGTAATCTTCATTCTTATGATTGCGTATATTGTACTTCTCGACAATGCTGAAAGAAGACTTCCTATTCAGTACGCTAAGAGAGTAGTCGGCAGAAAGATGTATGGCGGTCAGTCAACACATATGCCTATCAAGGTTAATATGTCAGGCGTTCTTCCTATCATCTTCGCTTCCTCAATTCTTTCGCTTCCGGGAACTGTTCAGATGTTCCTTTCAAGCAGCAAGTATGAAGGCACTTTCTGGGAGAAGTTCTTTAAAGCCTTCCAGAGCGACTCTTGGTGGTACGCAGGAATGTACTTCATTCTCATTATCTTCTTCGCTTACTTCTATAGTACAATTCAGTACAACCCAATAGAAATGGCGAACAATCTTCGTAAAAATAACGGCGTTATTCCGGGAATCCGTCCGGGCCGTCCAACATCAGACTACATTCTTAAAATCATTTCAAGACTCACCCTCATCGGTGCGCTTATGATTTCTGTTGTAGCTCTGTTCCCGATTGTATATTCTCTTATCTGCGACGCAGCAATTCCTCCTCTCACCGAGGGCGGAAAAGACGGCGGTATGAGCATTACAATGGGCGGTACATCACTTATCATTTTGGTTGGCGTTGCACTTGAAACAGTTCGTCAGCTTGAATCACAGATGATGATGCGTCATTATAAAGGCTTCCTTGATTAATCGAAAGGAGTTATGAAATGAAACTTATCCTTTTAGGTGCTCCGGGTGCAGGAAAAGGCACTCAGGCAGAAAAGATTTGTGAAAAGCTTAATATTCCGACAATCTCAACAGGTAACATCATTCGTGCTGCTCTCAAGAACGGTACAGAGATGGGACTCAAGGCTAAGGCTTATATGGAAGCCGGTCAGCTTGTTCCGGATGAGGTTGTAATCGGTATTATCAAGGATCGTCTTAAAGACGACGATTGTAAAAACGGCTTTATTCTCGACGGTTTCCCAAGAACTATCCCACAGGCTCAGGCTTTGGTGGAAATGGGGATTGATATTGATAAGGTAATTGATATTGAAGTACCTGATGAGAAGATTATTGCCAGAATGTCCGGCCGCAGAGTATGTTCAAAGTGCGCTAATTCCTACCATATGGAATATAAAAAGCCTAAGGTAGACGGCGTATGTGACGCTTGCGGCGGAGAATTAGTTCAGCGTAAGGACGATGCTCCTGAAACTGTACTTGCCCGTCTTGTTGAGTATCACGAGATGACAGAGCCTCTCAAGGGCTTCTATGAAAATCTCGGCAAGCTCAAGGTTGTAGAGGGACAGGAAGAGGTTTCGGATACAACATCGCTCGTATTCGCTGCATTGGAGGATTAACATGATAGTGCTTAAAAGCAGTCGTGAGTTGGAGCTTATGAAAGAAGCTTGTATTATCTCGGCTCAAGCATTACAGGTGGCAGGCGAGGCTGTTAAGCCGGGTGTTACTACCTACGAGATTGATAAGTTGGCTTACGATTTCATAAAGAAGTGCGGTGCAGAACCGAACTTTCTAAACTACGGTGGTTATCCTGCTACCGCATGTATATCTATAAATGATGAAGTTATCCACGGCATCCCAAGTAAGAAGCGAGTTCTTCAGGACGGAGACATCGTGTCAATCGACTTGGGTGCCGCAAAGCATGGATATAACGGCGACAATGCTGCTACTTTTATCTGCGGGACTTGCTCTCCCGAGGTAAAGCGGCTGGTGGACACAACCAGAGAGTCTTTGTATAAGGGCATTGAGGCTGCTGTCCCGGGCAACAGAATCGGCGATATAGGAAATGCGGTACAGACCTACTGTGAAGAGCGTGGCTACGGTGTAGTTCGTGATTTTGTAGGTCACGGAGTTGGAAAAAAGCTTCACGAAGAACCAAGCGTACCGAACTTCGGACACGCAGGTCGTGGTATCCGACTATCACCCGGAATGACATTGGCAATTGAACCAATGATTAATCTGGGAACCTATAAGGTAAAGCAGCTTTCGGACGGCTGGACCGTAAAAACCTGTGACGGTAAGCATAGCGCTCATTTTGAGCATACTATTGCAATCACATCTAACGGACCGGTGATTTTAACGAGAGCTTGACGATAGGCAAAGTTGAATTGCAGGCGATTACGCCGGAATGTGATTCCGGATAATACTAACATCATACTTAATTATTAGAGAGGTAAAATGATGTCTAAGTCAGATATGATAGAAGTTGAAGGTACTGTGGTTGAGTCGCTGCCTAATACAACATTCAAGGTGGCTCTGCAAAACGACCACATTATTACAGCCCATATCAGCGGAAAGCTCAGAATGAACAACATTCGTATTCTTCCCGGTGATAAGGTAACAATGGAAATGTCACCATACGACTTGAGTAAAGGTCGTATCATATGGCGTTCAAAGTAAATTCAAGGAGGATATTCAAATGAAAGTTAGACCTTCTGTAAAGAAAATTTGCGACAAATGCAAAGTTATTAAGCGCAATGGAAAAGTAATGGTTATCTGTGAAAATCCAAAGCACAAACAGCGTCAGGGCTAATCCTGAATTAATAATCGGAGGTAAACTGTAGTATGGCACGTATTTCAGGTGTTGACTTACCTAATGACAAGAGAGTTGAAATCGGTCTTACCTATATTTATGGTATTGGCAAAACAACCTCAGACAAGATTATCGAAGCAACAGGCGTTGATCCTGACACTCGTTGCAGAGATTTAACAGAAGATGATGTAAAGAAGCTTAGCGATTACATCACAAATAACCTTGATGTAGAGGGTGACCTTCGCAGAAATGTTGCTTTCGACATTAAGAGACTTAAAGAAATCGGTTGCTACCGTGGCACGCGTCACATTAAGGGCCTTCCTGTAAGAGGACAGACCTCTAAAAATAACGCAAGAACACGCAAGGGTCCAAAGAGAACCGTAGCAAACAAGAAGAAGTAAAGTAGGAGGAATATTCAGTATGGCTACTAAGAAGACAGCTTCAACACGCAAAAAGCGTGAGAAGAAGAATATTGAACGTGGCGTTGTTCATATTCAGTCAACCTTCAACAATACTATCGTAACAATTACTGATACACAGGGTAACGCAGTATCATGGGCATCTGCCGGTGAAATGGGTTTCCGTGGTTCAAAGAAGTCTACTCCGTTTGCAGCTCAGACAGCAGCAGAAACTGCAGCTAAGATTGCAACAGAGCATGGTATGAAAACTGTTGAAGTTTATGTTAAGGGTCCGGGTGCAGGTCGTGAAGCAGCTATTAGAGCGCTTCAGTCAGCAGGCCTCGATGTAAGTCTTATTAAAGATGTTACTCCTATCCCACATAACGGATGTCGTCCGCCAAAGAGACGTCGTGTATAATTAATTGGAGGTTACTTGATATGGCAAGATATACAGGACCTGCTTGTAAGCTCTGTCGTCGTGAAGGAAAGAAGCTTTTCCTCAAGGGTGACAGATGTTATACAGGCAAATGTGCATTGGAGCGTCGTTCCTATGCACCGGGCCAGCATGGTCAAAATCGTAAAAAGACTTCAGAATATGGTCTTCAGCTTCGTGCAAAGCAGTCTGCTCGTAGATACTACGGCGTAAGCGAAGGTCAGTTCCACAAGTATTTTCTTATGGCAGAGCGTAAGGAAGGCGTTACAGGTACAAACCTTCTTCAGCTTTGCGAAAGCCGTTTAGACAATATTGTTTACACCGCAGGTTTTGCTAGCTCAAGAGCTCAGGCTCGCCAGCTTGTAAACCATGCTCACTTCACCGTAAACGGTGCAAAGGTTGACATTCCGTCATACCTTGTAAAAATCGGTGATGTTATTGCTGTTAAGGATTCAAGCAAGTCAACAGACGAGTTTAAGAATCTTGTTGAGGCTAACGCTTCTCGTCCAACTGCAAAGTGGCTCGAGGTTAGCGCTGACAATATGACAGCAAAGGTTGTTGCACTTCCTGAAAGAGAAGAAATCGCAACTCCTGTTGAAGAGCATTTAATCGTTGAGTTCTACTCTAAATAATAATTAGCTTGCTATTTGTTATTTAGCGAAAACAAAACAACTTATTTTTAGGAGGCTTTTAGATGATCGAAATTGATAAGCCTAATATCGAAATAGTAGATTTATCTACTCAAGGAAGCAGAAGCGTTGGCAGATTTGTTGTTGAACCTCTTGAGAGAGGCTTCGGCACAACTCTCGGAAACTCAATGAGAAGAGTTCTTCTCTCATCACTTCCGGGCTATGCAATCACTTCCGTTAAGATAGACGGTGTACAACATGAATTTTCAACCATTCCTCATGTTAAAGAGGATGTAACAGAGATTGTTCTTAACCTCAAGAATGTTATTCTCAAGATTCACGACGAGGAAGCTAAAACCCTTTACATTAACGCAAAGGGTGAGGGCGAAATCACTGCAGGCGACATTCAGTGCGACAGCAGCGTCGAGATTCTTAATCCGGAGCTTCATCTTGCATATCTTGATGAGGGCGCTCAGGTTAGCATGGAGCTTACAGCAGACAATGGCAGAGGATATGTACCTTGTGACCGTAATAAGCAGATTATGGATTTACCAATCGGTACTATCGCTATTGATTCTATCTATACTCCTGTTTTGAAGGTTAATTACACAGTTGAAAACACCCGTGTAGGACAGCAAACCGATTTTGACAAGCTTATTCTCGATGTTGAAACAGACGGTACTATTCCGGCTGATGAGGCAGCATCACTCGCTGCTAAGATTCTCAATGAGCATCTCAACCTCTTCGTTGACCTTTCTGAGGAAATGGGCAATGCCGAAATTATGGTTGAAAAGGATGATGACGGTAAGGAGAAGGTTCTCGAGATGACTATTGAAGAGCTTGACCTTTCTGTTCGTTCCTTTAATTGCTTGAAGAGAGCAGGAATTAACACAGTCGAGGATTTGATTGGCAAATCCGAAGAAGATATGATGAAAGTTAGAAACCTTGGTCGTAAGTCACTTGACGAAGTTATCGGCAAGCTTGATACTCTTGGTTTCAAACTTAGCAAGGAAGAAGACTAAAGGAGGGAATTTCAATGCCAGGTAGCAGAAAACTCGGTCGTCCAACCGACCACAGACAGGCTATGCTCAGAGGATTGGTTACTTATCTTCTTGAGAACGGCAGAATTGAAACAACCGTTACCAGAGCAAAGGAAGTTCGTGCAATGGCTGAGAGAATGATTTCTCTCGGTAAGGAGAATACACTTCATTCAAGAAGACAGGCTCTTGCTTATATTACTAAGGAAGATGTTGTTAAGAAGCTTTTTGATGAAATCGCTCCTAAGTACGAAGCAACAAACGGTGGTTACACTCGTATAATTAAAACAGGCCCTCGTAGAGGCGATGCAGCAGAAATGTGCATCATTGAGCTTGTTTAATTTGTTATAATTTGCACACCTCGACTGTAAAAGGTCGGGGTGCTTTTTTGTTGTAAAGACAGAACTAATGTGGTATAATAAATCATATTATATATTTTGAGGTTATCTTTATGACTTTATTGGTTTTAGACGGAAACAGTATCATAAACCGTGCTTTTTACGGCATTAAATTGCTTACAACAAAGCAGGGTGATTATACCAATGCCGTGTACGGTTTTCTTAATATGATGCTAAGATTTGAAGATATATGCAAACCCGATGCCATTGCGGTGGCATTTGATTTGCACGCACCTACATTCAGGCATAAAATGTATGACGATTATAAGGCAGGCAGACACGCAATGCCCGATGAGCTTCGTGCGCAGATGCCTGTTGTTAAAAATATTCTTAAACTTCTCGGGATTAAGGTGCTTGAATGTGAGGGTTGGGAGGCTGACGATATTCTCGGAACTCTTGCTAAGGCTTGCCGTGAAAAGGGTGATACCTGCTTCCTTGCAACAGGTGACAGGGACAGTTTGCAGCTTGCTCACGACGGCGTTAAGGTTTTGCTTGCAAGAACTAAGTCAACCGACATTATGGACGAAAAGGCAATATTTGACGCTTACGGAGTTGAGCCTCACGATTTAATTCAGGTTAAAGCGTTACAGGGGGACAGCTCCGATAATATTCCCGGTGTAAAGGGTCTCGGCGAAAAGACTGCTCTCGACTTGATTTCTCGTTTTAAGACATTGGATTATATATATGAAAACATTGATGATATTGATGTTAAGCCGGGCGTTCGTGCAAAGCTGAAAGCTGATAAGGATAACGCTTATCTTTCGCTTAAACTCGGTGAAATCGTTACAGATGCACCCGTCAGTACCGATATTAATGATTACGTTATATCGGGCGGTGAGAAAAATGCGGCTGCCGCAGAATTTGTAAGACTTGAACTTTTCTCTCTCATTGATAAGTTTAATCTTAATGCAAATGATGCGATGCTTACTCCCGATGAGCCTGCACAGAGTCGAGTTATTGAGCGACTTACTTGCGTTGATGCAGATTATTTGCTTGAAAAAATAGGTGACAATGACGCTTATGTTTATCCTGTAATAATTGATAATGCCATAAGTGATTTGTATTTTGCTTTTGACGATACTGTGATTGTAATGCCGTCGGAAACTCCGGAATATAAGTATTTTGTTCGCAATTTCTTTGCTAATAAAAATTGTAAAAAATACACTTATAATTCAAAGTATTTGCACAGGCTTGCAGCTGCTCTCGGAGTTGAATGTGAAAATGTGTGCGGAGATTTAATGCTCAGCGCATATCTTCTTAAACCCTCCGATAATAATTATTCGGTCAGCCATTTGGGACTTGAGTATTCTGTGGCAACCCCCGAATATAAAAATGCTCTCAGTTCAACAGATGAAAATGTAACATCCGCCGCAATGCTAAAACCGTTGTTTGAAAAAACTAACGAACTTCTCTTCGAGGCAGACCAAATTCATCTGCTTACCGACATTGAACTTCCGCTTGCAAGAGTGCTTGCTAAGATGGAGGTTGTGGGATTTTCGGTTGACAGAGTAGGAATAGAAGCTTTTTCATCGAAACTTTCAACACGAATTGATGAGCTTACCTCGCTTATTTATGAGGCGGTAGGACACGAATTTAATATTAATTCACCAAAACAGCTTGGCATAGCTTTGTTTGAGGATTTGGGACTTCCGTGCAAGAAGAAAACTAAGAGTGGATACTCGACAAATGCCGAGGTTCTTGACAGTCTTAGAGATGAAAATCCCGTTATTGATTTGATTCTTGAATATCGTACGCTTACAAAGCTAAAATCAACATACTGTGACGGATTGTTGAAGGCGATTGATGACGACGGCAGAATCCATACTTCTTTTAATCAGGTTGAAACCCGTACGGGTCGTATCAGTTCTCTTGAGCCTAATTTGCAGAACATACCGATTCGTACCGAGCTTGGCAGAGAAATGCGTAGATTTTTCGTTGCGAGTGACGGCAACACTCTTGTTGATGCCGATTACAGCCAAATTGAATTGCGTGTTTTGTCCGACCTTGCAAACGATGAGAATATGATTAATGCCTTTAACAGCGGTGCGGATATTCATACCATTACCGCTTCTCAGGTGTTTAATCTCCCTGTTGAAATGGTTACAAAGCAGATGCGTTCAAGTGCTAAGGCGGTTAATTTCGGAATTGTATACGGTATAGGCGCATTCAGCCTTGCTAAGGATATTGGTGTAACTCGTAAGCAGGCGCAGGAATATATCGACAATTATCTCAACACATATAACGGCGTCAGAGAATATATGAGCAATGTTATTGAACTTGCACGAGACAGAGGTTACAGCGAAACTCTCTTTAAGCGCAGAAGATATTTGCCTGAACTTAACGCTTCTAATTTTATGGTTCGCTCGGGCGGCGAAAGAATTGCTCGTAATATGCCTATTCAGGGTACAGCCGCAGATATTATTAAAATCGCAATGATAAGAGTTGATAAAAGAATTACAGAGGAAAAGCTGGACGCAAGACTTATTTTGCAGGTACACGACGAGCTTATTGTTGAGGTGAGCGAAAAGGATGCCGACAGAGCATTAAAGCTTGTTTGTGAGGAAATGGAAAATGCATGCAGTATGAAGGTTAGGCTGAAGGCTGACGGAAATATCGGAAAGACATGGTATGATGCACACTGATGTAGTTATTGAAAAAATGAGAAACTGCCACATTGACGGTGTTTTGAATATCGAGCAGACTTGCTTTTCGCACCCTTGGAGCAGGGAGAATTTGGAGGCTCAGCTTGGTTTGGACACCTCGCATTTTTTAGTGGCAATGCTTGATAAAAAAACGGTAGGCTATATGGGCTTGCAGGTTTTTTGTGGCGAGGGCTATGTGACAAATGTTGCCGTTCTGCCCGAATTCAGACGACGGGGAATAGCAGAAATGCTCATAAACGAACAGCTCTGTGTTCAGGCGGATTTTGTCACCCTTGAGGTGAGAAAAAGTAACGCTCCGGCAATAGCACTTTATACAAAATTCGGATTTGAAAATGTCGGCATTCGCCCAAAGTTTTATACCGACCCCACAGAAGACGCAGTCATAATGACAAAGTATTTAGAGGAATAACTATGATTGAATTATATGAGGTTATTTTCAAATTGATATTTTTAGTTTTTATCACAATTTTTGTTGTGTATTTATTGCCAAATGTTCTTATTTATACAAGGTCAACATATCGTAAGGACACTAAAAAAACATTGTTTAGTGTATTAAATGATATAGGTGCTCAAGGTGAATACAGAATATATAAGTACCTGAGACAGTATGAAAAATCAGGATGTAAATTTTTATTTAATGTTTATTTACCTAAAAATGATGAAACAACAGAAGCTGATGTTTTGTTGATTTCGCCACAGGGAATATATGTTTTTGAAAGTAAGAATTACAGCGGATGGATTTTTGGAAACGAACGCTATAAAATGTGGACTCAAACATTACCGCAGGGTAAGGGTAAAAAAGCTAAAAAAGAAAAATTTCTAAATCCTATTATGCAAAATAAATTACATATGAGATGCCTTGCAGAATACTTGCAAGACGATATACCTATGTATTCGATAATTGTATTTTCCGAAAGGTGCAAACTCAAAAAAATTGAACTTAACGCCCAATCGGATGTAAAAGTGATAAAGAGAAATCAGATAAACAAATTAATTAGAGCATATGAATCCGGAGAACGAAAAATCAGCGATGATAAAATCAACGAGATTTATAACAAATTGTATCCGCTTACTCAGTATGATGATGATTTCAAACAGAAACATATACAGGATATAAATAATCACATTAGTAAATAGAGGAAATAAAATGAAAATTTTAGGAATTGAGTCGTCTTGTGACGAGACAGCCGCTGCGGTTGTCGAAAACGGACGAGAGGTTTTATCAAATGTTATAGCGACCTCGCTTGAGGAACATAAGCTGTACGGCGGTGTCGTGCCTGAAATTGCCTCACGCAGACATGCGGAAAGTATCAGCGGTGTTGTTGAGGAAGCACTTTCTCGGGCGGGTTGCACTATGAAGGACATTGACGCCGTGGCTGTTACTTATGCGCCCGGACTTATAGGCTCGTTGCTTGTCGGCGTGAGCTTTGCCAAGGGACTTTGTCAGGCTACCGACACCCCTCTTGTGCCTGTCCATCATTTGAGAGGACATATTGCATCTAATTATATTTCTTGTCCGATTGAGCCTCCGTTTTTATGCCTCGTTGTCAGCGGAGGTCACAGCCACATTGTTGCGGTTAAATCTTATACCGATTTTGAGGTTATAGGCAAGACAAGAGATGATGCGGCGGGTGAGGCTCTCGATAAGGCGGGCAGAACAATGGGACTTGAATACCCGGGCGGTATCAGCATTGACAGGCTTTCACCAAGCGGAGACGAAAACGCTTTTGCATTTCCTCACCCTAAAATTCACGACGCACCGTACGATTATTCGTTCAGCGGACTAAAAACTGCCGTAATTAATATTGTGCATAACGCAAAGCAAAAGGGCGAGGAAATTAATACGGCGGATTTGGCGGCTTCGTTTCAAAAGGCTGTTGTTGATTGCCTGCTTGCAAATTTTGAGAGTGCGGCAGAAAATTTGGGGTATAATAAGCTTGTGATAGCCGGTGGTGTTTCTGCCAACAGTAAGCTTAGAGCTGAGTCTGAAAAAATGTGCGACCGACACGGCTGGAGTTTGACGCTTCCTGAGTTAAAGTATTGCGGAGACAATGCGGCAATGATTGCTTCGCAGGGGTATTTTGAGTATATTTCGGGTACTGTTGCAGGCGAAAATTTGAATGCCTATGCGACAATGCCTTTGGACAGTATAAAATATTGACAAAAAATTATCAATAGAACGCGTATTAATGTAACAAATTAATGAATTTTGACGCTTTCTATTGAATTTGGTAATGAAAATAGGTATAATCATACTAACGGATTAGGATATTTTTACAGTTCCGAAGTCCGAATTTGTAAACGACAAAAATGTTAAAGGAGATCAGATTTATGGAATCAAATCTTACTAAAAATCCAACCCTCCTTGCGTGGCTTGACGAGAAAGTAGAGCTTCTCAAGCCATCAAAGATTGTGTGGATTGACGGCTCAGAGGAGCAGATTGCTGCTCTTAAGGCTGAAGCAGTAGAAACAGGCGAGATGATTAAACTCAACGAGGAGCTTCTTCCTGACTGCTACCTGCACAGAACTGCAGTAAACGACGTTGCACGTGTTGAAGACCGTACACTCATCTGCACAACTAAGGAAGAGGATGCAGGTCCTACAAACCATTGGATGGCTCCTGACAAAGCATATGATATGTTATATAAAATTGCTGCCGGCTCATATGAGGGCAGAACTATGTATATCATTCCTTACTCAATGGGTCCTGTTGGCTCACCTCTCGCTAAAATCGGTATCGAAATCACCGACTCTATCTATGTAGTTCTTAATATGAACATTATGACCAGAGTAGGCAAGAAGGTTCTCGATGTACTCGGCGACAGCAATGACTGGGTAAGAGGTATGCACTGCAAGTGTAATGTTGACCCTGAGAACAGATGGATTGTTCAGTTCCCTGAGGATAATACAATTATCTCTGTAAACTCTGCATATGGCGGAAATGTACTTCTTGGTAAGAAGTGCTTTGCTCTTCGTATCGCTTCATACCTTGGTAAGAACGAGGGCTGGCAGGCTGAGCATATGCTCATTCTCGGTCTCCAAAAGCCAAACGGCGAAATTAAGTATATCTGCGCTGCATTCCCATCAGCTTGCGGTAAAACCAACCTTGCTATGCTTATCCCTCCGGAGGGATACCTCAGAAAGGGCTACAAGGTTTGGACTGTTGGTGATGACATCGCTTGGATTAAGAAGGGCGAAGATGGCAGACTTTACGCTATCAACCCTGAAAACGGCTTCTTCGGTGTTGCTCCGGGTACAAATATGAAGTCTAACCCTAACGCTTTGAAGTCAACAATGAAGGGTACAATCTTCACAAATGTTGCTCATAATCTTGATAATAATACAGTTTGGTGGGAAGGTCTCGATAAGAACCCGCCTGCAAATGCTATCGACTGGAAGGGCAATCCTTGGAACGGTCAAACATCAACAGAAAAGGGCGCTCATCCAAACTCAAGATTTACTGCTCCTACTGCAAACTGCCCATGCCTTTCATCAGAATTTGAGAATCCAAACGGTGTTCCGATTTCTGCATTCGTATTCGGCGGTCGTAGAGAGAAGCTTACTCCTCTCGTATATCAGTCAAAGAGCTGGAACAACGGTGTATTCGTAGGCTCAATCATGGGTTCTGAAACTACTGCTGCTGCAACAGGTGCAGTTGGTGTAGTTCGTCGTGACCCTATGGCTATGCTCCCATTCTGCGGTTACAATATGGGTGACTACTGGAAGCACTGGATTGAAATCGGCGAGACTCTCGACGAGGATAAGGCTCCTAAAATCTTTAATGTCAACTGGTTCCGTAAGGACGATGACGGCAACTTCTTGTGGCCGGGCTTTGGCGATAACCTTCGTGTTCTCGATTGGATTATCGACCGTTGCGATGGTAAGGTTGACGCTCAGGAAACTGCAATCGGCTACCTTCCATATGCTAAGGACATCAACCTTGAAGGTCTTGATATGACTGAAGAAGAGCTTGACAAGATTCTCGATGTTGATAAGGACGCTTGGAACGAAGAGTTCAAGGGCGTTGACGAGCTTTATGCTAAGTTTGGCGATAAGCTTCCTAAGGAACTTGCTGACGAGCTTGCATCAGTTAAGGCTGCACTCAATAAGTAATTAATAAGAAGAAATAAAAAATATAGACCTCGGCGATTTTCGCCGAGGCCTTTTTCTGTCGATAAAGCTCCTGAATCTCGTTTTTTGCTCACAAGCGGTACAATCGTACAGCAAAGTTCGCCAAAAGCAGAATTCAGAACCTTTCTCAACAGAAAACAGTTTTTCGATAAAGCTCCTGAATCGTGCTTTTGCTAACAAGTGATGTAAAAAAACCGTAAGCATAGAGCTTACGGTTTTTGATTTATTTAACGGTTTTGAATAATGCCAGCTCGTCGTTTTCGCAGATTAGTTCATAATCGCTGTCGTGTTCAAGCTGAACATAAAGCGGCTTTTCATATGTTGTTCCGATTATTGCATAGTCAAAATCGTACTTATCGAATACATCTTTATAATACACATTTCCGCTTTTTAGATTATGGTATTCCGTAAGGTAATCAAAATCGTTGTTCGCTTCCTCAACAAACGAATCCGCCCTTGCGTCAATGTAGGTTTTATACCCCTTAAACTCTAAGTAACCGCCTATGTTAAATCCGTTGTAAATCACTAAGTCGTCTTTGGTAATCGAACTGTCTGCCATATCTTGTTCCATAGCCGTTATGATTTCGTCGGCTGTTTCGTTGGCAGCATTATTTTTAACAAATTCGTTTACATTGGCGCCGAAGCCGATAAAGGTGTAAGCAAGTATTCCGATGCACAAAATACAAATAAGAGTTACTAAAAGCGGAATGTTACTTTTTTTCTTGCTTTTCGGTGCTTCCTTTTTGCTCAGCTTTTCAAGATATGAAATTATATCTATATCATTTAAGTAATACAAAACAGACGGCACAGAAGCAATCATAAAGTATGCTCCGAGCTTTCTATACATAAACATCATTGCACCGGTGCCAATGCTAAGAAGAACATATCGGGGAGTTGTCTTACCACCCTTGTGTAGAATGTAACAGGCGGTGATAAGAATAGGAACGAGAAACAGCACAATGTCACCGCTGCTTTTTGACAGCACAACCGGAGTAAGCTCCATAATCGAACTGTTTACCTTGTTTCCGATTGATGTCGTGAATAAGAATGTCAATCCCTTTATACCGTATGGTGTAATCAATCCGCAGATTATCATAGCGACGGCTGTTACTATGAGAGGCGTTATTTTGCAGCAGGCGATTGATTTTCCTTTTATCTTGATTGGCAAAGCGTTTGCAAGATAAGGCAACAACATTATAAACAGCATTGTCCACATTGAAGCGTGCAAATTTACAAGCAACGCAGATAAAACAGGAAGTATCAGCAAATGCTTTGTTTTGCCGTCTTTGATGTATTTTTCAAGGCATATCAGCTCCGCAAGTATTATGCAATAGGTGAATACCTGAGGCCTTGTGACAAAAGACGCCGACATTGACGCACATACTAAAATTGACGCAAGAGCCGACCTGACCTTGTTGCCTGTTATAAGGTTGCACAGATTATACATAAGTGCAGCGAATATGAGTATTGCCGCCATTACTACCAGTAACACGCCCATAACTCCCATTACACTATATGCTTTGTAATATATAACATCGGATAACCATTGCTGAACAACCAAATCCATATCGGAGTGTATGGTCAAAAAATCTTTTTTCGGTATTCCGTTATTACATATGTATTCGCCTGTTTTAAGTATCCAATAGGTATCGCTGTCAATGTTTGTTCTTACCCACAGCACCGACAAAAACGGTAAAAACGGGATAAGCTTCATAACAAATTTCATCCATTTGTTATCGGATATTTCTTTTGGTAATTTCGTTTCCATAGCTCCTCCTGTGTGTGTAATTATAGTTTAATTATACATGAGACGGTGCGATAAATCAATAATATTACAGCTTTGTATTATACTAATTTTTCTATTGCACAATTAACTATAATTTGTTACAATAAAGACGATAATAAATGAAGGAGTCAGTTATATGGATTTATCATGTAAAAAAGAACTCGAAATATATGCAACGAAAATTCGTATGGGCATAATTGAGGGTACTTATAATGCAAAAGCCGGACATCCCGGCGGCTCGCTTTCATCGGCAGACCTTTTTGCATATCTGTACGGAAAAGAAATGAGATACAGAGCAGATGAGCCTAAATGGGAGGACAGAGACAGATTTGTTCTTTCTAAGGGACATTGCGCTCCGGGCTTGTATGCGGCATTGGCATATAAGGGATTTTTCCCTGTGGACGACCTTAAAACGCTTCGTCATATAGACAGTTATCTTCAGGGTCATCCTAATATGAATACTGTTCCGGGAATTGATATGAGCACAGGTTCTCTCGGTCAGGGTATCAGCGTTGCGGCAGGTATGGCTAAGGCTGCTAAGTATATGAATAAGGCTGTCAATGTTTATTCACTTCTCGGCGACGGCGAAATCGAGGAGGGACAGGTTTGGGAGGCGTTTATGTTTGCCAAGCAGTATAAGCTTGATAACCTTTGCGTAATTATCGACTGCAACGGACTTCAAATTGACGGACCGTGCAGCGAGGTTATGTCGGCTGAGCCAATCGACGAAAAGCTCAAGGCTTTCGGATTTGATGTTACCGTGATTGACGGAAACGATTTTGACGCATTAGAGGGTGCTTTTGATTTGTTCCATAAGGCAGATAAGCCGTTCGCAATTATTATGAACACCGTTAAGGGCAAGGGCGTATCATATATGGAAAATCAGGTGGGCTGGCATGGCAAAGCACCTAACGAGGAAGAATATAATATTGCAATGGCAGAGCTTAGTGCCGTTCTTGAGAAATTGGAGGCGTGATTATGAGCGAGATTAAATGTATTGCTACCCGTGACAGTTACGGTAATGCGCTCAAGGAGCTTGCGGCAGAGGGTGCAGATAAGCTTGTAGTTCTTGACGCTGACCTTTCGGCAGCCACTAAGACAGGCATTTTTAAGAAGGAATATCCAAATCAGCATTTTAACTGCGGTATCGCAGAGGCAAATATGATTTGCGTTGCGGCAGGTATGAGTACAATGGGACTTGTTCCGTTTGCTTCATCGTTTGCTATGTTTGCGGCAGGCAGAGCATTTGAGCAGGTTAGAAACTCAATCGGCTATCCGCATCTTAATGTTAAAATCGGTGCTACTCACGCAGGAATCAGCGTTGGCGAGGACGGCGCAAGCCATCAGTGCTGCGAGGACTTCGCTCTTATGCGTTCTATTCCGGGTATGGTTGTTATTTGCCCGGCTGATGATGTCGAGGCTCGTCAGGCTGTAAAGGCAGCTTACGAGTACGAGGGACCTGTTTATCTCAGATTCGGCAGACTTGCAGTTCCTGTATTCCACAGTGATGATTATAAATTTGAAATCGGTAAAGGCGAGCTTGTCAGAGAGGGTAAGGATGTCACCGTTATCGCAAACGGCCTTATGGTTGCCGAGGCAATCGAGGCGGCAAAGGCACTTGCAGAGCAGGGCGTTGACGCAGAGGTAATCAATATCGCAACCATTAAGCCTCTTGACGAGGAACTTGTAATTGCTTCCGCAAAAAAGACAGGCAAGGTTGTTACCGTAGAGGAGCATAGCATAATCGGAGGCTTGGGCGAGGCTGTTTGCTCGTGCCTTAGCGAAAATTGTCCTACTCCTGTTAAGCGTATCGGAGTAAATGATGAATTCGGCCACAGCGGACCTGCTAAGGAGCTTCTCAAGCAGTTCGGTCTTTCTGCCGAGAATATCACTAAGACGGTGCTTGATTTTGTAAAATAATACAGTATATGGTTTCGGCGAATAAAAATATTGATAAATATTTCACAAATTATGATTTTTTGTTGATTTATCATTATTTTTGCTATATAATATATTCGTTAAAAATTCAAAAAGGAGAATTGATATGGAAGCTTTAAATAAAAAGACTATTGAAGACATTGATGTTAAGGGTAAAAGAGTTCTTGCCCGTTGCGACTTTAATGTTCCGCTTAAAGACGGCGTAATTACAAACGATAAGAGAATTGTTGCTGCTCTTCCTACTATTAAGTATCTTATGGAGAACGGCGCAAAGGTTATTCTTTGCTCACATCTCGGCAGACCAAAGGGAGAATATAAGCCTGAGTTCAGCCTTGCTCCTGTTGCAAAGAAGCTTTCTGAGTATCTCGGCGTTGAGGTTAAGCTTGCAGAAGACCCTGAGGTTGTTGGCGAAAATGCAAAGAAGCTTGCTTCAGAGCTTAAAGACGGCGAGGTTATGCTTCTCGAGAATGTTCGTTACAGAGCAGAGGAAACAAAGAATGAGGAGAACTTCTCTAAGGAACTTGCTTCTCTTGCAGATGTTTTCGTAAATGATGCATTCGGTACTGCACACAGAGCGCATTGCTCAACAACAGGTGTTGCTGCATATCTTCCTGCAGTTTGCGGTTATCTTATCCAAAAGGAAATTCAGTTTATGGGCGGCGCGCTTGCTAACCCTAAGAGACCTCTTGTTGCCATTCTCGGCGGTGCAAAGGTTTCTGATAAAATCGGCGTAATCTCTAACCTTATTGATAAGTGCGACACTATCATTATCGGCGGCGGTATGGCTTACACCTTTATGAAGTACCTCGGCCACTCAATCGGTACTTCTCTTCTTGAGGCTGATTGGATTGAAAAGGCAGGCGAGATGATGGCTGATGCTAAGGCTAAGGGTGTAAACTTCCTCATCCCTGTTGATAATAAGGTTGGTAAGGAATACGACGAAAACACAGAAGCTATGGTTGTAAGCTCAGACGAAATTCCTGACGGCTGGATGGGTCTTGATATCGGTCCTAAGTCTATGGAGATTTTCTGTGACGCTATTAAGGGCGCAGGCACAGTTATTTGGAACGGTCCTATGGGCGTTTCCGAGTGGGATAATTTTGCAGCAGGTACTATCGCAGTTGCTAATGCAGTTGCTGAGTCCGGCGCAGTTTCTATCATCGGCGGCGGCGACAGCGTAGCAGCAGTTACAAAGCTTGGCTTTGCTGATAAAATGAGCCATATTTCAACAGGCGGCGGTGCTTCTCTCGAATTCCTTGAGGGTAAGGAGCTTCCGGGTATTGCGGCTCTTCAGGATAAAGACTAAAATTCTTTTATAAAAAAGAGGTAATATATTATGAATAAAGCAGTAAGAAAAGCAGTTATCGCAGGTAACTGGAAAATGAATAATACTCCTGCTCAGACAACAGCTCTCATTAACGAAATGAAGCCACTCGTTGCTGACGCAGATTGTGAAGTTGTACTTTGCGTACCGTTCGTTGATGTTCCGGCAGCAGTTGAGGCTGCTAAGGGTTCAAATATCAAAATCGGTGCAGAGAATGTTCACTTTAAGGACAGCGGCGCTTTCACAGGTGAGGTTAGCGCTGATATGCTTCTCGAACTTGGTGTAGAGTATGTTGTAATCGGTCATAGTGAGAGAAGAACTTACTTCGGTGAAACAGACCAAACTGTAAACCTTCGTACCCTTAAAGCACTCGAAAAGGGACTCAAGCCAATCGTTTGCGTTGGTGAAACTCTTGAGCAGAGAGAGCTTGGTTATACAGAAACTCTCCTCAAGTTCCAAACAAAGATGGCTCTTACAAATGTAACTGCCGAGCAACTTAAAAATGTAATCATCGCTTACGAGCCTGTATGGGCTATCGGCACAGGTGTTACAGCTACTGCTGACCAGGCTGACGAGGGTAACGGCTATGTTCGTTCTGCAATCGCTGAGGCTTACGGTGACGAGGCTGCACAGGGTGTTACAATTCAGTATGGCGGCTCAATGAACGCAGGCAATGCTGATGAACTTACCTCTAAGGAGAATGTTGACGGCGGCCTTATCGGCGGTGCTTCTCTTAAAGCTCACGACTTCTCTGTAATCGTTAAAGCAGCATCTAAATAATTAAAATTGTGGGTGGGTTTTTACCCGCCCATTTTTCTAACACCTACCTTTTAACTCTCACAGCCTCCCTTATCAAGGGAGGTGGCACACCGTAAGGTGTGACGGAGGGATTTGCGTAACTATTCCGAACAGCGTTCTGCTCCTCAGCGACTATCCCCTCTGTCACCTGCGGCGACATCTCCCCTTGTTAAGGGGAGCGTTGAGATGCACTTATTTTGAAAAAGGTTGTTAGATTATATCATACCAAAGGAGATAATTAAAATGAAAAAAACTAATGTTCTATGCATAATGGACGGCTTTGGCCATAATGTAAATGATTTCGGCAACGCTGTTGCTGCCGCTAAAAAGCCAAATCTTGATATGCTTATGTCAAAGTACCCTTACACCTATATCGGTGCTTCGGGTCTTAATGTAGGACTTCCCGACGGTCAAATGGGTAACTCAGAAGTCGGCCATACTAATATGGGTGCAGGCAGAGTTGTTTATCAGGAGCTTACCCGTATCACAAAGTCAATTCAGGACGGCGATTTCTTTGAGAATGAGGCACTCGTCGGCGCTGTAAAGAAGTCGGTCGAGACAGGTAAGGCGCTTCACCTTATGGGTCTTATGTCCGACGGCGGTGTTCATTCTCATAATAGCCACATTTTCGCACTCGTTGAGCTTGCTAAAAGGCTTGGTCAGGATAAGGTTTACCTTCATTGCATTATGGACGGCAGAGATGTTCCTCCTACTTCCGGTAAGGATTTTGTTGCAGAGGCTCAGGCAAAGATGAACGAAATCGGCGTAGGTAAGGTCGCAACCGTTGTCGGCAGATACTATGCTATGGATAGAGATAATAACTGGGATAGAGTTAAAAAGGCTTATGATGCGCTCGTTTTCGGCGAGGGTATTCGTAATACCGACCCTGTTGCCGCTATCGAGGCAAGCTATGAAACTGTTGACGGCGATGGAAAGAATCTTACCGACGAGTTCATTCTTCCTACCGTTACTCTCGAAAATGAGGGTAGGGTAGCCGAGGGCGATTCGGTTGTGTTCTTTAACTTCCGCCCTGACAGAGCAAGAGAAATCACCCGTACTTTTGTTGACCCTGATTTTAAGGGCTTCGATAGAAAGTATTTCCCTGTAAATTATGTTTGTATGACTCAGTATGACGCTACTATGCCTAATGTTGATGTTGCGTTTAAGCCTCAGTCGCTTAAAAATACTTTCGGCGAGTATCTTGCAAATAACGGTATGACTCAGCTTCGTATCGCAGAAACCGAGAAGTACGCTCATGTAACTTTCTTCTTTAACGGTGGCGTTGAGGCTGTAAATGAGGGCGAGGACAGAATCCTTGTTCCGTCTCCAAAGGTTGCAACTTATGACCTCAAGCCTGAAATGTCCGCTTATGAAGTTAGCGAAAAACTTAACGAGGCTGTTCGCTCCGGTAAGTACGATGTTGTTATCGTTAATTTCGCAAACTGTGATATGGTAGGTCATACAGGTGTGTTTGATGCAGCCGTTAAGGCTGTTGAGGCTGTTGACGAATGTGTCGGCTCGCTCTATCAGGCTGTGCTTGATAACGGCGGTACTTTGTTTATTACCGCTGACCACGGTAACGCAGACCAGATGAAAGAAGCTGACGGCTCACCGTTTACTGCTCATACTACTAATGAAGTTCCGTTTGTAGTATGTAATTGCGGCGATGTTAAACTTATGGACGGCGGTAAACTTTCAGATATAGTTCCTACTATGCTCGATGTTATGCATATGCCACAGCCCGAGGAAATGACCGGCCATTCCCTTATCGTAAAGTGATTATAATACAAAAAAACAAACAGCGGCTTGTTTCAAACCGCTGTTTTATTCATATATTTATGTATATATATATCCATTTATTATATAGGCGAACATAATTCATCTTTAATGCTGTGTATATCAAATAACAGTATTGACAAATCAACACCATTTGATTATAATAAAAATAGATAAGGAGCTTGCCGATAGACGGTCAGCCCTCTTGTCAAGAATAGTTGTAAGAAACAACCGCTCAAGTTACCTAGGCTTCGGGCGGTTATTTCTTTTTAAGTGCCAGTATGTAACCGGTTGCGAATACTAATACGAGTACAATATAAGCAAATTGTTCCATGGGCAACACCCCCATTTGAGGGCATTATTAACCGCCTACCGTTTCTGGTAGTTTTCCTTATCCGATAACAATTATATAATAATTGAACAATTGTGTCAAGTATAAACCATTGAGGCTAACATATTCCGCCGTATTTCATGAGCATAGTTGAGAACCCCAATGCCTCCCTTTTCAAGGGAGATTCTCTTTGCAAGGGGAGCAATGACATTTCTAATGCTCTCCTTTGTTAATTTTGCACAAGTATGTCATAAAATTGTAACTTGATTTATTAACAAAATATGAAATTTTCTCTTGAATGTCCTGCCTTATTATGGTAGTATATATAGGAAAATATGGGTGTACTGCGCCAATTTGTCCGAGAAATCTCTCGGCGTGTAAGAGCTTCACTCTTGGTCAGGCATGATAAATCATCTTTGGACAGGCTCGCACTCTATTCATTCCTTGTTTTTATATTTTGGGGAAAATATTTTTATGGAGGAAATTTAGATGAAAAAAATGTTTAAGAAATCTATCGCAACACTTATTGCAGTTCTTATGGTTATTTCGGCTATGCCATTCTCGGCTATAACTGCATTTGCGGCTGAAGGCGTTTTTACAAATAACGGTTTTACTCTTGTATATAATAGCGGTCAAAACCGTTGGGAAAACAACAATCAGTTTAATATTGTTAATGACCAGGAAGCAGGTAACACTTCAGTCGGTATCATTAGATATGATATTTCTTCACTTCAGGGTAAGAACCTTGATTATGCAAAATTGAATTTTTCTGTTGACTACTGGGACGGCGACGGTAAAGGTTTGGTTTTCTATTATTCAAACAGACTTACAGGCACTAACTTAAATAACGGCTCTCAGAAAGACAGCAAACTCGCTTACGGTGAGGGTACATATGCTAATACTCAAGCTGCAAGCAAATTTGGGTTTGATATTAACAATCAGTTGACCACAGTTACTAAGGACGATACATCTGTTAAGACAGTTGATATTTCAAATGCCGTTAAGAGCGTTCTTGCAAGTAATTCTAAAGAATTTTATATTTACATAATGCAACAAACTGCCGGTGGCGCCGGCGGTAAAAAGCTTGTTAATACTTATCGTTCAGGCTGGACTGACACAAAGATTAAACCGGCTAATGTAACTATCAACTATTCTACCAGTGTTAAGACAGACTATACATTTGATGAAATGGTAACCAAGTTGGACAACTTTACACCATATTCGCCAAATGCACATGGCTCTTTCCCGCAAGATGGTACATACACTAATTACGATGAACATTATAAAGGCTTGGTTTACGCTAAACCCGTAACAACTTATTCTGCAACAGGCGGTATTGAGATTGCTTCGGCTTGGGATGGCTCAAATTCTACTTATGCAAACTTGTATCTTCCTACCGCTGTTGCACTTTATACAGGTAACGGCAACGATGAAATCACAGTACCTGTTATGATTTCTGCATCTGTTGCAAGAAGTGGTTTTACGTGGGCAACTAAATATATTGCACATTCGGGAGTTATTTCAGGTGATGATTTATCTCTTGCAATGAGCCAGTGGAATGGTAAGGATGAAACTGAAGAAGCATCTGAAAATGATTATACAAATGGCAATCAAAAAAATAACATTCCTCGTTTGAATTTTATGTGGACTGTCAACCAAACTAATTATAGACTTACCACTGATTCTACAACAACCCCTACTGCAAATGAAATTGATGCAAGATATGGAGGCAAAGCGGCTCTGTGGGCTAATAAGATTAAAGTAACTCCTAACTTTTCAAATAATTCGACATCAACTGTAAAGACTTATAATCCAACTGTTACATTTTATACTACAGTTAATAAAAATAAAAATATAGATACAAGTAAAGGTATTAATCTTGCATCTACTGACAGCATTACTGTTGTAAACTACAAGCCTTATCTTGATAAGGTTAAAACAGCAAAGCAGGATATTAAAAATATGAATAATATCGGCTCTGCTCATTATGAAGCTGAATCTCTTAAAGCTTATGTAGATGCATGTGTAAAGCTTGTTAATCTTGACCCGTCAGATTACACAAAATATACTTATTCTTCTGCTGCTCCTAATGCGGCTCAGACATTGGCTAATGACATAAATAGCGCTTTAACAGCTTATGATAACGCTAAGGCAGGTCTTAAATTTAACTATACCTTTATAGATGTTAATAACAATTCTACCGTTGTTCCTGCTAAGAACGAGGCTGAGGCACTTGCAAACAAGCCTGATAACACTCCTGCAACAGATAAGACCCCAGCAGACGATAAAGCAAATCATAAGTGGACAGAGTATACTTGGCCGACTACTGCAACTAATTATACATTTACAGAGGTAGGCACTGAGAAGTTTGAAGCTCACGATACTCTTGATGGCGGTAAATGTTCAAAGTGCGGATATAGTGCGCTCGACCTTACTGCATACAATGCAGCAAACAATGTAGCGTTTAGCATAGTTTCAAACGTAAATAAGTATACAGAAGCTTCACTTGCTAAATATAAGGCTGCAATTCTGCCTCATATTGACAAGCAAACCGAGTTTACTTCTCAGGATCAAGTAAACGCTGCTACTTATGCAATCGTTTCTGCTGAAGTTCTTCTTCAAAAGAGGAATGTTGAAATTACATTTGAGATACATAACGACGATACAGGCGCTACCACTACTAAAAAGTATACACCGGCTTGGGGCGATACTGTACCATTGGATGCTAAAAGCACCAGCGTTTCTAAGTGGACTGTAAGTGTAAACGGTACAACCTCTGTTATTGCTTCTACCGATGCAGTAATCGAGCATATTGCTACCGATAACGCTACAATCACAGCTTATGTATCTAACGAGCAGCCTGATACAAAGTATTCTAAGGTTACTTTCTATGGCAAGAATAATGCTATTGTTGCTATCAGATATGTAGCTGATGGTACAACATTCAGCACCTTAGGTGTTGATGTTCCTGCAATTCCGTTCTATGAAAACGGTAAGTGGGACAAGGCAGAGATTACTGCTGACGGCTCAGACATTGCTGTAAAGGCTTCTTACACTCCTGTTGCAGACGCTAAAAAGTGCGGTATTTATCTTAACGGTACATTTGTAAACTCATATTCATACGACAGCTATGTTTACCTCTTTGGTGCAGATCAGTCAAAGAAGTATGCTATGTATTCAGATGCAGCTTGCACAAAGTTTATCACATATTTTGACAGTGTAGACTTCTACTCACCTCATATTGATAATCTTTATATCAAAGAGGTTGAAGATCCATCTGCAATGACTGCATCAATCGGCTTTACAGGTTCTTTCAAGGAAGGAACAGCATCATCATTCAATGTTAAGTTCTGGCTCCCTGAGGGTGCAAAGCTCGTTGAGACAGGTGTTGATTTGGTTGCAAAATTCCCTGACGGAACAGTAAAGAGCGCTCACAACAGAGCTACAAAGTTCAGCGAGCGTAACGAGTATACTTACACAGCTAACTTCAAAGCTGATAAGAAGACAATCGAGTTCAAGCCGTATCTTACATATAAGATGGGTGACGTAACAACAACAGTTTACGGTACTTCTCAGACCGTAGAGTATTAATTGAGGGAGGATAATATAATGACTAAATTTGAATTACCCGAGATTAATGTAGTGTTGTTCTCGGAAGAGGAAGTTATTACTACCTCAAGCGGTTATGGTGGAAACAAAAATGAAACTTTTAATCCTTTTGCTTATAACACTATTATCGGCGGTAGCGACGGCGACTTCCCACTTTAATTAAAAAAATTCAGCTCCTCACCCGAGGAGCTGTTTTTTTGCCTCCCTTAAAAAGGGAGGGGGACCACGAAGTGGTGGAGGGATAGTCGCAGCACAAAAGAACGCACATCGGTGATTGTTTACAGAAACACTAATTAACGAACAGCGCCAGTCTCGCCTGCCGGCTCGGTCGGTGCTTCTGCACTTTGTGCAGAGGTCTC
>UQAZ01000021.1 GCA_900539165.1 uncultured Oscillospiraceae bacterium
ATTCTACATCAAGAGGGCTCTTTTTTCTATTGTCCATTTTTTACGGACTTGTTCACTACCATAGGAGGTTTCTTTTTTTTATTGCCCGTATTTTAGGATTTGTTAATCAGTATGACAAATAGTTGCAAAATAATTAAAGAATCTTTGCAACTATTTAACGATATAAAATGTTTTAATAGTGAAAGGAGTGATAAATTGAAAAGCTATGAATTAACTGAAGAAATGTTCAACAAAAAATATGATAAATATTCTGCACTGATTTACCGTCTGGCATTCCAATATACATTGAATAAAGCCACGGCTGAGGATATAACGCAAGATGTTTTTATAAAATTGTTCGTCAATAACAAACGCTTTGCTAATGATGAACACGAAAAAGCTTGGATAATTAGGGTCACAATAAATCATTGCAAAAATATACTGCAATCAAAAAACAATAATCATTTACAATTATTAGATACAGAGCATATTGATGAGCATTTTGAAAACAGAAGTATTGAAAAAATAGATATTCAACAATCAATAAAAGATTTAAGTCAGAAAGAACGAACGATAATTTTGTTATATTATTATGAAGATTTAACAACAAAACAAATCTCAAAATATTTGAAAATGAATGAAAACACAGTTAAATCCCATTTGAAAAGGGCAAAAGAAAAATTAAAAAATAATTTAGAAAGGTAGATTGATTATGAAATATGATGCTTATATTGAAAATATAAATCCTTCATCGGAATTAAAAGATAAAATATATACTAATGTAAAAAAAGAACTTGTAAAAAAACAAATTACCAAAAGAAAAAGAATTAAAGGCACAATCACTGCAGCTGCATGCTTTGCGTTACTCATCGGAACAGGTTCTGTTATTAATAACACCTCAAAATCCGATACTCAAAACACTTTGATTAGTCAATCAAAAAATAGCAGTGAAAATTTCATAACAATTACAGAAGAAGGTAACAGCAAAACATTACCACAGGAACTATTAATTAATAATGCCTTTTACCGACAATTTTCATCTAATGATGTAAAAAATAAATTACAAAAGGATAATGGAAATTATGTTGTGAAAAAATCCGATATAGGTGATTATGTTTGCGACATTACTTCAAACAACATTTATAATGTTGATACACAAAAAATTGAAAACAATGAAAATGCTGAAAAAAATGAATTTTACAATGCAAAAATATATTACTACTTGCCGTGCAATGATTTGTCTAACATCATTGTTAAAACAGTAGATAAATATTATTTGTTTCATATTGTTAATTTGAATAATTCGACTGATATTAAAGAATTATTTGATTTGTTTTCAATTAATAAAAACAATCAGATTGATTCAATAGAAATTTGGCAGGATGAAATAATTGACGAAAACATCACCGGCTTTGAAGGTGAAACAATAACCGGTACAACCATAAAAGAGGTGTTAAAGAAAACTATTAAAGAAACAAATAAAATCAGTGACATAATTAAATGTTTTTCACTTGCAGAACCAATAAAGAACTCAAATGAAAATGATATATACTTTGATATACACCGCAATAAAATTAATGAGAGTATGAGTGAAACCGGTCAGTATCGTCTTGTATTCAAATTATCAAACGGTTTATCATTTGAGAGCTGGATTTGTAAAGACAGTAGATATATTCAAATTTTAGAATCAACATACTTTGAATTGGATTTCGACAATATTAATACAATAATTAAAACAATAGAATAGGGACTCCATAAGTTGTGCAGGTAGAACAGAAACAGACTAATTTGTAGAAATTTATGTTTTAATCAATAAACTGATTTCGTTTTTCAAGCGGAGTTATTACACATCGTCTTTCAAAACCTTTGTATCTGTTTCTTTATGTGCAAACCTTGTTTTCAAATCTAACAATTCGTTTCCATATTGTTTAACATGTATATTCTCTTGCACAACAAAACCTCCTATGGCATTTTTATTTTACCATAGGAGGTTCCTTTTTTTTATTGTCCGTTTTTAATCTAACTTTGTTTTATTCTCCTGCGGAAGCCATTTTCCGTACCTTGTGTAAATAATCATCATTATCATACCGACAAGCCACGAAATCGGATAAAGCATAAATATTCCGTCAATCGTTGAGAAAAACGGCAACGCAAGCTTAATCCAAAATATGCGGAATATGCACATAGAAAACAGAAGTATAAGCATAGGCGGAACGCCTTTTCCGGCACCTCTTACCGTTCCCGCAAGGGTGTTGAGTATTCCGAGCAGGAAATAAAACGGACAAAAGTATTTCATCGCAAGCTGACCGTATTCTATTACCGCACTGTCATTTGTAAAGAGGCTGAGTATTTGATGTGACAGCGACAGCAGAAATACTCCCGTCAAAACCGTATATATTGTACACATTATCAGTGCGTCATACATACCTTTTTTAACTCTTTTTAGATTCTTCGCTCCGACATTTTGACCCGTAAATGTTGTTACAGCCATACTTATGCTGAGTACAGGCAAAATGTTAAATCCGTCAATTTTAAGATAAGCTGTGTAGCCTGCCATTGCAATCGAGCCGTAGTCGTTTACGCTTGATTGTACTAAAACATTAGAGAATGAAATAACAGCATTTTGTATCGCTGTCGGCAGTCCGATTCTGATTATTTCTTTGGCTATTGCTTTATCTATCTTCAGTTCTTTTATGTTGATTTTATAATCGCTCTTAACTCTTAACAGATACCCTACGGCAAGAACGCCGGATAAAGCCTGGCTGATGTCTGTCGCAATCGCAGCACCCTCTATGCCCATCTTAAATACCTTGATAAATACTAAGTCAAGTACAATGTTCGTAACCGAAGCTATTGCAAGATATTGTAATGGCTTTTTTGAATTACCGGCAGCGTTTAATATACCGGTCGCCATATTGTAAATCACATTGAATATTAAGCCTACACAGTACAATCTGAAATAAGATATTGAATCTTCAAGTACATCCTCGGGAGTTCTCATCCATTCAATAAGCTGTGAGCTGAATATAACACCAATTACTGACAGCACTAATCCCAATATTACAGAAATACACATTGCCGTATGTACGGATTTTTTAATTATGTCCGACCTTTTTGCACCTATGCTCTGAGATACAATTACGCCTGCACCTACTGCCGCACCCTGACTGAATGAGATAATAAGCATTAAAAGTGACGAACCCGAACCAACAGCAGCAAGGCCGTTGCTTCCTATGTAATTTCCCACAATAATCGAGTCAGCCGTGTTATACATCTGCTGTAATAAATTTCCGAGTATCAGCGGAAGTGCAAATACAATAAGAAGCTTCCAAATGTTACCCTCTGTCATAAGTACTGTCGTTTTATTTTTCTTTGTTTTAGTGTTTGACAAATTATCGCTTTCCCTCGTTATTCAAAATTCAAGTGTATTATAGTTTTGCTTTTTTATTATGTCAACACATCAAATAAAAATTTGTTTATAATTTTTTGTTATATTTTCATTTCTCTCGGACTAATAGATGAAGAGATTAAAAACAGAAAGGATTTTTGTTATGAAAAAACTTGTAAGTGTTGCCCTGTCGGCAATTATGACCGTCTCTGTTCTTGCCCCTTGTCAAGGAGTTATGGCTCAGGAAGCTTCGAGCTTTGAAACGGTAAGTACATATTCAGCCCCACGAGCAACTGAAGAATTAAAATTTACCATTGACGAAAACGGAGTGATTACCGCATATAGGGGAGTTAAAAGAAGCATTGTCGTTCCCGATACAATTAACGGTATCGTTCCCACAAAAATCGGTGACGGCGTTTTTGAGAGTAATATTGTTATCAGAAGCATTACTCTGCCCGACTCCGTAACCGTTATCGGCAAAAATGCGTTTAGAAAATCTTATGTAGAAACCGTTACTGCTAAAGGCGTGCAGAGGCTCGAGGATTATTGTTTTGCTAACAGCAGTCTTAAATCAGCAGATTTTCCTCTTGTTGAGGAAGAGCATAACGCTTTTAACGGCAGTAATATCGCAAGCGTTAATATGCCGAAATTAAGAGTTGCCCAAAACGGCTTTACAGGTTGCAAAAAGCTTAAAACCGTAAATGCATCATCACTTGAAACAGTCGGCTCAGATGCGTTTAGCGGTTGTACTTCTTTGCAAAAGCTTTATGTATCTAAACTCAAGAGCTTTAACTCCTCTGATTTTTCCGACAGTAAAACTATTGAAATGCTCTTTTTGCCGGGAGCAGATACAATCAATCTTGATGTTACGCACAATATGACGCTTTATTGCGGCGATAATTGGAAAAACGGTGATATATCAAATCCTAATAAATTCGCTCTTAATATAATTGGCGGTGACGAGGTTGTGTCACAACATACTCAGAATTTAGACAGCGACGCATATATTCATCGCTCAACCGACGACATTATTGATGCACTCGGTACACAGATTCGTACAAGAGATAACGGCTTACGCTTCGGCTTCCAAATTGATATGCAAAAATTAGATTTTTTCAGTCTTCTTTTATCTGCAACCGATGCTGAGTTTGGCTTTGTTTATACATACGATTCGCTTGAAGAAAAAACGCAGGAAGAAAAAAATAATCTTCTAAGAATAGGAAATAACGGTGTTCATTCAAAAACAGCAAGCAATTATAATTCAAGCGGTTTTTACTTTAATTATAACGCTGTGTTCACTTCTATTCCGTCAAATCATCTCAGCGACAAGGTTTATATCAGAGGATATTTCTGTGTAGACGGTATGTATATCTATTCTCCTGTTGTGTCGAACAGCTATGCCGATGTAGCTTCGGCGGTACTTGCTGATGACTCTGTTGAACAGGGAATAAAGGAAAATGTTAAATTATCTTTGAAGGAGGTGTAATAATGAAAGAAAAATATATTAAGCCACAGCTTGAATTTGATGAATTTAAGATGATTGATGTTGTTACAACAAGCGACGGCGAGCCTGATACAGATATTCCGTGGGGTTCCTAATGAAAAATAAAGCAGTAATAATTTTATGCCTTTTGCTGTTAATTCTGTCCCTGACGGCTTGCGTTGAAATAAAAAATGAGGGTGATACCGATTGCCCGTCAAAAGGAAGGTCGGTAGAACTTTATTCCTCTGCCGAGCTTGTTACCGATGAAAGCGCAGACAAAGAAACATATAGTAAAAAGGACAAAAATCCGATTGATGAAAAATCAACAAATTCTACAAGTGCCGCTTCTTCCTCCTCGTCTGAGAATAAAAAAACCGTTGACGGTACAAAACCTAATTACTCGACAGTTAAAGACGATGATAAAACAAAAGACGAAATTGTTTCGACAGATTCTGACGGTTGGATTAATAAGTGGTATTGATTAAAAACGCAGGATGATTTTTTCTCCTGCGTTTTTGTAACTCTTTTGTTATACAATTGTATAAATATATATGTTGTAATAAAATTATTATATTATATAATAGAATAGGATATTGCCGAAAATTAAGGCAAAAAAATTTTTTTCAAATTTTTTTGATTTTTTTTGTTATATTTTTAATTTTCTCGGACTAATAGATGAAGGACAATGTTTTTGCAGAAAGGAGGGAATGCTTTGGGAAAAACAAAGGCAGATGAATTGCTTGAAAAAGCGTTTGAGCAATATCATACGGCAATCGAAAAGTTTTGCATAGTTCGACTGGGCGAAGCAAGCGATTATGCCGCTGATTGTGTTCAGGAAACTTATTGTGTTTTTTACAGAAAATTGCTCGACGGCATAGAATTTGAAAACCCCAGAGCGTTCTTGTATAAGACTGCAAATAATATGGTGCTAAAGGCAAAGGACGAATATTATAAAAATGCCACACGCACACGGAGCCTTGATGATGCGGAAAATATCCCGATATACATAGAAGAGAAGGTCGAGGATATGCTCGAAAACGACGTGATAGACATTGACAGAGCAAAGGATATTTTGCTTTCAATGCTTGACGAAGATGAGCTGACGCTATATGAAATGAAATATGTACGGCGAATGTCGCTAAAGCAAATAGGACAAACGCTGAATATAGCACCTACGGCAGTCGCCATGCGAACGTCACGACTGCGAAGTAAGGTAAAGGAGCTTGTAGCTCCCGCAATTAACGAAATAAGGAAAGGAGGCAGCTAAAATGAATATCACGGTAAATGAAAAATCTTTATCACTTTTAATCAATGAGACTGATTCAAATGCAGATATTATCGAGTTTTTGAACGCTGTAATTGATGAAGAAATAGAAAAAGAAAATCCCGACTGCAATTTAATCGACGAGTGTATTAACGCTATCGCCGATATAGAATATACTGATGCTAAACTACCCGCAATTCGCATAGCCTTAACGCCCGATAGTATCAGAAAAATAGTAAATCCAAAGCGTACATCATGGAATAATCTTAACAGAGCGCTTCGTATTGCTATTATAGCCGCAGTTATAGCAACGGGAACCTTTACCGTTAATGCTGCCGTAAAAACAGCAACGGGCGTAGATGTAATTAAGGAAATTGCTTCAGCTGTCGTTGAGGTGTTTAATCCATCGAAAAATGACGAAGAAGCAGAATATAAAAATGATTTTAATTTGGTATCTGAACAGTCAACCTCAGATGTATCGGAGAATGAACCTCAAACCGAAGAACAGACCCAAACTCAACAAGACGGTGTGGTAAATGTTAAACCTCAAACGGCAAAGTCTGCTTCAGGGTCGTCATCACCCGATAAGCCGTTAATCACTCAGCCGACAGTTTCTTATGCTCCCGCTGTAAATAACGGAAAAAATAACGGTACATCGTCAGGTAATGCAAACAGCACGGAGCCTGTATTTACAGGTGTCGAGGCGCAGTACGCAGATATGAAGCGTAATCTGATTGTCGGAGAAAAGCTCAGCTATGACGGAATGAGAGTATATGCTCATTACAGCGACGGAAGCAAAAAACAGGTGTCTATTGAGGATTGCACAAGACCTACCGCTTTTGATACATCTAAGGTAGGCGATTACAGCCTAAAGGTGCAGTATCAATCCGCTGTGTTTACCTTTGGCGTTACTGTCAGACCGGATGAGGAAACTCGTTACAGTACCATTTGTGAAAATAAAGATTATAACTATCTGCTGACGAGCAGGGGTGCATATGTCGTAAAGTATAAGGGCAGTTCAAAATCGCTTAATCTTAATTCGATAGACGGCAATTCGGTTTATGCCGTAACATCCTCTGCCTTTGAGGGATTAAATATTAAAGAAATAACCTCAAACAGCATAGTTAAGGTATACGCAAGAGCATTCAGAAATTGCACCTCTTTGAAAAAATGTAATATGCCAAGGTGCGGTATAATCGGTAACGACGCTTTTTACGGTTGTAACGGACTTGATGAATTTACACTCGCACCTAAGCTGACCTCTATCGGCTCAGGCTCGTTTGCAAAGAGTAATATTCAATCCGTCACCCTTTCGGCAGATATTATTAAAATCCCCGACTTTGCATTCTCCGAGTGTAAAAATTTAACAGAGGTTAATATGCTCGGAAAAGTGGCTTCTGTCGGCAAGAATGCGTTTTGCGAATGTGAAAGCCTGCTCAATGTCAACGGCACGGCATATATTGTTTCTGTTGATGATTTCGGCTTTTACGGTTGCGAATTTATGGAATTTGACAGCGAGCTTGTCAGACTGCATTCTGCGGGTAATTGTGCATTTGCAATGTGTAAGTCGGCTTGCTTGGGCGATTTGTACGGCTTGACTAATATCGGAGTTCAAGCATTTCAATATTGCTCAAATATTGACTCGGTTTACATAACAGGTAATGTTAAAGTGATACCGAATGCCGCCTTTCAGGGTGCGCATATTAAAACACTCACTATTGACGACGGTGTCGAGATTATCGAGCCGTATGCCTTTATGAGTACATTAATTGGAGAATTATATTTGCCGCCATCCGTTAAGGAAATCGGCACATATGCCTTTTACACTTCGGCAATCAGAACTGTAAAGGGTGGAAAAAATGTTTCCGAGGTCGGCTCTCGTGCGTTCTATCCGTCAAAGAGGCTCACGATTTATGTCGATGAAAATAATGCTCTCTCACGATATGCAAGCGATAACGGAATTAAATGTATCGTTGGCAATACAGGTGAGGAGCAGGAAGCGTAAGGAGTTGGAGAAACTATGAAAAAGATTATATCTGTATTATTAACTTTTATTATGATTCTTTCTGTAAGCCCGATAACAGCACTTGCTCAGGCTGTTACAGACAGCGTTGACCTTGGTGTTGATAAATCCGCTTCAGGCTTTAATGATGTCTGCGTTTGGTCATATGATGCTGACACCAAAACAATGACCATTGACGGCGAAAATATCGTCTCACAGAATGATGATGACTCGGAATTTCTTCCGACTTATTCAGTTGATGAAAACGGAAATAAGCATTATGCTTACCGTGGTTTTGAAACACTCGTTCTCGGAGAGCATGTGCATAAGTTTTATGCAGCAGCAAATGCCGATAATTATCCTAATCTTCGTACCGTTGATATGTCCCGTTCTGCTGTCAGCGAACTTACAGGCGCTCTTTGCAGTTCGGCTGTTACATCACTTATTTTGCCTCATAATCTGAAAACGATTGATGAAGGCGCACTGTTTGAACTTAATATAGAAAAAATTGATATTCCGTCAACTGTTGAATCAATCGGCAACGAGGCTTTTATGAGTTCAGGACTTAAAAGCGTCACCTTTGGCGAATCCGAAATAGCGTTCGGTGATAATGTCTTTGCCGAATGTGCCTCTCTTGAAACTGTTGATTTGTCTAAGGTTACTTTTGCAAAAACAGAAACAAATGAAGCCGGCACCGTTCCTGCGGGTATGTTTAAGAATTGTACTTCTCTTTCGGCAATTAATATTGATAACGCAAAAGCCGTCGGCGATAATGCTTTTAACGGTTGTTCCGCACTCTCTAAAATCATCAGAGATAAAGAAGCCAAAATATCAATCGGTAATAATGCATTTGAGGGTACTTCGTCGCTGAATGACGCAGAGTTTAACAATGTAACGTCCCTCGGTGATTATGCTTTTGCACACTCATCGGTAAAGTCGGTTGTTTATAACGGCACAGCCGCCCTCGGAGCAGGCGTGTTCTACGGCGCAAAAAATCTAAGCAGTGTCGTTATTAATAATGTTGTAAATGTTACCGGTTCTTTTTTCAGAGATGCAAAGGTTGACACGGTAACTTTGAACTCAAATGTACGCAATATATACGCTTATGCTTTTGCCGGAGCTGAGATTAATAATCTTACATTCGTGACAAATCAGTTATCCATAGTCGCCGGTAAGGCTTTTGCCGATATGACATATACTAATGAAACACCGCTTGCACTTCCTAAAGAAATTAAGGAAGTAAAAAGTCAGGGCTTTATGAATTTCAAGGGTGAGATTGATTTTTCAGGTGTGCATTTCGGTTTGCTCAACGGCTCTGCATTTAAGGGTTCTTCCATTTCTATTGTAGAGGATGTAAAGATAGATAAGATGCACGCCGATGTGTTTAGGGATTGTACCAATCTTCAGTATTTCAGCACTGCTCCGAAATATAAACCTGATGCAATTTACGGCAATAATACATTCCTAAATTGCACAAGCCTCAAAGAGGTTTACGATTACGGAGTAAAAAAACTCGGCACAAATACTTTTGACGGTTGTACCTCACTTCAGGTTTTCGCTACCGAAAGTCTTACCTCTATCGGCTCGAATACCTTTAAGGGCTGTATAGCTCTTGAGGCGGTCGGTCTTGGTGATATGTTAAGAATCCCCGATAATACCTTTGTTGAGTGTCCTAATTTGAGATATATTGAATATAATAAGACTTATCTTGATTATATCGGAATTAATGCGTTTAAGGACTGTTCAAAACTCGAAAATATAGATTTAAGTTTGGTTGAAGATATAGAAAGCGGAGCATTCTCCGGCTGTTCGTCTCTCGATTTCTCATCGCTCCCCGGTACGCATATTATCGGTGCAAATGCTTTTGAGGGTTGCACCTCTCTTACAAGTATAAATTTAGGCGAATATCTCGATGAAGTAGGCGTGAATGCTTTTAAGGATTGCGTAAATCTTGAAAATGTAACATTTTCACCTACCTCAATCACTTTCGGCGAGAATATTTTTGACGGTTGTGCTTCTTTGAAATGGCTTAAATTCAGAGGTTATACATATACTATGCCGACCTCTTTCTTTACGAAAATTCCCGACGGCTTCTCGTTCTACTGCGGTAAAGGCACAACACCCGAGGCTTACGCAAATAAAAATAATATTCCCGTTAATTATTTAAGCACCGAACATCCTGTTGATGACTATAAACACGGTACGCTTGATAACGGTAGATGGGAGATTGTTGACAGTACAATTAATATCTACGGCGAGGGAAGCGGCGAACTCGGTAATGTGTTTTATTATTCCGATAAAACCACAACCACTCTTCATGACATTGCGAGCAGATTTAATATTAAGAATGTTCAGCTTCTCGGTAACATTACATCAATCCCCGATAATTTTATGGAAAATATGCTTTTACCAAATATGACTTCTCTTGATATTCCGTCAACCGTTAAGTCAATCGGAAATTATGCATTTTATAATCTTCGCTCAACTGCCGACCGGGATGCAAAAGATGCCGGCTTTGATGTTACTTTGCCGGAGTCTCTCGAATTTGTAGGCGAATACGCTTTTTGTAAGGTAATGACAACTAAAATCGACACCTCAAAATGCGTATCCGATAACATAGTATTTTCAGAGGGCGCGTTTTGTGCAATTAAGTATCTTAGCGAATTTACCGTTCCGTCAGGAGTAAAGCAAATCCCTAAAAAGCTTTTCTATAATGACTATTATCTTTCTTCGGTTACGCTTACTAATCAGGAGGAAATCGGCGACTACGCATTTCAGGGTACCTCAATTACAAAAATTGAGCTTCCCGATACCCTTAAAAGAGTTGGCGTCGGCTCATTTACGGATTGTAAGAAGCTTACTCATATGACTGTAAATTCCGACGATACAGAGTTTCAATTTTTCTCAATCATATCTCCCGATAATTCGGCGGGCTATGACAGCACAGGTTCTCGCTTTACAAAACTTACCGTTAAGTGTGGTCCTCGCAGCAAGGCTCACGAGTATGTTATAAAAGCGCTTCTTGAATATGAGCCTATGCAGAGCGACTATGAGAGCTGGGGATATATAAGCGAGGTCAAAAACAGCGAAAGCTATGCTTATTGGTATTATTATCCGCAAGAGGAAATGCTCCTTATTACAGGAAATTCAATAGCAGCAGGTAAGTTTTATGACCAAAATTACAATCCTGTCAAGCTTGATAATGTTAAGACCGTTACATTCTTTAGTGATGTTACAAGAGTGGGAACAGGTTGGAGTGTATTAAACCCTGAAAATGTTTATTTCTCCGACAGGCTTAATGATATTGCAAGAGACGCATTTGCCGGCTGCACAAATCTTAAAGCGATTAATATTCCCGATTCGGTAACGCTTTTGGGTGAGCGTGCGTTCGAGGGCTGTGTAGGACTTAAATCTGTTACAGTCGGCAAGGGAGTTAAGACTATACCTGATTTTTGCTTCAGTAATTGTATTAATGTTCAGGAGCTTAATATTAAAGGTGCGGTAAATATTACAACCGCTGCGTTTAAGAACTGCTCCTCTGTTGTTAATCTTACACTTCCCGATACGCTTGAAAGCATTGGAACAAGCGCATTTGTTAATTGCTATTCAATAGTTAAAATTACATTAGGCAAGAGAGTTAAGGCTATCGGTAATTATTCCTTTGCAAATTTGCCGTTCTGTGATGAAATTAATTTCAATTCACCCATTTCGGGCATCAATAAAAATGCATTTTATAATACCGGACTTTCAACCACGGGAATTACCGTTAATTATCTTGATAACGCAAAAACAGTTTCGCTTTCGGGTTTTGAAGAGACCAATGTTTCCGTGATTAATCTTTCAAAGAATTTTGAGGGCTTTTCAAATCACGGCAGAATACCTAACCTCAGAAGTATAAATGTGGAAGCCGAAAATGTAAACGGATTTTATTCCTATCAAAACGCACTTTATAAGGACGATACGATTATCCTTGCACCGCAGAGCGTTAAAACACTTCAAATCAAATCGGGTACTACCAAGATTGCACCTAACGCAATTCGATATAACAGCTTGAGTATCGCTGTAATACCTGAGGGAGTTACAGAAATCGGTGATGACGCATTTGCTGATTCCACAACTCTAAAGGCTGTAAAGTTTCCAAAGACGGTTGAAAAAATTTGCGACCGTGCATTTGCTAATTGCACAAGAATTAAGACACTTAATATTCCCGAGCCTATTAAATATCTCGGAAAAAGAGCATTTTATAATTGTTCAACGCTTGCGGCTGTTGTTTTACCGGAAGGCTTAACCGAAATCGGCACCGAGTGCTTTAATTCCTGCAAGAGCATAGTTAGTATTGTTGTTCCTCAGAGCGTAACTACAATCGGAGCAGGAGCGTTCTCATTTATGCCTTCACTTGAGAAACTGTATATTTGGAATTGTCAACCGGGCTATAATATGCTCTATAATTCAAAGAATGCCACAATTTACACTCTTGTCGCTTCTCCTTTATACGAATATGCAAAATATAATAAAATTAAGATTAAAGCATATACCAACGAAGAAGTTTTCGCCGAGGAATGTTTTGCGGCAGTTGATTCCCTTGAGGGTTATCTCGGCTATTGCACAGACGGCCACGGAGATATAGAATGGCTCACCGTTTATGAAGCGGATTGCGAAAATGACGGTTACAGAATCGGTGTTTGCGAATATTGCTCAACTATTCTTAAAGAAGAGCATATTAAGGCAGAGGGACATGAGTACCATCAGGTCGGCTATATTCAGGAGACTGCAACTCAAAGAGGCATTCGTGTTCTTAAATGCTCGCATTGCGGTGAAACGCATATAACCTACACCAATCCTACCTCGTCACAAGCACCTGCTGTCGGAGTGTATAATGTCAAAGGTGTTGTTCAGGCTGATACTAAGCGTGGCGCATATTACGGTGAAAACTTTGGCATTGAGAATGTAAATATCGTAATTGACGGCAGAGTTGTTGCCAGAACCAATGAATACGGTCAGTTCTCGTTTGATATGAAGTCAGGCACATATATGGTAGATATTGTATATAGCTTTGGCTTTACCCGAACGGTAGGCTTGACAATTACCGACCACGATGTTGTAATTACCGAGCCGATAAAAATTGTTGCGTGCGACTTTAATAAGGACGGACGGATAGATTCCGCCGACCAAAATCTGTTTAGAGTTATTGTTTCAAGCAAAAAGGGCGAAGCGGCATATCTTAGCTATGTCGACCTGAATCATGACGGCTATATTAATGCTAAGGATTATTTGATTATCCAATCCTTTGTGGGGATAGAAGCAAATACCTATGTTTATCCACAGCTTAATTTAGCGTAAAAAATATATTATGCTATATGCTTAATATAATAGGGTAGTTAAGGCTGACGGGACTGTTTTCAGTCCCGTCAATCTTTCTGTTCACTTATAAAACTAATTAAATTATGATTAAATGCTGTATTTATATTGACAATATTTTTTCATTTAGTTAAGACATTTATAAATGGAATTACAGAGATGAGAGGCGGTTATGGACGAGGTAAAAATTTTAGAAATTAAGCAAAGCGTTTTCAAAAATAATGATAACAGAGCAGAGCTTTTAAGAAAAGAGTTAAAGGAAAAAGGCGTTTTTCTACTTAACCTTATGTCATGGTTATTCCTATTTGTGCTAAAACAGGTGAGGGAATAGACGAGTGGGCAAATTGGCTATTTGATGAGGTTAAGGCTTGGAAAGAATGATTTATTAGTTAAATAGATTTTGTCGTATAAGTAAAAATATAAACCCCGTTAGTACGCAAGTATTAACGGGGTTTAGTAGTTCTATGGGTAAATTTCAGTTTTTCTCAATAGCTTGTTGTTGAAATTATCAGTTTTTGATTCTGTATTCGTTATACAGCTTTGCATAATCTTTTGCATTAATTATTCCGTCGGGAACAACATCCAGCAAAGAATTTTGTTTGTGATAATAATCCATAAATGCAATGGTGTATTTGCTGTCGCATTTTTCACATTTAATGCTTGCGTTATCACCGTCAAAGCTTTTTAACTTGTAGCTGTGACCTGTTGCGTAAAGCTTTACAAAATAGCTCTCACCGCAGCCAATGCAGGTAAATTCACTCTTTCCGTCCGTTTCACAGCTTGGCTGTTCAATTACTTTTTCCTCATAAATATGCTCTTTGCAGACTGATGAAAAATTAACCTTGAAGCTTCCTGTTTCAGACGGATTTTTGAATTTTGCACAAAGATAATATCTTTTTCCTGCCTCTAAATCATAAGAGATACTGAAGTCAAGATTTTCGTTGTTGCTCAGGTCACCGTCATCATTGTCAACTATTGCGCTGTCTTTCATAATGTCAAAGCTGTCAGAGTAGGTGTAGGTTGCCGCATCGTAAATCAAACCGTATGTATCATCGGTTGATTCGGACGAAAAGGAAATTGTGCAATTCGTTTTAGGCGCATATGACCAAATGCATTGTGCGTTTGCTTTATTGATTACAGCGGTGTTTTCTCCTTTTGCAATCGGAGTATCAAACATAATATAGTTTGCTAAGCAGTAGCCTTGAGCAAAGTTTGCTTGTGAGCATTTTGCAACAAAACCGTCTGTAAGCATCATTTGACTGTTGTAACCGAATGCATTGTCACCGATAGAGGTAACGCTGTCCGGTACAGTCAGCTCTTTTAGCGTGTCGCTTCCGGCAAATGCCGCTGTTCCTATATTGGTAAGCGTGCTTGGAAGCGTAACGCTTGTAAGTGCTGATTCAAAACAGAATGAAAAGTCTCCGATAGACTTAACACCCTCTTGAACGATGATGCTTTCTGTCTCGTTTTTATATTTGTTCCACGGTGCGCTTGTGTAATTCTCCTGAGTGTAATTATCCGTGTCAGCCTTAATCGTAAGGACCTTGCTTTCGCTGTCATAGCTGTAAGCAGATGCGTTTGCAAAAGCGGTTACGCCTGCTGTAACGGCTGATATTGCAAGTGCGGCACTCAATAGGAGGGTTGCGGTTTTTTTCTTAATATTCATTTTTCAGCCCTCCTTAAATTACTTCATATGTTGCCCTTAGGACAATTTCATTTTCTTTTACATTAACTGTTTTCCATTGCTTAAATGTGTAGAACGGAAGCTTTGGAGCGTGCATTCCTGCAATTTCTTCCTTGCTTGTGTCAAGGCTGTCTGACGAGGTAATGTACTTTGTGGCGATAACTCTGCCGTTGTTGTTAAGCAGAGTAAGCTTGATATTTGTTGACGGCTTAACTTCTTTTTCGGTCAGGTAAGCGCAAACCGTAGCGTTAGAATTTGCAATTAATTCACAGGTTGCTTCGCCTTGACTTACTTTTCTTGTAATGCCGTCCTTTTTTACCGTCCACTTCTGCACATTCAAATCACCGATGTCTTCGCTGATGTCGAATTTAACAAGGTCTCCGTAGCTTGCACTTTCGGTTCTGCTTTGCGATTCGACGATTTCACCGTTTGCGTTGCATATCATAAGCTTTACACTTATTGTTCTTACTCTCAACAGGGCAGTTGCTTCAATTATACTTGCCGTTGCCTTGTCAAGTGCAGATGCGTCTTGAGCGTCTATTGCTTGCTGTGCGCTTGTTTTTGCGTTGTTTATCGCTTGAAGGTAAACTTCCTTTGACTCTTGTGTGTATGCCTCAAAGCTCTCTACAACAGTCAGCAGGGAAGCGTTATATGCCTCTAAGCAGTCGGCAAAATCTTTGTCTGTTTTTGTCGGTTGAGTGATGTTTCTCTTTTCCCAATATCCACAGAGGTTGTCGCAATAGTAAATATCGTAGCCGCATTCGCTTGCTGTCGGAGCAACCGTTCTTGAAAATGATAAATGTGGATGATTGTTCGGATTTTCGTCAAGCTCAACCGTGTAGCTGTGGTCGTTACGGTTGCAGACATATTCTCCGACGCCCTTAAATGTGCAGTCAGGCTCACGGATTATCGAGTAGGTGTATTCGTGACCGAGAGCGTCAACATAACTGTTTTCGTCAATTTGCTCGTGTCCGCATACCTTACATTTTTGTGCCGTATATCCTCTTTCTGTGCAGGTCGGAGGAACTACAACATTTTCGTATGTATGATCTTTAAGCTCTGTGTAGTTGTCCTTGTAGCTGTCTCCGCAATGTGTGCAAGTGTGAAGCGTATAGCCTCGCTCTGTGCAGGAGGAGGGGACAACCTCACTTTTGTATGTATGCTCCAACTTGTCAGTCTCGGTTTCGTAAACGGCACCGCATATGTCACAAGTGCTTTGCCTGATTCCCGGCTCACTGCAAGTCGGCTCTTTGATTACATTACCGAGCGTCAGCTGACAAGCTTCCTCTCTCCTCGTTTCGTTTACGGTTATAACCTCGTTGTCACCGTAGGTGGCTCTGTCGGCTGTAACCTCGTTCCAAGAATAAATGATGTGAGCTTGTCTTTCTTGAACACCCTTTATTGTAGCGGTGTTTACAATAGCAGAGCTGTCAGCGGTCTGTCCTTCTTCAACAACCAATGAACCCATATTTTGACCACCGGCGCTGATGTACTCTACGATATAGTTGTACTTTAGCGAGTTGATTGCATTTGTAATGTCATTGGCAAGTACAGTAACGGATTTTGAATTATAAGCTCCGCTGTAACCGCTTGCCGAAATAACAGATGCCATAGCGCCCTGACCCTGAGTAAGAGCTGAGTAATATGTACTCCATGTGCTATTTGTGTATCGTGTCGCCTGTGCAGTTGAGCTTGAAATAACTCCGTTTTGCTGTCCTGCCTTTTCAGCATTTGTAAGAGCATTTCTCAATGTGTTGTAGGCAGTATTGTCCTTTGTAATTGATGATACTTGATTGAACTTATCAACTGCATTTTTAATTTGCGTTGCACAGTTAGAAACGTTTGTTGCCGTGCTTGAAGCGTAGTTATATGATGACGGATTTACTGCCGTTGCGGCATCGTATGCGCTCATAAGCTGAGATAAACCGCCCTGCTTGTACGCAGCCGGATTTTTAACCATAGCTCTGTAAGAAGCTGTGTTGATTTTTTCAAGTAACGGCTTGTAGTTAATGATATAGAAGTTTTTTGTGTTTACTCCGTCAATGTACTTAACCCATTGTACGCTGTTACCGCCATCACTTGTACCGATACCGACAGAGAATTGTGTCGGTGTAGCGGTGGTGTAATATCCTCCGCCACCGAATGCGGCATCATAATTTATGTTAAAAAAGTTTGCCATATATCGCATATCGCCTGTGGAAAGAACAATGTTAGATGACGTTCCTTCCTCGGAGCTGTTAATTTGATACGGGCTGTTAATTACGGTGTTGAAATTTCTTGAGCAAACATCGCCTTGATATTGTGAATTTTTGATTCTCAGTCCGCCGTTCTGCGCTCTCAAAGCCGTATAGAGAACTCTTGGGTTTTTAGGACTTGCAAATGTAGAACTGCTTGTTCTGTAAAAACCCACAATAAACGGAATATTAGGAGAAGAATCCGTGTAGAGGTATACACCTGTGTGATAGTAGAAGTTTGCGGTGGTGTTGTTACCCTCTGCCGAATAGCTTCTTACGAGAGGGTCGTCCGAAGGCTCGTACCATAAGCATCCCGTATTTGCAGGAATTGTACCATTGTCCGAGGACGAAAATCTTGGTGTTGCATTCGCTGTCGGTGCGCTCCATTCTTTCATGGAAGCAAGTGCCGATTTAAGTGTGTTTGTGTATTGAGCAATGTTCAGCGATTTTACATTGCCGTAAAGGTAAGCGTCGACAGCCTTTTGCGCATTGACATAAGCGTTGTAAGCAGTACCCATATTTGTGTAGAGCTTACCGCTTGCCATCTTTGCTTCATACTCTGCCATTGCGGTTTTTAATGGCTGAATTTCTGCCATACCTAAATCTGCACCGTAATTTATTCCGTTTAATTCGAGCCAAATGTCGGACCATTTTCCGTTTCCGTTTGTTCCGTTGTTGTTTCTGTTACAAAAAGCAACGACAGTAATGTCATTTATGCCCGCAGCTTTTGCGTTCTTTACCGCTGTCGTTAAGTCGAGAGTAACATATTTGTTGTTGTCGTTTCTGTAATCGTGGTCAATATATCCGACCTTGTTTGTGTCGTTGAGTCCGAATAATTGCTTTATGTATGCAGCGCTGTTTGCACCTGCGTTAGTTGCAATTCCCGAGTGAGTAGTGTGTTTTAATGTTTGGCTGAGAGGCTTTAGGTATTGTGATGCCTTTGCCGAATCAATCCAGTACAGCTCAACACCAAAGTTGTCGATTTTTTCCTGCGACCATTTTGTACTTGTAGCCGCAACGCTTGCTTTGTCGCCCGATTTGATGTCGGTAATATCGTAGCTCCAAAGACCTACCGTTGTATTGCCCGGCTGTGAGTCATTTACGATATTAAATGCAGTTGCGTTATATCTTGTACTTCCGTCCTGTCCGCAGAGAATACCGCTTTTGCCGATCGGAATAAATGAGTTTGATTCGTTATAACTGATGAATTCAGGCTCTATCCAAGAATCCGACCACTCGTTTGTTGTTACGCCGTTGTTATTTTTACTGCAAATGGCAAGCACACAAATCTCGCTCCACTTTTCCTGCTTTGCTTTGTTAAATGCTGATGTCAGGTCGAGTGTCGTGTATCTGTTTATTGCCGTTGCATAGTTATGACTTATTGTTCCTATCTTTGTTGAATTGGTTAAGCCGAATTTGTTTTCTGCCCATCCTACCGCATTGTCTCCGACATTGTTTGCCAAGTTGTTGTCAATAGAGGTTTTGTTGCTGACGCTTGCCTCTTTTAGATAGCTTGATGCAAGTGATGGGTCTATGTAATAAAAGTTTATGCTTAAATCATTGATGCTTGCCTTGTAATAGTCATTTACAAATACGTTTAACGAAGCCGAATCAACATATTTCAGGCTGTCAATTCCGTAACTCCACAGTCCGATTGTTGTACAGCTTGCGGCACCGTCGTTTACTATGTTAAACGAATTGCCGTTGTACCTTTGGTTGCTGTTTCCTGCGCTTATTACTGCCGACCTTGAAATTGAAAGGGCAGTGCTTGAAACGGTGTATGTGATGTTGCTCAGTTTAATCCATGTGTCCGACCAATTAGGATTTGATTCTGATGCGCCGTTGTTTTTGTTGCACATTGCAAGAATACAAAGACCGTTCCAGCCATTCTTCTTCATATCATGAATTGCCGTTGTGAGGTCAAGCGTAAATTCGTTGCTTTCGTTAGATGAATAGTTGTGTGCAAGAGAGCCGAGAAGATTTTTGTTGTTCAGTCCGAATGTGTTTTTGATGTACGATATGCTCGCATCTCCTGCGTTTGTGTTTATTCCGCTGAGGTTGGTATGCTTTTCGGTTTCGTTGATGCCTTTCAAATATGCATTTGCACTTGCCGGATTTATGTAGTAGAAGTCTATTGCTAAGCCGTCAATGCTTTGTCTTGCATATTCGGTTACCGTAGCTGTTAGCTGCGCACCGGTCATTTTAGACGCATCCGAAATATCATAGCTCCAAAGTCCAACCGTCGTGTTACCGCCCGAGCCGTCGTTAATAATGTTAAAGGTATTGCCTTTGTATCTCGAGGCTGTAATGTTTCCGCCGACTATACCCGATTTAGTCATACCTATACCTGTGCCGTCATCGGCATAAACGGCACTAACCCCCGTTGTGCCGCAGGATAGAATTATGGCAATAACTAAAAAGAGAGAAGTCATTGATTTGATAAACTTAGTCTTTTTCATTGCAGTTCTCCGTTTGATGAGTTTTGGGTATAAATTGTTAAATTTAAACTGACAGATATTTTTATTCTCTTATATTATATACAATTATATTTGCAATTTCTATTGACATCTTTTACTAAATAAATGACGAAATATTGAATAATCTGTCAATAGACAGTAAACGCAATAATAGTTTATAATAATAGAGATGATAGATATTTTTATACTTTTATTATTGGAACATCAACCTTAAATGATTGATTAACGGAGTAAAAAATGAAAAAAATCAGTAAGAAAATTTTAGCGATTATGCTGGTTGTGGCTTTTCTTTTTGGCTCGGCTCTGCCTGTATCGGCTCAATCCTTTTCTACCAATTCGCTTTTGACTACTTCGGTCAGCGGACATAATTGGATGAATGGTATCAGCGACAGTACGGCGCTCACGGACATTACTATGCCCGGTACGCACGACTCGGGTACAAAAAATGTTGACCTTCCTATTTGGTCAAAAACGCAGACACTTTCCATAACCGAGCAGTTGAATATCGGTGTAAGATATTTTGATTTGAGATTGGAACATGTTTCCGATGTGTACTATAATGCACAAATCGTTCACGGCTCATCAAACTGCTGGAATGATAAGGGAGGACACCTTACTCTTTATGAAGTGCTTGAGGATATGTACGCATTCCTTAACGCAAATCCGAGCGAAACTCTCATTGTAAGCGTTAAGCAGGATTACGGTAATGATATTAACGCTTTGGCAAATGATGTTAATACTCTTATTGACCTACGTTCTAACTATTGGTTTACAGGCTCTTATACGCCTAACCTCGGCTCTGTAAGAGGTAAGTGCGTGCTTGCAACCCGTATGAGAGAGGTCGGACGAGGTATAAGCCTTAGTTGGGGCGACCAAGGCTCTGACGGCGGAGCTGTTGATTCGGGCTGGATGAAGGCTCAGGACAGATATAAAATGGGTGCTTCCTCTAAGTGGTCAAATGCCGTTAAGCCTATGCTTGACGAAACTAAGCCAAACGGTGTATGGTATGTAAACTTTTTGTCTACAACAGGCGGAGGCATTGCGGGCGTTGAATCCAATGCAGGCACCATGAACGGTTATTTCAGAACCTATGAAATGATGAATAATAAGTGCTACGGTATCGTCATATTAGACTATGCTACCGATGACTTATGCTCGAAAATATATAAAGCTAATGACCTTGTCGCTAAGATACAGCCTAACAGCGAAGCAGGGCAGTATTATTATCGACTTAATTTGAACACATGGGACGATATTCCCGGCTCTTGGCAGGGCGTTTCGTGTAGATTGTATTATAAAACGAATAACGGAACGGGCGAGGAAAAGTCTGTTCTCCTGTTTGACCAATCCGCCGCATATAAGGGCTATGCTTTCGTCGCAACCGTAACTAATAACGATTTTACAGGCTGTGTTGACGGCTATCCAACAAGAGTGCAGATGTACTTTAATTGGACGGGCAATGACGGAATAGGTATTGACCAAAGATTGTATGTCAGCCGTTCGCCGAGTGATAATCTTACCCTTGTTGCCAAGGATACTGTAAGATATACTACGCCGACAAATACTACTAATAATCTTTCGGTGCAGGCAAATACATATCCTCAGATTAAATCTGTTGCATTTGCCGACGCAAGCGATTTAACTGTTTCTGCTCCTGATATAAATTCGGACACGGTTAATCAGTATACTTTAAGATACAATATTTATGACCAGTATAATGTTAAATGGCAGAGAGAATCGGCTGCACTCACCCCCGATACAAATTATCCGGGTGTAACCGTTTCGGGCAATAAGCTTTTGATTGATAAATCAGCAAACGATATTGCACCTAATACCTCATTTAATGTTTATGCTACCTATGCATCCTCGGGCAGTACTCTTAGAAGTTCGCCGAAAAGGATTACTGTTACAACAAATAAAATTCCTTATAAATTCGTAAACTATGACGGTACGGTGCTTGCTTCAGGCTCTGAATACGCAGGCACAACCCCGCAGTATAACGGACAGACACCTAAGCGTGAGCCTGACGAGAACGGACATTATACCTTTACCTCGTGGACACCTTTGAAGCCTTTGTCGGTGGAAAATAACACCTATACTGCATTTTATACCGCCAATAATCACCTTGTAAGCAAAACGGTTGTGCAAAAGCAAGCAACCTGTACTCAGTCGGGCTTGAGTACAAATTATTGTACCTGCGGCTATTCTTGGACAAGTGAGATACCGGCAACAGGTCACAGCTATATTACTGTTTCAAAACCACCTACCTGTACCGAGGACGGTTACAGAAAAGTAGTTTGCCGTATTGACGGTGATGTCAAGGAAAATACTGTGTTGCCCGCAACAGGACACGATACGAAAAATGCTGTAAGAGGCGAATATGTTGCTCCGACAGGTGAAGAAAACGGATATATTCCTTACTATTGCCCGATTTGTAATGAAGAAATACTTTCTATGAGAAAGTACGATGCCGTTAATCTCGGCGGCTATTACGATGCTCTCGGAGTTGTAGACGGAATTAAAAATGAGCCTGATTATTCTTCATATAATTCTGCCTATGTTACAGAGCTTGAGCAGGCTGTTGCTCAGGCTAAACAGCTTGCAGAAGACGAGGAAAAGAATAAACTCCAGTCAAATATCGACGAGGCTGCTTTAAGAATTAATGCAGCTGTTGCAAAATTTTCTTCGGACATCGGAGTTAATTACTACACCTTGACATTTGTGTTTAATAACGGTGTCAGCCGTAAGCTTACATATAAAGAGGGAACAGCACCCGAAAGCATTGCAGTTCCCGCAAATACGGCTACCATTAATACCGAAAGTAATCACACGATTTATAGGTGGGAAACCGTTAAGACGGTAACGAAAAATAAAACCTATGTTGAAAGCAGCGTAACAAAACCGCATACATTTAACACCTATATTGCTCCCGATATCGAACATACAGGCTCTTGTGTTGAAGATGTAACAGTCGAGCATAGATGTATTTGTGGATATTTGTATACAGAAGTGACAGGCAAGGGCGATATTCACAGCTGGGGTGAGTGGACTTCAAACGGCGACGGCACACATACAAAGCATTGCTTAAATGACAGTTCGCATACCGAGACCGATAACTGTGTTATTAATCCTCAAACCCATTCTTGCGTTATTTGCTCATATAAACTCAATACGAAAAATTATGAGAATTCGGTTGAACTTGCAAAAAATCTCCTTAAATCAAATAACAAGCAGTATTCTCAGGAAAAACTTGATGAATTGCAGGTTGTACTTGACAGAGCAGAACAGGAGTTTTTGAAAGCGGATTCTCAGGAAAAAATTGACAGTCTTAATTCACAGATTGCTGCTGCCGTGTTTGCCGTAATAGGCTCGTTGAGATACTATACCGTTAAATTTACATATGTAATTGACGATAAAACGACCGTTGTGGTAACTCAGCTTGAAAAAAGCTATAACACATCCGTTACTCTCGACATTCCGTCATCGACATTGGAAAATGCAACTGTTGAAAAATGGACGGTAAAGCTTGTTGAAACAGGCTCAATTAAAAAGTGCCAAGCAGACGGTGCATCGCTTACATTTGACATTACCGATAATGTTGAATATGTGGCATATATAAAAACAGACAAAACCGAAAATTCACAAAAATCAAAAATCACCCTGACCGATATTAACGGCAGAGTGACACAGGTTATTTATGTTGAAAACGGTCAATACACGGTTACCGTAAACGGCTCTGATTTAGTTCTTGTCGCTGCGGATAGGTCATATACCTTGAGTGCTAAACGATTAGCGTTTAAGAACGTTTCCGGCTTTGCCGTTAATGGCACAGCGATTGGTGATACCGTTGATGTTAAATCGGATATTGTAATTAACGCCTTGTATTCATAAATAAACATATAATAAAACATCACGACAGTTTTAATTGCCGTGATGTTTTTTGTATTATGTGTTATTTTGATTCGCCGCTTAATTGCTTCCAATGAATTTTGCAGTATTCCTTGCCGTTAATAGCAGGGTATTTTTCGTCATCAACTCTTGCTGCATTTAGGCAATCATATTCTTCGTTGTATGCACAAGTTTGTGCATTTCCCTCGTTAATCGCAGGAATATATGCCATACAGAAGATTGCAATAACCGTTATAACGATTGCGACAGTTCCTGTTTTTGCATTCGCCTTTTTGAACAGCTTTTGTGCGTCGACCTTGTCGAGTGCCTTGATTTTACATAAAGCGTTAGAAATCAAGTAACCAATTACACCTGCGAAAATACCAATAAGCATACCGCCGAGTACATCGGTCGGATAATGCACCATAAGATAAATTCTGCTGCTCATAGTACATACGGCAATTATCGGAAGAATTGTTGCAAATACCTTTTTTTTGTCCTTAGAAAAGCAGATTGCAAGTGCCGTCGTAATTTCAAATACTCCTGTTGTGTGTCCTGACGGGAAGGAGTAATCGCTTTCGCTGAGCCTTCCTGCCGCTTCGTACCACAGCATATAGTCACTTACGCCCTGAAGTGTGTTGTACGGTCGAATTCTCAGCACCATAGGCTTGAAAATTACATTTGTTAAAAGTGTGCCTATGATTATCGCAAAGATAATCGAAAAGCCGTACTTCCTTGATTTCTTGAAAAAGCATAGCACTAATCCAAAAACAAACATAGGTATGATAAAGTTTTCATCTCCAAACGATGTGAAAAACTTTGCCACGCCCGTCAAAAATCCGTTTTGCAATCCACCGAAAAACTTGAATATCAGCAAATCAAAATTGTAAAATATGCTGTCAAGCTTATCTCCGATGGTTGCGGCGAGTAAAAAAGTATTCATATGTACCTCCATGAAATGTTTTACCTTATTTTAACATTTAGTATGGCTTATTTCAATATATCAAATAAATATTTTTTTCAACTAACTTGTTTATATCGCAATTTTGTGTTACTATTTTTTTGGAGTGATAATTTATGTATGTTTTAACTGCAAATGAAATCAGACAGGTAGAAAATAATTGCTTTGACGGTTACTCTACCGAGGCAGAACTTATGCTTAAAGCGGGTACCGCCTGCTTTGAAACGGTAATGAGCGAGTGTTCCGATAAGCTAAAGCATAGCAAAATTTCTGTTTTTTGCGGAAACGGTAAAAATGCAGGCGACGGTTTTGTTATGGCAAGGCAGTTTTATGCTTCGGGATTTGATGTTCAAATTGTTTTGTGCGATAAAAAGCCCGAAATAAGCGAACCTTTAATGTATTTTAATCAGGCTGTTCTCAGCGGTGTGCCTGTTGTTCATTATTCGGAATGTAATTTTGACAATATTAATTTTGTGATTGATTGCATTTTCGGCATCGGATTTAAGGACGAGCCTCGTCCGCCTTTTGATGATATTTTTGAAAAAATCAGTACGCTTGACGCTGTTGTTGTAAGTGTTGACACACCCAGCGGAACCGATGCAACCGTCGGCTCTGCTTGTAAAAATGCAGTTAAGGCAGATTTAACTGTTGCAATTTCAACTCTTAAATATTGTCATATTCTCCCGCCGTCAAACGGATTGTGCGGTAAAATTCGTATCGTTGATATCGGTATACCCGAGCCTTGCTATAACCCGCCTTACACTCAGACGATTGATTATAATTGCGTTCGTGCTTCTTTTCCCGAAATTGATTATAATTCAAATAAAGGGAGTAACGGAAAATTACTTTGTCTTTGCGGTTCGTACACTATGCCGGGTGCAGCTGTTATTTGTGCAAAATCCGCTGTTAAAACCGGTGCGGGATTGGTTAAAATCACAACTCCCGCAAGTGCCTATCCGATAATAGCTTCCCACCTTGTTCAACCGATTTTTCACCCTGTCGCAGATAAAGACGGTGTTTTCTCTGTTGAAGCCTTAGATGATATTCTTTCCGATTTAAGCGCAGCCTCTGCTGTTGTAATCGGTTGCGGTATGAATAAAAACGATGATACTGTCGAAATTGTAAAAAATGTGCTGCTTAATTCAAAAGTGCCTGTAATTGTTGATGCGGACGGTATAAATTCTCTGCTTTCGTGCATAGATATATTAAAGGATGTTAAAGCACCTGTTGTTCTTACGCCTCACCCGGGCGAAATGGCGAGGCTCGTATCAAAAACGATTGCCGAGGTACAGGAAACTCGTATTCAGACGGCAAAGGATTTTGCTTCAAAATACGGAGTTGTCCTTGTTCTTAAAGGAGCAAATACAATAGTTACGGACGGAGACAGCGTGTTTGCTAATTTAACCGGTAACTCATCTCTTGCAATGGGCGGTACGGGCGATATGCTTTCGGGTATTATCGGCTCTCTTGCCGCACAGGGAATGACTGCGCTTGATTCGGCAAAGGCAGGCGTTTTCATTCACGGCAGATGTGCCGATGAGGCTGTGAAAGATAACAGCTTCAGAGGGTTATCCGTTCTTGATATGATAGACCGACTCGGTGCTTTAATGTCCGAATATGAAGTATGAGTTGATTTTATGAAAAAAATAGTGCCGCTTCTTGTATTATTGTTGGCTTTTTCGTCTTGCTCAAGAACTGCAAAACCTCCTGCCTTGAAAACGGAATTTTCACAAAATGCTGTTGTTGAGACGGGGGATTTTTCTTATAAGGCGGAAATCTCAATGACCGATAATGTTGTCTACATAACGGCTACCTCGACTAATGCCGACGGCTTAACGCTTTCGTGCGATTCAAATGAAGTGACATACTCCTATAAAGGCTTTACCGATTCGTTGCCATTTTCGCAAGTGTCGGATTATAATGTTGCAAAAATTCTTTATTGTGTATTTACCGATTTGTATAATTCTCAGGTGAAAACCGACGGCGAACTTACAATCTTTAACGGTAAGGTCGGAGCAGGAAATTACATATTGACTTTGGATAATAACGACAACCTGATTTCTTTGTCGGTCGATGAGGCTTCCTTATATATTAATTTTAGTAATGATTAATTATAATTTATGCGAAAAAAGTCTTGATTTTTTGTCTCTTGTTTGTTATAATGTTTCAGCATTCGTAAATATGAAAGCGAATTCGCACACGGTAAGGTCAAGCCAAAGGTTATCAAATCGGCTTATGCCATACTTTATCGTGGAGGATTAACCTTAAAGGAGGAAATTAAAATGGCAAATGTAGTTTCTATGAAACAGCTCTTAGAAGCAGGTGTTCACTTTGGTCACCAAACAAGAAGATGGAACCCTAAAATGGCAGAATACATCTTCACAGAAAGAAATGGTATTTATATCATTGACCTTCAAAAAACAGTAAAGAAGCTCGACGAGGCTTATATGTTCGTTCGTGATCTTGCTGCTGACGGCGGAAGCATTATTTTCGTTGGTACAAAAAAGCAGGCTCAGGACAGCGTTAAGGAAGAAGCAATCCGTTGCTCAATGCCTTATGTAAACGCAAGATGGCTCGGCGGTATGCTTACAAACTTTAAGACTATCCGTGGTCGTGTTGCTCGTCTTGCTCAGCTCAAGAAGATGCAGGAGGACGGCACATTTGATCTTCTTCCAAAGAAGGAAGTTGCAGGTCTTGAGCTTGAAATCGAAAAGCTTGAGAAGTACCTCGGCGGTATCACAGAAATGAAGAAGATTCCTGATGCAATGTTCATCGTAGACCCTCGCAAGGAGAGAATCGCTGTATCAGAGGCTACAAAGCTTGGTCTTCCTATCGTTGCTATTGTTGATACAAACTGCGACCCTGATGAAATTGATTATGTAATTCCTGGTAATGACGATGCTATCCGTGCAGTAAAGCTTATTGCAGGTGCAATGGCTGACGCTGTTATCGAGGGTAGAGACGGTTCTGATGTAGCTCAAGAGGCTGCTGAGGAAGCTACTGCTGAAGAAACAGCAGAATAATTTATCGAATAATACCTAACAGGAGGATAATAAAATGGCATTTACAGCTCAAGATGTTAAGGCGCTTCGTGAAAAGACAGGCGTTGGTATGATGGAATGTAAAAAGGCTCTCGTTGAGGCTGACGGTGATATGGATAAGGCTGTTGAGTATCTTCGTGAAAGAGGACTTGCAGCTGCACAGAAGAAGGCTTCAAGAATCGCTGCTGAGGGTGTAGTTCTTCCTTATTATGATGAGGCTACAAAGCAGGGCGTTGTTCTCGAGGTAAACTCTGAGACAGATTTCGTTGCTAAGAACGAGAAGTTTATGAACTTTGTTGAGGGCGTAGCAAAGACTATTCTTGCTACAAATCCTGCTGATGTTGAGGCTCTCAAGGAAGAGAAGTTCAACGGCACAGACAGAACAGTTACCGAAACTCTTAATGACCTTGTTCTTTCAATCGGTGAGAATATGAAGATTCGCCGCTTTGAGAGAATGGAAGGTATCGTTTCTACTTATATTCACGCAGGCGGCAGCGTAGGCGTTATGATCGGCTTTGATGTAGCTGATGAATCAAAGGCTGCTGATCCTGAATTCGTTGCTATGGGTAAGAATGTAGCTATGCAGATTGCTGCTATGAACCCGGAGTACTTGAGCAAGGACGACATTTCTGCTGAAGAGGCAGATAAGATGAAGCTCATCACTGTTGAAAGCGCTCTTAATAAGCCGGATTCACTTCCTATTCCTATTCTCAGCAAGCTTATCGACGAGGCTATTAACGATAAGAAGTGGTCTGATGAGGACGCTTCAATCTACAACGGTCTTGATAATAAGCAGAGAAAGAACTTCACAAACTTCATTTCTAAGGAAGCTTTGGAGATTCTTGCAGGTATCGCTGTATCACATAAGGATGAGATTGTTGATAACAAGATTTTCACAGGTCTTGTGCAGGGTAGAATTTCTAAGCAGATTAAGGAAATTTGCCTCTTAGAGCAGGACTTCGTTCGTTCAGACCTCTTCCAGGGTTCAGTTGCAGGTTATATTGACAGCGTTGCAAAGGCACTCGGCACAGAGATTAAGGCAAACGGCTATATCCGTATGATGAAGGGCGATGGACTCGAGAAGAGAGAAGAAAACTTCGCAGAGGAAATCGCAAAGCAAATCAACGGCTAATCGAAATTTCAAATAAAATTTCATAACCTATCACAACCCGTTAAAACGCACTGTTTTAGCGGGTTTTTGCTATTTTTATGGAATTTCTCACTTGCCGTATTTTATCGCAAAATATCATAACTTTTCAGCCCGTTTTGCGTAAAAGTTGCGTAAAGATTTGCGTAAATTTACGCAAATTTACCTTCTGCGAAGTATTTTTTGCGTCAAGCCAAAATGCCGTTAAATAGGCGATAGGGGAGTGTTACAAATTCATCTTGTTTCTCGGATGATTTTCCTCAAGAATATGACGAATTTTATTTGTGCTGATGTGAGTATAAATTTGAGTAGTCGTAATCGAACTGTGACCGAGAAGCTGCTGAA
>UQAZ01000022.1 GCA_900539165.1 uncultured Oscillospiraceae bacterium
AATAGCAGAGCTTATCGCCACTATGAAAACTCCCACCGCTTCGCTCGTTCTGGGCGGCGGTCACAGTATAGGCGTGCCGCTTGCAGTAAGCTGTGACAGAAGCTTTATTGTACCTACTGCCACTATGACTGTTCACCCTGTCAGAATGAACGGTACTGTTTTGGGCGTTCCGCAGACTCTGTCTTATTTTGAAAAAATGCAAGACAGGATAGCCGGCTTCGTTGAGGCTAATTCAAAAATTTCCGCTGAGAGCTTTCGCAGCCTTATGATGAAAACGGGCGAGCTTGTTATGGATGTGGGAACTGTGCTTGACGGTGAGGCTGCCGTCGAATGCGATTTGATTGATGAACTCGGCGGTTTAAGCGATGCACTCGATTATCTTAACGATGTTATATCAAAGGAGAATGAGTAATGCTTTATTCGATAATCGGCTATGACGATATTTTTATGAACGATAATAACAGGAAATTTACCTTGCCTGCATCGAGTAATCCGTACGACTACATTCGTATGGGGTATTTTCTTGATGTACCAAATATTAACGGAGGACATAGATGTGTCAATTTTAACTGCGATTTTTCAGGCGCTGTTTCAAGCGATTTGTATAATACTGCCGATAAGTGAAAATGCTCACTCGGCTGTTTTTCATGATTTCTCTTCTCGTTTCGGCGGAGAAAACTCTGCTTTAACGGGAATCATACATATTGCCGTAGCCGTAGGAATTGCCGTGGCTATGTTAAAACTGTTTATCAGAATGATTAACGAGTTCGTTTTTACAATTAAAGATGTTGTCAATAAGCAAGCAAAGGCAAATTCTCAAAAACCTGCCAGACAGTTTATGTATAACTCCTTGATTTCGCTTGTACCGTTGCTTTTGTGGCTGATACCTTGCGGCTCAAAGGGCTTTTTATATACATTGCTTCGCTCATCACAGTATAATTCAACTTTGCTCGATGAGGGCATATTTATGCTTATTACAGCCGGCTTCCTCTTTGCCGTAATACGAGTGCTGACTATTAAGACAAATAATAAAGATATTACACAGCTTCCGGCTGTTGTTGTAGGAATGGTTGCATTCTTGATTGCTCCGCTTGGATTCTCGTTTATAGGCGTCGTTTTTTCGGTGCTTTTGATTTTCGGAATTAAAACAAAACAGGCACTTAACTACACTCTTTACATAAGCGTTCCCGTTTTACTTGTTAAGGGCATAATCGAGCTTTGCACAGCTACTGTTGCAATGACCGTGCTTCAAGCTATAATCGCCGTGGTAATTGCAATCGTCGCATCGTTTGTGCTTGTCAGATTGCTCAAATATTTTGTAAAGAATAATTTGCTCAGCTTTTTAGCTTGGTACGATACGGCATTCGGAGCAGTAATATTGGTGGTTGGAATTTTTGAGTTGATTTTCAGATGATTTACAGCTGCCGACGGTTTGATTAATTTGGATTGTTAGGCTTTGGCTTTCGCCTAAAGCAAAAATAAGAAGGATTGTTATGGCAAATACTAAAAAATCAAAATCAAATAACGCAAAAAAACAGACCCCTTCAAAGCCTGCACCTAAAAAGCCTGTTCGCTATTCAAAGGCACAGCTTGAGGAGCTTGAGGCTCAGCAAAGGGAAATAGACGAAGCAAAGCACGAGAATAAGACAAGAGTTGTCAGCATTATTATTTTCGCCGTTTCTGTTTTGTTTTTCTTTGTTGCAGTGCTTTCGGGAGACGGCTTGTGGAATGCTTTACATAATGTGTATATCGGACTGTTTGGCTGGATTGCGGCAATTCTCTTGCCGATACTCAGCCTTGTGTATTCCGCCCTTGTTACCGTAAAAAATACCGAAAAGAAAATGATTGCAGAATCTGTTTGTATTCTCATTTTGGTGTTCGTGGTTTCTACCTTTGTTTTTGTTGTTAAAAATACGGGCGACGGTGAGCTTGCGGATACAGTTGTGTCGGAGTTTAAGCAAGCACCGTTTGTTCTTAACGGCGGATTGTTCGGTGCAGCGTTCGGTTGGGTTTTGCTTACCCTCGGTAAAGCACCTGCAATTATTGTAGACCTGCTTATCGCTCTTGTTGATGTAATGCTTTTGTCTAAGGTTACCGTTAATCAGTTCTTCAAGAATACGGCTAAGCCTGTTAAAATGGCTGTCGAAAAGGCTGCCCCTTATATCGAGGAGCGTCGTGAAAGAAAAAAGGCTAATATAGACATTTACCTTGATGACGAAGCGCCTGCCGCAGAGGATGAGCAAAAAACTGTTAAATCTAAAAAACAGAAAAAAGAAGAAAAACCCGTTGAGGAGAAAAAAGACGATTATAGCGAGTTAATCGATGAAATCAATGCCTCAACAGGAAGAAATAAAAAGCGTCGTGAGGAGCTTAAATCACTTGACGAAATCGTTAAAGATGCGAGTGAACCTCAGAAACCGACGACAGATGATAACGAAAAAACAGACGAGCCTGCCGAGCCGTTTACCGTAACGGACGAGGAAATGAAGTCAACCGTTAAGGAATATAAGCTTCCCGATGTTAAGCTTTTGAAGGTGGCAGAACATAAGTCGTCTAAGGATATTTCAGGCGAGCTTAAAACTAATGCAGAGCTTTTGGTTGATACCCTTGCTTCGTTCGGAGTTCAGGCAGAAATTACAGATATTTCACGAGGACCGACGGTTACAAGATATGAACTTAAACCGGCTTCGGGTGTTCGTATTAATAAAATCACAAATCTTGCCGATGATATTGCACTTAATCTTGCGGCGGTCAATGTCCGTATTGAAGCGCCTATTCCGGGCAAGGCGGCTGTCGGAATCGAAATTCCTAATACCGTAAAGAATAGCGTTTCTATGCGAGAAGTTATTGATTCAGTCGATTTTTCATCACAAAAATCGCTTCTTTCTGCCGGACTCGGTAAGGATATTGCGGGCAAAACGGTGTTCTGCGATATTGCTAAAATGCCTCACTTGCTTATTGCGGGTACAACAGGGTCGGGTAAGTCCGTGTGTATGAATTCAATAATTGTTTCAATTCTTTATCGTGCTACTCCCGAAGAAGTTAAATTCTTAATGATTGACCCTAAAAAGGTTGAATTTTCAAAGTATGAGAATATTCCGCACTTGTTAGTTCCCGTTGTTACCGATCCAAGAAAGGCATCGGGTGCGCTCGGCTGGGCTGTGTCCGAAATGCTTTCCCGTTATCAAAAATTCAGCGATACGGGCGTAAGAGATATTGAGGGCTATAACCGTTATGTCGCAAAGCATGAGGATATGTCTCCTATGCCAAAGATTGTGATTTGCATTGACGAGCTTGCCGACCTTATGATGGCAGCACCTAAAGAGGTCGAGGACAGCATTTGCCGTCTTGCACAGATGGCTCGTGCGGCAGGAATGCACCTTGTTATTGCAACTCAAAGACCGTCGGTCGATGTAATCACGGGTCTTATTAAGGCTAATATTTCGTCCCGTATTGCCTTGACGGTTTCGTCGGCAATCGACTCTCGCACAATCCTTGATACGGGTGGAGCAGAAAAACTGCTCGGTCAGGGTGATATGCTTTATTCACCGATAGGCTCTAATAAACCGCTTCGTGTTCAGGGCTGCTTCATCAGTGATGAGGAAGTAGAAGAACTTTGCGAGTTTATTAAGAATCAGGGCGAGAGTGAGTATAGTGAGGAAATTCAAAAGGAAATTGAAAACAAGGCTGTTCAGGAGAAAAGTTCAAGTAAGTTTACCGATACCGATGAATCTGGCGAAAACCTTGACCCGCTTTTCAATGACGCTGTCGATGTCGTTATCGAAACAGGTAAGGCTTCAACCTCGTTCCTGCAAAGAAAGCTCGGTGTTGGTTACTCACGAGGTTCAAAGATAATGGACCAAATGGAGGAGAAGCACATCATTTCTGCACAGGACGGCTCAAAGCCACGAAAAATTCTTATCACAAAACAGCAGTGGATACAGCTTCAGGCTCAGGGTCCTGCCGATAATTTTACGGCAGATAATACCGATCAAATGACCTTTGGCTCAGACGCAGAGGTTATTGATAATCAAGAAGACACAGAGGAATACTATGAGTGATTTTCTCCCTGTAACTAAAGAAGAAATGCTTGCACTCGGATGGGAACAACCCGATTTCGTATATGTTTCGGGCGACGCTTATGTTGATCACCCGTCCTTCGGTGCGGCAATTATTACAAGAGTTCTTCAGGCTAAGGGTTATAAAGTCGCATTTATCAGTCAGCCTGATTGGCACAAAAAAGACGATTATATTCGCTTTGGTAAGCCAAGACTCGGCTTCTTCGTTTCAAGCGGTAATATAGATTCGATGGTTGCTCATTATACGGTTGCTAAAAAACCGAGAAGCACAGACGCTTATACAGCTGGTGGTGCTATGGGTAAAAGACCCGACAGAGCAGTTACCGTTTACTCAAATGCAATTAAAGAAATATATCCCGACACTCCCGTTATTATTGGCGGACTTGAAGCGTCACTTCGTCGCTTTGCCCACTATGATTATTGGGATGATAAGGTCAGACCGTCTGTTTTGCTTGACAGTATGGCAGATTTGCTGATATTCGGTATGGGCGAAAATCAAACAATTCAGATTGCAGACAGACTTAATAACGGCGAGCCTGTAACTCAAATTCACGATGTTTTGGGAACCTGTTATGCCGTTGATACTAAGGATACGCCGTATGTAGGGGTGGAGTGTCCGTCTTACGAAAATGTTTGTTCGTCTAAGACCGAGTACGCTAAGGCGTCGAGAATTCAGCAGGACGAGCAGGACCACATTCGTGGTAAGGTAATTAAGCAAAAGCACGGTAAAAAAATGGTTGTTCAAAATCAGCCTATGCCGCCGTTGACTACCAAAGAACTTGATTGGGTTTACTCCTTGCCTTATGCAAGGGCATATCACCCGATGTATGAAAAATTCGGCGGAGTACCCGGTATTCAGGAGGTTGAGTTTTCAATCACCCATAACCGTGGTTGCTTCGGTGCTTGTAATTTTTGCTCTATTGCGTTTCATCAGGGCAGATACATAACAACAAGAAGTAAAAAATCCGTTATCGCAGAAGCAAAAAAGCTTGTTAATATGCCTAATTTTAAGGGATATATTCACGATATAGGCGGTCCTACCGCAAACTTCAGACAGCCATCTTGCGAATTTCAAAAGGAACACGGACTGTGTAAGGGCAAAAAGTGTCTTGCGCCTAAGCCTTGTAAAAATTTATACTCAAATCATGAGGAATATTTGGATATTCTCCGAGAGGTCAGAGAGCTTCCCGGTGTGAAAAAGGTGTTCATTCGCTCCGGTATCAGATATGACTACCTCTTGCAGGATAAGGATGATTCATTCTTTAGAGAACTTGTTAAATACCATGTTTCGGGTCAGCTCAAGGTTGCCCCTGAGCATTGCTCGGCAGTTGTTCTTGATAAAATGGGAAAACCTCATATTGAAGCGTATATCGAATTTTCAAAAAGATATTTTCAGTATACCGACGAGGTAAATAAGGAACAGTATTTGGTACCGTATCTTATGTCAAGCCACCCCGGCTCAACCTTAAAGGACGCTGTCGATTTGGCTTTGTTCTTAAAGAAAAATCATATTCGTCCCGAGCAGGTGCAGGATTTTTACCCGACGCCCGGTACGATTTCCACAACTATGTTTTATACAGGGTTTGACCCATATACTATGCAGGAGGTTTATTCTGCAAAGTCTCCTCATGATAAAGCGTTGCAAAGAGCGCTTTTGCAGTATTATAATCCAAAGAATTTCGCCTTGGTTGAAGAGGCACTTAAAAAATTGCACCGCTACGATTTAATCGGTAACGGTGACGGATGTTTGCTCAGAGAGCCGATACATGCTAATAAGGGTAAAGGCTTTAAGTCAAATCAAGCCTATGCCTCAAACGGCAAAAATCGCAATAATCGAAGCAATCGTAATAATAAAAATAATTCAAGGTTAAATCAACAACGATTTAAGAAGAAAAAATAATTATGTCAGCAAGAAAGCAAACTTTAATTTTAATCAGCATCGCATTAATTTTAATCGGTGCAATCCTCGTCTATGTAGGCTACACCTCTCCCAGAGTTTACGATAAGCCTGTAACGGCAGAAAACGAGGCGTTTTATAATGATGAAGCGTCTGAGTTTCTTGCTCCGATAAATCTCAATACCGCCTCTGCCGAGCAGCTTATGACGGTGAAGGGGATAGGCGAGGCAAAGGCCGAGAGTATAATCTCTTATCGCTCGGAGCATTCAGGATTTCAAAGTGTCGAGGAGCTGAAAGAGGTTGACGGTATCGGAGAGGCCTTGTACGAGCAAATTTCAGGGAGCTTTACGGTGTGAACAGTTTATGCAAAAGAGTGCTTTATTGGTTTTTTCCTCGTCGTTGTGCCTTGTGCGGTGAGGTAGTTGAGATTAATAATCGCCTTTGTGACGATTGTATGAAAAATCCGAAAATCGCAGATAAGCCTTGCGATAAATGCGGAAAGGATAAGTCCCGTTGCGACTGTAAAAACAGCCACCATACTCCCGAATATGAGCGAATTGTTGCTCCATTTTATTATGAGGGTAATGTGATTAAGGCTGTTCACCGCTTTAAGTTTTCATCCCGTCGTGAACTTTGCAACGGAATGAGCGACGAAATGGTCAAGGTGATTTTGAATGAATATAAGGATGTTAGGTTTGACTATGTTACCTATGTTCCAATGAGTAAAAAGCGTGAGAAAAAGCGAGGCTATAATCAGTCTTTCCTCTTGGCAAAATGTATCAGCGAAAAAATAGGTGTTCCGTTGCTCGATACTTTTTATAAAGCGTATGAAAATCCGCCTCAGCGAAATCAAACCGCACGAATGAGAAGGGCAAATATTTTCGGAGCTTTTGATGTTCACGAGGATTTAGATGTCGCTGATAAAACATTTCTCATCGTTGACGATGTTAAAACAACAGGCTCAACGCTCAGCGAATGTGCCGCCGTGCTTGATTCCTACGGCGCATATAAAAGCTATTGCATTAGTTTTGCAATCAGATAATTTTTTCGGTCGCTTCGACCGTATACCTGCCCATAGCACAATAGGATAATGCACCCGACTCCGACTCGGGAGACTGTGAGTTCAATTCTCGCTGGGCAGACCATAAAACTAAATAACTTATATGAATAAGGAGAATCTTATGAGTTTTGTTAATATTATCAATCTGCTCGGCGGATTGGGACTATTCCTCTTTGGTATGAAATATATGTCCGAGGGTCTTAACAGCGTTGCGGGAAATAAGATGAAGGATTTGCTTGAGCGACTTACAAGAAATCGTTTTAAGGGCTTTTTGCTCGGCGTTCTTGTAACGGCTATAATTCAGTCGTCATCTGCCACAACGGTTATGATTATGGGCTTTTTGAATGCCGGAATTATGGACTTGTTTCAAGCCACGGGTGTAATCATCGGTGCAAATATCGGTACTACCATTACAGCCGTGCTTATCGCCATTGATGTGTCCGCCATTGCACCTATTTGTATTTTTGTCGGCACAGTTATGATGATGTTTTGCAAAAAACAAAATCAAAGATATGTCGGTCAAATTATACTCGGTTTCGGTATTCTTTTCTTTGGCTTAAAGTATATGAGTGGCTCTGAGGCTATGGGAGTGCTTAAAACAAGTGCAGCTTTCCAAAGCTTTATTACAAAGGCAGATAATCCGCTTTTGGGACTTCTTATCGGCTTTATTATGTGTTCTGTGCTTCAAAGCTCAAGTGCGTCAATCGGTGTTTTGCAGGCGCTTGCAATGACGGGTGCCGAGCTTATGCCTATGAAGTTTGCCATTTACCTTATTATCGGTATTAATGTCGGCTCGGCAATGCCGCTGTTCCTTTCGGCAATAGGTGCAAAAACCAACGCTAAGCGTGCGGCAGTTATTTATTTCATTTTTGATTTTGTCGGAATGCTTATTTTTACACCAATCGCATTCTTTGTGCCTCAGTATATCGAGTGGATTATGACGCTCTCCGATAACGGCTCTGTTCAGGTAGCAATTGCGCATATTATCTTTAAGGTCGTTACGGCTCTGTTCCTCCTTCCGTTTGTTCCGCTTGTTGTTAAATTCAGCGAAATTATTATTAAACCTAAGGAACATGACACACGACTCAGATTTCAGTTTATTGACACTAAGGTTGACGATAACCCCGTCACCGTTTCGCTTCAAATCGCCAGCGAGGTTGAAAGAATGGCTCGTATTGCGCGTATGAATTTTTCCATTGCGTGTGAGAGTTTTCTTAAAATGGACGATAGCCAAAAACGACTTATCGTAGAAAATGAGGAGCTTATTAATTGGCTCAATCATAATCTGAGCGACTATATGGTTACCGTCACTTCCCGTCAACTCACTCCTGAAGTGAGCGAATATATCGGTAAACTTTTCCATGTTATTACCGACCTTGAAAGAATCGGCGATCACGCTCAAAATCTTATGGAAAGAATTGAATCCGCAAAGAGCAGCGAGCTTACGATTACCGAAGAGGGTATGGAGGAATTTAATCAGATTTACGAGCTTGATTTAGAACTTCTCGATAGGTCAATCGGTGCGTTTCTCAATAAACAGCTTACAGATGATGAAGAACATCAGCTTCATTATATCGAGGATACAATCGATTATCTCACTCTGCAAGCGCAGGATAATCATGTTAAGCGACTTCGTGAAAAGAAGTGTCATACCGCATCGGGCGTTATTTATACAAAGGCTCTTCAAGACCTTGAAAGAGTCGGAGACCACTCCTATAATATCGCTTGGGCAGCAAGAATTGATAAGAAATTAATCAGACAGATTTAATCATTTACGGGGCTTGCCCCGAGGCATAATCAATTATTTACCTGCCGTGCAGGCGAAAATGTGAAAGAATAGAATTTAGCTTTACTTTGTGGCATAATTCAGCCATAAAAAAGAGAAATTTAACGGAGGATGTTAATGATGAACGATTTAATGGAAATTGTTAGCAAATTTGATTTTAAGGGCGATTTTGTCAGCGTTGACGAATTTGGTTCGGGACATATTAACAAGACTTATATTGTTAAATATAACACTCCCGATGGCGAGCAATACTATGTTCTCCAACGAGTAAATGATAATGTGTTTAAGAATATAGACGAGCTTATGCGTAATGTGTTCTCTGTTACCTCATATCTCAGAGGTATAATTAAAGGATACGGAGGAGACCCGGACAGAGAAACACTCCATTATATCAAAACAAAGGACGGACACAGATATTATACTCATTCAGATAATTCATATTACCGTGCGTATATTTTTGTTCGTGATTCCATTAGCTATGATACAGCCGACACCCCGGAGGTGTTTAAGTCAAGCGGTCAGGCGTTCGGTCGTTTCCAACGCTTGCTCGCAGATTTTGATGTTGACAGCATTACAGAGACTATTCCGCATTTCCACGATACACTTTGGAGATACAATAATGAATTTTTACCCGCTGTCGAAAAAAATCTCAGCGGCAGACTTGATACTTGCCTCGATGAAGTTGAGTTCGTTAAATCCTATTCAAACGATATGGGCAGACTTACTTCTATGATTGATTCGGGCGAGCTTCCTATAAGAGTTACTCATAATGATACTAAGCTTAATAATGTAATGTTTGATAAGGATACTAAAAAGTGCATTTGCGTAATCGACCTTGATACGGTGATGCCGGGACTTGCATTGTATGACTTCGGCGACTCCATTCGTTTTGGTGCTTCCTCTGCGGCAGAGGATGAAACAAATCTTGATAATGTTTACTGCAAGCTTGATTACTTTAAGGCCTATGCAGAGGGCTTTCTTTCAGAAGCAGGCGATGCATTTAATCAGGCAGAAAAGGATAATCTTGCCTTTGCATCACTTCTTATGACTCTTGAGTGCGGTATGAGATTTTTAACCGATTATATTAATGGAGATACATATTTCAGAACAGAGTATCCTGAGCATAATCTTGACCGTGCAAGAAATCAGTTTAAGCTTGTTTCAGATATGGATGCAAAGATGGACGAGATGGAAGAAATAATTAGGAATATTTAAGATGTCACTTAAAAAGAATGACGAAGTATTAATCAAAATAGAAGATATGACAAGTGAAGGCCCGTCAGTCGGTCATTATGACTCTCAGGCTGTTTTTGTCAGGGGTGCGGTGACGGGTGACGAGGTGCTTGCTCATATTATAAAGGCTAAAAAGAACTATGCTGTCGGTGTTGCAAGCAGGATTGTTTCTCCTTCACCCGACAGAGTGCAAAGCGATTGTGCCGTAAGCGATAAATGCGGCGGTTGTTCGTTTAGAAATATGAGTTATTCAGCCGAGCTTGAATATAAGCATAATAGGGTGGCAGACGCTTTGGAAAGAATCGGTCATATTACTGCGCCTGTTGCCAAAACGATAGGCTGTGATAATATCGACGGCTATCGTAATAAGGCTCAGTATCCCGTTTTTATAGAAAACGGTGAGCTTAGCGTCGGCTTTTATGCCTATAAGAGCCACAGAATAGTTCAAAGCGACGATTGCAGACTGCAAAGCCCCGATTTTAAGCCGTGCCTTGATGCGTTTAGGCTTTGGGTTAAAAAGGCAGGTATAACCTCATATGACGAAAAAACAGGCAAAGGCTTGCTTCGTCATATATATCTTAGACAGGCAGTCGCTACGGGCGAAATTATGGCTTGTGCCGTAGTTAATTCAGACAGACTTGTGCAGGCTGATTGCCTTGTTGAACTTTTAAGTAAAATTGAAAATGTAAAATCTGTTTGCTTTAATATTAATAAGGAAAATACTAATGTTATTCTCGGCAGTAAAACAAAGGTAATTTACGGTAAGGATACCATTACCGATGTTCTGCTGGGTAAGAAATTCATTATTTCACCCGAGTCTTTTTATCAGGTTAATCACGCTCAGTGCGAAAAACTTTATTCAAAGGCAGCCGAGTATGCAGACTTGAACGGTGAAGAAATCGTTGTTGACCTTTACTGCGGTGCCGGTACAATCGGTCTTTCAATGGCTGACAAGGCTAAGAAAATTTATGGCGTTGAGATTGTGCCGCAGGCTGTGGAAAATGCAAAAATTAATGCTCAAATTAATTCGGTGGAGAACGCAGAATTTTTCTGCGGTGATGCGTTTGAAGCTGTTAAAATGCTAAGAAACAGAGGGATTCAGCCGAATGTTCTCATCCTTGACCCTCCTCGTAAGGGATGCCAAAGGGAATTGTTTGATGTGATTGAGCAAATGTCACCCCGCCGTATCGTCTATGTTTCCTGCGACCCCGCTACCCTTGCCCGAGACCTCGCACTCCTCGCTTCAAAGGGCTATAAGACGCTCGAACTCACCCCCGTCGATATGTTCCCCCGCACCCCGCATGTCGAAACGGTTGTCAAGTTGGTTAGAAAAACTCCCGACGCATATATCGACATTACCGTTGATATGGATGAACTGGATTTAACTGCTTCTGAAGCAAAAGCGACTTATGAAGAAATCAAACAGTACATTTTAGATAAATATGATACAAAGGTGTCCAATCTTTATATCGCTCAGGTGAAAGAGAAATACGGCATCATAGAAAGAGATAATTACAATAAACCAAAATCGGAAAATTCTAGGCAACCACAGTGTCCAGCAGAAAAGGAAAAATTGATTGAGGAAGCGTTGCAACATTTTAAGATGATTTAAAGTGTAATCGGTACATTGGTAAAATCAAAAATCCTTCTGTAAAATGATAGTACAATCAAATTACAGGAGGATTTTTCTATGAAAACAATATTTGAACAGCAAGGCGTTGAGTATTGCCAGGTGGGAGATTATATGCTCCCAAATGTGGGATTGAATGCACAACAAGAATATCCAATCGGTGTATGGGGACAGCGATACCGCAAGCATTTGAAAGAAAACCGTCGCATTATTTACTACAACTATTTGACAAAAGGCACGCTCAACAAACACCTTGCAGAAGTAGATATACGAGCCGAAAAAATGTTTCAGCAGCTTGTGAAATCACTTGCCGAGAAAGAAAATGTAACAGAGAAACTCAAAGCAGAAAATACATTTTTATGGATTCGCAAGATGAATAACATCCGTAATCGAGCAACCGAAGTTGTAAATGTCGAGGTGATTTACATATGAGAGAACTCCAATATCACTTATACATTTCAGCAAATGAACACTCAGAAATTATTAGAAATCTTATCGCCTTTAAAAATAAATTTCAAAGTAATGGCAGATATACGGATGTCGTTGATGACTTGATTATAAAATTTTCATCAGCGAAAACGAAAAGTATACAGATAAAATAAAACCGAAAGCGAGAGCAAACCTTAACGGAAAGCTCTCACTTTTTCTTTGGTGTAAGGTGTTGTTTAATCTTAGCGAGCAGACCATTTATACTCCTATCGTCGTAAAACGGTCAAATCTCGTTAGGGAACACCCTAAGACCTGCCAAAAAAAACAGATGAATTTTATTTTACTAAAACATACTTTAGTAAATTGCATAAGACGTATTGACATCGATTCTTTTGGAGAGTATAATATAGTAAATCGTAATTTACTAAACGGAGGTATGCGTATGTTTATCGGAAGAGAACGAGAGCTTACAGCGTTACAGAATCAATATAATAGCAGTAAATTTGAATTCACTGTAATCTACGGTCGTCGTCGTGTCGGTAAGACCGCAATCATAAATGAATTTGTAAAAGATAAAGATGTAATTTATTTTACGGGCGTCGAGAGCAATGCAAAACAGAATCTCGAAAACTTCAGCCAAAGTATAATGAGTTACAAATCTGATTTGCCGCAAGGCAGTGAATTTACATCTTTTCAGGATGCATTGGAATTCGTTTTCAAATTGGCACAGGAAAAACGAATCGTCCTTGTAATCGACGAGTACCCGTATGTTGCAAAGGCTTCAAAGAGCCTCGCCTCTACCCTGCAGCTTATGATTGATAAGCATAAAGATGCTTCAAAATTATTTTTAATTCTCTGCGGTTCGTCGATGTCCTATATGGAAGACCACGTGCTTGCATACAAGGCTCCGCTTTACGGCAGAAGAACCGCACAGCTTAAAGTCCAGCCTTTTGAATTTATGGAAGCGTGCAAGCATTTTCCAAAATTCGCAGCAGAGGATAAGGCTATTGCTTATGGAATTGTAGGTGGAACTCCACAGTACCTGCTTCAGCTTGACGACGGCTTGTCTATAAAAGAAAACATCAAAAAGATATTTTTAAATCCGTCTTCATTCCTTTTTGAAGAGCCGACAAATCTTCTCAAACAAGAAGTGCGCGAGCCTGCGATTTATAATGCAATAATAACTGCTATCGCAACCGGTGGTACAAAACTTTCGGAAATTTCAAGCAAGGTTGGCGAGGACACAAGTGTTTGCGCAACCTATATCCGCAACCTTATTTCTCTTGGAATTGTGAAGAAAGAAACACCGTACGGCGAAAGCTCCGGCAGAAAAACAATCTACTCAATTGAAGATAATATGTTCCGTTTTTGGTATCGCTTTGTGGCAGAAAACACTTCGGTTATTTCAAGAGGTGCGGACGAGCTTGCTTATAAGAGAATAGAGCCGTATTTGTCCGATTATATGGGAGCTGTTTTTGAGGATATTTCAAAGCAGCATCTTTGGAATGAGCTTCTGAATGATAACTGCCCCGTTAATTTCACCGACATCGGTCGCTGGTGGGGTACAAATAAAAAAACAAGACAGCAGGAAGAAATTGACATTATGGGGGTACAAGACAAAACTACCGCCCTTTTCGGCGAATGTAAATGGACGAATGAAAAAGTTGACCTTGCTGTTCTTGAAAAGCTCATCGAACGAAGTGAGTTATTCAATTACAAGAATAAGCACTTTTATCTATTTGCTAAATCAGGATTTACTAAAGGTTGTATTAGCAAAGCGGAAGAAATGGGTAATGTAAGGCTTGTTGAATATAGTGAAATGTTAAAAGAGGTAAAATAAAATGGCTGACATAAAGTTATTTAATATAAATAAAACCGTAAAAGAATATCAAAGCGGAACAGTCACGCTCGAAAAAGAATTGCAGACTGTAATTGAAAACAATATGAATACTTTTTTCGGAGTCACCTTCCTTGCTTCTGAATATCGTACCACCGATGGCGGACGAATGGACAGTATCGGTATTGACGAAAATCATTGTCCAGTAATCTTTGAATATAAACGTTCAATGAAAGAAAATGTCATTAACCAAGGGCTGTTTTACTTGAACTGGCTGCTTGACCATAAAGATAGTTTTAAAGTTCTTGTTATTGAGAAACTCGGCTTAAAAGCTGCTGATGATATTGATTGGACTATGCCTCGTGTTGTGTGTATTGCAGGAGATTTTACTAAATATGATGAGTCCGCAATCAAGCAGATGAACCGTAACATCAGCCTTATTCGTTATAAGAAGTTTGGCGATGACCTCTTAATGTTTGAACAAATCAATGAAAATATCGCTGCTGCGATTTCTGAAGATACTTCTGTTAGTAAACCAAAATCTTCCGATAAAACTTTTGAAGAACAAATTAATGGTGCTGACAAAGAGATTAAGGTTCTTTATCAGAATTTGTCCAACTACATTTTAAGTCTTGGCGATGACATCAGCGAAACACACCTAAAGTTGTATGCTGCATTTAAGAAAATCCGCAATATAGTTACGGTGGTTGCATTGAAAAAGAAATTGGTTATCAACTTACCAATTGATGTATCAACCGTAACTTTTGAAGAAGGATTTTCAAGAGATGTTACTAACATAGGCCACTGGGGTTGTGGTGCAGTTGAAGTACAATTAAAAAACAAAGCTGATTTTGAAAAGGCGAAAGCACTGATTGACAGAGCTTATAATGAGAATTAATGGAGGATACAAAAATGACAAATCTTGAAAGAGCGATAAAAGACGGTTATGCTTATATTACAGGAACTGACAACAAGCAAAAAATTACATATGTTTCCTCTGATAATCATACTGAAAACTATAATGACCCTGAAGAAAAGGTTCGTGCAGAGTTTTGGGCTGAACTTATTTACAAATACGAATATCCTGCAAACAGAATCAAGGTCGAAGTGGTTATACCCGACAGACTGCCGACAGACCGTGCGGATATTGTTGTGTTCATCGATGATGAATGCAAGCGTCCCTATACAGTTGTTGAGTGTAAAAAAGATGGCGTAACAGACGCAGAGTTTATGCAAGCAATTGAGCAGGGCGTAGGTAATGCTACTTGGGTAAAACTTCGTGCTGATTATGTTGTTATTATTGCTGGTGGTACACGTCGTGTTTTGGATGTGACTGATAATTTCGGTGCTTTTGAACGTGAACAAAATATTCTTGCGGATTTACCAAAAGCATATGGAAAACCTCAGGAATATCGTTTTTATAAAGGCGGAGTAAATCAAAAAGGCGAAGATGCCTCGGACATTGCACCAGTTGCACGAGAAGACTTGATTATTGCAATTAAAAAGTGTCATCAGACGCTTTGGGGTGGCGGAAGGCTTTCGCCTCCAACAGCTTTTGGGGAGCTTTGCAAACTGATTTTTGTAAAAATCAGCGATGAACAAAAGCCTCGTAAGAATGGCGAGCCATATCAATTTCAAATTAAAACCCACGAGCCGTCTTCAAAGTTAGCAGAGCGAATCAATGCACTTTATGACGAACAAAAAGTCAAAGACCCAGAAGTATTTACAGAATCTATTAAAGTAGATGACCGTGTACTTCGTACTGTAGTTTCTCATTTGGAAGCAATCAACCTGAATAAAACGGATCTCGATGTTAAGGGTGTAGCTTTTGAGCAGTTTATGGACGGCTTCTTTAAGGGCGATTTTGGTCAATATTTTACACCTCGTCCTATTATAGAATTCTGCGTCAAAATGATGAAACCACAACACGATTGGGATGTTCTTGACCCATCTTGTGGCTCAGGCGGGTTTTTGTTGCACGCATTAGATTATATGCGAGGACAGGCCAACGAGTATTATGCCAAGGGCACTGTGGATTACTTTAACTATTGGCACGATTTTGCTTCGAAACATCTTTACGGAATTGAAATCAATGACGAAATTGCTCGTGTTGCAAAAATGAATATGATTGTTCACGATGACGGACATACCAATGTTATCAGCCACGATGCCTTAGATAGCATTGATAAAATGCACAGTCATAATCAAGGCTTCGCGAAGGATAAATTTGATTTAATTCTTACTAATCCACCTTTTGGTTCAACAATCAACAAAACAGAAAAGCCGTATCTCACAACTTACGAATTAGGTAAAACTAAAGATGCAAAGGGCAAAGAAAAAGATCGTCCTCGTCAAAGCTCGGAAGTGTTGTTTATCGAACGTATTTGGGAGTTTTTAAAACCAGGCATTGGAAAAGCAGCCATTGTTCTGCCCGATGGTATCATTACAAATAGCTCTATGCAATATGTTAGAGATTTTATTTTGGAAAAGTTCCAACTTCTTGCAGTTGTGAGCTTACCTCAGTGTGCTTTTTCACATTTTGGCGCAGGCGTTAAAGCATCTGTAATTTTTGCGCGTAAAAGAAAAGCAGACGAAAAACCTGATGAAAATGAAGAAATCTTTATGGCGGCGCCGGAACTTATAGGTTATGATGCAACAGGACGTAAAACAGAGTCGCAGTTTGACGAAATAATCCAAAAATATGAAGAATTTCAAAAGAATGCAACCCCTTTTTTCGTATAACCCCCGGTAAAGGTGAACTTTGCACCTTTGCGGTAAAGCGGGGGAGTATTCATAACCGCTTTGATGTAAAAAATGCATTATTCAATCGCTATATTGCGGATACAAAAATCGCCACTGAGTCATTAGGAAGTCTTTGTTCAGAGGAGCCGTGTTACGGAACTTCTGCAACTGCAATTGTACGAAATGATGAATCTCAGCCAAAATATATTAGAATTACGGACTTTGATGATTTCGGAATTGATACAGATCACGAATATATGACGGCAGAATCGTATTCAGAAAAGCATTTCCTGAAGTCAGGTGACATTTTATTTGCTCGTACTGGTGCTACGGTTGGTAAGACATATTATTATGACGGAAGTATTGGAATGGCAGTTTTTGCGGGATATTGTATTCGTTTTAGATTTGATACAAAGAAGGTTTTGCCTAAGTTTGTATATTGGTGCACAAAGACATCTAGTTATGCTAATTGGGTTAAAGGGATACAGCGTCCATCTGGTCAGCCTAATATTAATAAAGAGGAATATAAATCGTACGAAATCGTACTACCAGAGTTAGATATTCAAAGAAGGCTTGTTCAGATAATGGATGAAGCAGCAAATAAGAGAGCTTTAAAGCTTCGACAAGCAGATGAAATAGTTGATAATGCTAAAATAGAAGCATTTACTTCGATTGGAATTTCATTTCCGGAATATACACCTTCGTTATTTAACTATATTACGCTTGCAGATGCACGCGAATACGGATTTAGTTGTAATCCTCATAGCAATTACTTGAATAAACTACTTGAAGAACTGAAAAGCAATAGAGAATATAAGGGGCATCTTTCGAATTATATTGATGTAAATCCAGCCACAAAAAAAACTGAACTTGAGAAGGACACCGAGGTATCTTTTGTTCCGATGTCAGCTGTTTCAGAACTTATTAATTATGCAGAGTATGAAATACGAAAATATTCTGAGGTTAAAACTGGTTTTACAAATTTCAAACGCGGAGATTTGCTGTGGGCAAAAATCACACCTTGTATGCAAAATGGAAAATCCTTTATTGCTCAAGAAATGCCAACCGAAATTGGATTTGGATCAACAGAATTTCACGTTCTTCGAATCAAATCAGGAAAAGAAGATGAAATTTATATGCCATACCTATGGATGCTATTGTCAGAACGGCATATTCTTGAGGCTGCACAAGGTATGTTCAGCGGTTCCGCTGGACAGCAACGTGTTTCAGATATATTTCTGAAAAACTTTCCTGTTGTATTACCAGAATTTGAAATACAAAGGAAATTAGCTAATAGGGTTCTTATGGCATTGAATAAAAGTGCCGCATTAAAAAAAGAAGCAGAAACTGATTGGCAAAACGCAAAAGAACAGTTTGAAAAAGAATTGTTGGGAGAATAGATATGATAAAGCTGAGCGGAATTTTAGAATATTCTATGGGTGGTTTCCTTTGTTTAAGAGGCTTTGCATCATATAAAATGCTTAGTGCTATTTCAAAGCCCAATGCAGAAGTACAGAGAGGCTTAATCAACGAGCATAAAGGAGATATGGCAAGATTTTTAAATGCTGGAGAATATAAGTTTTTCCCCGAAGTAATTCTTTCCACCAATTTGACCGATGGAACAAAAGACTTCGAGGAACTTGAGTTGTTCCACGCATCTTTGCAGTCTGGACAAACTTGGAATAAAACTATCGGAGATTTTCAATTTAATATTTCACGACACGTAAGTAAAAATTTACTAAACCAGTATGACCCTCTGCCGAGAGTAGAAAGAACTTATTTGGCGCATATTAAATTTGATGAATCAATTTGTGAGTTAGTGCGTATTGACGGAAATCATCGGCTGAGTGCAGCCGATGATGTTGTAAGCGATTTTAATCTTCCGTTTTGCCTATTGTTATTCCGTAATCCGAGCGAAAACGACCAGTTTACCAGAGCAATTTTCCATAATATAAATGCAAAACAGATTCCTCTTAAGCTGGAGGAAAATCTGAAAGTTATTTTGGAAAGTCCTCAGGTGTTTTCAGATGAAACATTAATGAATGACCCTTCTTTTGGTTGGAAATATTATTTAGCACGGAAAACTATACAAAAGATTGATTTTTCATATTTTCCCGCAATTAATACATATATTAACGATTCTAAATATAGCTTTTTCGTTGATTTATATAATTTCCTTATTGAAAATAAAAGTGTTAAAGAGGATGATAAGGCAGTAGGAATTGTTAAAAGTCAGCTAGTTGATATAGAAAAAGCTTTAGTTGAATCTGAAATAACTGCTACAACGACCAACATTGCTGTTATTGGTGCTTTGGCTTATTATCGATTAACAAGTGAATTCAAGTATCGTGGATTTCTTTCTTGGATTAAGAAAAACAACATTGGCAATGTGGAAAAACTACATATAGATGATGTTATCAATTTATATGACGAAATCTATGAACACGTTCCTAAAAAAGTGTTTCTTGCAAGGTGGTATCCTTCTGCCGAACACGATGGTAAGGATGAAGCAGATCGTGCAGACTGTAGAATAAGAGCTATGAAAGAATTAGCTGATGATCTTAATTTAGAACTTGTTGATTTAGGCACCTGTGTTACTGGGACTTTTGACATCAGAAAAAGAATGTATGAAGATATCCGAGAGTGCGATATTTTTATTGCAGATATTTCCGGTGCTCGTCACAATGTGATGATTGAAATAGGCTATGCATTAAAGCACGTAGATACCGGGAGAATGGTATTTTATTTTCAGAAATCTGATAAATGCCCATCTGTTCCATTTGATGTTAACCATTTAGCTTATGATGAAATCGTTGATTCTGCAGAAATAAAAACGAAAACAAAAGCTCGCATAGAAACAATACTTGAACAGTCTAAAAACGGAGAAATATAATAATTGTAGGGGGAGGGGCTTGTTATGTATGATGAAGCAGGTACAGTAAGCAAATTTGTCAATCCGTTTTCTCAAGATGTAAGAAGAATGTCCGAACGATTTGATTATGCAACAATTAATCACAATTTTAATGAATTAGAGCAATTGCTTGCTGAAACTGAGAAAATGCTTTGTGATGAAAATGCTGCCTCCCAAGCTCAGTTATATTATTCAATGGGAACGGTGTATAGTGATTTTGCAAAATTTAAAGGGATTTCAACCGAAAAGTCAACCGAAAAGCAGCTGTATTATTTTCGTAAAAGTATTTCATTGATTGAATTTAATGAATATTTTGATGAGAAGTACAAGCCATATGTTTTAGGATTTAAAAGAGTCTTATATACAAATTATGCAAATACTTTAGATCATTGTGGACGAAAAATTGCTGCTATTGAACAATATAAAAAGGCACTTAATATTGATGATAATTTTGGAATGGCTCTTGGAAATTTAGGTAGAGTATATCAACATTATGGAATGCTTGAATATGATAATGGACATCGAGATATATTTCATTATTTCGCATACCATTATTTGGACAATGCGATTAAATCTACGGACCCTAATACATATTCTGAAGCTAAAGATTGTTTCGAAGCTACTATTGATTGTTATGCTCCGGAATATATTGAAAAAGTTTTAAAACCAGATTTATGTTTTAAACAGTTTTCTTACGAAAACCCTGATGAACTTAATTATCGCAAGTGGTGTTTAAGTAATGGTTTGTTTTTAAATACATTGAATGATTTGCCTATAGCAGAATCTTGCTTTGCAGCAGATGTAATTCAACTTCCGAATATGATAGCAAATATTCATTCCAAGCCTATTTTTCACGGAATGTTCAGTCAGCTTAAACAAGAATATATTTATGCAAGGTATCTTTATTACAGCACATTATCTTTTATATCAGAGCCACATTATGCGGATAAGGATACATATATAAAAGCATATACAGATTATTCTCTTTATTCAATTAGAGTAGAAAAATTGAAAACCGCTTTTAAAACGCTCTATGGACTATTTGATAAAATAGCATATTTTCTTGAGCATTATTTTGAACTAGGTATTAATGAGCGAGATATAAATTTTCGTTCTATATGGCGAGATTCCGCGGGCAAAGGGAAAAAGGCATATAATTATAAAAATGTGCTGAATCCTTCGGAAAACTTTGCTTTATCTTCATTATATTGGATTAGTAAAGATTTTTCGGAGAAATTTGAAGATTCTCCAAATCCAGAGCTGAAAAGAATATCTGATATTAGAAATTCGTTAGAGCATAAGTATACAAAAGTATATGATATAATCAGCAAAAAAGATATTCCCGAATATGGAGATGGATTGGCGTTATATGTTTCAGAAGAAGAATTGTATGAGGTAGTGATATTCTTATTAAAAATTCTTCGAGAGGCTATCATCAACTTATCTTTATGTGTAAATATAGCAGAAATACCTAAAAGGGAAGCAAGTAAGGATAAGCTTGTTTTACCAATGAGTCTTATGGACTATGAAGATGATTGGAAAATATGAGGTGATAATTGTATGAAGATAGGACGCAATGAGTCTTGTCCTTGTGGCAGCGGAAAGAAATATAAAAAGTGTTGTTTGGATAAATCTGATGAACAGCGTTTGGCTGAGGCTGTTTTGCGTTCTTCCGAGAATTTGAAAAAGAAGCACATATTAAGCAATGTCTACATCCAAACAAAGATGAGTGCGATGAAAAAATTATAAAAGCACACGCGATTCAAAACAATCGAATCCTTAATAAAATTTCTGAAAATGGTATGATTATATCTATGGATGGAGTGCAACATCTCATATTTCAGACGGCAGAAACAAAGGGACGTAAAATTGCAACGGTTTTTACAGGCTTTTGCAAATATCACGATAAGATACTTTTTCAAGAAATTGAAGACAAACCATTTACTTGCACATCTAAGCAATTGTTTTTGTTGACATATCGAACGATGGCTTGGCATTATCATAAAAAACAGGAACAGATAAATGCTACTTGTATTCATTATGAAAAACTTCGTGAAGAAGGTTATGATTTAGCAAAATCGAATGATTTTTTAGATTACTTAACAATGCTTTCTATCGGTAATTCGGATAATGATGCAGAGAAAAAGCAATTTGATGAGTACTTATTGGAAGAAAAATTTGACGTAATATCCTCTGTTATTTGGGAAATTCCTTATGAAGTAAGTTTCGCTGTTTCAATGATGACGGAACTTGAACACGATATTAAAGGAAATAAGCTAAATGATATGATGAGTGATGAGCCAACCGCCAAAATATATCTTAATATTTTCCCTACTGAAGGGAAATCTCTTTGCATTTGGAGTTGGCTGGAAGACAACAACAAATGCTATAAAGAATTTGGTAATCAATTTGAACAGTTAAACATAGTAGACCGAGAAAACTATTTCAATAACAATCTACCAAGATGGACTGATTCTATTGTGATTTCTCCACGCTTATGGGATTACTGGCAACAACCAATTCAGGAAGCGTTTATTACACACGCAAATTTTGATGTTCTCTATAGGCAGATGGAACAAGAGACCAACGATTATGCCTATAAATATATGGATACTCCGTGGAATTTATTTGACAACTTAGCAGAACAATGATTGAAATTTTTGCGAGTAAATAACGGCTTTAGTACAGCGAGGTGTTGCCAAATGGCGACACCTCGCTGTGAATTTGAAAATAGCTATTGAAATTCAGAATTAAATGATGTAGACTTGTAGCATCAAATGAATATTTACGATTTCTAATCGAGCAAGCGGAGATAGTTTTTTAAAACTAAGCTACCAAGCGCCGTACGAAACCGGATATACAAAGGGATTGTTGTACCCTCTTGTGTATCTGCTTTCTGCGGCGCTTTTTTGTTGCTCAATTTTGTTTCGTACAGTGTTAGGTCTTTTCCTGTTTGTTCGGGAAAGGACCTTTTTATGTTTTATACACTTTATCAAGAGCAAATTGCAAGGTATCCCTAATTGCATTTTATTTTCACCAAATGGAGAAAGGAGGATTCGATGATGACTGTAAAAATCAATTCGCAGCAGTCAAGAAAAATAAATGCTTTAATCAGACGGCTATGCTGTAACTGCGTAAACGGTAACTGTTTATTGCTAGATGATGGTGAAGAACATTCCGGCGTTCAGCTTATCAGCAAATACGGTGTTTATTGCAATTATTTCAAAAATGCGGTTTTGTCTGCCAATAAGGAACTGTTTGCAGATGTTATGAAAACTCGTAATGAAAAGCATTGTCAGATTTGTGGAAAAGCCTTTTTCCGAAATCTAAAAATCAAAGATATTACACCGAATGTGCCAAAGTTCAAAAGCGTAAAAAAGCAGCCGAGCGCCAACGGAAAAAACGAGTGTCTCCGTCACGCTTTTAAGGTGTGGTATAGCGCTTGTTACAAGGAATTTCAAGAGCTAAACACAGCGAGGTCATATCTCAATATCTTAGCACTCAATTTTAAAGTTAATAAGCATGACAAAGTCGAAAGGAGGTTATCGTTTGAATAAATATTTTACTGTATCTGAATCGGAGCAATTCGCATTTTACAAAGTTCCGAAAGTACTTTTTACGGATGAAAAATACAAGACAGTTTCAACCGATGCAAAAATGCTTTATGGGCTACTGCTCGACCGAATGTATCTGTCCGTCAAAAACGGATGGGTGGATAAGCAAGGCAGAGTATATCAATTTTTCACGGTGAAGCAGGCACAGGAACTTTTGCATTTCGGACACGAGAAAATCTGCAAGCTGTTTTTGGAACTTGAACAAGCTGATTTAATCAGCCGAAAAAGGCAAGGTCAGGGTAAGGCAAATATCATATACTTAAAGAAATTTAACTGACTTCCGTTTTTCCGATTTCTAAAGTTCCGAGAAACAGAAGGAAGTAATACTTAGAGAGTTAGATATTTACTTACCGAAAAGGATAAATCTATCTCTTTATATTCAGTTATCTCTATACAAAGAAAGGACAGTTTTTATGAAAAGAAATATAAAAAAACAGTTTTGGTTTAACGCCAATGAAGCGAAAAACCTGAAAACTAAAGCTGAAAAAGCATATATCACGGAAGCGGCTCTTGTCCGTATGCTCATTAAAGGTTATGAGCCGAAAGAAAAGCCGGATGACAGATTTTATGCTGCAATGCGTGAGTTATCAGCCATAGGAAATAACATCAATCAGCTTGCCACAAAAGCCAACGCTCTTGGCCTTGTTGATGTGCCTATGTTGAAAAATGAAGTTTTACGCTGGCACAGATTTCAAGCGGATATAGAGGCTCAGTTTTTGCGTCCGAGCGAAAGTAATCTCAAATGGAAATAACGAAAGGAAAATGACTATGAACAATAAAGAAACAATAGAAAATATCAGCACGGAAAATTTAATTCCGTTTAAAAATCATCCGTTTAAATCAAGAAGCGGAAACGAGCAGGAAGAACTGAAAAACAGCATAAGCGCACAAGGCACGATTGAACCGCTTATTGTTCGTCCTTTTTCTTCGGAAGGTAAATACGAAGTAATCAGCGGTCATAGAAGGCTTGAAATATGTAAGGAACTTGGAGTTACGGATGTTCCCGTAATAGCACGAAATATGACCGATGCGGAGGCTGTGATTATGATGGTGGATTCTAATATTCAGCGTGAGAGCTTACTTCCGAGTGAAAAAGCGTTTGCTTACAAAATGAAGCTGGAAGCACAAAAAGCAATAGAAAAACGAGGTGCCCAACTTGGGCACCTGAAAAGTAGAGATATTGTTGCACGGAATTCGGATGACAGTCGTGAGCAGATAAGACGATATATCCGCCTGACATATCTTATCCCCGAGCTTCTCAAAATGGTGGATGAAAAGAAAATTGCGTTTACTCCGGCGGTTGAGCTGTCCTACTTACAGGAAGATGAACAGCAGATTTTGTATTCCGAAATTGAATATGCGGACGCAACACCGTCATTGTCGCAGGCACAACGGTTACGCAGTGTTTCAAAGCAAGGATTGCTTAACCGAGATGTGATTTCCACTGTAATGAGCGAGGAAAAAGCCAATCAAAAGGAGCAGGTACGCTTTATTGCAGAGGATATTCGCAAATACTTTCCTAATAGCTATACCAACCGTGATATGCAGCAGACAATCATAAAATTGCTTGAAAAATGGCAAAGAAATCGTGACAGAGGTGCACGATAGAAAGGAGCAGCTATGGAACTAAATGATAAAAACATTGAAAAGGCAGAACGTGACCGCTTTATAGATTTAATGGCTCAAATGTATTTGAAATACGGAACAAAGTACAGAACGCTAAAGATGGCAGAGGTTGTGAAACTTTTTCCTGAACATCAATGTGGGAAGAAAGACAATTTTCAGAAAGGGGCTTAATGCCTCTTTCTGCTCACACATTGGAGTTTAGAAGGAAATCAAAATAAAATATAAATGCAATTATGTAAGAAGGAGTGATTTGTGTGCGAAAGAAAAATTGCTATATTTATACTCGTGTTTCAACATCTATGCAGGTGGACGGTTTCAGCCTTGACGCACAAAAAGAAAGGCTTAGAAAATATGCGGATTTTCAGGAATTTACAGTAGCCGGAGAATATTCTGATGAAGGTAAATCCGGTAAAAGCATAGAGGGTCGATTGGAATTTCAAAGAATGTTGAACGACATTGCCGATGGCAGAGATAATGTTGATTATGTACTTGTCTTTAAACTTTCCAGATTCGGAAGAAATGCGGCTGATGTGCTGAATTCATTACAGCAAATGCAGGATTACGGTGTCAATCTTATTTGCGTAGAAGATGGCATTGACAGTTCAAAGGACAGCGGAAAGTTGATGATTTCCGTCTTGTCAGCGGTAGCTGAAATTGAGCGTGAGAATATTTTGGTTCAGACGATGGAAGGAAGAAAGCAAAAAGCACGAGAAGGAAAATGGAATGGCGGTTTTGCACCATACGGTTATGAACTTATTGACGGTGAATTAAAAATTGCCGAAGATGAAGCGGAAATTATCCGTGTTATATACGACAAATTTATTCACACTACAATGGGTGCAAACGCTGTGGCGAGATATTTGAACCGACAGGGTTATGTGAAAAAGAAGCGACAAAGCGGAACGCTCGAAACATTTACGGCGCACTTTATAAAGCTTGTATTGGACAATCCGATTTATTGTGGGAAAATCGCATTTGGCAGACGAAAGACGGAAAAGATACAAGGCAGCCGTAATCAGTACCACGTTGTAAAACAAGACAAATATCCGGTCTATGACGGCATACACGAAGCGATTATCAGCGAAGAAGATTGGCAGTTGGCTCAGGAGAAAAGGAAAAAGACCGGCGTAAAAAGTGAGAAGATATACAGTGTGGAACACCAGCACCTTCTGTCAGGCATTCTGCGATGTCCGGAGTGTGGAGCTGCTTTATACGGGAGCGTCAATCGAAAAAGGAAAAAGGACGGTAGCTTTTACAGAGATTATTGGTATTATGCCTGCAAGCACCGCTTGGAATTGGACGGACATAAATGTACTTACAAAAAGCAGATTCATCAGGATAAAATTAATGACGCAGTAGTGGAAGTCATCAGGCATATTGTGAGAAATTCAAAGTTCGATACGGCAATAAAAGAAAAGCTGGAAAGCAGCGTTGACTTGGAAACATACGAGACAGAAGAAACAGCGGTCAAAGTCCACATAAGGCAACTGACTGCTGCAAAAGACAGATTGGGAAAACAAATAGACCGTTTGGATTATTCGGATAAGCATTATGAAGAAAAATATAATGATATGCAAAAGCGTATGGATTCCCTGTATGACGAGATTGCGGAAGCTAACGATTCCTTGGAAACGGTGAAAATGCAAATTCAAGGTATCCGTGAACAGCAGATTACTCAGGAGAGAGTCTATGAATTTCTTGAATTATTTGATATAATATATGAAGATTTTTCAGAGGTCGAGAAAAAAGAATTTTTTCAAAGCTTTATTAAAAGCATTGAAATATATCCGCAGCCGCTTGAAAACGGGCAGATTTTAAAGAGTATAGAGTTTCGTTTCCCTGTTTATTATCAGGGAAATGAGACAGATACATTTTTTCCGAAATCTGAAACAACAGTGGAGACGGTAGTCTTACTTTCCAAGGGCGCTAAAGGTCTGGTGGACCTTTGCTCAGCGCGGACCGAAGTGGAACGGAGACTGGTCGACAGTAGAAAAGTGAAGGTTGACTTCTCGTTGGAGGATATGGATTTATCAGAGTTCAAGGGAAAAGCAATTTATGAGAGGATAAAAGCTTATGTGCTGGAACAGACTGGACTTAAGGTTTCTGCATTATATATTGCACAGATTAAGAAGAAATGTGGACTGGATGTGGGAGAGAATTTTAATTTACCTAAATCTGAGAATGCGAAACAGCCACAATGCACACCGGGGAAGGAAGAAGCGATTACGCAGGCGTTTAAGCATTTTGGAATTGTATAGGATGTGCTATTGCAATTGATTGGTGTGTATTGTAGA
>UQAZ01000023.1 GCA_900539165.1 uncultured Oscillospiraceae bacterium
AGGTTCTTTTTGTACTGTCTGCACAATCTGGGGCAGTTCAGTAGAATAAAAAATGCCATAGGAGGTTTTGTTGTGCCACAGGTCAAGCAATGCAAAAGAAAGGCGAAATTCTTTCAGCAGGAATTATAAATTCAAAAATTTATCGACTGCTTTATTAAATTCATCAGATCTTTGATAAACAATACCGTGAGTGCCTTTAATTACGACAAAGGCAGAATTAGGCAAGGCATTTGCTATGGAGAGCGAGTGCGAATGTTTTATCATATCGGCACTGCCGACAATAACCAATGTGGGTACAGTAACATTTTTTAGCTCATCAAATGAGATATTCGGCTCATCTGTCATTAGGGATAGGAGTTCGTATTTTTTCAATGCGCATTTATTTAAGCGTGAGAATAATTTTATAAACTTGCAATTTATTTCAATAGGAATTCTGCAATATGCCTTTAGTCCTTTAGGAAACAAATTAGCACCGTTTAATATCAGCTTTTCAACATATTCGCGATATTTAAGCGCAAAGGTCAAAGCGATATTTCCGCCGTCGGAAAAGCCGAGCAAAATTACCCTTTTAATTCCGAGTTCATCCAAAAAATCCTTTAAGTCATCCGCAAACTGTTTTATTGTAAACGGCTTATCACCTCGTGGAGATTTTCCGTGACCTCTGGTATCGAGAGCAATCACACGATATTTTTTAGAAAAATATTCAATTTGACTTTTGAAACATTCAAGGCTTCCGCCGTTTCCGTGAAGCAAAACAAGCGGTGTCCCGTTACCTTTTTCGATATAATTAAGCTTAATATCCATATCATCACTCCAAAAGATTATATGAATATAATAACACAATAAAGCAACTTAATCAATAAAGCAACTTAATCAATGAACACAAATACTATTCGCCCTTAATATGCTTGAGGGCATTTTTTTCAAGGCGTGAAACCTGTGCCTGTGATATGCCTATTTCCTCGGCTGTTTCCATTTGGGTTTTGCCGAGCATAAAACGCATATATAAAATTTTATGTTCTCTTTCATCAAGATTTGAAAGCTTGTCTTTAATCATAATTTCGTCTACCCAGTCTGAATCAGAGCCGTTATCGCCGATTTGGTCCATAACGAATATAGTGTCTCCCCCATCGTTATAAACAGGCTCATAAAGGCTTACAGGGTCAACTATGGCTTCCAATGCGATTACAACATCTGCCTTTTTCATACCAAGCTCATGGGCTATTTCATCAACGGTAGGTTCTTTATTATATTTATTAGTCAGCTTTTCCTTAACCTGCATAGCTTTATACGCCGTATCACGCAGAGAGCGACTGACACGAATAGAATTATTATCACGCAAAAATCGACGAATTTCACCAATTATCATCGGCACAGTATAGGTGGAGAAACGGACATTGAGAGAAGTGTCAAAATTATCTATCGCCTTAATCAAACCTATCACGCCGACTTGAAAGAGGTCATCTGGATTTTCACCACGGTTTGCAAAGCGTTGAACAACCGACAGCACGAGGCGAAGATTTCCGTTAATGAGCTTTTCTCTTGCCTTTTCATCCCCTGAGTGAGCCAATTTTAACAGTTCAATTTTTTCACTCTCTTTGAGGAGTTTGAGTTCAGAGGTGTTTATTCCGCAGATTTCAACTTTATTATATTGCACATAAATACATCCTTTATTTGATTATGTATCTGCACAATTATTATTGACGGTAAAGCAAGGAATTATTAAACAAAATAAATGTCACAATAAATCAAAATATGTTGATTTAATAAAGAATAATGTGTATAATCATTTTAGGATGTGATGAATATGGCATTATCGCTAAATGATAAATTTGTTAAAGAATGCATTAAACAGAATATAAAAAAGTATCGTGTTACAAACGAACTGACACAGGCGCAGATATGCGAAGTGCTTGGTACGAGCAGAACGACATATACAAAATGGGAAAGCGGCGACTCGATGCCGAACACGGTACAGCTTGCAAAGCTGAGTATGATATACGGTGTTAAGCCTGACGCTTTTTATGACGGGCTTGACCAATTATCTGTTTCGTACGGTTTTAATGAATTATACGGCGAAAAGTATTTAAGCGACCTTTCCGATGACGAAAGAACGATAATTATGAAATACCGACTTCTCAACAAACAGGACAAGCAAAAGCTTAATGACTTTTTAACTCAAGCAAAGCCTGAATAACAAAATCTCCTATGATTAATCGTCATAGGAGATTTATTTTATATTATCTTTTTGTCGGAGGGATATAATCGTCCTCACCGTAAAGCTGCCTGTCAAGTTCTTCCTGCTGTCTGCGTTTTGCTTCAATTCGCTTTTTATCCTTCTTTAAGCGATAGACAAAATAAGCAATATAACCGATAAATCCGAGAAGCAAAATAACAATCACAGCGATTACAAACTTATTCGTAAAAAACTTTTTAAGCAAATTCAAAAATTTCAAAAAAGCAGACAATTCAACGGTGTCTGCCGCCACCAAATCAATAGTAACGATAGTGTTATCCGCATAAATAATATCTGCCTTACAAATCGGATCACCCTTTGTCACCGGGGCGTCAAGGCTTTCGGGCGGGTCAACAGGCTTTATAAAGACATTACTCGGGTCAAGAGCCGACGGCACAAGAGTTGTAACATCCTCGCCTACAATCAGTTGGACTGTATCCGCATCCTTACCGTTATTAACAGGGACTTCATAAGCGACCTCATTTTTTCTGACAACGGTAGAATACTTAATCGAATTAAACGCCCATTCAAAAAGGTGCTTAGCGTCAATAAAAGAGCATTTAGTCATAATACCGTCAATAGTTCTTTTAGGCGAATCCATTACAATGGCAAGATAATTATAACCGTTCTTTGACGCCTTTGTAATAACGCAATAACCTGCCTGCTCGGTGGAGCCTGTTTTAATGCCCTGAGCATATTCGTAATAGTAAGTAACATAAGACGGATGAAGCATTAAATTTGTATGGATGAAATTAACTCCGTCATAAGTGAAATTCACGGTTGACGAAATTTTCATAAAGGTTTCATTCTTAACAGCTTCAAGGCTTATCTTTGCCATATCGGAAGCGGTAGTGTACTGATTTTCATCGTGGAGTCCGTCACAATTTACGAAGTGGGTATTTTCACAGCCGAGCGAGGTTACCCACTCATTCATCATTTTAACAAATTCGTCAATACTGCCGGCAACATACTCGGCAAGAACATTACACGCATCACAAGCGGAATGCACCATTGCAAGATAGAGTAAGTCCTCAACTGTAATTTCGCCTCCGATTTTAAGTCCGGCAACCTGCGCACCCGTACCATAGAGAGATTCTATTGCATTTTTGGAAATCTTTGTTGTAGCCTTAATATCATCTACATTATTTATAGCCACCATTGCGGTAATTATCTTTGTAAGAGAGGCAGGATATTTCAGCTTGTCCTGATTTTTTTGAGCGACGACAGGAAACGAGCTGTCATCAAGATTAATCAGCATATACGAATCTGCATAAATCGTTGTATCCGGCTCATAAACAGCAGCCTGAGCCGTAAATCCAACGCTGAAAAATGACATTATTACAATTACAATACTTATAAAAAACGACAAGAGCTTCTTCACGCACTTGACACCTCACTAAATTAATTATATTATATATCATATCACATAAAACGACTTAATTAAAGTATAAATTATAAATTTCGGAGATTATTATGGTATATATTACAGGCGACACTCACGGAGATATGAGCGTTTTCAAAAATCCAAAGCTGAGAAAGCTCGGCGAGGACGACATTTTAATCATATGCGGAGACTTCGGCTTTCTTTGGGACGGCTCTGACGAAGAAAAAAAGAACTTGGAAAAATTGATGAAAAAGAAATACACCATCTGCTTTGTTGACGGTGCGCACGAAAACTTTGATATGCTGGACGAATACAGACCGTACAGATACAAAGGCGGAAACACGCACAAAATCGCACAGAACATCTATCATCTTATGAGGGGTGAAATTTTCACCTTTTGCGGAAAAACATTTTTCTGTATGGGTGGCGGAAAAAGCGACGATGCTGAAATGAGGCACGAGGGTGAAAGCTGGTGGAAACAGGAAATGCCTGACGCTGACGAAATGAAAAACGGCGCAGACAATCTAAAGGCTGCTGATTACAAGGTTGACTACATCATCACCCACGAAGCACCTGCTATTGCAAAGGATTTCATCAGGCTTCACTCCAACACATCTATGAAGCTAACTCCGCTGAACACATATCTTCAAGAGCTTATGAAAGAGGTTGAGTACGACCACTGGTTCTTTGGCTCACTTCATATAGATTTACAAATCAGCAAGAAAATGACCGCTGTATTCAACAATATAATTAAAATAAGATAAAAAATCACTGTTTCTATGCATACTGCATTAGAAAGTAATACTTTAAGCTTTTGAAATTTGCATACGTTGCTATTAAAAAATCCCATAAACGCTTCGGCATTTATGGGATTTTTATTCATTATATTTAATTTGTAAAAAACTAAGACCGCCTCTGAGAGACGGTCTTTTTTAATAATTATTCTTCTGTTGCTTTCTCAGCATCATCTGTAAGCTCTTCAATAGCCTCTTCCGGCTTCTCGAGAAGCTCCTTCATTGAAAGAGAAACTCTCTTCTTATCAAAGTCGATGTCAATAATCTTTGCTTTAACAACATCACCGATTTTAAGAACATCCTGTGGAGTCTTAATTCTATCCCAAGAGATTTGGCTGATGTGGATAAGGCCGTCGATTGTAGGAAGAATGTTAGCAAAAGCACCGAATGTAGCGAAAGATACAATCTTTGCATCTACTACTGAGCCAACAGGATACTTATTCTTGAGGATTTCCCACGGATTATCCTCAATGTTCTTGAAGCCGAGAGAAATCTTCTTATTCTCCTCGTCAAGAGCCTTGATAGTAACCTCAACAGTATCGCCAACATTAACAACCTCTGAAGGGTGCTTAATTCTTGACCATGAAAGCTCTGAGATATGTACCATACCGTCAATGCCGCCGAGGTCTACGAATGCACCGTATGAGGTGAGAGACTTAACTGTACCTGTAACCTTGTCGCCCTCTTTAAGAGTAGCCCAAAGTGCTTCCTGCTTTTCCTTTCTCTCAGCGTCGGTAACGACCTTGATAGAGCCAACGGCTCTTCTGCGAGCAGGATTAACATCGATAATCTTAAACTTAACTGTTGCACCCTTGAGTACAGAAAGCTCCTGATTACGAGGAACGCCTGTAAGAGATGCAGGAACAAATACTCTTGTTCCCTTAGCCGCTACGAGAACACCGCCACGAATAACGGATGCTACTACTCCTTCGAGTACCTCGTCAGCCTCTTTAGCTGCAACGATTTCGTCCCAGCCCTTTTCTGCGTCGAATAAACGCTTTGAAAGCTTGAGTACGCCGTCCTGGTCATTGGTCTTCATAATAACAAGCTGAAGCTCGTCGCCAACCTTAACCTCGTCCTCGCACTTTGAGATATTGCCTGATGACAAATCCTCGAATGCTACAACGCCTGTCTGCTTTCTTCCCGGTACGTCAACATATACCTCAGTAGGAGTGATTCTTACTACGGTACCTGTTACTACCTTACTGTTGTCATTTTCCTTAAAAGATTCGTTAAGTAATTCTTCAAAGGATGCCTCTCCATCAGCAGATGCTTTGACAGCAGGCTCTACAGCCTTATCAGCGGTTTCTGCTGTCTCCACAACTTCTTCAGTTAAGGCTGAAGTTGTTTCAACTTCCTTTTCTTTAATTTCTTCGGACATGGATTTGAGTACCTCCTTGATTATTACCGAGGGTGTCGAAGCCCCCGCAGTTACACCAATTACATTATAAGGTCTCAAATCAAGCTCCTCAAGCTCGCTCGCAGTTTCTATAAGAAACGACGGACAATTTGCGGAGCAGGTGTCCCTGAGCTTACATGTATTTGATGAATGACGGCCGCCGACAATTAGCATAGCGTCAGAAATCTTTGAAATTTCGTCAGCTTCATTTTGCCTGTCAGCCGTTGCATTACATATTGTATCAAAAATTTTACAATTTGTACATACCTTTTCAAATATTTTTTTACATTTTTTTAGTTCTTTTAGGGAAAAAGTCGTTTGAGCAACGCAAATTACATCATTTTTTGACGATAAATCGTTAGAATTTAGAATTTCAAGAAGCTCTTCCTCATTTTTGAACACAAAAGATTTGCCCTTACAATAGGAACGAATGCCCTTTACCTCGGGATGATTTATATCCCCCGCTATCAGAACTATGCAGTCCTCGGACTGCTTTTTAACTATATTATGAATTTTAGTAACGAACGGACAGGTTGCGTCAACAAAAGTAAATTGTCTTTGCTTTAGCTCATCTATGACCTGTCTCTCCACTCCGTGAGTGCGTACAACCACCGTGTAACCGTCCGGTGCTTCACCTACGGTGTCGATTATTTTAACGCCCTTACTCTCCAAATCGGAAACAAGCTGTGCATTATGAATAATCGGACCGAGCGTGCAAACCTTTTCACCCTTTTCTACAAGCTCATAAACAAGATTAACTGCCCTGTCAACACCAAAGCAGAAGCCTGCGGTTTTTGCAAGCATTATTTTTTTACTCACTTAACCTCTGCCTCCCAAAGCTCTGTGATTTTATCCATAACCATACCTGCGGCATTAGAAATATCTCTGCGGCTGCACTCCTCACCGTCAAGTCCCATATCCTGAGGGCTGAGAAGCTTACCGTATGAAACCGTCACTCGCTTGCCCGGTTTAATTTTTCCTTTACAGCAAATTGCAACAGGTAAAACAGACGCATTGGTTGCTCTTGCGATAATAGCAACTCCTGCCTTTGCTCTTTGAGGAACGCCGTCTTTATCCTTAATTCTCTTGCCCTCGGGGCATATAGCCATTACATGACCTTCGTTAATAATTTTTTCTCCGTAATCTATCGCAGAAGTGTCGCCCTTTCCTCTTTTAACCGGAAAAGCATACATACGAGTCATAAACAAAGCAGCAAGAGGATTCTTAAAAAGCTCAGCCTTTGCCATAAAGTGAAGCGGCGGAACCTGCTTAGGAGCAGCAACAAACACAGGGTCGAGTGCGCAAGTGTGATTAATTGCCACTATATATCTTGTATTCTCGTCGGGTATATTCTCAAGTCCCTTATAGTTCAAATGATAAACAGTCTTAATAATCGGCTTAAACAAGCCTTTCATAAAGCCGTATGTTTTATAATGTGGGACTGTTGAATAATCAAATTCTTTCATTTTATGTTCTCCTCTATGAGTGAAATAATATAGCTGAAGCTTTCCTCAAGTGATTTATCGGAAGTATCTGCCATAATGGAAGTCTCGCACGGCTTGAGAGGTGCGATTTCTCTGTGTGAATCCTGATAATCTCGCTTATTCACATCTGCCAAAACCTCATCAAAGGTAACACTCTCACCCTTTTCTATAAGCTCCTTATATCGTCTTTCTGCACGACGCTCGGGACTTGCGAAAAGAAAAATCTTAACATCGGCATTAGGCAAAACAACGGTCGCAATATCTCTGCCGTCCATAATGACATTATTATTTTTTGCTATATCACGCTGTAAGTCGAGTAAAAATGCTCTGACCTCAGGGATTGCAGAAACCTTGCTTGCACCCATAGAAATCTCGGGTGTGCGAATATAAGCAGACACATCCTCGCCGTTAAGAAAAACAGCCTGAGTGCCGTTATTATATTTTAGCTCGATTTTAATGTCCTTGAGCATAGAAACAATTTTTTTGTTATCGTCAATAGCTCCCGATTTTACGGCACTGTAAGCAATGGCACGATAAAGCGCTCCGGTATCTACATAGATAAAATTCAACTTCTTTGCAGCTGCTTTTGCAATAGTGCTTTTGCCTGCTCCCGCAGGTCCGTCAATAGCTACATTAATCATAAATGCTCCCCTTTATATGTTTTTGCCACACAATATTCCTGTTGAAAATGCGATTTGCAAATTAAATCCGCCCGTATAGGCATCAACATCTATTACCTCGCCTGCGAAATACAGATTATCCACAAGCTTTGATTGCATTGTTTTGGGATTAATCTCCCTAACATCAACACCGCCCGAAGTAATTATAGCTTCGTTAAGCGGTCTGAAATCGCTGATATTAACCGTCAAATTCTTTAGCAGTCGAACAAGTTCCTGTCTCTGCTCCCTTGTAATTTGATTAACCTTTGTTGACGGCTCAATGCCCGAAAGCTTTGCCACAACCGGTATCAGCTTATTAGGCAGCAATTTATCAAGTGAATTGATAAAATCCTTATTTGTATTCTCGGCAAAATCTCTTTGTATTCTCTTATCAAGAGCTTGCTCGTCAAGTGCAGGCTTTAGGTCAATCACAATCTTATAGCTATGCTCTTTGGGCTTAGTCATATGGCTTGATGCAGAAAGGATTACCGGACCTGTTACACCGTAATGAGTAAACATCATTTCGCCAAAGTCGGAATAAATTTCTTTATTTGCATCAATAAGCTTGATTGAAACATTTTTAAGTGAAAGTCCCTGAAGTCTTGAAACATATCCGTCACTGCTGACAAGTGATATTAATGACGGCTCAAGAGGTGTTACGGTATGACCAACGCTTCTTGCAAGCTGATAGCCGATACCGTCAGAGCCTGTTGATGTATAGCTTGCGCCGCCTGTGCATATTGCAAATGCGTCAGCCTCAAGCACTCTGCCATCATCAAGATTAACAGAAGCTATCAATCCGTCACGCATATTAAACGAAGTCACACAACCCTGAATGATGTTCGCACCGCTTCTTTTTGCATACTTAACAAGAGCGTCAACAATATCGACTGCCTTATCGGATTCGGGGAATACACGATTGCCCCTTTCGATTTTAAGTGCAACGCCCATATCCTCCATAAGCGCCATAGTGTCATACGGCATAAAGGATGAAAATGCGGAATACATAAATCTTGGATTTTTTACCACATTAGATATTAAATCATCTAAATCAAAGCAGGCGTTTGTAACATTACATCTACCCTTACCCGTAATCATAACCTTTCGGGCAGGTCGTGCATTTCGCTCGATAACTGTTACATCATCGCCCTTTTCAGCAGAAGCGGCAGCGGCACAAAGTCCTGCTGCTCCCGCACCTATAATAATAATTTTTCTCATATAATGCTCATTATAGATTATTCTTCTAATTCTGTCAATCTTTCGGAAAGGGTCTCCCAATCGTTATACAGAATATCCATATACTCATTTTTTCTGTCCAATCGAGCAGTCAGTTTAACAAGTTCCTCATAATCGGCTGAGCTGAGCGACTGATTGATTTCTTCAATTTCAAGCTCGGTTTTTTCAATTTCCGCTTCACATTTTGCAAGAGCATTTTTAGCCTTCAAATATTGGGAACGGCGTTCCTTTTTAAGTAGGTAATCGTTTACCTTTTTGGTAGTCTCATTTTTTTCGTCAACAGCCTGTGCGATAGCACCTGCTCTATGCTCCAGATACTCCTCGTATGAGCCGTTATAGCGGTTAATTCCGTCATTTGTAAGTTCTAATATACCGGTTGCAAGTTTATTGATAAAATATCTGTCGTGGGAAACAATGAGCATAGTACCCGAATAATTAAGCAATGTGCTTTCAAGTTCCTCTCTGGAAAAAGCATCAAGATGGTTAGTAGGCTCATCAAGCAAAAGAAAATTATATCCGCCGAGCATAAGCTTTAGCAGAGCAACCCTTGCCCTTTCACCACCCGAGCAATCCGAAAGTACCTTATATACATCGTCGCCCTTAAAGAGAAATGCCGCAAGTGCCGAGCGAACAGAGGTTTCTGTCATTGCGGGAAACGCAGACCACACCTCGTCAAGAGCAGTTTTAGACAAATCAAGCTTTGCCTGAACCTGGTCAAAATATCCTGTCATTACCTGAGAACCGAACTTAAACGAGCCTTCGTCCTGAACATAGTCATTCATCAATATTTTAAGCAGAGTTGTTTTACCGCAGCCGTTATCGCCAAGCAAAAACAATCTGTCTCCCCTTTTGACCTCGAATGATGCGTGGCTGAAAATATTTTTATCACCAAAGTTCTTTTTTAGGTCGTTTACGCTGAGAACATCCTCACCGCTTACGCATTTAGGCACGAAGTCAAACTTGATTCGAGACACTTTACTGTCGGGGATTACAAGCTGTTGTTTAATTCGCTCGATAACCTTTTCTTTGCTTTCGGCAGTCTTAATATTCTTTTCTCTGTTCCACCTGCGTTGCTGTTCGATAATACCCTCAAGCCTTGCGATTTCTTTCATATCGTTTTCGTACTTTTCGGCAACAGCCTTTTGCTCAGCCTCTTTTTTAACAAGAAAAGCAGAGTAGTTTCCGATATAGCTTCGGCACTTTTTATTCTCGATTTCGATAGTTTTGTCGGTTATTTTATCAAGAAAATATCTATCGTGAGAAACAACAAGGCACGCACCCTTAAAGCTTTTAAGGAAGTCCTCAAGCCATTCCACAGCTTTAATATCAAGATGGTTTGTAGGCTCGTCAAGCAAAAGAAAATCAGCCTTTGAAAGCAAAAGTTTTGCTAAAATAAGCTTTGAACGCTGTCCTCCCGAAAGAGCAGAGGTCGGCATATCAAAATCATTTTCATCAAAGCCCAAGCCCATAAGTGCAGAGCGAGTCATACTTTTATAGGTCAAACCGCCGTTGTCGTTAAACTGAGTAGTGAGCCTGTCCTGTTCTTCTATAAGCTCGCTTGAATTGCCGCCGCCCTGCAAAAGCAAGGACGAAATTTCTTCAAGCCTGTTTTCAATTTCTATCAAATCGTCAAAAACAGAAACAAGCTCGCCGTAAACAGTTCTGTTTTCGGAGCAAGTATGCTGTTGCATATAGCCAAGCTTTACATTTTTTGAAATAAAGCAAGCACCGCTGTCCGATGAATATTCGCCTGTTATAATCTTAAAAAGGCTTGTTTTGCCTGCACCGTTACAGCCAATGAGACCCACCTTTTCCTTTTCTTTAATATCAAACGAAACATTGGAAAACAAAGTATTTTCACCGAATGACAATGTTAAATTTTGCACATCCAGAACTGTCATAGAAGCCTCCGAAAATTTATTACAACCTATTTTACAACAAATCCTCTTGAATGTGAAGTACAAATTTGTTAATATAAAATAAAATGAGGTGACTACTATGGAAATATTAAAGCTTAAACCTGTTTTTAAGGATTATATTTGGGGCGGAAACAGATTACAAAACGATTTCGGCTTTGACACGGGGTTTGAAAAAACTGCAGAGGGTTGGATGCTTGCCTGTCACAAGGACGGAATGAACACCGTTGACGGCGGAGAATTTGACGGCAAAACCCTTCAAGAAGTTGTAGACGAGTTAGGAAAAGAAAAGTTGCTCGGTAAAAGGAGCGACAAGTACCCGTATTTTCCGATACTGATAAAGCTCATAGATGCACACGACAACTTATCAATACAGGTGCATCCCGACGACAAATATGCAAGAGAAATTGAAAACGAATACGGCAAAACGGAAATGTGGTATGTACTTGACGCAACCGACGACGCAACGCTGATTTACGGATTCAAAGAGAATATAAGCAAACAAGAGTTCAAGTCTGCCATAGAGAGCAACACCCTGCTTGACAAGCTTAATACCGTAAAGGTAAAAAAAGGTGACACATTTTTTATTGAAGCGGGAACAGTTCACGCAATCGGCAAGGGTGCTTTAATTGCAGAAATTCAGCAAAACTCAAACTGCACATACAGAGTATATGACTACGGCAGAATCGGCGCTGACGGCAAGCCGAGGGAGCTGCACATTGACAAGGCGATTGATGTATCCAAGACGGAACCTGTAAATCACGACACAAAGCCGATGGGCGACACAAAATACATAAATATGAACAAGGTGCAGCTTATCACAAAATGCGACCTGTTCACGGTTGAAAGATACGAATGCGTCAACGAATTAACCTTAACTGTATCGGACAAATCATTTTTGAGCGTTTTGATAACTGACGGATGGGGAAAAATTGACGAAAGAAACGCTAAAAAGGGCGACAGCTTCTTAATTCCGGCATCATACGGAGATGTGAAAATTGAGGGGCAAATTGAATTTTTAGCTACCAAAATTTAACAAAAAAATTATACAAAACATAATTACATTAATGAATAAAACACTCCGATTAGTCAACAATAGATTAAAAGGAGTGTTTTCAATATGAAGATAATTGACAGAATTGCATTAATTTTAACAATCATCGGCGGAATAAACTGGGGACTTGTGGGAATTTTCAAATTCGATTTAGTCGCTTGGATTTGCGGCGGTCAGGCCTCCATATTAGCAAGAATAATTTATACCCTTGTTTGCCTTGCAGCCGTTTGGTGCGTAAGCTTTATGTTCAGAAACAACGAAATGCTTGAAGATTAAATCAAACAGCACAATCAAACAGGACGCCGAGGATATACTGCATAAGCAATATACCTTCAGCGTCCTGTTTTTTATCTTATACCTCATGCACCTTGAGCATATTTGTTGTTCCTGAAATTCCAAGCGGTATACCTGCCGTAATTACGGCAATATCACCCTGCTTTAGAACTCCTGCATTTTTTGAAACCTGAACAGCGTGGTCAAAAAGTTCATCGGTATTATTCTTAGTCTCGCACATAACAGGCAAAACTCCCCATGAAAGCACAAGCTGACGATACACTCTCTCATCGGTTGTAGCGCCTACGATAAGGGTGTGCGGTCTGAATTTAGATATCATACGGGCGGTTGTGCCGCTTTTCGTTACGGTAACAATAGCGACTGCGTTAAGATCGTGGGCAGTTGTAACCGTTGCGTGAGAAATAGCGGAAGTAACATCATTATTGCTCGGTCGCTCATAAAAATAATTAAAGCGTTCTACATAATTAATATCCGCCTCGGTGGTACATGCAATTCTGTCCATAGTTTCTACCGCCTCGACAGGATGCTTACCTACTGCCGACTCGCCCGAAAGCATAATAGCGGAAGTGCCGTCGTAAATCGCGTTTGCGACATCGGTAATCTCAGCTCTTGTAGGTCTTGGATTTTCTATCATAGACTCTAACATTTGAGTGGCTGTTACTACAATTTTGCCTGCCTTATATACCTTTTCGATAATCATTTTTTGTATAGACGGAATTTCCTCAAACGGAACTTCAACGCCCAAATCGCCTCTTGCAACCATAATACCGTCGGCAACATCAATAATTTCATCGATATTATCAAGACCCTGGCGGTTTTCTATCTTTGCTATAATTTTAGGAGTTTTCCAGCCGATAGCCTCCAAATAGTTACGCATAATGGTAATATCGGTTGCACTGCGACAAAACGAAGCGGCGATAAAATCGAAGTCCATCTTCTTGCCGAAAGACAAATCGTCCATATCTTTTTTTGACAGATACGGCATATTCAAATTAACATCGGGAACATTAACGCCTTTACGGTCAGTCAAAAGTCCGCCGTCTACAACTGTGCAGTAAATATCTTTATCAATTACCTTATTAACTTTAAGAGAAATAATGCCGTCATTAATAAGAATTGTGGTGCCGGGGTGCACATCTTTTGGAAGTCCGTCATAATTTACATAGGACTTTTTTGCAGTACCTTTGCACTTTTTTGTGGTGAGAATAAAATCTTCTCCGTCTTTAATCTCAACTCCGTTTTTATCCTCAAAATCACCGAGTCTTATCTCGGGGCCTTTTGTATCAAGAAGAGTTGCAACGGGCATTTGCAGTTCGTTGCGAATTTTAACAACTTCGTTAAATCTGGCTTCATGAGTATCGTATTCGCCATGGCTGAAATTAAGGCGAGCGACATTCATACCCTTTTTAATCATACTGCGAAGAATGTTCTCATCGTCGGTCGCAGGTCCGACAGTACAAATAATTTTCGTTTTTCTCATAACTTACCTCTGTATAATACCGCAATAAGGCACAGAAAAATCATATTCTATGCTCTTTATGTAATTTTATCACAAAATAAAAATAAATCAATAACTATATATTATTTAATTAAATCTTTTACTACCTCGCCGGCTATTATCAATCCTACAACAGACGGAACAAATGCAGTTGAACCGGGCAAGGCTCTGCGTACGCTCTCTGCCTGCTCCAAAGCTGAATCTTCATTATATCTTGGCACGATAGGTGCTTCCTTAGAATAAACAACCTTTAAGTGATTAATTCCCATTTTTCTCAGTTGTACTCTCATAGTCTTAGCAAGTGGACAAACAGAGGTTTTTGAAATATCGGCGACCTCAAAAGCGGTTGGGTCAAGTTTATTTCCGGCGCCCATAGAGGAAATTACCATAGTTTCAGCCTGTTTTGCACGCACTATAATCTCAAGCTTTCCCTTAACTGTATCAATGGCATCGACGACATAATCGTAATCGTTAAAATCAAATTCATCTGCCGTTTCGGGAAGAAAAAAGCACTTATGCTTAACAACCTTGCAATCGGGGTTAATACTTTTAATTCTTTCCTCGGCAACATCAACCTTATATCTGCCGACAGTATCAAGAGTTGCGATTATTTGGCGATTGATATTTGTAAGAGAAACCGTGTCGTTATCAATCAAATCTATTGCGCCCACGCCCGAACGGGTAAGAGCCTCAACAGTATAGCCGCCGACACCGCCGACGCCGAAAACGGCAACTCTCGAATTTTTTAATTTTTTCATTGCCGCATCACCAAGTAAAAGCTCGGTACGGGAAAATTGATTAAGCATATTATTTATTTTCTTCCTGTAATTCTTTCATCAGTTCATCGTGGCGTTTTGCCTGCTCATCACGAACAACCTTAGACGGAACAAGGCAGAACAGCAGCACTGCTGCGGCGCCGAGGAAAAGCTCCATAGGATATGTAATATTTTCATCCGCAACACCGGTATTATATACATTAATTATACCTTGTGCAACAAGAGGTCCTATAATCATAGGAATAAGAACATACATAACTATGCGGCAACCCTGAAAAAGTCCTTCTTTACCGACAGGAATATAATCACGATAAGAGGCGGTAAAGAGACCTGCCATAACAAGATTAACCCCCATTGCAAGAACGCCGCCAACAATCAAAAAGACAAGTTCAAGCGTATAATTCGTATCTACAAAAAACTTACTGAGCCAAATGATTAAACAGCCTAATGAACCGACTATAATTGTAGGATAATAGAAGCTTTTTTTACCGTATTTATCCATAGCCGAGGAAACTATAACCGAGCCGATTGCGGCAACGACCATAATAATTCCGATAGGAATAATGTAGTTCTTAATTTTCAAAGTCTGCTCTACGATATTAAACAGATAGTTAATATACACCTGATAGCTGATTGAAGCTACGGTAAAGCCCGAGAGGCAGACATAGAGCATTTTATTTTCCTTAATTGTGGACGGTTTTAGGGAATATGTAAAATCATTCCAAAAACTGTTATTTTTATTAGGTTTAATGCCCTTTTTATCTCTCATAACGGCAAGTCCTATTAAGCCGCCGACGATAGGCATAATGCCCATAATGATGAAAAACTTTTTCCAATCGTCAACAGTAGCATCGGCATTTGTCAGAGAGTCAAAACCACCGAACACGACAGCCATAGCAAGCAACGGCATAATAGCAAGAACGGTATCAACCTTTGCTCTGTTTGCGGTATTTGTAACATCGGTAATCCAAGTATTAAACGAGGCATCATTACTGATTGAGCCTATTACGGACATAATGCAATCCATAGCGACAACAAGTATAACCATAGGCAAAACCTTATCTGCCGAGGGTTGCATAGGAACGAGCGAAAAAGCCGCAATAGTAAAGCCCCAAACGACATAACCCCAGCATATGAAAGCCTTACGCTTGCCTGCCCTGTCGGACAATGCGCCTCCGATTAATGTTGCGAGAGTTGCAAACAAAGCAGAGAAAGCGACGAGTAATGTTGTGGCATACGGTGCCTTAGTAATCTCATTTTGCATAAAGCGTGAAAAATACATATTTTCAACAACCCACGCAATTTGACCGACAAGTCCGAAAAGCACAATACTCAGCCAAGTTCTAAACGACAAGGCACCAGCTTTTTTTACATTAGCTGTCATAAAATCACCCTTTTTCCAAAACAGAATCAATCTCATCAAGAGATGAAATTACATAATTGATTTTATATTCGTTTTTATCATACACCAAGGGTTTAGGAGAAAACAGGCAGGTTTTGATGCCCATATTATTTCCGCCCTTAATATCCGAGGTCAGAGAGTCGCCGACTATAAGTATTTCGTCAAGCGACACATTATCTATATGTTTTCTTACATAATCAAAGAATAACGGCGACGGCTTTTCGTATCCCACCTTGTCGGAAATAAACACGCCGTCAAAAAACTCACCCAAACCCGACCTTTTAAGTCTTTCGGTCTGCACGGAATAAGCACCGTTTGTAACCGCATACTGCTTATATTTTCCCCTAAGCGAGGACACGGTATCGTATGCGCCGTCAATAAAGGCAGTGGTGTCGGCAATACCGTTTTCGTAAACGGAACAAAACTCCCGTGGCGAAACGCCTTTTATATCAAGCTCATCAAAGAATTTTTCAAACCTGACAATCAAAGTCTGCTCCTTTGTAAGCTCACCACGCTCAAGCATTTCCCAACAGCTTTGGTTAATATCGGAATAAAGCTTAACCGTATCATCACTGCATTCACCAAGGGAAAATACACGAAAAGCATTTTTAATCGAGTTACTTTCGCTCTTCTTAAAATCAAGCAGCGTGCCGTCTATATCCCAAAGAATTACCTTAATCATAAATCAATATCCAACTCAACCGGGCAATGGTCACTGCCTAAAATTTCCGTATGAATTTTTGCATCCGTAAGCTTATCGTCAAGTCTTTTCGATGCAATGAAGTAGTCAATTCTCCATCCTGCGTTCTTTTCTCTCGCCTTAAAGCGATACGACCACCAAGAATAAATGCTTTCCTGCTCGGGATAGAAAAACCTGAAAGTATCGGTAAATCCTGCGTCGAGCATCAAACTGAGTTTTTCTCTCTCCTCGTCGGTAAATCCGGCATTATGGTGATTTGTCTTTGGATTTTTTAGGTCGATTTCCTTATGAGCGACATTGAGGTCGCCACAGAAAATGACGGGTTTTTTCTTATCGAGTTCGCAGACATAGCGTCTGAAATCGTCCTCCCACTCCATACGATAATCAAGCCTTAAAAGCTCCTGCTTTGAATTAGGAACATAAACCGTGATAAAATAGAAATCCTCATATTCAAGAGTAATCATTCTGCCCTCTGTATCATGCTCGGGAATACCCATACCGTAGGTAACATTAAGCGGTTTATGCTTTGTAAAAATCGCTGTACCGCTATACCCTTTCTTTTCGGCATAATTCCAATAGGAATAATATCCCTCGGGTGCAAAATCAATCTGTCCCTGCTGAAGTTTAGTTTCCTGCAAACAGAAAAAATCCGCATCTATATCATTAAAAAAGTCCTTAAATCCCTTTGTCACACAGGCACGAAGCCCGTTTACATTCCAAGAAATAAATTTCATAAATTCACCGTCCGTTTTTATTTACTTTAATTATACTCTATGAGCGTATTTATTGCAATGAATATATCAAAATGTTATAATAAATAAGGTGATTAAATTTGAAGGGAAAAATATCTGCAATAATATCATTTGCCACAATGATTTATACAATGTGGTATATGCGACTTGGAGTGCCTTACAAAAACAGCGGAGCGTTATCAAAAATAGGACTGGAACACAGGTTGCTTTTTGCAATTTGGGGCATTTTGACATACACGGCATTGACAATAGGAATAAAGCTTGCGTTTGAAAAAACAGAAAAAAGAAAGCTATATATACCCTTTTTCATTACTTCGGGAATAGGAATGGCTCTGACGCTGATAAACAGATTTGACTATGACATTAAGCTTGAATACTATTTGCATTGCACAGGCTCATTATTATTTTCGGCAAGCACGGGTGTTTGCATATTTTTACTGTTTTTCCTACTGAAAAGCAGAGAAAAAATTTATCTTATATTTTGCATAATAACGGCTACGATTTTGCTGATTGACCTGATATGCCTGATAATATTCAAAGAGACGGGTTTGATAGAAACAGTACCGATATTTGCGGGATACATATTACTTACAATAACAAACATAAGGAGGGACAGGCTTGAAGTTAGAAGATAAGCTAAAATGCATTGACACATATCCGTTTCATATGCCGGGGCATAAAAGAAACAAAAAATTCGGCATAACGGGCAGCGAAATTGACATTACGGAAATTGACGGCTTTGACAATCTGCACTGTCCGACAGGTGTTATTGCAGAGACGGAAAACAAGCTGAGCAAAATATACAAAAGCAAGAAATCGCTAATCAGCGTAAACGGCTCGTCAATGGGGATAATGAGTGCAATATTCGCCCTGTGTAACAGAGGCGACAAGATTATTATTGCACGAAACTGTCACAAGAGCGTATTTAATGCATGTATGCTGTTAGAATTAAGGGTTATATATATTGAGCCTGAATACAACGCCCAAAACGGATACTTCACGAGGCTGAAGCAGGAGACGGCAGACAGCGTAATTAAAGAACATCCCGATGCAAAGGCATTAGTAATCACAAGTCCCACATATGAGGGGTTTATAAGCGAAATTGAATGCGACATTCCTTTGATTATTGACGCTGCACACGGAGCGCACCTTGGTCTTGGATATTTTCCGAAATATCCAAAGGGCGACATAGTTATTTCATCGCTTCACAAAACGCTTCCGTCACTCACTCAAACCGCCGTTATAAATATATACAGCGAAAGATTAATCGAAAGAGTAAAACGCTTTAACGATATTTTTCAAACGACCTCACCAAGCTATGTTCTGATGAACAGCATATCAATATGTGCAAATTATGTTTTGGAAAACGGTCGGGATTTCTGCAAATATTACGAAAAGCTTTGCGATTTAAGGCTTGCAGAAACAGAAAACATCAGAATACAATACACGGACGACATATCGAAAATCATCGTTTCCTGTGCGAACACGGATTTAAGCGGACACGAGCTTGCAAATATTTTGAGAAAAAAATACAAGCTTGAGCCTGAGGCGGAATCGCTGAACTATGTAATCCTTATGACGAGCGTTGCAGACGAAAGTGACGCACTTATTAATTTAAGGGCGGTACTTGAGGAGATTGACGAGGGGTTGATGTGTAAATATGAGCAATTAATAAAAAAGCCCCCTACCCCAACCGACGAGATAACATTCGTTATTGACGATGACGGCGAAGCAACGGACATAAAAAAATGTGCAGGCAAAGTGGCAAACGAATTTCTTTATGCCTATCCGCCCGACATACCGATTATTGCACCGGGAGAAGTAATTTCACCACAAGCTACGGAATATATTACCGACGCAATAAAAGCAAGTGTCAATATTATCAGCGACAGCGGACTGCTTCCCAATAAAATATTGACAAAAAAGACAAATTAATCTATAATAAACCCGTAATAAATTAAAGCGAGGTGTTTCTTAATGAAAAGAATCAATACTTTAAGCTCAAGAAATCTTTGCGAATCAGCTAAGAAGGGTGGCTGCGGCGAGTGCCAGACATCTTGTCAGTCAGCATCAAAGACCTCTTGCTCAGTAGCAAACCAGAAATGTGAGCAACTCAAGAAGTAATTAAAACGGACTTACGGTAGCTGAGTTAAGGCTACCGTTTTTCTATGGTGGGACAAAACTATGATACACGCATATAAAATGAACGGATACAACATTATACTCGACCAAAACAGCGGATGCGTACATTCTGTTGACGAGGTTGCGTATGATATTATCACACAATACGAAAGTAAGTCTAAAGACGAAATAAAGGCTTATATACTCGACAAATACAGCGACAGAGACGATGTGACGAGTGAAGATATAGACCTTTGCTTTGAGGACATTGAGAGCCTTATTGCAGACGGCAGATTGTTTGCAGAGGACACCTTTGAGGCTACCGCAAAGCAATTCAAAAAGCGTCAGGGCGTTATCAAGGCAATATGTTTACATGTGGCACATGGATGCAACCTAAACTGTGAATACTGTTTTGCAGGCAAGGGCGAATACGGCGGTGCAGACAAGGGGCTAATGAGTCTTGAGGTAGGAAAAAGAGCGCTCGACTTTTTGATTGATCAAAGCGGTACGAGAAAAAATCTTGAAGTTGATTTCTTCGGCGGTGAGCCGCTTCTAAACTGGAATGTGTGCAAAGAACTTGTTAAATACGGCAGAGAACAGGAAAAGAAATACGACAAGAACTTCCGTTTTACCCTTACAACAAACGGAGTGCTTGTTGATGATGAAGTGATAGACTTTTGCAACAAAGAGATGAGCAATGTAGTTCTTTCTCTTGATGGCAGAAAAAATGTTCACGACAATCTTCGCAAAACTCCGAACGGAAAAGGAAGCTATGATTTAATCATCGACAAGTTCAAGAAATTTGCAGACAGCAGAGGTCAAAAGGATTACTATATGAGGGGTACATACACTCATTTTAACACCGACTTTTCAAACGACCTTTTACATATGGCAGACCTCGGATTTAAGGAATTATCTGTCGAGCCGGTTGTTTGCGACCCTAAAGATCCGTGGGCATTGAAGGACAGCGATTTACCTATTCTAAAGGAGCAATACCAAATTCTTGCTAACGAGATGCTCAAAAGATACCGCAAGGGTGACGGCTTTACTTTCTATCACTATATGATTGACCTTGACCACGGACCGTGCATAGTAAAGAGAGTCAGCGGATGCGGTGTTGGTACGGAATATATGGCTGTTACACCGAGCGGTGACCTCTACCCCTGCCACCAATTCGTAAGCGACGAGAAATTCAAACTCGGTAATATTTATGACGGAGTTTCAAACTCCTCTGTTTTAGAACAATTTGAAAGCTGTAATGTATATTCGCACAAGGAGTGCAAGGATTGCTTTGCAAAGTTATATTGCTCGGGCGGATGTGCGGCAAACGCATATCACACAACAGGCAGTGTAAACGGAGTTTACGAATTTGGCTGTGAGCTTCACAGAAAAAGAATTGAATGTGCAATAATGCTAAAGGTAGCGGAAGCAGAAGAAAACCTAAAGGTTGAATACTGATAATAGCACATAATTAAACTACACAAATCAATATATAACAACTCTAAATGCAAAAAGCACGCTAATGAAGTCAGACTCATTTGAGCAAACAATTCATTAGCGTGCTTTTAATATATTGCCTTGCTTCTATAAAGACATCAATAAAAAATGGCACAATACAAATTCATTAATCATCGTCATCGGAGGACAGGCGAAGCACAGCCATAAATGCTTCTTGCGGAACTTCAACAGAGCCGAACTGACGCATACGCTTTTTACCCTCTTTTTGCTTTTCAAGAAGTTTCTTCTTACGGGTGACATCACCGCCGTAGCATTTTGCAAGCACATCCTTGCGGAGTGCCTTAACGGTTTCACGGGCAATTACCTTACCGCCGATAGCAATTTGAATAGGAATTTCAAACAGGTGGCGAGGTATATATTTTTTAAGTTGTTCTGCAATCTTTCTTGCTCTTTGATACGCCTTATCCTTATGGATAATAAACGAAAGAGCATCAATAACATCGCCGTTGAGAACAACATCAACCTTAACGAGGTCGCTCTTTCTGTAATCTTTCATCTCATAATCGAAAGAAGCATAGCCTCTTGTGCGAGATTTAAGAGCGTCAAAGAAATCATAAATAATCTCGTTAAGCGGAAGTTCATAATGAATATCAACTCTGTCGGGAGTGATATAATTCATATTCTTAAATATGCCTCTTTTGTCCTGGCACATATCCATAACCGTTCCGACAAATTCACTCGGAACATAGATATGAGCATCGGCAAAGGGTTCTTCGCAATAATCTATATATGCGGGGTCGGGATAATTGGTCGGGTTATCAATCTCGACCATGGTGCCGTCGGTAAGATAAATCTTATAAACAACGGACGGAACGGTTGCAATAAGGTCAAGATTATATTCCCTATCGAGTCGCTCCTGAATAATCTCAAGGTGGAGCAGACCGAGAAATCCGCACCTGAATCCAAAGCCGAGAGCGCCCGAGGTTTCAGGCTCATAGGAAAGAGAAGCATCATTTAGCTGAAGCTTTTCCAGAGCGTCACGAAGCACCTCATAATCTGAGCCGTCGGCAGGATAAAGTCCGCAATAAACCATAGGATTAACCTTACGGTAGCCCGGCAAAGGTTCAGAAGCAGGATTTTGTGCGGTGGTAACGGTATCGCCTACATGAGCATCGCCGACCGTTTTAATTGAAGCAGTGATATAGCCTACCTCACCGGCAGAAAGCTCATCTGCTTTTTCCATATAGGTTGCACGCATATAGCCAACCTCAACGACGGTAAATTCAGCACCGGTTGACATAATTCGCATAGTGTCCCCTGCCTTGATTTTGCCCTCTTTGATTCTGACATAAACAATTACACCACGATAACTGTCATAAACGGAATCGAATATAAGAGCCTTTAGCGGTTTGTTATCATCGGCAACGGGAGGCTTGATTTCATTAACGATATATTCAAGCACTTCTTCGACATTTTCGCCTGTTTTTGCGCTGATTCGAGGTGCGTCCATACAAGGTATGCCGATAACCTCCTCTACTTCCTCTGCAACCCTAACAGGGTCAGCAGCAGGCAGGTCAATCTTATTGATAACAGGAAGAACATCTAAATCGTGGTCGAGTGCCAAATATGTATTTGCAAGGGTTTGCGCCTCAACGCCCTGAGAAGCATCTACAATCAAAATTGCGCCCTCGCACGCAGCAAGAGAACGAGAAACCTCATAGTTAAAGTCAACATGTCCCGGAGTGTCAATCAGATTAAAGACATATTCCTCGCCGTCTTTTGCAGTATAATTAAGTTTTACTGCGTGCGCCTTGATGGTAATACCACGCTCACGCTCAAGATCCATATCATCCAAAATCTGCTCCTGCATATCACGCTTTTGCACCGAACTGGTAAGTTCGAGCAAGCGGTCGGCAAGAGTAGATTTTCCGTGGTCAATATGAGCGATGATTGAAAAATTACGAATATGGTCTTTATTTATTGACAAAAATTTGTCCTCCGTCAGTGTTCTTTATCAGTATCTATTTTATTAATTGTTTTAACTTCGTTTAGTATTCTTTTGCTGTTAAATAATGCCTTGAAAAATCTATAAACATAAACTCCAGGCAATAAGTAAGGTCTTTTTTCAAGAATTCTGTAATCGGCAATCATTTTTTTCTTTGGCGGAAACAAGCGTTTTGTAATAAAAATACGCTTAGCCTGATTAAGCGAATCAGCCTCAATATTATTTATTTTATTAACAAGCCTTACAGTTTCCGATCCGAAAATTCCCGAATTCATTATGACCTCGAACATCTCAAGTTCATCCTCGTCAAGCTCTACTGCGTCAAAAATTTTATATGCAATGTTTCTGGTCTTTTGTTCAAAATCCGAAATTCCATATCGACCCATAAAGTCATTGATATAATTCCAATCAAGATTTTCGCATTCTTTTTTTAGGATAAGATAATTATCCGCCAAAAATCTGATTCCGCACCCTGCTGTCGAAAAATGCTTATACATATGGCAAACCGAATAAATGTATATATCATTTATACCCATATGATAAAGATAAGGATTATCAGCGTCCTGAGTTGCATTAGCCCATAAATCATCGAATTTAGGGCAAAAATCATTTCCCTCAAAAAACAAGTCCTTATGAAATTCAAACATAGAGTAAGGCGGTTTTTTATAGTCGTCGGAATTTTCGCCTGTTGCAACGCACTTATACCCATTATCTTTCATAAAAGTCGCTATTTCATCACGATAGGCAATATCAAAGAGAATGTCATTGTCGCTCATTTGTCGCATTGACTGAGTAGGATAATAGTCACGAATCACAAGACCTTTAAGCGGCATATGCTTAATCGAATGTTCGTCAAGAAAAGAATAAATCTTTTCTCGTTCGTTATTAACAACAAGCATTTTTGATATTTCGGTTAAATTATGATCTCTGAATTGTTTTTTATATTCGGATGAAATATCGGGAGCGTTTTTGATAAGCGAAATAATTATATTATAAACCTGATGCTTTGTAGCAAGCTCAAGAATATTTTGATAATTAAACTCCTTAGAATAATCAGGGGCAACCTCTTTAATTGCGCAGGAGAGAAGATATGCTAAATCAAATACATCTTCCTTTTCGTATTTCATTATTATTTCTCCAAAACGCCGTAGGTGTCGAGGGTTGCAAGGAACTCCTTAACATCGGCTTTGATTTCGTCCTCAGGTGCATCATATCTGTCAAGCATTGCAGAAATAATGCTTTGCTCTGTTTGCTCCTTTTGAAGAAGCTTAAAGATATAATTAGCGCTTTCGTTGTTATTAATAATGCCGGAAAGTGTTGACGAGAGGCTGCCGGTAGCGATAGCAAAATCCTGACCGTCGATATTTCCGAGTACAATTCCGTCCTTTAATTTCATAATATTTACTCCTTAAAAATTAATATTAATATTTTTCCGCAATCTTATGTGCAACATAAACACCACTTGCAGATGCGTGTGAAAGAGAATGAGTAACTCCAGAGCCGTCACCGATAACATAAAGTCCTTTATGAGCAGTCTCAAGATTTTCGTCAAGCTCAACCTCCATATTATAAAATTTTACCTCTACTCCGTAAAGAAGAGTGTCGGGATTTGCGGTACCGGGAGCGATTTTATCGAGAGCATAAATCATCTCGATAATGCCGTCCAAAATTCTCTTAGGAAGCACAAGCGAAAGGTCGCCCGGAGTAGCTGCAAGAGTAGGCTCAACCAAGCCCTCCTCAATTCTCTTAGGATTACTTCTTCTGCCGCTTACCAAATCGCCGAAGCGTTGAACAATTACACCGCCGCCGAGCATATTTGAAAGTCGGGCAATGCTCTCACCATAACCGTTACTGTCCTTAAACGGCTCTGAGAAGTGCTTTGAAACAAGCAATGCAAAGTTTGTATTCTGCGTCTGCTTTTCAGGGTCTTCATAGCTGTGTCCGTTTACCGTAACAATACCGTTAGTATTCTCGTTGACCACGCTACCCTTAGGATTCATACAGAAAGTACGAACCTGATCCTCGTAATTCTTTGTTCTGTAAACGATTTTACTTTCATAAAGCTCGTCGGTAAGATGTGAAAAGATAACAGCAGGAAGCTCAACACGAACACCGATGTCAACTCTGTTTGAATTAGTTTTAATGTTAAGGCTGTCGCAGATACCTTCCATCCACTTACTGCCGCTTCTGCCGACAGAAATAATGCAATTAGTACAGGTGAACTCTCCGTTTTTAGAGCATACCTTATATCCGTCATCAGTCTTTTCAACAGAATCAATATGGGTATTAAAAAACCAATCAAGTTTATCCTTAAGTTCGTTAAAAATATTTTCAAGCACGACATAGTTAATATCGGTACCGAGATGTCTTACGGAAGCGTCGAGAAGATTAAGCTGATTTTGCATACAGATTTTCTTAAACTCGCTGCCTGCGGTAGAATAAAGCTTACAATTTTCGCCACCGTGTTCAACATTAATCTTATCAACATACTTCATAAGATCAATAGCTTTCTTCTTACCGATGTACTTATAAAGCGTTCCGCCAAAGTCGTTAGTAATATTATACTTACCGTCGGAGAATGCACCCGCACCGCCGAAACCACTCATAATTGCACAGGTTTTACATTGAATACAGGATTTAACCTTTTCGCCGTCAATCGGACATTTTCTTTTTGAAAGCGGATTGCCTGCTTCAAACACGGCAATTTTCAAATTCTTATTTTGCTCAACAAGTTCATAAGCAGAAAAGATACCGCCCGGACCTGCTCCGATAATAATTACATCATAATTTGGACTGGACATATTATACCTCTCAATACATAGCATACATTTTGTGGAAAGGGACAGCATACTATCCCAAATTACCCTTTATATAATACCATAAAAAAGAGAAAAATCAATATCTAAATATAAATTAATATATTATAGATATTGATTTTAATGTTAATTATATTCTGTTAAATCCGCAGTTGAATAATCAACAAGCTTTTTCAAATCATCGGGTGCAACCTCGACCTGATAGCCTATCTTTCCGGCAGAAAAAATAATTGTATCAAAGAGCATACAACTTTCGTCAATGACGGTTTGAAACGGCTTTTTCATACCGATTGGAGAACAACCGCCGTGAATATATCCCGTAAGTGGCAAAAGTTCCTTGGATTTTATCATGGCAACAGCCTTATCGCCGACAGCGTTTGCCGCCTTTTTAAGGTCAAGTTCGGCATTTACGGGAATTACAAATACATAATGCTCGCTGGATTTTCCGACTGTGACAAGAGTTTTGAACACCTGCTCTGGATTTTGCCCCATAGCTTTTGCGGCGTCCATACCCGATACGGCATCCGTATCGGCATAACAATAATGGTTATAGTCGACCCCTGCCGCATCAAGCAGTCGCATAACATTTGTTTTGTAATCTGAAATTTTATCTTTCTTTGCCATAACTTCTTAACAATTCCCTATAAAAATCAACAGCAAGGTGGATTTTGTCAACACTGGTATTTTCGTTTTCACTGTGAACAGATGCATACTGCTGTGAATCAATATCAATAGGAGCAAATCTGATAACTGCATCCGAAAGGTCGCAAAACCTTCTGGCATCTGTACCTGCAGGAAGAATGAACGGAGCTGCCGCAGCATAATCAAACACTTTTTCGACAGTTCTTTTTATATACTTATAGCCATTGCTGTCAAGTGAAGCAGGTCTGTAATACTCATTATCCGTTTCGCTGATAGTTACCTCAATATCATACTTCTTTGCGATTTCTTTCATAGAGTCGATATCTTTAACAAAATCCTCGTCATTTATGCAACAAAGGAATCTATCAATGAAAGCATATACCCTCCATCATTTTTCCAACAGATTTAAGAAAAGCGTATCACGAAAACGTGATTTTTTCAATCTGTACAATCACCCCATCCATTCT
>UQAZ01000024.1 GCA_900539165.1 uncultured Oscillospiraceae bacterium
AGTAAGATGTCCGCCGTTATCAAGGCTCATACCCATAACAGTATCGCCCGGTTTGAGAAGTGCAAGATAAACAGCAGTATTAGCCTGAGCGCCCGAATGAGGCTGAACATTTGCAAACTTACAACCGAAAAGTTCACAAGCGCGCTTAATTGCGATTTCCTCAACAATATCAACATACTGGCATCCGCCGTAATATCTCTTACCCGGCAAGCCCTCGGCATACTTATTTGTAAGCACGCTGCCCATAGCTGCCATTACCTGTGGAGATACGATATTTTCAGAAGCGATAAGCTCAATATTCTCTCTTTCTCTTTTAAGTTCGAGAGCCATTGCGTCTGCAACCTCTTTATCGGTCTGTGCCACTAAGGCAATTGAATCAAAATAGTCTTTATACATCTTACTTTCCTCCGTAAAATTTTATATAGATTATTCTATCATATATTGAAAAAATATACAACACACAAATTAAACAAAATACGCCGCAATGAGGTACTGCGGCGTATTTCTATGGTGTATCATTATATTATTTCGTCTTTTTTAAGAAATTCTATAAGTCTTTCGGTATTTTTTCCGTCGTGGAATTCGACGATTTGAGAATAATTTTTCTTATATTTTTCCTGCTGAGGATTATCATAATTGTTTCTGACAGCCTCAGACAAACCGTCGGTATTATAGAAAAAGTCACCAAAGACATTTTCTTCATTGAGCATAAGCTTTGTAGACGGTCCGTACTTACTCATACAAAAGTCCTTTTCTTCCCAATAGAAAATAACTCTTGTACCACGGTAAAACGCATCGTATGCTATCGAAGAATAATCTGTAATGAGCAACCGTGCCTCTTGAAGCAAGTCATCATATCTGGCAGACAAAACGATTTTATCGCTTATGCTTTCAGGCAATGATTTAAGCTCGTTTGAAATAAGCGGATGAGGCAGAATAACGACCTTATCCTTTAGCTCGTCGGGAACGGACTCATAGATTTTAACAATCATTTTGAAATACGGAGTTGACAGAAAATCCTCCCTTGCCATATTAATTTCCCACGGACGCCAAGTCGGCATAATAATGATTTTATCGGCATCGGGTTTAAGAACATTTCTGTCATACTTAGGCAATCCGCAAACATAAATGTCCTCGGGATAATGTCTGCCAAGCTCGGTAAAATGTTTCTTTTCAAGATTACTCGACACAACTACTCGATACTTGCCGTCAAGCGCTTTACGATTAAACATTGCTCTTGATTCGCTGTTAAGAGAAACCATATACATAACACCGTGCTGTAAGAATACGAAGTTGATATTTTTTCTTGAAATCTTATAAAGAGCAAATACATTAAGCGTTTTTAATTCAATGGCGTGAACAGGTTGTTCGGTGCCTATAAATGTCTTTGCCTTGAAAAAATACAGGTAATGCTTAAAGGAATGCTTATAAAGCAAATTCTTTCTGTATTTTTCAGGCACTCTGTCCAAATATTCATAATTCTTATCAATTATAAAATAAGCATTATTATATCCTGCATCAAGAAGTTTTTCGTAAGTAACGCTTGCGCTTTCCTCATATTTTGCGCTGTCCTTCTCATAAAGCAAAGTTATATTATCGGACTTACTGCTTTTCCATAAATAAGAAAGCAAAAATGCAAAAAACAGCTTAAATCGCTCAGTAAGTTTATCCGTAACAAGCGTAGAACGCACATAAATTCCAAGTCTGTTTTTAGGCATTTGTCTAAATACGGCGGTAGTTTTTGTATCATCTGTATGAAACATCGGACTACGCAAACCTAATGTATCGCAATTCTTCATTGAATTATACATTACCTTAGCTTTAATAAGCTTACCGTATTTATTTTCAAAGCCCGCATAAACAAAGGTTTTTATCGGCATTTTGCATATTTCTTCTTTACTTATGGAGAAAGAGTAAATACCAAAATGTTTAGTGGACTTATTGTTCAAAGAAATATAAAACGGCTTCTTTTGATTATCACCAAGCACAATAGAAACATCGCTCATTTTTACAGGAATAACCGTTTTCAACTTAAAGAACGATATAAGTCTCATCTTTTTTGAGCTAATGATATATGTTGGCATAAAATTAATCATTTTAGAGCATCGTGCAAAAGTTCCCTCTGCATTAATCTCATCACTATACTCATTATATATCTTATTTTCACTATCAGAGAAATCATTTTCAACAAAGCCTTTTGAGTCCTCATATCCGATAATTTTAGTTATCAAAGCACTTTGCTTATCGCTTACAGCATAAAAATCGCCATGGATAACATACTCTTTTTCACCGCTTAGCATTGAAAGACAGCCGGCAATAACCATATTTCCTGTTGAGAAATCGACAACTTTTGCAGGCTTGAGACCATAAAAAAGATGATGTGTTTCATTCTCATAAAAGCTTTCCAAAGGTTGAGTATGCTTGTCAAAACGACTGTTTAAGAATAAATTAATCGCAACGCTTTTGGTGATATTAAAGGCAGTAACCGTACCCAGAGTTTCTATCTTAGAATCCAAACCGGTTACAAATTCTTTACTTTTTTTATTAAAATTCTTTCGGTATACAATTACATAATTATACCCCGGATTTGATTCAATATATTCCTTTATGGGCTTAAAATAAACAGTAGGCAGCTTTCCTGCAAAAATCAAGCACAAGTTTTTATTTGCACTTTTATTTTCCTCAAGTTGATAAGCGTTAGTTTCTCCGTTTATCATCATATCAAAGAGAAGTTCACAGCTATTAACAGAACCGTTCGGACAATATTTTTCGACAAATTCATCATTCACGCAAGAATCAAGCGACATTTCTTCAATGGTCTCTTCAACTGTATATGATATAGGCAATCCGAGAGATTCAAGAGGCATATACACGCCACGAGTATCCAAGTATTCCTCTTTATCATAAGCAAAAAGAATTATCTTTTTTTTTGTAACGGCAAAATCAAAGAACACGCTGGAGTAATCCGTAATCAAGCCGTCGCAGGCATTAAGCACCTCATAGGTATCATAATCAAGCGGGAAATACTTAATATGTTTATAGTTGTCGCAATCAATAGATGACGACAAAAGAAAATGAAGATTAACCAAAAGCACCTGATTGTCATTTAACTTTTCATCAAACTCATCAAGGATTTTTTTAGTAATTTCTAATTGTCGCTCTATATTTGCTTTTCTTCCGGTTCCTCTCCAAGTAGGCATATAAGCAAACACCTGCTTATCCTGCAAGGAAAACTTACTTTTCATTTTTAAGCCCTGCTCGGCGTCATAAAAAATATAATTTCTCGGATAATTTGCTATGAGGCTTTTTCCGGCGAATGTATAATTCAAATCATAATCGTTGAAAAATACATTTTTTGTAAATTCATTAGGAAATAATGCATAATCCGACATCAAGTAGTTCTTTTGAATATTAGCAAGAGAAGCTAAATTAGATTTATCGGACATACCCAATGTTTTTAACGGAGTTCCGTGCCATGTGTTAAGAAAGACCTGTTCCTCTCGCTTATCAAAAAACGGCGGAAAGGAGTTATCTGTCATAAGATATTTTGCTGTCGCAATACATTTTTGATATTCGGACGAATTTCTTACAACAAGTCTAACTTTATCAAATCCATAAAAAGCCATTCTGCTTCGTGCAGATTCTATCGTGTCATCCGTAACAACAAAACAACAGGTATACTGTTTATATTTTTCATTAGTTGAAATTTCCTTGAGCATAGAAAACATATTACCGTTTATGTTCTTTCCCTGTCCGCCCTCAAGAAGCACAAGATACTCATCAATCGGCTTTTTTCTATATTTCAAATAGCACTCATTAATATTATTTTTAAGTTTAGTTTTTAATCGTTTAATTTTTTTCATCAACACTTTATAGTATTCTCCGTACGCCAATTATTCAGGAAGCTGGTCTTTATTTTTTTCGGCTTCCTTTAGTCCCAAATCCTTTTTAATCATAGTGGTTGAGACGCCCGGTGTTCTCTCAAGGAACACAAGCTCGCAATAATCCTTTAGATAATCAAATCTGTCGGAATCAGCCCAGTCTGAACCCATAACAACCGTATCAATGTGATATTCCTTAACATCATTAATCTTTTGGTCCCAGCTGTTTTCGGGGATAACAAGGTCAACATATCTGATAGCCTCAAGCATTTTCTTTCTTGTTTCGTAGCTATGGTATGCAGTCTTGCCCTTAGACTCGTTAAATTCGTCGGTAGACAGAGCGACTACAAGATAATCGCCCAAAGCTTTTGCTCTTCTGAGGATTTCGATATGTCCGTAATGAAGAAGGTCAAATGTTCCGTAAGTCAATATTCTTTTCATAATTATTCTCCTAATAATTTTATGATGAAGCGGGCAAGCACTGTGGTTGCGCTTTCATCTGTGGTTGATATATATTTATTCTTAAATGAATAAAGTTCGTTAAAATCATAGCTGTCGCTTCTTACGGCTGTGCTTAGGCTCTGTGCATCATAAAAAACTGCTGAAGGAAGCTCCTGTCGGGCGTCCACATTAATTCCCCTGTCCTTGACATACTCATCAAAATCAGGAACAAAAAAGTACAGCGGCTTCATCAAAAGCGAAGCCTCATATGCACAAGCCGAATAATCCGTAATTATCACATCGGCTATTTTCATAAGCTCAAAGGTTGTAAAATCGCCCTTAGCCGTATACTTATCGTCAAGCCTCATTTCGGACAGCGGATGCGCCTTAATAATCAACGCATATCCGTCGTCATTAGTAAATTCCGTTTTAAGCATTTCGGCACAATAAGAATCTCGCTTTCTGAAAGTGGGCAAATAAAGCACCATCTTTTTATCTGCAAGAAACGGATTTTGGCTGTAAAACCTTTCGACAGGAGCATTGCCGTCGGTAATGAAATCAACCCTCGGCATAGGACAAATCTTAATAACCGACGAGTCGACATTAAATGCCTGTTTATAAATCAATGCCGTTGCCTCCGACGGCGCAAGCACATAATCGTAATTCTTATGCATACACATAGCACGACTGACAGCCTCGTTTCTGCCCTCTTTCGTGCCAAATGCCTGATACCCAAACTTTTTAACTGCACCGAGAGCGTGCCACATTTGGATAACCTTCAAACTCTTTTTATGTCTCAGGCACGAAACGGTGATTGAATAAGTATCAAGAATCGCCACCTTAGATGTAGCCAAATAATACATATCACCTATGACATAAAAGCAATACTTTATTTTTGAGGATATGCCGTCATCTATCATTTTCAGTCGAAACACCTGCTCGGTGTCGGGAGAAATACGGCTAATTTCATTTTCAAGCAGAGTAAAATCCTCATCCTTTGTATTTCTCTGTCGGGATAGGTAGACTATTCTGTTTTTAGATTTAAGAAGCTTTAGCGGAGCATAAATAATTCTCAAGCCCAGCTTCAAAATTGATATTAATATAATTTTCATAAGCAATTCCGTTTACAATAATACTACATCATTTTAACATATTATATTTTAATATACAATACAAAAATAAAAAAGCCCTTTGCATAAATCTGCAAAAGGCTTAATTGTAACAATAAATTATTTCAATCCCTTTTCATCAAAGTTGAAAATAGTTGAAAGAATAACCTCATAACCTGCCTTGATAGCGTCAGGAACAAGTCTGTCGTAACTGTCACGGATATTATGATAATAGTCGGCAGGAGCCGGGTCCATAGCGGCAAGACAAGTAGCTGTAATGCCCTCCTGTGAAAATGCGGCAGCGTCCGAAGCACCGAAGAATACATTAGCAAACTTCAAATCGTCGTGACCTGCTTCAATAGCAGAGTCCATAACGAGCTGGCTGAACTTTTCATCGTGCTTAACAGTACCTGTCATATCACGAGAATAAACATTAAGATATTCAAGGTCTGTAAGGGTATCAACACAGAGAACTGCGGTTTCTACGCCCTGATTCATATACTCATCCTTATGGTTCTTAGCCCACTGCTTACAGCCTCTGAGTCCTGCTTCCTCACCGTCGGTAATCATAGCAACAACCTCGGTGTTTTCAAATTCAACACCTGCCATATCAAGCATACGAAGCGCACAAACAGCTGCATAAGTGCCGGTAAGGTTATCGTTAGCGCCCGGTGAAATAGTCTTAAAGTCAACAAAAAGGAACAGAGTAATCATAAAGAGACCTGTAATAATGTGGAAATAATAGCTGTAATTAAGCATAAAATCTCCGAAGGCACCCATATCAACAAAGTTTGCAATAATTGTGATAAGCGCAATAATTACGGAAATTATAGCACCGCCGATAGTACCACCCATACAAATACCCATAAGAGGAAGCTTCTTGCCGTAATAAATATGTCTCCACTGATATGCTGAGTCACAGTGACCTGAAATTATAATTCTTCTCTTAACCTCATTTTTAGGCTTACGAACGGCATAATAGTTATTAGCCTCAATCTTCTTATAAAAAACATCGCAAAACTGTTTATAGAAAAGGAACTCAAGCGCGGTGATAATCAAGCCGACCAAAATAACTCCGCCCGTTATGCACTGTGCAAGGAAGAAATCGCTCTTGCCGATGCCGTCAAACACGCCTGTATACGCAAGAATAAGGCAAACGAAAATTGACAAAAAGACCGCAACCGAAACGGTTTTTGTAAAGTGAAGAAATGCCTTTGGTGCCATTTTATATGACTCAAAGCCTGTCTCATCACAAAACGGCTTCATTTCCTTATCAATGTGCTTTTGAGTTGCAAGACAATTTTTATTGCCTGATTCACGAGGGCCGTATCTTTTAATTACGCTCGTGATTTCCTTAACTGTATAATCAACATTTTCGTTAATTACAGCCTGCGGAAAATCTTTGAATTTCATATTTACTGTCTCCTTTAGGATTATTTGTTATTTTGCTGAATAAATCAGAGTCTGCACGGCAAATTACTGCCTATATGCAATTAACAACTATTGATTATACCAAAACATAAACGCATTGTCAATTTAGCAAGGATTAACAAATGGTTAATTTTCCTTTTGAGCCTCTATATCTGAAGCAGATTTATTATAGATATTATCTATAAGCATTTGCTTATTTTTATCTGCATCAATAGTAATAACGCTGTTACCCCTAATTGTTTCGTACTTCCAAGTTCCGTCAAAAGGCACACGACTTTCTACCATTGTACCCATACAAGACAGTGCAGAAACAGCCGCCGACATAATATATGAATTTGAAAGATTTGTTTGAATATAAGGCGCACACTTAGTTGCCATAGACGCAAGCTTTAACGGATTCGCCGATTTAACACTTTTCATTATCGCCTGCATTACGGTACGCTGACGGTAGGCTCTTTGGAAGTCGGTATCTATCTTACGGATTCGGCAATATGCCAAAGCCTGCTCACCCGTAAGCTTATATTTACCCTCGTCGAGTTTAACTCCGCCGTAGCGATATTCGTGGTTTGTAACCTCGTCTGCTTCAGCCTTTGTAACCTCAACCTCTACTCCTCCGATAGCGTCAACAAGCACCTTAAACATCTCGAAATCGGCAACAACATAGCCGTCAATATCGACGCCGAAATTATACTCGATAGTATCGACAACGCCGTTATATCCGTCATATGAACAAGCGGCATTCAACCTCTGCTTAGAATTCTCTGACGGAATATAAACCCAAGTGTCACGCAAAAACGATGTCATCTTGATACATTTATGCTCGCTGTCAACAGAAATAAGCATCATCGAATCGGAACGACTGCTTGTATTATCCTCGGGGTCACGGGAATCTACACCCAAAAGGAGAATGTTTTTCACCTTAGAACTGTGAGCCAAATCCGAAGAAGCGACATATTGATTTTTTCTTTTATCGTCGTGCGTCATCTTGCCCATTGCGGCAAAGACCGTACCGAAGAGTGCAACAATAACAGCCAAGAAAATCGCCAGCACACCGATTGCAATCTGTTTACCGTCAACGGCAGAAGCACCTCTTGACTTGCGCTTAACCTGCGTATCACGGCTTCTTTTAACAGGTATATCGGTTTCTCTTTGACGGGACTGTGTACCTTGCGAAAAAGAGGAAGCGTCAAAATACGAATAGCCGTCATATGACTGATTATCAACAACGCTGTCGTCATAATCGGTATTATTCCTGCCGTAATAGTTCTCGTCCTCCGGTACGCTTCTGTCTCGATTATCATTATCTATTCTCTTTTTAGGGTTAAAGCCTTCATTTTCAAATCTCGGCATAAAATCACCTCTCAGTCAAAACAAATATAATAATTAGAGTTTACAACATAACAGAAATATTTTCAACTTTTTTTAATTATTGTTGACAAAAACGATATGAATACATTATTATATTAGACGGAGTTGTCCAGACGATTGCGCAATTTATTGTGAGGAAAGTCCGAGCAGCACAGAGCAGGATAACGGCTAACGGCCGCCGAGGGTGACCTTAGGGACAGTGCAACAGAAATAAACCGCCGTATCTTTACGGTAAGGATGGAAAGGCGAGGTAAGAGCTCACCGAGGGGATGGTAACATTCCCTGCCATGTAAACCCTATCCGCTGCAACACCGAATGAGGGGCTGGTTGCTCGCCACATAACCTCGAAGGGTGGCTGGAGCAGGCTGGTAACAGTCTGTCGAGATAGATAATCGTCCACGACAGAACTCGGCTTACGGGCAACTCCGTTATTATAAAAAAGAATAATTAACAAAGAAAGCCTGACAGCATACGGATTACCAATGCTATCAGGCTTATTTTTATATCTTATTTATTTGTCTTACGCTGAATAAGCTTAACAATTTCAACAATAGGAATTACAAGGAATGCAAGTGCAAGTGCAGCGAAATACTCTTTTGCGTCGATAGGTGCAAAATCAAATGCGTTCGACAGGAACGGAATATAAATTACTGCCGTCGAAAGGATAAGTGAAAGCACCATTGCACCGAGCAAATACCAGTTCATACTGCCCATTTTAGCAATAGACTGTCTGCGTGAACGCATATTGAACGAATGGAAAATCTCTGCCATAGAAAGGGTAAGGAATGCCATTGTCATACCGTTTTGATGAAGCAGAGGCGCTGTCATATCATTTACGGCGAACACTTCCTTTAAGCTCATAGACGAGCCGTTAGCCATAATTATGCCAAGCACATATGCGGCAAGAGTAAGAACGGTTACCATAACTCCCTGATATGCACAGTCAATGCCCATACCGCCTGCAAAAACACCCTCTTTTGAATCACGAGGCTTACGCTTCATAATATCCGGGTCGCCCTTTTCAAGTCCGAGTGCAAGAGCCGGGAAGCAGTCGGTAATAAGATTAATCCACAAAAGATGAACAGGCTCAAACAATGTAAAGCCGAGCATTGTTGCAAAGAATATCGAAAGCACCTCAGACAAATTAGAGGAGAGCAAGAACTGAATAGAATTACGAATGTTGTCATAAATTCTTCTGCCCTCATCGACTGCCGAAACGATAGTTGCAAAGTTATCGTCGGCAAGCACCATATCCGCAACATTCTTTGTTACATCTGTACCTGTGATACCCATACCTACACCGATGTCGGCATTTTTAATTGACGGAGCGTCATTTACACCGTCACCCGTCATAGCGGTAATTTTACCCTTTAACTTCCAAGCCTGAACGATACGAACCTTATGCTCAGGCTGAACACGAGCGTAAACCGAAAATTCTTCTATTCTTCTGTCAAGCTCCTCATCGCTCATTTTATTAAGTTCTGCGCCTGTTATAGCCTTATGATTATCGTCTATAATGCCAAGCTGCTTAGCGATTGCGACAGCGGTATCCTTATGGTCACCGGTAATCATAATAGGACGGATACCGGCAGACTTACATTCGTCAATAGCGTCTATAACCTCAGGTCTTACCGGGTCAATCATACCTGTTAAACCGATATAGCAAAGCTCTTGTTCAAGAGACGCAGCGTCATTGTCGGGTTGATTCTTATAGGTACGCATAGCAACGCAAAGCACACGAAGCGCTTTATCTGCCATTTCCTTATTTGCAGAGGTAATCGCCTTGCGGATTTCGTCCGTCATAGGCACTATTTTACCGTTAAGGTAAGCACCGGTGCAAAGCGAAAGCACAACATCGGGAGCGCCCTTTGTATACTGAACAAAGCCGTTAGGAGTGCTGTGAACGGTGGACATCATCTTTCTGCCCGAATCAAACGGAGCTTCGCCGACACGGGGGAATTGAGCCTCAAGTTCATACTTTTTAAGTCCGAGAGAATCTGCATAAGCAACAAGTGCAGCCTCGGTAGGTTCGCCCTTAACGGAGCCGTCCTGAGAAAGCTCGGCGTCACAGCAAAGAGCCATTGCGGTAGCCAAAAGCTTTTCATCAGTACCTCTATGCTCAACAACGGTCATCTTATTTTGGGTAAGAGTACCTGTTTTATCCGAACAGATTATCTGAGTACAGCCGAGAGTTTCAACAGCCGTAAGCTTACGGATAACAGCATTACGCTTAGACATCTTTGTAACACCGATAGACAAAACAATAGTTACAACCGCCGCAAGTCCCTCAGGAATTGCCGCAACGGCAAGAGAAACCGCAACCATAAAGAATTGGAGAGTTGAGGAAAGTGTTAATCCGTCGCCCACAATCAATGCACGAACAATATCAAATGCGAAAATAAATACGCAAATACCAAGAACGATAAAAGACAATATCTTAGAAAGCTGATTGAGCTTGAGCTGAAGCGGTGTCTCATCGTCCTTTGCCTTTGTAAGAGCGTCGGCGATTTTACCCATTTCGGTATCCATACCCGTTGCAACTACAACTGCCTTACCTCTGCCGTAAGCAACCGACGAACCCATATAGCACATATTTTTTCTGTCGCCGAGAGGAATGTCGTCAGAGCCGAGTGGGTCTATAACGGCATCCGTTTTTGTTACAGGGACAGATTCGCCGGTAAGTGCCGACTCCTCAATTTTAAGCGAAGCGTTTTCTATAATTCTGCAATCAGCAGGTACGCTGTCGCCCGCTTCAAGAACTACTATATCACCTACAACAATTTCCTCACTTCTGACGGTAATAAGTTTACCGTCTCTGATAACCTTTGAGGTTGCTGCCGCAATTTCCTGAAGTGCCTCTATCGCCTTTTCAGCCTTACTTTCCTGATAAACACCGAGAACGGCATTGACTATTACAACGAACATAATGATAATTACATCCGCATAGCCTTCGCCTTCACCGCCAACCGTGGCAGTAACGGCACTGATTACAGCCGCTACAATGAGAATAATAATCATAGGGTCTGCAAGTTGTGACAAAAATCGCTTAATTAAGCTGGCCTTTTTGCCCTCGGCAAGCTTGTTTTTTCCGTTTTTTTCGAGTCGTGAAGCCGCATCGGAGGAGGTCAAACCGGACAAGGATACACCCTGCTCAGACATAACCGCTTCCTTGCTCTGAAGATACTCTTTCATAAAAAACTCCTTTTCACTAATATAACAAAAAAGGCTCATACATAGTATTACACTATGCACAAGTCTCATTCTTAACAGTTAAACCAGCCTATTTGGCAAGTTGTTGATTTAACGCACGCTATATAGATACAAATTGCGTGGAATTACTCCCTCATACTGTTGGAAATTATACCACAATCATCCATAAAAGTCAACAGTATTCTAAGTCCTGTGCATTATAATATGATATGTTATTTTCTGATACCGATACCGTTATCAGACAAATATTTTTTTAACTCCGGAATAGGCAATTCGTTAAAGTGAAACAGGCTTGCAGCCAAAACTGCATCAGCCTTTCCCTGCGTAAAAGCATCCAAAAAATGTTCCGCCTTGCCTGCTCCGCCAGAAGCAACTACCGGGACACCGACAGCCTCGCTGACCGTGCGTGTAAGTTCAATATCATAGCCGGTTTTTTGACCGTCCTTATCCATAGAGGTCAAAAGGATTTCTCCTGCTCCCCTTTTCTCCGCTTCCTTTGCCCACTCGACGGCATCAATTCCGGTAGGTATTCTGCCACCGTTTAGATAAACTTCCCAGGAATCGCCGTTTTTCTTTGCATCAATGGCAACGACTACACATTGAGAGCCGAACTTATAGGAAGCCTCGTTAATTAAATCGGGATTTCTTACTGCGGCAGAATTGACGGAAATTTTATCAGCACCCGCACGCAATATCTCCTTAAAATCATCAACCGTCTTTATCCCTCCGCCGACTGTAAAGGGAATAAAAACCGTATTTGCAACCCTTGACACAATGTCAAGCATAGTGCCTCTGCCCTCGTGAGTAGCTGTAATATCAAGCAAAACAAGTTCGTCTGCTCCCTGCTTATCATACGCCGCCGCACATTCTACCGGGTCGCCTGCGTCACGCAAATCCACAAACGAAACACCTTTTACAACTCGTCCGTTTTTTACATCAAGGCACGGTATAATTCTTTTTGCGTACATAGCTTACACCTCCTGATTAACGAAATTGCGAAGCAAAGCAATACCTGCCTCACCGCTTTTTTCGGGATGAAATTGGGTAGCACACACCCTGCCCTTTTGAACGGCACATTGAATAGGCACACCGTATTCCGTAACACCTGCGACAATTTCCTCGGGAGCGTTTTTCAGATAATAGCTATGCACAAAATAAAAATAGCTGTTATCATTAATATTCTCAAAAATTCCGTTTCGCTGTTTCAGTTCAACGCTGTTCCAGCCGATATGCGGAACTTTAAGTCCGTTATTTCTCGGGATAGTCACTATTTCTCCGTCAAACACTCCGAGACCTTTGACATTAGGCGATTCCTCACTTGAGGAAAACAAAAGCTGAAGTCCGAGGCAAATGCCCAAAAAATACTTTGAGCCGTCTGCCGCCTGCTTGATTGTATCTTCCAAATCTCGTTCTCTGATGCAGGACATTGCGTCCGCAAAAGAACCTACACCCGGAAGGATTATGTGAGATGCCGCATTTATCTCATCTTTATTTCCTGTAATTACACTCTCGGCACCGATAAAATCAAGCGCTTTTTTTACGCTTTGAAGATTTCCTGCGCCGTAATCTATAATCGCAACCATAAAGTCCTCCTATATTTTATTTTACTTTTTTATAATAACACAATTCTTTTTAATTGACAAATACAATTTATAGTGCTAATATATACCCACGACAAATTTGAGGTGAGCTTATGAACATTTGGCACGACATATCACCAAAGAGAATTAAGAGCGAGCAGTTTTATGCCGTTATCGAAATTTCTAAGGGCGGAAAAAACAAGTACGAGCTTGACAAAGAAACAGGTATGTTAAAGCTTGACCGTGTTCTTTTTACATCAACTCACTACCCTGCCAACTATGGCTTTATTCCGAGAACATATGCCAGCGACAACGACCCGCTTGATGTCCTTGTGCTTTGCAGTGAGCAAATCAGACCGATGACCATTGTTGAGTGTAAGCCAATCGGTGTTCTCATTATGGAGGACGGCGGCGCCAAAGACGAAAAGATTATCGCTGTGCCGGTAAATGACCCTAACTATAACTCATACACCGACATAGACCAGCTTCCGAGCCACAGATTTGACGAAATAAAGCATTTCTTTGAGGTATATAAATCTCTTGAACACGATAAGAGTACAAGTGTGACAGAGGTTAAGCCTAAGGCAGTAGCTATTGAAATCATTCAAAATTGTATTGACAGCTACATAGAGAACTTTCAAAGATAAAAGACAGAGAAAAAAGACAAACTAAAAATCTAAACCCTGCTTTACGCATTTTCAAAAGCAGGTTTAGCATACACGGAGACGTATCGAAGTGGTCATAACGGGGCTGACTCGAAATCATGTGATTAGTCCCCAAAAGTGAATATTTATACACGGAAGCGTATCGAAGTGGTTGTAACGAGCTGCACTCGAAATGCAGTTGTCCGCAAGGGCACGTGGGTTCGAATCCCACCGCTTCCGCCATCAAAGCCTTGAAAACTCTATGTTTTCAAGGCTTTTTCTCTTGCTCGGACAGCATCTATTTTGGGTAAAACAATTCAAATGGTGCCCTTGGTGCCCCGCTTTGTGGTGCCCGGCTCATTCCACATCATACACACTATACAAGAAAGATGTATACTGTGGTGCCCCAATGGTGCCCGGAACTGCTAAAAAGCTATGAAAAGTAGCGCGGAGCTATGAAAAGATATTGCCGTTATAGCTCCATTTCGCTGCTTTTCTTTTTCGCTTTCTTCGATGTTTCTTGCCCTGCTTCTTTTCCTGTAACGGTTGTTTTCGGTTGCAGTGCTTTATGATAGGTTTGCAGTACGCTTTGTTTTCTTTCAAGCCGCACATCAACATACTGTGCCGTTACCGCTTCAAGGTTTGTGGAAATACCAAGGGATATGCCAATGCCCTTTAATGTATGCCCCAAAATCTCGCCAACGGTGTAGAAGTCGCCTGTCAGTTGGTGCATATTGGTAGCTGCCGTATGACGTAAATCGTGAAAGCGGATATGCGGCATTTCAAGGTGTCGGATAAGCTGTCCGAAGTTTGCCGACATTCTATCTCTGCGCTGCGGCGAACCGTCAGGCTTTGCAATAAAGAGCTTATTATCATAGTACACCCCACCGCCCGCCTCAGTCAAAGCCTTTTGCCGCGCAATCAAATCAAATTGTCGTAGGAAGTACGGCAATGCTTCTTCGGTAATCGGCAAAATACGATCATTGGATTTTGTCGGTGCCATTTCCGTAATGGTCTTTGTTCCCGGCGGCACTTTGAAGGGCATTTGCTCTACAACGCCAAACTGCATTTTTTCAAGGTCAATGTTTGTTGTCCTCAATCCGATAATCTCACTCATACGAAGCCCATACATTCCAGCAAGCACAACAGGCATTTCCCATTCCGTACCTATCACATTGCTCATAAAGGTCTGCATTTGCTCAATGGTGTACGGATCAGGCGTTTTCGCTTGCTTGCCGAACTTTGTTATAATGTCGCGGGCGGGGTTATGTTCAATGTATCGGTACTTCCGGGCGTGTTCCATTGATACGCTCAATATGCGCTGCGCGTATCGAACGGTGCTATTAGATAAGCCCTTTTCAAATAGCTGCTGAAACATATTATCAAGCATCGCCGGGGTCAGTTGGTTAAGCTGCACATGACCGATATATGGCACAATATGATTGCGAATATGGCTCTTATAGCCCGCAAAGGTGCTTGGACGTAAGTTAGCCTTGCCGTGGTTTTCTACCCATTCCTCCAAATACTCTTTGACGGTCTGCTTGCCTTGTGAAGCAACGACCGGGCTGTAAACAGGATTGGCGAGCTTTGCTTTCATTTCAGCTTCATGCTGCGTCGCTTCTTTTTTGGTTGCAAAGCCCTTTTTTGCGTAGGATTTCTTTTTCCCGTCCTGCCCGGTGTATTTAATGTTTACGTCATAGACGGTACCTGCCTTTCCAGTCAAAACACCGTTGCTGTCGCGCTTATTCTGAACTTTTCTTGATGATACCGCCATAGCTACTTACCTCCCTCCTGGTTTTGGGGAGCTACCTTTCGCTTTGCCCTCTCGTACCAGTCCCAAATAGCAGCGTCGGCAAGCAAACGGCGGTTTCCGTTTTGTATATATTCAAGCTCGCCGCTGTCCATCAGCTCGCGCAGCTTGTTTTCCCCTATGCCGCTGATTCGGCTCATCTGCTCAGCCGTTTTGAGCATGGGAAGCACAGGCACAGTGGGATTTGATGTTTCCTTTTTTGCCAATGAGATAACCCCCTTTCGTGGTAATGGCTAAAAGGTCTTGATTCATAAATGGGGCTTTAATCGGACGGTTGTTAGCACAACCTCACGGGAGTTTCACCCCTGCATGGTTCTCATGCAGCCCTACCCATTGCCTGCGACGCTTTGAACGCTCGGACTGTGGCTGTAAGGGAGTATCATTATGTATTCTGCGCGTCGTTGCCCGCAAGCTGCCAGCTCGCTTTGCGGCGTCGGTGTTCGTCGCTCGTTCTCCGATGGGGAAGTCATGGCGCACCCGCCGTATGGCTCGGCGCAAAAGGAACGTATCCGATTTGCCCTATACTGCGTCGCCGTTATCTTGCGTCGCTTTCTTTGTCAAGGAGCAGAGAGAAGTTAAGGCTTTACGACAGAGGCGGAAAGGGGGTGCACCACTGTGGTTCTGTTATATCTTGAATTCCAAGATGGCTTTAATAAGCCGTGAATGCAGACGATCGCGTATATCCTCGTCAATCCCGTAATAGGTGTTACCCCGTTCATCTCGGAGCCTGCGTGTAGCAAGAGAGGATATATACCCCTCGTAATGCTTTACAACAGCTTTTACCGCATCTGGATCGCCTTTGGTGGCGGCTATAATTACCGGGTACGGTAACAAGCCGCTTTCGTCAAAATCGCTGTTACCATTTACTTTCATCATAAGCTCGACCCTCCAAATATTTTTTTAGCAGCTCATAGGAGCTTGTCCGACGGAACTGTACTGTGCTTCTCGGAATATTCAAGTGCTGCGCTATCTGCGCGTCCGTCATGTCAAAGAAGTAGTACAGCAGTACCGCTTTGCGCTTTTCTTCCGGTAGCGTATGTAGTGCGTCGGCAAGGTGCTTTGCGGTAAAGCTCTTTCCGGCAACAAAAAAGGATTTATCAGCTTCATCAAACGCATAAGTGTCTGTCGTGTAAAGCTGTGCTTCTTCCTCCGGCGACAAGTTAGAAAAAGAAATCTCCCGTAGCTGCCTGTTTCTAACGTCGCGCCATGCGTTGCTTGCCTCGCATCTTAACACCTTTTTGCAAAATCCGTTAAAAGCACAACGTACTTCAAACTGGGTGCGATAAGGTTCGTTCAAGGTATTCACCTCCTTTCGCAACCGCGAAAGCGGGTGATAGGTGTATTTCCCCTTTCACTACCCACACCACTCAAAAAGCGGATTTTGCCAACTCCAAGCGATGATTTCCCCAAAAAATATGAAAGATTATGTTAAGAGGTATCCGCACACCATACATGCTGCTAATTTTGTGGGAGCAAAGGGGCAGGAAGCACGGTGGGGAACGGCAACACGCAGTAAGGAGTTTCTGCACATGACAAAAGGCACCCATACGGACATGAAAGCCCGCATGGGTGCCTTGAAGCAGAGCAAAAGCGTATAAAATATAAGGGCTGCTGCTGGACGGTGCGATAACCAAAAGCAAAAAGGTGACAATCTTAGGAACGCGGAAAAGTTGCTGCAAAACATAAACGTTGCAGCGGATTTCCAAAATTAAAATTGTCATTTGTAGAAATGTATTTTTCCCGCGGTATCGTGCCGCGTTAGATACACCTCCTGTCGAAATATACTCGCATATGATAGTTCATCCTTGTTTGTTAGATAAGGTTTAGGCAATTGTACTTTTGTGCAGGAAAACGGAGGGCAAGGGACGATCCTTACCCACCGTTACTTTTTTCTCATGGATCGGTGCTCGCAAAATCTTTCAGATTAACGAATTGAGGATCATAATCTACTGTGCTACTTTCCATGCCTTTGCGTTCTGGCGAATATTCCAGTATTTCTGATAAATACCCTCCTGTAAAACAAGCTCGTCATGCTTTCCATGCTGAACAAGTTTCCCGTTGTCGATGACTAAAATCTGCTCTGCGTCCCGAATGGTAGACAGGCGGTGTGCAATTACAATCAGTGTCTTATCTTTTACTAAAGTGCTGATTGCCTGCTGCAAATACACTTCATTTTCGGGATCAACGCTTGCGGTGGCCTCGTCCAAAAGGACGATAGGGGCATTTTTCAGCATGGCGCGGGCAATGGATATTCTCTGTTTTTCACCGCCGGACAGAGTAGAACCGCCCTCTCCAATCATGGTATTGTAGCCCTCTGGTAATAAGGAAATAAAGTCATGGCAGCGTGCCTTTTTAGCTGCTTCTACAACCTGCTCATGGCTTGCTTCCGGGCAACCAAACTTAATATTGTTTTCAATGGTATCTTTGAATAAATAGACATTTTGAAATACCATGCTCATATTTTTCAAAAGGCTGTCAGATGTAAATTCCCGAACATCTTTGCCACCTATGGTAATGCTACCGCCTTGAATATCCCAAAAGCGGGAGATCAGACGGGTAATCGTTGTCTTTCCACCGCCGGAAGGCCCGACTATGGCGGTCATTCCTCCCTGCGGAATGGTAAAGCTGACATCATCAAGAATTTTCGTTCCCTGTTCGTAGGAGAAGCTAACATGATCAAAGACAATATCATAACTTTTTAAGGAAATATCTCCGCCCCCGTCATCAATATTCTTTTCTCCCTTAATCCGTTCCACACGGTCAAGGCTTGCTTCCATGGAGCGTATCATGGCGGTCATTTGCCCCATTACCTCTACAGAATTGAAAATAGAGAATGAAGCAATGAGGATAACCGCAAGGCTTGAAAAATCCAGTTCCCCGCCTAAAGCGAAAATCTGTGATACTAATATGATAGCGCAGGCAGCTACACGGAAAACCATAGAATATGCCACATTCATAGGTGCGAAATCCCGTTCAAGAGCGTAAGACGCTTCCATACTTTTTTCATAAGCCTTTTCAATGCCACTTAAATTTTTCTCTGCCATATTGAATGATTTGATGACGGATATTCCCTGCACATATTCCAACGTAGCCTCAACAGAAGCAGCCTGTACCTGCCGCTGTTTTGCAGTCAGTTCTTCTCCCTTTTCCTGCATACGCCCATAAATCAGGAACGAGCAGAGAACACCTAAAATAAAAATCACACCAAGCCGCCAGTCAAACATCAGAATGAATATGCTGATCACCACCATGTTTACCATTCCGGTTGTTACACGGTCAAGAATGTGCATGGAGTAGTTTTCCAAAAAATTAAGGTCAGTTGTAACTGTTGTTGTAATGTCCCCCATATTTCGCTCATGGAAAAAGCCCATACCCACATTACGCAGCTTATCTCCTAACGTAATTCGCTCTCTGGAAACAAACTCAAATCCCGCTGTGCTTTGAAAACTATACACTAAGTATTTGAACACCATGCGGACAACAAGAGAGATTATCAGTATTCCAAAAAGTACAAGCCAGTCATTCCCTGCAAATGCTTTGTTGTTCTGTATTTTTGTGAGGGTATAGAACACAGCCCCGACAGGGAACATTGCCATAATTGAGTCTATAAAGCTGAATACAAAACTCGCATAGATACGCTTTGACAAATCACCACTCAAACGCAATACTCGTTTAATTACTTTCAGCATAATATTTCCACCTCCTTGTTCATACTCCAATCCATTGCCGATATATGGGCTTTCCACATATCCAAATAGGTCTGCGAAGAAGATAATAGCTGCTCATGGGTTCCTGCCGCTGAAATCGAACCGTCCTCCAACATTAAAATTTTATCTGCGTACATGATAGTGGACAGGCGGTGCGCAATCACAATCAGCGTTTTCCCTTTTGTCAGATGGTCAATGGACTGCTGCAATTTATCTTCATTCTCCGGGTCGGTAAACGCCGTAGCTTCATCAAGAATAATAATCGGAGCGTCCTTTAGAATTGCCCTCGCAATCGCCAAACGCTGCCGTTCCCCTCCCGAAAGGCGGGCACCTGCATCCCCGGCGTTGGTATCATAACCCTTAGGGAAGCGGGCAATAAAGTCATCACATCTCGCCAGTGACGCAGCCCGTTCTACTTCTGCATCCGTAGCATCCGGCTTACCGATTCGGATATTGTCCCTCAGGCTCATATTGAACAGAAAATTATCCTGTGAAACATAACTGATTTTTTCGGAAAGCTCGGATAACGGCAGATTGCGAATATCCGCGCCGCCCACAGTTACCGCACCCGCGCTCACGTCCCAAAAGCGGGCAATGAGTTTTGCCAGAGTTGATTTCCCCGAACCGGACGGACCTACCAACGCTGTGAATGTCCCAGCCTTTGCCGTAAAGGAAACGCCATGGATAACCTCGATTGCTCCGTAGCTGAAATGAACATCTTTCAGCTCCACATCATTGCCGCTACTGTGTTGTGCTTCTATCGGCTCGGGCAACTCCTTTGCTTCTAAAAGTGCCATAATACGGGGCTGTATCTCATAAATTGCGGCAATGTCATGCCAAAACTCAATCATTGCCTGTAAAGAGCCAACAAGCCCCATAGAGAGAAGAATACATAAAATAACCTCGTTTAATGTCGTAGTACCACCCGAAAGAAGTACAACGCCGACGGGCAAAACAAATGCAATCGTTGAGGGCATAACAACCTGACTGATACTCATAAAAGGATAGCAGTGCTTATACCATGCGGTAGTAATATCCCGCACTTTCAATACTGCTCCCTTAAACCGTCCCATCGAAGAAGCAGTCTGATTGAACATACGGATAACTTCCATACCATTTACATACTCAACAATGGTTGCGTTCATATCTCCATTCGCGGACATATATTCTTTCATCCTCTCGCTGCGCCCTATCATCATGCTATAATAGATAACATTTCCCAAAACAGCCGAAGCAAGAGAAGCAAGCGCCATACGCCAATCCACAAAAAGCAGATAGGCAAACACAAAAATCGGAATGAGAATACTTGCTGTCATTTCGGGAATGGCATGAGCAATCTGTCCTTCAAGTCGTTCCGTATCATCAATGACTAATTGCTTAAATTCGCCGGAAGATTTTTCCTGTATTGTCCCCATAGACATTTTTGACATCTTCCGCATAATTGCGCAGCGGATATTCCGTATGATTTCATACGCTGCCTTGTGGGAGCATAGGGTTGATTTTGAATATAGAAAGTGTTTTAGAAAATATCCTGCTAAAGCCACCAAGGTCAAGCCGACTGCCCATTCTATGGTCAAAGCATTGTCTAACGCTTTCCCAAGCAACACAGCTACAGCAGCGTATGGAACCATACCAAACGCAGAGGACAGAACAGAAAGGATAACAGAAATCCTCAAAAGTCCTTTCCTCTGACTGGCAAACTGCAAAATACCCCTTAAAGGCGATTGCTGTTTTTCTCTTTTTCCCATGTTTTCCTCCTTATTTGAAATAGTCAGTAATTCATCTGTTAATCCTTCAAGAAATTCTGCGTCATGGGTTACAATGAAAATCAGCATTCCCTGTTTTTTCAGTTCACGCAGAATATTCTTTAGACGGAGCATATTCCGTCCGTCAAGCCCACTCGTCGGCTCGTCCAAAACAAGAATATCCGATTTTGCAGCGATGGAAGCAGCAATCGTGACCCGCTGCTTTTGTCCGCCGGACAAGGATAGCGGGTGTCTTTCGGAATATTCGGCCAAGCCGAACCTGTCAAGAATGTTTGTTGTTTCCTCTTTTGAAGATCGAACGTTTTTTTGCTTATTTTTTCGTGCCGCCAATTCCATTTCATGTGTAACGCTTTCCGTAAAAAGCTGATAATCCGCGTCCTGCATAACAAAGTATGTTTTTTTCAGCAGCTCTCTATGGGTCATTTTTTTGCCGTTCAGACGAATTTCCCCAGTTCGCGGTGCCATAAGTCCGCACAGCACTTTAGAAAATGTTGTTTTCCCGGAACCGTTCGCACCGACAATTCCAATAATCCGACCTTCTTCGCCCCATGTAAAGTGAAAATTCAAATCATGGATAATTTCCTGCTTTCCGTAGTAAATACAGAGGTTTTGACACGTCAGCTCGTTTGCATCAGACCTTGCAGGAGTTTTCTTTGTAGGGAAAAGCACATTTTGTATGCTGCGTAAACCGTATTCTCGCAGCACATCGGGCGAAAGGCAAGCAGCCTCCGCCGCACTCCATATTTTTTCAATTCTCCCTTTGCGCATATATACATATCGGTCGGCAATTCCTACAAGCCAGGAAAGGCGGTGTTCAGAAATAATGAGAGTTTTCCCCTCGGCTTTTAGTGTAAATAAAAGCTCACGGAGATTTTGTATTGTTTCTCCATCAAGGTTTGCCGTCGGTTCGTCCAAAACAATGACATCGGTATCCATTGCATAGATAGAAGCAACTGCCAGCCGCTGTTTTTCGCCGCTGGATAACCCAAATAAACTCCGATCTCGCAGTACGTCAATATTCATTCGGGAGAATGCGGCGTCCACGTTCTGATTTATCCGCTCCGTGGAAAAGGCAAGATTTTCACACCCGAAAGCTACTTCGTCCGTTGTGTTTACTGCAAAAAATTGTGAACGGGGATCTTGAAACACTGTGCCAATTTTGCGACTAAGCTCATACTGTTCCAATTTGTTTACTGGAACACCCTCGTACAATATTTCTCCGGTAAGTGTTCCTTCAAAAAAGTTGGGTATTAAACCATTGATGCATCGTGTTAAAGTTGTTTTCCCGCAGCCACTTTCTCCCGTTAAAACAATGCACTCTCCTTTACGAATTTCTAAATCAATTCCATAAAGAGCATTTATCTCTGGGGCGGCATCATATTGAAATTGTAAATTTCTTATTGTGATCATACTCATTCTGAACCTCCGCGCTACCCGCACAATGAATAAAGAAGTGTTCCGATATTAGAGCAAATCACCATCATCAGATACACAATATCCTTTATTCTGATTTTCAGAGGAACTCTCATCCCTCTTGGCACAGGATTTTCAATTGCACGAGTAACCGCAGCCGCAGACAATTCATCCGCTACCTTTATACAGCGCATGATAAAGGGAATAATCATGTATTCTGTGGTCATGGCAGGAGCTTTTGCAAAAGTAATCACATTTAAGGGGACGCCCCTTGTTTTCATGCCGTTTCTAATCTGTTCAAGCTCATGGCGAATGGTGGGAATAAATCGCAATGCAACAGCAAGCGCAAGCGTAGCTGATTTAGGGCAATGTAATTTTTGAAGCCCCATGAATAGCTCACTCACGGTCAACGCCTTTAGCGACAAAACCATTACGCCCAGTAAGGGAGAGAGCTTGCGTAATAGGAAAACGGGCTGGACTATGATTTGCGGAGCGTTGCTCTCATTCAGTAAGGCATACAATCCGACAAGGAACGCAAACCATACGCCCAGCCGCAAAGCCTCCTTCGGGTGTTGCAAATATAACAGAAAGCTCATCAGAAAAAGCACTTCACAAAGCATGGCTAACGGCTTAAAAATCCAAAATGCACATATCCCTGAAAGCACAATCTGAATAATCACTATCCGGGGGTCTATGCGGTGCATTAAATCACTCCTGCTTTTTCAAAATGCTTCTTCAACATTCTCTTTGCAATTACAGCACCTATCACAATCGCGATCAATGTAACCGGAATTGCAGCAAGCCCAGCCGTAGAATGTGCTGCTGCAATCATTGCATCCACGGTTTCCTTTGGACGGTCAAATCCATACCAAAATGCGGGATAATAATAGAGGGGTGCGATGGCACCTAAATAATATCCAACTGAATACAATCCAAAAGAAACGGTAAGCATTTTGTAATTCTGATACTTTGATTTGCTGGCAAGGACTTCGCCTACAACGCCAAACCCTAACATCCAAATCAAGACAAAAATACCGCCAAACAGTCCCCATAGAATGCCGACAATAGCAAAAGTCAATAAGACTGCGCCTTTCTTATGTACTTTTGCCATAATCAGCATATAAAGCGGCGCAGATAAAACGGCAACAACCGCAACGGAATACATATTCAACACCATGCTAATTCCCATCAAAGCTCCTGCTACCATTGTCACCACAAAAAGGAGTGCGCTAAAGATGCCTATGGTTGCAATGTCCTTCATTTTTAATTTGTTTTCATTAGTTCTGCTCATAGCAATAACCTCCAAGTTTTTGGTTAGATAACGCTAACTGCTATTAGTATAGCACGATGATTTTCTGCATAGTGTCACTATCGGAAGTTCCTATGTCACAAAAGAAAGAACTTCATGCGGTCTTTTCAGACTTACATGAAGTTCTTATCTATTGTTTTTTAACATTTCGCCGGGGGATATTCCATAATGCTTCCGAAAAAGCTCGATGAAATATCCCGTATGAGAATACCCCACCATCCATGTCACTTCCTGCACTGTATGTTTTCCAGTTTTCAATAATCGTATCGCTGCTTCCAGCCGTTTTTCTACAACATAATCATTAACTGTAACTCCAAAGCACCGCTTAAATCCATCCTTTAATTTTTGCTCGTTGATAGCAATCGCCTTTGCAACAATTGGAATTGTGAGGGGGTGGGCGAAGTTCTCACCAATAAATTCTCGTGCCTTCAACAGCGCATTGTAATCTTCCACACTAATACGGATGCCAAAGTCATTTGTAGGAGATTTGCAAATAACCTCGTCGCAGTAAACAGCAATTAACTCAAAAATTTTTCCTTGCAGATAGATCTTTTTCATTTCATCACAAAAGTGGCAAGCAAGGATTTCAGAGAGAATTTTACTGATGTTTGGTGTGTAGGTATATACTCTTACGGGCGCTGTTTTTCTTGTATCATATAACGCCCCCCTTATTTTGATACAGGTGAAAATTTGCTCAAAGATTTTTTCATCCAAAGTAATGCTAATGCCTTTGAATTTTCTGTTTCCGCTTATTTTACTTCGGCACTCCTTAAATGTTCCATAGCGTACTTGGCTCTGCTGTGCCGCAATTTGAAATTGATGAACAACCTCGTTATTGATGTAAGACCACTCCATATTGCCATCAATGCAAAAGGAAATCTGAAACAGGCTCAAATCGTCGTGTGTTGTTGTCATTTCAATATCTTCCTGTGAAACAAACTCTGATGTTGTCAACAATATTCCATCGGCAATATCAATGTTTTCAATAATACCGTCCATGAGGGGAATGAGATATTGATTATCGGCTGTTTTATTCGCCTGCATAATCTGACTTGATGCAGCAATGCTTACAGCGGTGGGAACAAAACGAGCCTCAGGGTATGAAATAATAATAAGTCAACACCTCCTTGCGGTTAGCCGCCTCTAACTAATGCGCAAAAATCAATCTGCCGAAAGTACAGGCAGATACTTATATATAAGTATAGCATTTTTTTAAGTTGTATTCAAGAGCAAGAATGTAAATGTTTTTCCGCCGGTTGGCAAAATCCATTTTTCTTGTGGTATAGAGAATGAGGGAATAACTTTCGCAGCAAGCATAGGAAGCGGGTACCCTCTTCCGTATTTTCGCCCTCCCGCGCTGCGGCGCATCGGTTGAAAATAGCTTGTACCCTCACAGGCTATCGCCTGTTGGGGCAGACCCTTGGGAAGTGTCCCAAACCCTCAAACAGCAGAAAGGAGCGTGAATACATGGACGGACGGAAAAGGACGGTGCAGCTAAAGTTTCGCGTTACGGAAGCCGAGCGCGATTTGATCCTTGAAAAAATGAAGCTGATACCAACACGAAATATGGCGGCGTATCTGCGGAAAATCGCAATCGACGGATATATCATTCAGATAGACCATAGCGACATAAAGGCAATGACCGCCGAGATACAGAAGATCGGGGTCAACGTCAATCAGATCGCGCGGCGCGTGAACAGTACGGGCAGCGTCTATCAAGAGGACATAGACGAGATAAAGGGGGTGCTGAATGAGATATGGCGGTTACAAAGATTAAACCTATTAAAAGCACGTTGAGCAAAGCCCTCGCCTATAT
>UQAZ01000025.1 GCA_900539165.1 uncultured Oscillospiraceae bacterium
CCTTTGCTTTTCGTCGTTCGCTCTCGCTTGCGACTTGACAATAATACCACCTTAACCCTCAAATGTCAACACTTTTTTTGAAAGTTTTTCAGCCGATAAAAACGCACCCGTGTGTTCACCTTGGCTTTATGTCCAATATCACTACAATATATGTATTATTTGCCATTTTTATATACAATATATACAGTTAAAGGGCGAAAACTCTTATTTTCGCCCTTTATATAGTTATAAAAACTTTTGGAACAATTCTTTCAAGAAATGAAATTATTTTAGAAATTTCTTCAAAATTTATAAAAATATCAAATATCCTAATACCGTCACAGGTATAGGTAAATATATTTGCATTATCGTATCCGAACGAAGCCGTGTTGTAATATGCAACAGTAATTCCGACAAGCAAGCCGATAATTGACAGCATAATTATTCTGATTGATATTCTCTTTTGCAAATTAATCATCCTTTAATTTCAAAACTCTGATTGAAAATTCTATTTAACATACTTTTCATCAAGCAGTTCGCCCAACGCTTTTGCAAACATTCTTGCAGAATAGCATGCCTCATCTAAAGTATTTGCATCCGTTCCGACCTCTAATAAAAACGAATAATGCGTTTGATACATATTATATTTACGCTCGGAAAACAAAATCGGACGCATCAAACCGGGATAAAGCTGCTCGACCTTATTTTGCACCTGCAAATCAAACTTCAAATTTTCCTCCCAATCCGGAAAGTTTTTAACCCTATTATATTCACAGCCTGAAATAATCATCATTCGAGCTGCTTTTTTATCATTTATAACGGCAGTAGGTTTTACCTTAGTTTTATTAGAATATGTAATATCGTCACGGTGGACATCAATAGTCACCTCAATGGACGGGTACTCCTCCAAATATTTAGCAACGGATTTTCCCGAATTGGCATAGGATTTATTATAATCCGTATCGTGAATTTCCGTATCGTGTATAACATTAAAGCCCTGAAGCTCCAAATACTTAACAATCTCGTCTCCGACACGAACCATATTCAAGGATGCGTCCTTTGAACTCGCATCGGAGCTTTTATAATAACCAACATCAAGCAGAGTATACGCCTCGGTTGTATGAGAATGATAAATAAGAATAGTAGGCTTAGACTTATCCTCTATAACCAAATCCGAGCCGTTGCTCAGCAAGGCTTTAATATCGGGAGAATAAACAGACGACGGAATCTTTGATTGAATTTCTATATTACCTTCTGAAATAATCGTTCCTCCGCCCTGATATGCCTCCTCGCTTGTTTTGCCGACAGCATCTTCCTCGCTGATTGTTTTTTCCGCCTCATCCATTTTTTCTCGTATATCCGACGGCGTTTGTAACAAATTAGTATCGTCCTTGCTGTCCTTGGTTGTGATACTGTTCATCACAGGCTGACTGCTGTTTGATGTTGCAGTAATATTGTTAGCATCATCGTCGGCTATATAAGAAGTAAATATTTCCTTTGCGTCCGCCTTAATCATTGACGGCTGAGTAAGTTTAATCAAACCGACAGACAAATCGGTCAGCGGTTTAGAAATAAACGGCGAAACATTTACCAAAATTCCTACGGTGCCGAATAAAACTATGGTATTGCAAATAAACTTAATTATATCTGTACTTTTATTTTTCATCATATATCCTCTTGCATATTATATTTGTAATAAATTAATATTATATACAATTATATATATGACGAAAAAAATCATTTTATCCCACCAAAGCAAGCAAATCCTCAACCGACAAACTATCCTGCAAGCAAACATTAATGCCCATACCAATAAGCTTTGCACCCTGTTGAATTATCCTGTCAATCTCACGGGGAGTAACAAACATCGGCTCGTTATCCTGCGAACCGATAACAGAAGTGTTGACGACGGTGGGTATACCGATAGAAATCACAGGAACACCCAGGGTCTTTTTTGAAATCTCGTGGCGGTGATTTCCGACTCCTGAGCCGGGAGAAATACCGTTATCGGAAAATTGAACGGTTGTGCCGAGCCTGTCGGTAGAGCCGGCGGCAAGAGCGTCAACTGTGATAACACACGACGGATTAATCTGTCCTACAATACCGCTGACAATTTCCGAGGATTCAATCCCTGTATCGCCAAGCACTCCGGTGTCAACGCACGCAACGGGAAACAAGCCCTCTATCCCCACACTTTTCTCCAAATCGCCCACTATGTGGCGAGTTGACAAAACAAGTTCTGAGGAGGCAGGACCGAGAGCGTCGGCTGTTATTTTCTTATTTCCTAAACCGACCACCAAAACAGATGAAATATTCTTAGGCAAAAGCGAGGACAGAACAGATGAAAATTCGTGAAGCCTACCGTCCAAAATATCCGTATCGTTAATAAATGAGTGAAGCCTCAGCGTAAAGTATCTGCCAATCGGCTTACCGATAGCCTTTGCTCCGTCGTTGTCAATAACTTCAACAACGGTCAGGTTGCCTTGCTCGTTGATTTTCACTCCCTTGAGCGCCGTCTTTTCTCTTTTCTCATAACTTTCTACTGCCAAATCTGTGCGATTTAACACAAAACCACCTCAAAAACAGTTATTTTTATTAAAAGTATGCCCAAAAATAAAAAAATGCTTGCATTTTAATCTAAGTTATGATAATATAAATCAGCATTAAATAGAAATGACAGAAATTAGGCATATATGCCTTTATATCCAAGTTCTCGACAAAGGAGTGAAAAAAATGGCTAACATCAAATCAGCAAAGAAGAGAGTATTAGTAAACGAAACTAAGGCTGCTAACAATAAGGCTCGTAACACAGCTCTTAAAACAGCTATCAAAAAGGCTAATGCTGCTATCGAAGCAAACGCAGACGATAAGGAAGCAGTTGTTAAGGAGGCTGTCAAGAAGATTGACCAGGCTGCTAACCACCACCTCATCCACAAAAACTGCGCTGCAAGGAAGAAGAGCAATTTGACAACAAAGCTCAACAAGGCGTAAGAAATCATCAAGACCTATCCAAACGGATAGGTCTTTTTTCTTTCTGTTATATATCAAATTCAACATTATACTTTCTAATCCAAGCATAAATTTGAACTATATACGCAAGCACCTGCGGTCCACGCATAAGCTGACCATACCACGGCTCGGAGAGTGAATTAGGATTTTGGATAAGATCATCAATCGTCTGCTTATTTATCATCTCATATAACGGACAGCTCTTATCCTTCATAACCTCCGACACCATATCGCAAACAGCCTTAACATAATCAGGATTAAAGGTTTTTGGATACGGGCTTTTTTTACGCCAAGTAATTACCTCGGGCAACTCGTTTTCAAAAGCCTTGCGTAGAATCCCTTTTTCTCTTCCACCGAAAGATTTAATGCTCCACGGCATATTGTATGCATACTCCACAATTCTGTAATCGCAAAACGGAACACGGACTTCCAAAGAGGACTGCATACTCATTGCGTCCTTTCTGCAAAGCAGAGTTTGCATAAACCAATCCATATTAAGCACGAACATTTCCCTCATTCGTTTTTCACGCCTGCTGTCGCTGTCAAGAAAATCTGCTCGTTTAATCGTTTGCAAATACGCATTTCTTGCATACTCGTCGCCGTGCTTCAAAAATCCGTTTGCCAATACCGAATGTCGGACACGGGTGCTTCTGCTCCACGGAAACACCTCTTCAAAAAGTATCTCTTCCCTGTGATACCACGGATAACCGCCAAAAATTTCGTCTGCACATTCGCCGCTTAATGCCACCTTGTGTTTTTTTACAACTTCACGGCAAAACAGAAGCAAGCTGCTGTCAATATCGGTAAAACCGGGACAGCCTCTTGCCATTGTGCTGTCAATCAAAGCGTCGGCAACGGTTGTGTTGTTGAGAATTATATTATGATGGTCCGAATCAATATAATCGGAAATCATATTTATATAATCGCTGTCCTTGTTGGGTTGAAAAAGGCTGGGTTCAAAGTATTTGTCATTATCACGATAATCAACAGAAAATGTATCGAGAATTTCGCCCCGTTCCGTCATATAATCGGAAGCAACCTTTGATATTATCGAGCTGTCCAGACCGCCGCTTAAAAAAGTGCAAACGCTGACATCCGACACAAGCTGTCGCCTTATGGCGTCGCTTACCAAATAATGCGTATGCTCCTGAGCCTGCACTTCATTGTCACAAAACTCCTCAGCCTTTAGCTTCCAATAAAAATCCTTTGTGATTTTGCCGTCTTTATAATACAAATATTCCGCAGGCTTCAGCTCAAAAATATCCTTAAAAACAGTTTTGCCCATAGTCTTTGCAGGACCAAGCATAAATATTTCATTCAACCCGTTCTCGTCGCAAACAGGCTCAATTCCCTTTACGCAAAGCAGGGTGTCCGTTCTCGAAGCAAAAGCGAAAATACCGTTTTTATGGCTGTAAAACAGAGGCTTTACGCCAATCCTGTCACGGCACATAAACAACTCCTCGCTTTCCATATTATATATGGCAAAGGCAAAAATACCGTTGAGTCTCTCGGCACAAGCCTTGCCCCACATATGATAGCTTTTAAGCACAACCTCGGTGTCGCAGGAGGAATCAAATATATATCCGTGAAAGCGTAGTTCTCTGCGAAGCTCCTCGGTGTTATATATTTCTCCGTTATAAACTATAATGTATTTTCCAAAACGCATAGGCTGAGAGCCTGCCGACGGAGCAATAATTGACAATCGCCTGTGAATCAACGCAGCATTTCGGGTTATGTATTCCCCTCTTTCGTCAGGTCCTCTCATTTTAAGACTTTCGCTCATTTTCCAAATCATTTCTCGTTCGTTTCTAAAATCAATGTCCTTGCCAAGCATTCCTGCTATTCCGCACATAATATCACCTCTAAAGTTATATTACGCAAAAGTCACCGATATGACACATATAATCTAAAAAAATAAAAAAATATAAAAAAAGTCTTGACTATTCGACAAACATATGTTATATTATCTAAGCGTTGTAAATGCGCTGGTGTAGCTCAGTTGGTAGAGCAGCTGATTTGTAATCAGCAGGTCAGGGGTTCAAGTCCGTTCACCAGCTCCATATGGAAGAGTTCCCGAGCGGCCAAAGGGAACAGACTGTAAATCTGTCGGCGATGCCTTCGGTGGTTCGAATCCACCCTCTTCCACCAAAAGCCTTGAAATCCTTACAAATAGGGCGTTTCAAGGCTTTTTACTTTGCTAAAAACACCCCATTTTTTGTACTGTTTTTGAACATTCATTCGGTGAAGAAGTGCTTAAAAATGCCGTAAAATACCGGTTAATTGTGTCAGAAATTGTGTCAGATTTTTTCTTAATATTAAACATAAAAAGCAGAGTTAATTTACTCTGCTTTTTTCATTTAGTAACCATTTGCTTTAGGTTTTCCAAATCGGTTTTGTCCGGATGGGACAACGCCTTATCAAAATTGTCAATAAGCATATCCAAATTGGGCATATGATTAGGCTCAAGTTTCATTTTCTCATAGCGTTTTCTGACCGATTGCGGCATTTTGCCCTGGCACATATATTCGCCGACAACAATATTATCATCGCTTATATCTTGCTTAACGGTATCCAAAATTTTTCTAAAATACTCCTCACTTCCGCCAAAGCCCGCTGTACCGAAAAGAAAAATTCGCTTGTTTTTTAAGGATTTAAGAAGCTCGATTGTATCCTTGTCGGCACCGCCCTTATCTGTCCAAAAGCCGACATATATCATATCGGATTTGGCAGCCCGAGATTTATCCGTACCGAAATACTCACAATTTTCATCGCCCACGGCATCACGAACAGCGTCGGCAAGCATTCTTGTATTACCCGTCAGACTGCTGAACACTACCGAATATTTTTCATTTTTCATAACATTTACCTCACATTTTTAATCGTCATCATCTATAACTTAACGGTATGAATTACAAAGTATAAATTCACCCATTTCATCAATAATCTCCTCTGCCTAAGGAAACACAGCCGTTGCATTAATATAGCTGTAATAAATCCGATATAATGATTATACAAAATTAATTTGATACAGTCAACGCATAAAAAATCCTGCATTCTTAAACCGAGCGCAGAATTTCATATTTTAATAATTCAATTAAGCTTTTTCCCAGCCCGAATAAAGAGTAACGCTGTCGCTGACGGTATCATTATTAATATCGAACTGTCTTGTGCAATCCTTATCTAAATACCAGCCTGTGAAAGTGTAGCCCTCCTTAACGGGATTTTCTTCCAACTGAATACTCTGACCGTACATAACCCTTTGGTTATCAATATGCGAGCCTCCGTCAGTATCAAATGTGACAGTGAAGCCTGCATGACTGACCGCAAAAATCATACAGGCAATAAGAACGACCAGACCGATTATAATAATCCTATTCGCAGCCTTCACCGACATTTTTACATTTCGGTACAGTCCTCCGGGCTTACGCTCTGTATTAAGGGATATAGTGTTATTATCGTTCATATTTTCACTGCCTTTCTAAGGGGAGATATAGCTGAATAATCTAAATTATCTGCGTGCAAGATACTTACGCATATCAATGGCACAAGCAACAAGAATGATTACACCCTTGATGATGTAAAGCATATTGGCAGAAACCGAGAGGAAGTTAAGACCTGCAAAGATAATCTGTAAAAGCAATACACCGATTACGATACCGCTGATTTTACCGGTACCGCCTACGAATGATACGCCGCCGATTACGCAAGCTGCGATAGCGTCACATTCATAGTTAAGACCTGTATTTGCAGAGCAAGAAGCAATACGAGCGCCCTCGATAAAGCCGGTAATGCCGTACATAACGCCTGCAAGTACAAATACCATAAGTATTGTCATAAATACATTTACGCCTGATACTCTTGCAGCTTCCTCGTTTGAGCCTACTGCAAACATATTTTTACCAAACTTTGTTTTATTCCAAATCACCCACATAATAGCTGTAAGGATTACAGAATAAAGAACATATTTAGGAATTGCAACACCGCCAACGGTAAAGAGTGTACCGGTAATGAAGCTTGTATAAGAAGCGTCAAGACCTGAAAGAGTTTGACCGTTGTTTCCGCCAATCATAAGATACATAAGAACTGTACCGAATACGATAAGCTGAGTTGAAAGTGTTACGATGAACGGATGAAGCTTAAACTTTGCAACAAAAAAGCCGTTTACAAGACCTACAACAGCGCCGATTGCGATTACCGCAAGGAATACTACGATAAGAGGCATTGTTTTAAGGTTAGGGAACATCTTGTTTGCATAGTCTGTCATCTGAAGCAAGGACGCTGCAACGCAGGCAGTAAGACCTACACAACGACCTGCCGAAATATCTGTACCCGTAAGAACGATACATCCCGCAATACCAAGTGCTATGGGAAGCTTAGCCGCCGTAAGCGAAATGATATTTACAATAGACGAAACGCTCAAAAATGCCGGTACTTTAACTGCAATAAATACGACTGCTATTGCAATTATGATATACATAGCATTATTGAAGAGTAAATCCGAAATTAATCTTTTTTTATCGTCACGGTCTGCTGCCTTGAAATTTTCAATCCAAACAGAAGCTCGTGAACGCTTTGCTTTTTTTACAGTTGTGTCACTCATAATAAAATTCTCCTTAAACATATTTTGCGGCAAGAGTCATAATTTCTTCCTGATTTGTCGTTTTGGCGTCAACCTCACCCGAAAGCCTACCGCCCGACATAACAAGAATTTTATCGCAAACGCCCAAAAGCTCTGCCATTTCCGAGGATACCATAATTACCGTCTTACCCTTCTTAGCAAGGTCAAGAATGAGCTGATAAATCTCGTACTTAGCGCCTACATCAATACCTCTTGTCGGTTCATCAAGAAGCAAAACCGTAGGCTCTGTCAAAAGCCACCTTGCAAGAATAACCTTTTGCTGGTTACCGCCTGAAAGAGAACTGATTTTTGTTTCCTGATTAGGAGTTTTAACTCTTAATGATTTTATATATTCCTCAGTCGTATCCTTCATTTTCTTTTTGTTAAGAAAAGGACCTGTCTGATATTTTTTCAAGCTGGAAATAACGGTATTTTCTCTGATATTGAGGATACCGAAAATGCCTGTCGCTCTTCTTTCCTCTGTCAAAAGAGCAAAGCCGTTTTTAATTGATTCGTGTGGATTTTTATTCTTAACCTCTTTACCGTCAAGGAAAATCTTTCCACTCTTTTTTGTTGTAATGCCGAATATCTGCTCAAGAAGCTCTGTTCTTCCCGAGCCGTCAAGTCCAGCAACTCCGAGTATCTCTCCTCTGTTTGCCTGAAACGAAACACTACTTAAATTGGTATACTCACCGCTGAGGTTTTCTACCTTTAATAAAACATCACCGATTTCATTATCCTTTTCGGGATAACGATTGGTAAGCTCACGACCTACCATAAGCTTGATAATCTCGTCCATAGTAAGCTCTGATGCAGGCTTAGTTGCAATCCACTTACCGTCACGCATTATCGTAACCTCGTCGCTGATTCTTAAAATTTCCTCCATCTTATGGGAAATATAAATGATACCGCAGCCTCTGTCTCGAAGCATATTTATAATACGGAAAAGGTGTTCAACCTCCTCCTCGGTAAGCGATGAGGTCGGCTCATCAAAAACGATTATCTTTGAATTATACGAAACCGCCTTTGCGATTTCTACCATCTGTCTTTGCGACACCGACATTGTACTCATTATTGTTTTAGGGTCAACGCTGATGTCGAGGTCATCAAACAGCTTTTTTGTTTCCTCGTACATCTTCTTTTCGCTTGTAAACGGAAGATACTTAGAAACCTTAGGAAATCTGCCAAGCCACATATTATCCATTACATTACGCTTCAATGCCTGGTTAAGCTCTTGATGCACCATGGCAACACCGTTTTCAAGAGCCTCCTTGCTGTTTTTGTAATTGACTTCTTCTCCGTCAACATAAATGTGACCGTTATCCTTGCTGTAAACACCGAAAAGACACTTCATAAGCGTTGACTTGCCTGCGCCGTTTTCGCCCATAAGTGCATGTACCGTGCCTTTTTTTACGGTAAGCTGTGCGTGGTCAAGCGCCTTAACACCCGGAAAGGTCTTTTCTATATCAACCATTTTTAACAATATGTCTTTTTCAGTCGCAGCGTCGGATTTATTCAAATTATTTTGCATACATATCTCTCCTATCTGCACTCAAACACTACGGTTGAGGCGTTACCGCCCCAACCGCAAACTCTCGATAAGGTGGCGAACCACACTTAATTAATGAAAATTTATATTATTCTGCCGACTCTGCTGTGTAAGCTGAGTAAGGAATATTTACTCTCCATGTTCCGACAGTATTAGCTGAATCAATACCGTCAAGCTTGTTTGCACCGTCTGTAAGGAAATTCTTCATAATAGTTGTGATAGCTTCTGCCATACCCTGTGCGTCCTGCTTAATTGTACCGATCATTGAGCCTGACTTGATAGCTGATTTAGCAGCGTCTGTTGCGTCAACACCGAATACAGGAATAACTGTTGCGCCTTCCTTGTTGTAGCCTGCTGTCTGAAGTGCAGAGATTGCACCCAAAGCCATTTCGTCGTTGTTTGCGATAACAAGCTCAACCATATTCTTGTTAGACTCTGTATACTGAGCAAGTGCTGTACTCATATAGTTTGTAGCTGCAGCTGATGACCAAAGACCGTCCTGGTCAACAAGATACTTATTCTTGTTTGCTGCATCATAGAACTCAAGCTCGGGAAGATTTGACTTAGCGAGAACTGCGTTAGCGTCCTCAACTGCGTACTGTGTACGAGCAATAGCTTCCATATTGCCCTCTTGACCCTTGAACATTACATAGCTGATTTTGCCGTCGCCGTTAAGGTCAACCTTAGAGAAGTTCTTTGCAAGATACTCACCAATCATTTCGCCCTGCATATGACCTGCCTGCTCGTAGTCTGTACCTACGAATACGCACTTGTCATAGCTTTCGATAACTGACTGGTCAACCGAACGGTTGAAGAAGATTACAGGAACATTCTTTGCTTTTGCAAGATTGATAATGTTCTGTGCAGCGTCGTTTGAACCAGTGTCAACTACATTAACAATAAGCAATGATGAGCCTTTTGCAAGTGCAGTCTGAACCTGCTCGGTCTGTGTTGTTTGGTTACCGTTAGCGTCATAGTCGTTGAAGGTGTAACCGCCGTCGCCTAAAATCTTATCCATTGAGGAACGCACGGTGGAAATGTATGCGTCACTGAATGTATAATAGAAAACGGAGATTTCGCCCTTGGCATTTGCAGCCGGGGAATCACCGCCGCCCTTATTTGACGAGCAAGCCGCAAAGCCTACAACCATAACAGCCGCTATTAATATCGCCAATAACTTTTTCATCTTTTTCATAAAGATTACCTCCTTAAAATTTATTGTTAAGTCATTTAGCATCCTCATTATATCTTTGAGGTTAAATAATTAGAATGTAATTTCTTATTGAAAGTGTATAAAAAATTACGATTTTTCAGATTTAATATAGTAACATTGTGCATAATAAACAAAAGAAATAGCCCGAATATGTCAATTACGACAAATCGGACTTTTTCTAAAACAACGCCCCACAGCCAAGTCCCTTTGAATTTTATCCATAAAATGTAAATTAATACAAAAATTGCAAGGAGCAAACCGTGTAAGCGGATTATTTAATTGTTCTCGCTGAAGCTGAACAGTATTTTTTGAACATCGGGAGAAAACATATTTTCACGAGTTACAACATAGGTATCGGTTTCGATTACGCTTTGCGTTTTGTTTCCCGAAAGGATTTCTGCCGCTTTAGACACAGAAAGGTAGCCCATAGAAAACGGATTTTGAACAATCAAAGTATCAATCTCGCCCGTTTCAAGCATTCCGACACAGCTCACATTACTGTCAAAACCAATACCGTACACCTCGTCTTTTAAGCCGAGTTCCTTTATCGCACAGCCGACACCGAGAGTTGACCATTCGTTAAAGCCGACAAGGACATCAATATCCTTATGCTGTTCAAGCAGATATTTTGCACCCGAGGTTGCACTTTCAATATTCGACTCGATATTTACGGTGGCGACTATTTGGGCTTTTTCATTTTTTTCTATACATTCGCTGAATCCCTTTATCCTCTGTTTTCCGTTTTCGGTATTCTCGCCGTAATTCACTATACCTATATTAATAGTATCACGGTCGGAGCAAAAATTAATTGCCTGCTCCCCCGCCTTGGTGCCTGCCGAAACATTGTCAGTACCTATAAACAGTTCCTTTGCGGACACATCAACATCGCTGTCAACGGTGATTAATTTTATTCCTTTATCCACCGCTTTTTGAGCTGCGGCTGCATTATTTTCATAATCTATGGCAGAGAGAATTATTACGCTTACGCCCCTCGAAACAGCATTTTCTATCATTTGATTTTGAGCCTCGTAATCCTCCTCGCTTTCAGGGCCTTCAAAGGTAACGGCTATATTATATTCCGTTCCTGCCGAAAACGCACCGTTTTTCACATCGCCCCAAAAGTCCGAATTACTGCCCTTTGTTATTATAGCAACGCTCGCATTTTGTCTTTTGACATTACCGTTTGCTCTGGAACAGCCGATTAAACATGCAATGAGAAAAAGCACAGCCATAAGAAAAGCGATTATTTTTTTAATACTCATTTTCCTGCCCCTTCTCTATTTTCGGAATTTTTATCGTAACAGCCGTTCCGACATCAAGCTCGCTTTCGATACTGATACCGTATTCCTCTCCGAAATAAATTTTCAATCGGTCGTTTACATTCTTAACGCCTATGCCCTTAGAGTCACTCCTGTCCTTTTGGAGAATAGTTCTGCATTGCTCCTCGGTCATACCCAAGCCGTTATCCTTAACTATAATCACTATATCCTTGCCTCTGCGTTCAACGATTATCTTTATCTCGCCCTCGTCAACCATTCTGTCAAGTCCGTGATAAATTGCATTTTCTATAAAAGGCTGAATAGTAATCTTATTACACATATATCCCAAGACGCTCTTATCCACATCAAAGGAATATGTGAACTGATTTTTATACCGATAGCTTTGAATAATCAAATAGCTTTCTGCGTGTTTAAGCTCGTCGCTAATTGTAATAAACTCATTACCGTGGCTGATACTGATTCTAAACAGCTTTGCAAGTGCGCCGACCATTTCGACCGCATCCTTACTGTTATCCTGCTCGCACATCCACTGAATAGAATCAAGCGTATTATATAGGAAATGCGGATTAATCTGTGCCTGCAACGCTTTTAGTTCGGTCTTTCGCAAAACGATTTCCTCGTTATGCACCTTTTCCACAAGCGACTGAATCATAAGCACCATATGCTCAAATGATGACGAGAGAGTTTGAAACTCAACAACATTACTCATATCCGCCTTATATTCAAACGACTCCGCCTGTTTTTCAAACCTCTGCATAGAGTCAACAAGTCGTCTGACGGGGCGGGTAACGGTACGGGAAAGAAGCAGATAAATCACAATCGACATAAACATACTGAACAACAATGCAAATATCGAACCTATAATTACCTGATTTTTTACAGCCTGAGTGATTTCATCATTAAAGCTGACGCAAACTATCTTCCAATTACAAGAATTAAGCGAAGAAATAGTATAAATGTTGTCCTTTTTTCTGTGAATTCCGTCGGACAAATCCGCAATTTCCTGAGTATTTTCTTTCTTTAATCCGGAAAAAAGCACCTGCTGCTGAGGATGATAAATAATCTCGCCCTTTGAATTAATTATGTAGCAGTAGCCTCTTTGACCGATACTCACTTTGTCTATATACTTTGCAATCGACGAAAACCTAAAATCAACGGCAACGAAAACCTGTTGAGAAAAAAGATTTGAATACTCTTTTTTTGCTATGGTTACAACCCACGGATACTTGCCCTCATAAAGAGTATTGACATGGGGCTGAGAAATGGCATAGCCGTCCTTTAGATTTGAATAGATAGATTTATCAAAGGAAAGGTTGGTACAGTCCTCCTTTACCTTATCGTCATTATCGTTTCCGTCCAAAAGAAGCCTGCCCTGCATATCGTACACCATTACGCAGTAAATATCATCCTCAAGTCGAGAGGCTGTGGATATTGTCTTTTGCAATGAATCGGTATCCTTACAGTTATCCGTCTCAACGCAGAGATTATCAAGCTTAATCTTAACAGACGATATATAATTTGAAACCGTTTCATTTGCCTGTGAAACCGATTGCTTGCTCGAAACAAAGACAGCGTTGAACATTGATTTTTCATAGAATATGCCGAAAAACAATGTTGATGCGATTGTCGAAAACATAACGCCAAAAACAACAATCGCAATAATCAATGCCGAAAGCCTCGCCTTATTACGCTTAAACATTGCCTGCTCCTAAATTAACTTCTCTGTATTTATTCGGTGACATCCCAAAATGCTTTTTGAAGCAATAGCTGAAATAGTGCTGGTCGCTGTATCCGCATTTTTGAGATATTTCAAATATTTTCATCGAGGTGCATAAAAGCAAGTCGCTTGCCGCTTTCATTCTTCTCTCAGTCACCAAAGCAACGAAATTCTGCGACTTCGTTTTCTTGATAAGTGCGCTGAGGTAATTCGGGCTGACGCCTAATTTTTCGCTTGCAACCGTCAGCGAAAGCTCCTCGTTCATATATTCATCATTTATAATCTGCAAGGCTCTGTCACAAATCGCCTCGCTTTCGTGCTTTTGAGAACGATTGATAATATCCCTTGCGTCAAGACAAAGCGAAATCAATTCTTTTTTGTACTGCTCATTAAAATCGAATGACAAACGGGAGGTGAAAAATCCGTTTGACGAAAACAGCTCGGACAAAGCATCGGTGTCCGACAGCACGCTTACGCATCTGTGCGCCGTTGCAAGGATTTGAATAATAAGATAATCCATACTGTCCCTGTTTTTGTTAGAAAGCATCTCATCAAGCAGAGCGCTGATTTCATCCTTGCTGCCAAGCTTCAAAAGCTGTTCAAGCTTATACACCGACTTTTCCACATTCTCAAGCTCACATCCGCTTTTACGCTCCTGGTCGTTAATAAATCTGATGTTGCCTGCTCCGTCGGAGGTGTATCGCCTTGCGGTAATAGCCTGCGTACACGCAAAAGCCACAAGCGAAAGCTTATCAACGGTTTGGCTGATACCGATTGTGCATTTTTCGTTAAAAAGCTTCTTTGCACTTTGAACAAGTTCAATAACAGGAAGCCTTAGCTTTGTTGACATTTCCTCCGGCTCGCTTGCAACAATAGTTATGATTCTGCCGTTTACAAAAAAGCTTTCACACAGCGCATACTTTCCGATAATACTGTTTACAAAATCTATATGATGCGACTGAGTGCTGCTGTCACCGCCGAAGGTCTTAAATTTAGAAGCAAGAACGCTGAAGCAGTCCCTGTCCCCTTTAACCAAGCCGAGCATTTTTGCCGTTTCCCTCAGTTTGTTCTCGGGGCAGGCATCGTCGCCCGTTCCCAAAAGCAAAGGCAAAAGAAACTCCGCTTTTTTAAGTCTAAGCTCAATCTTTTCATTTGAAACGCCGCTTTTAAGATGCTCAAACTCCGTATCCATTTCAAGCCTGATTTTTTCAAGCTCGCCGGTAAGCTCGTTTGCAGAAATCGGCTTTAGCAAGTATCTTATTACATTATACCTAAAAGCCTCCTGAGCGTATTCAAAATCATCATATCCACTCAAAATAATAAATTTAGTGGCAGGTCTTATCTCACGAACCCTTCTTGCAAGCTCAAGACCTGTCATAAGGGGCATCTTAATATCCGTCATAATCAAGTCGGGTTCAAGCCTTTCAAGAAGCTCAAGCGCTTCGATTCCGTTTTCGGCGTCACCGACAACATTAAAGCCTGCCCTTTCCCAATTTACACTTTTAATGACAGCTTCTCTTTGACGAATTTCATCATCAACAACAAGCACACTATACATAATTTACCTCTCAAAATAAACTAAATATACGAACATAATTCATTTTTATTATATCTAAACTGCCGTGAATTATCAAGCCCACACCTTACACAATTAATGTTTTGCCACGCAGCCAAAAAACAAGCCTCCCGAGAATCGCTCCCCGAGAGGCCTTATTTCATCAATCAAGCACTAATGCTTTCATAGGGCAAAAGCGTGAACACTTTGAGCATTCAATACATTTTTCTTCGTCAACAATCGGTGCGTCAAAACCGTTTTGGCTCAATGCTCCGACCGGGCAAATACCTACTGACGGGCATTTATGATTTTGCGGACACCTTTCTTTAATTACATTCAATTTCATATTTATACCTCACATAAAATCCTGCTCAAAGTGCCAATGCGGCAATTTTTTTGCCTAAAAATATTCCCAATAAGCATAACCCAACGCTGAGCGTCACATAAAGTCCGCCAGAAAAATACATTCTTTGTTCAATAAGATTAACAGCTTCAAGCGAAAAAGTCGAAAAGGTTGTAAATCCTCCGCAAACCCCTGTTTTCCAAAACAAGGCTGAATTAGCGGAGCCGCCCTTTTCTCCGATTAATCCTACAATAAACCCGATTGCAAGTGCGCCGATAACATTCGTTACCAAGGTCAAAATCGGAAACTCGGTTTTAGTGGGTATCAAGCTGATTGCATAACGCAATACAGCTCCCAATGCTCCGCCGAGTGCAACAAATAAAAAATTCATATCAACCTCCGCAATCTCAAATCGTATTAAAGCAGAACATCCAAAAAGCCCGGGCGATTTTTGTGTAAAATACCGAGAAGCTCACACAACGCTTCTTTACGAAGCTCGCCGCCGGTGCATACAACCTCAAAGCGTTCGTCATTTAATATGGTATAATTTCCTGTCTCGTGAAATCCGTTTCTAAGATAAAAGCCCTTTCTGCGGATTCTTTGAGCATTGTTTTCTGCTTTATCGTTAATTTCCTCAAAGTCCAAAACAATTTGAATGTCGGAATACATCTGTATCAGCTTTTTAATGGCTTCGCTTCCGTAACCCTTTGAACGAATGCGACTGTCGATAGCAAGAAAATAAATATATCCGCACTCCGAATTTTTAAGCAAAACAGTAAATCCTATCGGCAAATCACCGTCATAAATTCCCAAAACATCGGTGTTTGTATTAGAAGCCAACTCAAAGATTTTATCAAAGCTCATTCTCTCGTAATCAGGAAACGCTTCATTATTTATTTTTTCAAAATGTTCTATATCTTTGTTTTCTGCGTTCAGATTGATTAATTCCAAGTTCATTTCATTCTCCCTGTAAATCTGTTATCATTTTGCCGTTAATGTTATAAATCTGATTTCTCTCAGCTTAACTTTAATTTATATACCGATTATATAGGAAACAGTAGCACAAGTCAAATTACCTCCCGCTTCAACATCGGCAGGAGGCAACACAGTCACATAATTAAATTGCAAGCAGATTTTTGATTGCGTGCATATATATTTCCACGGTTTCTTCCATTTCCGAAACCAAAATAAACTCGTCTGCACCGTGAATGCGATAATCCACTCCAAGCTTTTCAGGTCCAAATGCAATAATGTTTTTCAATGATTTTGCATAAGTACCTCCTCCGATAACCATCGGTTCGTTTTCGGTGTCGCCCGTCACCTCGGTGTAGGCACTGTAAAGTGCATTTACAAGGGGCGATTCTCTCGGATAAAACAGCGCCTCGCCGATTTCTCCAAGCTCTATGCGACCGTTTTCATCTTCCAAATTTCCCTCAATTCGTTTGAGAATATCATCCTTTGTAAATGTTACCGGCACACGAATGTCTATGGTGCAGGATATAACTCCGTTTTCGGTTTTAACCGTACCGTTACAGAAAGTAAGCTCGCCAAATTCGTCACTTATTTTAAGATTAGTTCCCGAGCCGTCACAGTCTGTTCCGATATATTTATTATAAAATTTTACAAAGTCATCATCAAAGCCTGATTTTTCAAGGCACCGCATAGTAACTCCTGCGGCATTTACTCCCAACTTCGGAGTGCTTGCGTGTGCAGGAACGCCCTTTGCATAAACAGTAATTTGATTATTTTCCTCGCTCAAATGATATTCCTGAAGTTTTGATTCAGAAAGTGCCTCGTCGAGCCTATCTTTGAGCTGAGGCTCTGACGGAATCACGGTAGTACAACTGTCGCATACTGCGTTGGTTACAAAACCGCCGTTCATAGAAATTATCCTTGTATTCTTTGAGAAAGCAACCATTGTCATATGGCCTTTTTCGCCGTGAATGCACGGAAATTCAGCGTCGGGTGTAAATCCGCAGGAAAGCTCCTCTGCCGCCTCGTTATAATGCTCCATACACTTTGAGCCGGTTTCCTCGTTGCAGCCCATAATCAAGCGTACTCGTTTATTAAGCTTAACACCCGACTCACAAAGCAGTTTCATAGCGTAAAGTGCCTCGATAACGGGGCCTTTATCATCGGTAGTGCCTCTGCCGTAAACATAATCGCCGTCTCGTGTGAGAGTAAACGGGTCGTAACTCCAATCACCGCCCACAGGTACAATATCCAAATGTCCCGCAATTCCGACGATTTCCTCGCCCTCGCCCATTTCGGCATAACCGCAGTAATTGTCAAGATTTACAGTATCAAATCCCAATTCCTCGGCAATTTTAAGTCCGACCTCAAGTGCCTTTGCCACACCTTCGCCGAACGGCTTACCCTCTGAAGGCTCTGCAAGCTGTGAATCAATCTCAACCAACCTGCCCAAATTTTTAAGCATTTCGTCAGATAATGCGTGAATTTGCTCTCTTGTGTTCATAAAGTTCCCCCAAATAACTCAATCTATCCGTGCAATGTCAACCTCGGCATAAGCCTCAAATGACAACCCTAATGTAATCATACCACACTTCTCGTTAAATTACAAAGCCATAAAGGCTCAGGGTTCAAGTCCCTACAACCCGAAAAATAATAAAAAACCATCAGGTGTAAATACCTAATGGCTTTTTTGGTACGCCTCGTCCAAACATATTCCGTATTCAAACAAATTGCCAAGTCAATTTGTAACGAATACTCCATATGTTTCTCCTCTCAAAATCTGCCGTACAGCGGTGCGTCAGATTTTGTTAAGGTGTGCTACGCACACCATTTACAACATATTAAAAAGCCCAAAGCAGAAAAATCCGCTTTGGGCTTTTTGGTACGCCGGAAGGGACACAGCTGTGAGCCAAGCTCACAGCTTACTTCGCTCGCCGACTATGGCTTTGCCACAGTAACCGGCTTCACGCTTTTGGCTAAAAACAGTCCACCGGACTGTTTTCTTAACGCAAAAACCCTCTCAGGGTTCGTAGCAGTTTAGATGTACATAAAATACACTAAAAATGGCTGTTTTAAGCCATTTCTGCTATACAAAATTTGCCCACAATTTTATATAAGCTTCTATAATTTAATCATTTATATTTTGCAAGTGGTCACAATTGTGGTCAAAATACAATTACAGGCTTATTGAATTTTAATAAGGATTTTATATACAGATCTTGTGGATGATTTCGCAGATAATTTGAAACTAACATCTAACAACAATGAAAAATTCAATAACTAATGGTAAACCGCCTTGACAAACGATTGTAATGGCAGTTTTATATATAATGAATATTGTATATTTAGAAATTTGAACATTAGATAACAGAGTCAGAGTGTAAAAATCACTTTTTAAAACATGCCATTTTAAGCCTAATTTTCACTTTTGAGTCTCTCAAAAATCTCTCACCAATAATTCATTTATGTCTACAACAAAAGCACATTATCAATGCCATGTTATGTATTAAAAATAAGATTTCTTTATATATCCTCGATTTATATTTACATGAACCTTTTGAGATAAATCTGTACCCCTTTTATTGAACGCAAAATTTATATAATATTCAGGATCATTAATAAAATCATTCCATTTCACAAGCACGCAATATCTTTCATCTTCAGACCAAGCACATCCTTCATGTGGCTCAAGATAGTAGTTTTCACTAAACTCCTTTATTACTGTATCATCATTGATCTTTACATAATTATGCTCTTTGCCACAAGAACTGCAAGTATATTTGCCACGATAAATTTGATCATACATTTCAGGCAAAACTACACCTAAAATACCATTACGTGTATTTCCAACTCCATTATATAAAGAAGATTGAAGTTCCTTTTTTATAAAATAATTTTTATCGCCATTCCAATCTGAGCCTTCATTTTCAGAAGAATGTTCTCCAATCAAAAAAATAGTTACAGTAGAATCTTTTAAATAATCATCTCTTATAACTTGCATAATATAATTGCCATTTTCGCTATCAATCACTCTATCCAATGATTTATTAATTACATCTTCATCGTCGAACAAACTATCCAGTTTGTTTCGATAATACTGATCCTCTTTTTTAAAACTTATAAAACACTTATGTGCCATAAAATCCCCCCTCTTATCTTAATAATCCAAAATAGAAATTGTAGATTTTAACCCTTCATAAACAACTAAATTTATATTTCCACGAATTTCATTATTGTTAAATTTAAATACTGATATCATAAAATCTATAATTTCTTTTGTTTCCCGATGTGGTTTTACAATTTTATCTCCCATAACTGCACAATATAAATCAGCACCTTGACCATAAGAATCATAATAAACAAGTAATTTAGAAAGGGAATTGTAAAACTCTAATTCAGTACAATTTGCTATCAAATTATCATCCAATTTTGACAATGCTAACAAATAAAAGGTAACATCATTATCACCTTTTACTTCTACAACTGTACCCTCAGGATATCTTTTTAAATAACCTAACTTTTTATCTTTTCTGGATAATGTTTCAAATTTAATATTACGATTTTCTAAATCCGATTCGATATAGTTATGTAATTTTTCTTTTTCAATTTCATTATCTATATATTTATCAATAAACTGTCCATGAATAGAGCTTTCTCTGATGAGATTATCTTCACAACTCAGATCAAAACAGCGATTAACATGAATTACAATAATTTTCTCCTTTCCTTTCTTCTTATTAAAAGCAGTTTTCATTAAATCGCCATAACATATAGTAAGTCCCTGATTTATATTTCCAAAAAGTTTCTTTTTCCTTCTTAATAAAATGGATATAATTGATAAAACAATAGCAATTCCGAAAGAAATACAAAAAATAATAATTTTTGATTTTTTATTAATTATACCCATATCTTCAAAAGGCATAAAGAAAGTAATTACTTCTAACACAGAAAAAATCACAGCATAATATTTTATAAAGTATTTTTTCAAAACCGATATATTATTTTTTATACGATTAATCATTTATTCTCCTATTTTCATGCTAATTCATAAATTTACAATTCCAAACTATCACCATCAAGCAAAAATTCTTTTACCCCCATCATGAGATATCCTTTATCATCTCTGCGTGGTTTCATACTTTTTTCAACAATAACAATTTTCTTAAATGAATCATTGGTTTTATCAAATGGTCTTGTCTCTTGCTGCCATTTTTCTTCATCAGGAATATTGTATGCAGATTGAATATAGTAACGCTTACTGCCTTGATTGGCTACAAAATCAATTTCTACTTGTTTACGAACTTCTTTACCCTCATCTGTCTTTTCTCTGAATTCAACTACTCCGACATCGACATTATATCCTCTATATCTAAGCTCATTGTAGATGATATTTTCCATCAAATGAGTTTCTTCTATTTGCCTAAAATTCAATCGGGCATTTCTAAGTCCGGTATCTTCAAAATAAAGTTTGTAAGGTGTACTGATGTATTTCTTACCCTTTACATCATATCTCTCCGCTTTACTGATCAAAAATGAATCTTTTAGATAACCTATATACTTATCAATCGTAGATGCACAGAGAGTAGCATTTTTGATTGACTTGAAAGTATTTTCCAATTTTCTTGGATTAGTTAATGAAGATATACCTGAGGCTAAAACATCTACAAGCTCGCTGATTTCCTGGTCGGAATTAAGATTGTTGCGAGCGACTATATCCTTAATATACACATTTTTCATTTGCGTAATAAGGTAGTTGCTTTTTTGTTCATCGGTTTGCATTGAAGCGATAGCCGGCAATCCGCCATATACCATAAAATCGTCAAATGCTTCTTCTTTTGTGCCTTCATATGCAGAATAAAACTCTGAAAATGATAGCGGAAGAATATGAATTTCATCGCCTCTGCCCTCAAATTCAGTCAATATGTCACTTGAAAGAAATTTAGAATTACTGCCTGTAACATAAATATCCAAGTTGTCTTTTCTCATATACCCATTCAAAACCGCTTCAAAATTACCAAGCAGCTGAACTTCATCAAGAAGAAGATAATACATTTCATCATCAATAATTTTACCTGAAATGTACTTCATAAATTTTCGTGGATCAACTTTTCTGTTTTGTTCACTTATATCTAAAATATCTTCATCTATAAGTAATAAATCCTCTGCCGAATCAAAAGCAAATTTAATAATATGGTTTTTGTCTACACCTTCGGACAGTAAATAATTATAGAATATTTTATTTAACAAATATGATTTACCGCATCTTCTAATACCGGTAATCACCTTGATAAATCCGTTTTGCTTTCTCGTAATTAGTCTGTTCAAGTAGATATCTCTATTGATTTCCAAAATATCGCCTCATTTAATATTTTTTCCGCTATTGTCATTTTTGTTAATTCGATTATACTATAGTTTACTCGATTTTTCAAGTTTTATA
>UQAZ01000026.1 GCA_900539165.1 uncultured Oscillospiraceae bacterium
GACATACCAATAATTCCCTTACCGCCACGATTCTGTGCCTTATATGTATCAACTGTTTGACGCTTGATATATCCCTTTTCGGTAAGAGTGAGAATACAATCCTCTACCGGAATAAGGTCCTCGTCCTCTACATCGCCCGTAAATGCTGAAATTTCGGTGCGTCTTTCGTCACCGTATTTGTCGGCAACCTCACGAATTTCTGTTTTAATGATTTCAAGCACTCTGTACTCGTTAGAGAGAATATCGTTATAATCCTTAATCTTCTCTTGTAACTCGTGCAACTCGTTCATAATCTTTTCGATTTCGAGACCTGCGAGTTGTCCCAAACGGTATGCAACGATAGCGGCAGCCTGTGGGTCGTCAAAGCCGAACTTGTCCATAATTGCTTGCTTTGCTTCCGACTGTCCGCCACGGCAAGCACGAATGGTTGCAATAACATCGTCAACGATGTCGAGTGCCTTTGCAAGTCCTTCGAGGATATGCTCTCTCTCCTGTGCCTTACGAAGATAATATCTTGTACGGCGGGTGATGATTTCCTCTTGGAACTGAATATATTTCTGCAAAATCTCTTTTAATGTCAAAATCTTAGGCACGCCGTTGTCGAGTGCAAGAAGAATTACACCGAATGAGCTTTGCATTTCTGTCATTTTATAAAGATTGTTAAGAACAACCTGTGCATTTGCGTCACGCTTGATTGTGATTTCAATGTGCATACCGTGTCTGTCGGTATAGTCCTGAATATCCGCAATGCCTTCGATACGCTTTTCCTTGCACAAATCCGCAATTTTTTCGATAAGTCTGCGCTTGTTTACGCTGTAAGGAAGCTCGGAAACAACGATTTTGTATCTGTCGCCCCTTGTTTCGATAATTTCTGCTCTGGCACGGATAATTATTTTGCCCCTGCCTGTTGCGTAAGCCTCTTTAATTCCTCTTGTACCCATAATGATACCGTGAGTAGGGAAGTCAGGACCTTTAATATGTTCCATTATTTCCTCAAGGCCTGCGTTAGGATTATCGATAAGACAGCAAACGCCCTCTGCAACCTCTTTCATATTATGCGGAGGAATGTTGGTTGCCATACCTACGGCAATACCTGATGAGCCGTTAATAAGCAAACACGGGAACTTTGTAGGCAAAACCTCAGGCTCAAGCTCTGTATCGTCAAAGTTTGATACCCAATTAACAGTGTCCTTTTTAATATCGTCAAGCATTTTGAGCGAAATCTTGCTCATTCTTGCTTCTGTATATCTGTATGCAGCGGCAGGGTCGCCGTCAACACTACCGAAGTTACCGTGACCGTCAACAAGCGGATGACGAAGCGAAAAGTCCTGCGCCATTCTTACGAGTGCGTCGTAAACGGATGCGTCACCGTGCGGGTGATAGTGACCGAGAACTTCACCGACGGTGGTAGCACACTTACGGTACGGCTTGTCGGGATAAAGTCCTGTGTTATACATTGCATAAAGAATTCTTCTGTGTACCGGCTTCAAGCCGTCTCTTACATCGGGAAGCGCACGAGCCACGATAACGCTCATTGAGTAATCGAGGAACGCACTGCGTATTTCCTTACTGATTTCAACATCAATTATTTTTTGGTTAGAATAATCGATATGGTCATGTCTTATTTCTTTTTGTGCCATTATAAATATCTCCTATTCTTCCAAATTAAATATCCAAATTCTTTACGAACTTAGCGTTTTGCTCAATAAACTGACGGCGAGGCTCAACATCCTCACCCATAAGAATTGAGAAGTTTTCGCTTGCAACCTGTGCGTCGTCAATGGTTACACGCTTCATTGTTCTGAACTCGGGGTCCATAGTGGTTTCCCAAAGCTGTTCAGGGTCCATTTCACCAAGACCCTTGTATCGCTGAACATCACAGTCTCCGCCCATCTGCTCGATAATTTCGTCTCTCTGCTCGTCGGAGTATGCGTATTCGCTCTTTTTATTTTTTGTTACCTTAAAGAGTGGCGGTTGCGCCAAGAAAATATGACCGTGTTCTATAAGCTCGGGCATATATCTAAAGAAGAAGGTAAGCAAAAGTGTTGTAATATGCGCACCGTCGACATCGGCATCCGCCATAAGTACAATTTTGTGGTATCTGAGCTTTGTTATATCAAAGTCCTCACCTATTCCCGTACCGAGTGCCGTAATTACGGGTACAAGCTTTTCGTTTCCGTAAACCTTGTCGAGTCTTGCCTTTTCAACATTGAGCATCTTACCCCAAAGAGGAAGAATTGCCATATATTGCGGGTCTCTGCCAAGCTTTGCGGAACCTCCTGCCGAGTCACCCTCTACGATGTAAATTTCGCATTTTGTAGGGTCTTTTGATGTGCAGTCGGTAAGCTTGCCCGGAAGCGAGTTGCTTTCAAGAGGTGACTTTCTTCTTGCATTTTCTCTTGCTTTTCTTGCAGCCTCTCTTGCACGGGAAGCGTCAAGCGATTTGTTAAGCAAGGTTTTTGCAACCTGAGGATGTTCCTCAAAATAAGTCATAAGCTTGTCATAAACAAGTGATGAAACAAGACCTGTAATATCGGTATTGCCGAGCTTCCCCTTTGTCTGTCCCTCAAACTGTGCCTCTGTAAGCTTTACGCTGATAACTGCCGTGATACCCTCACGAACATCGTCACCTGTAAATTTCTTATCGCTGTCCTTTAATATATTGAATTTTTTTCCGTAATCGTTAAATACTCTTGTAAGTGCAGTCTTAAAGCCTGTTTCGTGAGTACCGCCGTCAATGGTATTAATATTATTTGCAAATGAAATCAAAGTTTCACTGTAAGAATCTGTATAACAAAGAGCAACCTCGGCGCTTCTGTCGTCCTTTGTAGTTGAAATATGAATAACCTCGTTTTGGATAGGATTTAATCCTCTGCTCTCGTTAATCCATTCAACAAAAGAGCGAATACCGCCCTCGTAGCAGTAAACTGCAGTATGCTCGTCGTCACCGTACTTGTCGTCGGATGCTTTTTCTATCAGTTCTCTTTTATCGGTTAAACTGATTGAAAGACCTGCGTTAAGAAATGCCTGCTCACGAAGTCTGCGTTCAAGAATGTCAAAGCTGTATTTTGTCGTTTCTTGAAATATTTCGTCGTCCGCTTTGAACTTAATAAATGTTCCGTGACCGTCGCTGTCGCCGATGATATGTAAATCGTTTACAGGAATACCTCTTTCAAATCTCTGTGCATAAATGTGGCCGTTTTGAGTTACCTCAACCTCCATCCATTCGCTGAGTGCGTTTACAACGGATGAGCCTACACCGTGCAAACCGCCCGAAACCTTATATCCCGAGCCGCCGAACTTACCGCCTGCGTGAAGCACTGTAAGAACTACCGTTACGGCAGGTAAGCCTGTTTTTTCATTGATACCGGTAGGAATACCACGGCCGTTATCTCTGACGGTAATAACATTGCCCGGTAAAATTTCCGTTTCGATATGAGTACAAAAGCCTGCCAACGCCTCGTCGATAGAGTTATCAACAATTTCATATACAAGGTGGTGCAGACCTCTCGGTCCTGTTGAGCCGATATACATACCAGGACGCTTTCTTACAGCCTCAAGTCCCTCAAGAACCTGAATATCGTCGGCATTATATTCCTCGGTTACAACGGTATCCATATCTTCTTCTTCAAGATTTGTCAAATTTTCATTCAAAATTTCTTCTGCCATTTACAAAACTCCGTTTTATGACTTAGCACGCTTATTAAGTGTGCTTGTGTTTATCGGACTTACATAAATCTTATCGTTTGTAACAACAAAGCATTTAGGTAAGTCATAGTTTACATAAATTACTTTTTTATTCTTTTCTGCCTTTTTGAGATAATCTCTCGTCGCCTTGTTCACCGTGGAGGTGTCCATATCGAAAATTCCGATAATTTCCTTGTCCCTCACAACCGTGTCCTCGCCTATATGCAGATACATAATTTTTTCCTCATACTCTGCTTTTTGCAGAATTATATGTTTAATTAATTATTTTTCCGTCAACAATATGAAATGTCTTGCCCTGTTTTAATCTTAAAATCGTATTTTTGTCACAGCAGGTAATAAACACCTGCCAGTCTTTTATATGATTTAAGATATAATCCTGCCTTTTTTCGTCCAGCTCGCTCATTACATCATCAAGCAATGCAATCGGCTCTATCCCTGTTTTTTCTTTAAGCAGGCTCGCCTCCGCAAGCTTCATTGCAAGCACGCAGGAGCGTTGCTGTCCCTGTGAGCCAAACAATTTGACGGAATTATTGTTAATTAAAATTTCTATATCGTCTCTGTGCGGACCTTTTGTGGTCGTATGATTGATAATATCTGTTTTTATATGCGTTCTTAGTGCTTCATACAGCTTGTTTTCTATATCGTCTATATTATCGCTGTAATCCGCCGAACCCGCATATCTTATTTCTATCTCCTCGCTGCCTGCACTCAATCCGTTAAATATTTCCTTTAGATAAGGTGTAAGCGCCTCGATATATTTCATTCGCTGATAAATTATTTTTGCACCCGTTTTTGCAAGCGACATATCCCATATTTCAAGGCTTGCCTCGGTTTGATGCAAGGATTCTGAATTTTTCAGTACATAATTTCTCTGTTCAAGCGATTTATTATAATTTTTCAGCAGGGTGCGATAATTGCTTTTCATTTGGCACAGTGCCGAATCAACAAATTTTCGTCTTTCACTCGGTCCGTCCTTTATCATACTTAAATGAACAGGACTGAAAACAATAGCCTTGATTTCGTCACCGAGTGCAGACGCACTTTTTTTTGCGATACCGTTTAGCTTTACTCTTTTACGCTTTTCTATATCTATTTCGGCATTTTGTTCTCTGCCGTTTCCGTAAAATTCAAGATAAAGTCTGCTCCTGTCACAGCCGAATTTAATTAAATCCCTGTCCTTATTTCCACGAAAGCTGTGCGCTCCCGTAAAAAGATAGATTGCTTCGGTTAAATTTGTTTTGCCCTGAGCATTTTCGCCCCAAATAATATTTACATCATCAAAATCAACAGACATTTTTTCAATGTTTCTGTAATTTTCGAGCGTTATTCTATTTATTTTCATTTACTATTTCGTAATCTACCGCAAATGCCGATACAATATCGCCGTTTCTCAGTTTTTTTCCACGGGCGGTACAAACCTCGGAATTAACTTTGATAATACCGTCTTGGATAAATTCCTTTGCCTGTCCGCCTGTTTCGGCTATTCCCTTAAATTTCAAAAAGGACTGAAGCTGAATAAAATCCGTATTAATTTTTACCGTTTCTTTTGTATGCGGTGTTGCCTTAACCTTGATTTTCATTTTTTAACCTCATAGGTAATACTAAGAATATAAAGTTGTCGGAATCAATAGGCTTGATTACGGTAGGACTTACAGGTCCTACAAGCTGAATTTTAACTTGGTCAACATCACTTGCGTGAAGTGCATCGAGCATAAATTTTGAGTTAAAGCCTATTTCTACTCTTGCACCCGAAGTGTTTGCGTGAGTATAGTTTATTACTCTGCCGAGACTTGATACGGTCGAAACTCTCATTTGGTCGTTGTCAAACAGACATCTGATAGGGTTTTTCTGATTGTTTTCAATAACGGGGAGAGTTCTTTCAATACAGTCAATAGCATCCTGTGTGTTGATTAAAACGGTTGTGGTTGTTTCCTTTGGAATTGCCGTATTGTAATCAATAAATTCACCGTCAAGAAGTCTGCTTATAATACTGTAATTTTCTACTTCAAATACAATATGTCTTTTACTTATAGAAATATTTATATTATTATCATTTTCTAAATTGAGAAGTTTAATTAATTCTCTGATAGTCTTTTTAGGTACAACAAAATCTAAATCCTCACCTGTATAATCGAGAGGCTCTTTTCTGATAGCAAGACGATAACCGTCAACACCTATCAAAGTGATTTCATTTTGTCTTATTTCAAATTTTAATCCGGTGAATACAGGTTTTGACGATTCGCTGTCTGCAACGGCAAATAATGTTTGATTTACCATTGAATATAGGAGTGACTGACTGAATTCTATTTTTTTTCCGTTATTTACTGACGGAAGCTCCGGATAATCATCGGCGTCAATACCTGTTATGTTATATTGTGCCGCACCGCATGTTAATGAAACAGAATTAGAATTAGTTTCAATAGTAATATCGTCATCGTCTAATTTACGGATAATATCGCAAAGCACCTTTGCATTAATTACGATTGCACCCGGCTCAATTACATCAACAGACATAATTGTGTTAATACCGAATTCAAAATCATAACCCGTAAGGCTGAGCGTATTGCTTCCGCATTCGATAAGAATACCCTCTATTGTAGGAATTGTAACTTTTGCGCTTACTGCTCTCATTACATTATTACACGCATTTGATAATTCCTTGGTATTGCATATAAATTTCATAACAGTTCTCCTTTGAGTGATTTATTTGCCGAAAAATGAATATGTAAAAAATTCCATAAACATAAAAGAATTCTTATAGTAGTATTATTAGAGGCGGTGCAAAATGTGTAAAATTTCTTTAAGCCTTTTAATTACTGCATTTTTGCGGTGTATTTTTTTCACAATGGCTTTGTGTAAAAAATGTTGGCATTGTGGAAAAATAAAACTTTCAACATACTATGTGAAAAATTTTTATGTGGAAAAGAAAAATTATGTGGAAAATCAGTTATTTTTCAAATTATTGATTATGTCCGTAACCTGATTATTTATTACGGAATCTTTTTTAATTTTCTCACCGAATTTTTCTACATTATACATAACGGTGGAGTGGTCTCTGCCGAATTTTTCTCCGATAGCCTTGTGGCTCATATCCGTTACTTCTCTGATTATATAAAAGCACATTTTTCTTGCGTTGCTTACATCAGAGGTTTGCTTCTTGCTGTAAATATCCTCTACGGATACGCCGGTCGTTCTGCTTACTTCGTCAACAATACTGTTGATAACATCGCCGATAGGTCTTGTATCGTTTTGAACATCCTTGATTGCAGCCTGTGCCAACGCTATGGTAGGCTCACATTCGCTGAATTTACACAAAACCTGTAATTTCTTTGTAATGCCTTCGAGCTGACGAATGTTTGTTTTTATATTCTGTGCAATGTATTCTACTACATTATTGTGCTTTGTCATATCAAGGTCGAGAAGCTGAGCTTTTCTCTTTATGATTGCACATCTTGTTTCAAATTCGGGCGGCTGAATGTCCGCCATAAGTCCGCTTTCAAATCGTCCGCAAAGTCTTTCTGTGAGCGACTTAATTTCTTTTGGCGGACGGTCGGAGGTAAGGACGATTTGCTTTCCGTCATCTATTAAGCTGTTGAAGGTGTGAAAAAATTCCTCCTCCGTTTGCGTTTTACCTGCGATAAACTGAATATCGTCAACCAAAAATAAATCAATATTATTTCTGTATTTGTCGTGAAATTCGTCAACGCTTTTTTTACCGAGACTTGCGATAAATTCGTTTGCAAAATTTTCTGCCTTAATATATTTAATTTTCATTTCGGGATAATTTCTTGCAACCTCGTAGCTGATTGCGTTGAGCAAATGCGTTTTACCTAATCCACTCGGCCCGTAAATAAAAAGAGGATTATATGTATAAAACACAGGCGAGGAGCAGGAAATCTGTCCTCCCGGGTCTGCTGCAATAGCTTTTGCCGCAGCGTGAGCAAAACGGTTTGACGGTCCGACAATGAAATTATCAAAGGTGTAAATTTCATTTCTGAAATCCTCAAGATTGATACCGTTTTTTTCACTTTTTGACATATCGTCCTCAGGACAGTAATATTTTACATTTATTTTTACACCGCAAATTTCCTGAAATGCGTCACAGATGAGGCTGTCATACATTTTTACGACAGTTCTCTTAAAATAAGAATTGCTGAATTCTAAGGTTACCGATTCGCCTGTAAATTCCTTAATTTTTATTGGTTGAAACCAAAGCTTGAACGCTGTATCTGTGGTATAATGTTTACAAAATTGCAGGATATTGTCCCATAATTCCTGATAATTATCCATTAATTAATCTCCCACTGCTTTTTTAGTCTTATTAATCATTTATCATTAAAAAATACAAATATTCGTTTTAGACGCCGTAAAATCGAAAATACGGCATAACCCACTTAATATTATATATTATATATTAATCTATGTCAATAATAAATATTAATAATAATTATAACATTAATATTTTAAGGCTCAAAATAATGTTAATATATTCTTTAATAAAAGCGTGTTGCATTTTGTATAAGATTAATCTATAATAAAGCATAAACAGAGGCTTAAAGGGAGGCGACAGAGTGAAAATTTTCAAAAACCGAGGAGAAATATATATTTCAAAATCAAATTATAAAAGCAGCACGGAGGAGAGAATTTTACTTATTTTGCTTGCTCTTATAATTTTATTTACGGCTGTATTTTCTGTTATTTTAAGTCATAAATATTCGTCGGTTAAGGAATTTTTTGCCGGTGACGAAGTTATTACGGAGCAGGCAGCAAAAAATCCCGAGGATGCTTTGCCTCAAATCAGCGGCAGACGAAATTTTCTTGTATTTGAAACCGACAGTAAAAAAACTGTTATTCATTATATTTTTCTCGTTCAGGCGGACAGAGATAATATGGCGTATAAAATTTGCGCTCTTTCGCCAAAAACCGTTATTGATTCTCAAAGCATAAACGATATTTACAGCTCGGGCGGCGGTCCCGCACTTCAAACAAAGCTTACGGGTTATTTCGGAATTGATATTGATTATTATACTGATTTCGGCAAGGATGATTTTATAGCGTTTGTAAATAAATTAGGAACATTTATTTATCCGAGCGATGAGAGCGTTAAGTATCACGAGTCGGCAAACAGTAACGACACATATTCCGTCAGAATTAATAAAGGCGAGGAAAATATGACGGGCAATTCGCTTTCGGGCTTGCTCAGATATTATTCAAACGATGATGTAAAATTAGATAAAGTTAATCAAATAATTATTTATGCTTTGACGGGCTTGATTAACGAAAAGAATTTTAACGATTCTCAGTCTCTTTTCAGATTGCTTATTAATTCATCTCAAACAAATATTACCGTTCGTGATTTTCAGGATAATATAGATTCGCTTGAGGTTTACAGTAAAAAAAATACGGATATTTCCGTTTACACAACGAACGCACAATATGACGAAAATAATGTACTTGTACCGGAATCCGCAAAGCAGATTAAATCTCAGCTTTCGGAATAGAATATAACGAGGTAGATATATGATTAGTGAAGAAAATAAGAAGATAATAATGAATGCCGTAAGGGATATTCTTGTGGCTGTGGGTGAAAATCCCGACCGTGCAGGCTTGGTTGAAACTCCTAAAAGAGTTGCCAATATGTATGAGGAAATGTTTAAGGGGATTTACGAAGACCCAAAACAGCACTTGAAGCTGTTTGACGAGGTGTCAAACGACGAGCTTGTTATAGTTCGTGATATTCCGTTTTCGTCTATGTGCGAGCATCATCTTTTGCCGTTTGTCGGAAAAGCGCATATTGCGTATATTCCGTCGAATAATAAGATTATCGGACTTTCAAAATTCGCCAGAATAGTTGATAATTTTGCAAAAAAACCACAGGTTCAGGAACGACTTACAAGCGATATTGCCGATTTTCTTGACGAAAATTTACAGCCAAAGGGCGTTGCCGTAATTATCGAGGCGGAGCATATGTGTATGAGCATTCGAGGAGCAAAGGCTTCAGGCTCACAAACTCAAACTTCGGCACTCAGAGGTTGTATAAAAAAAGATGCGAGGACGAGAGCAGAGGTGCTTTCATTATTAATGAAATGATTTTTAGTTGCAGAGATAAAAAAGTAGATTATTCGGGCGAAACGCTTATTATGGGCATAATCAATGTTACCCCCGACAGCTTTTCGGACGGCGGTGATTTTGCAGATGCAAATGTTGCTGTTAAGCATGCAGAAAAATTGCTTGCCGACGGAGCAGATATTCTTGATTTCGGCGCACAAAGCACAAGACCGGGACACACACCTGTTTCAGCCGAGGAGGAAATTGCCCGTCTTGAGGCGGTAATTCCCGTTGCACGCAGAATTACGGATAAGCCGATTAGCGTTGATACATATTATCCCGAGGTGGCAAAAAAGGTTATCGAATGGGGTGCGGACATAATCAATGATGTCAGCGGTGTGTTCAATGACGAAATGGCAGAAATCGTAAAACAAAGCGGAGCAGGCTGGATAATTATGCATTCCGGAGCAGGCTCGATTAATGAGGTTAAGGAATTTTTCATTGAAAGTGCCGAAAAATGCGAGGCATTCGGAATAGATAAAAGCCAAATCTGCTTTGATATGGGAATAGGTTTCGGAAAAACGAGAAAACAGGATTTGGAGCTTCTGGCGGGCATTAAGCAGTATAAGCTTAGTTCCTACCCTCTGTTACTCGGAACGAGCAGAAAACGGGTTATAGGCGAATACAGCGGTCAAACAGAGCCTAAATCACGCACATACGGCAACATAGCTGCCGATACAATGGCAATTTTGGGCGGAGCCGATATAATTCGTATCCACGATGTAGAAAACGAAAAACAGGGCATTAAAATGGCTTACGCATTGGCTAAGCAATACGAAGCTTTGTAAAAATATTATAAATTCAGGAGGTTGTGTTATGGATAAAATTTCAATTAAGGGCTTAAAGCTGTTTGCTTATCACGGTGTAAATCCCGAGGAAAAGGAAAACGGACAGAAGTTTGTTATTGATGTTGATTATTATGTTGATATGACAAAGGCTTGCCATTTGGACGATATAGACGATACTGTCAGCTATGCAAAGGTGGTTAAAACCGTAACGAGAGCCTTTACCTGTGCAAAATATGACCTTATCGAGCGTACGGCGCAGGTAATCGCAGACGCAGTTTTGAAGGAATACGAGGCTGTTTATAAAATTGATGTTACCGTTAAAAAACCGCAAGCTCCTATCAGAGCAGAATTTGATTATGTTTCGGTAACGATTTCGAGGAGCAGAGAATAATGGAATACGCTTTATCTCTCGGAACAAATATCGGCGACAGACTTGATAATTTGAGGTCGGCAATCGCTTCGATTAATCTTGTTCCTTGCACAAGGGTTGTAAAATGCTCGTCGGTGTACGAAACAGAGCCTGTCGGATATGCCGAGCAGGACGATTTTTATAACATTGCCGTTTTGGTTGAAAGTGAGCTTGAGCCGAACGAGATACTCGGAATGTGCCTGGGAATTGAGGCAGGATTTAACAGAGTTCGTGAATTTAAGAACGGACCGAGAATTTTGGATATAGATGTAATATTCTGTGAGGGAAAGGAAATTCAAACAAAAAATCTTACCGTTCCTCACCCGAGATGTTTTGAGCGTCGCTTTGTTTTAGAGCCTCTGCTTGAGCTTCTGCCCGACGGCGAATTTTATGGAATAAATTTCAAAAAATATATCGAAAAAATCGAGGGACAGGCTATAAGAATCGCCTGCAAATTAGATTAAAATAAAAAATTACCTCCGCTATTTTTGTGATTTGAGCAAATAATAATATTGCCGACGGCAATCAAATTACAAATTCTAACGGAGGTATTTTTATGTCTGGAAAAACATCAAGAACTTTGATGAAATGTGTCGGAGCAACTCTTGCCGTATGTTCGGCAATGGCAATTACAGGAGGCTGTTGTTCCAATTCGTCGGGGGCAAAAAAATCTATGAAAAAAACAGTAAACAAATTTGCCGATATTATCGACACGGTATCGGATATGCTGTAATCTTGCCGAAAAGTGCATTAAACATTTTTCGACAGCCTACGGCATAAAAACAGCGAGGGCAGTATAAACCGTCCTCGCTTTTTGCGTAATAATTAAATTATGCCTTGTTGACTGAACCGAAAAGCTCCATCTTTTCCTTAACCTTGTCACAGATTGCCTGTGCGCCCGGTGCGAGAAGCTTACGAGGATCAAAGCCCTTACCCTGAAGGTCCTTGCCCTCTTCGATATACTTACGGGTAGCCTCTTGGAATACGAGCTGGCATTCGGTATTTACATTAATCTTTGAAACGCCGAGGTCGATAGCCTTTTTAATCATATCGTCAGGAATGCCTGTACCGCCGTGAAGAACGAGAGGCATTGCACCTGTCTTTTGCTGAACAGCGTCAAGAGTTTCAAATGAAAGACCTGCCCAGTTTGCCGGATACTTGCCGTGGATGTTGCCGATGCCTGCTGCGAGCATATCAACTCCGAGGTCTGCAATCATCTTGCACTCGTTAGGGTCAGCGCATTCGCCTGCACCGATAACGCCGTCTTCTTCGCCGCCGATTGAGCCAACCTCAGCCTCGATTGAAAGACCGAGAGCGTGAGCAACATTTACAAGCTCGGTTGTCTTAGCAACGTTCTCCTCGATTGGATAATGTGAGCCGTCGAACATAATTGATGTGAAGCCTGCCTTAATGCACTTGTAGCAGCCCTCATATGAGCCGTGGTCAAGGTGAAGTGCAACCGGAACAGTGATGCCAAGCTCCTCGTCCATAGCCTTTACCATAGCGGCAACGGTCTTAAAGCCTGTCATATACTTGCCTGCACCCTCAGATACACCGAGAATTACAGGGCTGTTTAATTCCTGAGCAGTGAGAAGAATAGACTTTGTCCACTCAAGGTTGTTAATGTTAAATTGACCTACTGCATAGTGGCCTTCTTTTGCCTTTTTAAGCATTTCTGTTGCAGAAACTAACATAGTTTTAATCTCCTATATTTGTTAAATTTAAGCATCTCTGCTTATTGCACATATATTATAATACAAAATTACCTAAATATCAACACTAAATATCAGTCAATATCAATCACGGATTGAAGCACTCTTCTTGCACTTTCCTGAATTTCTCCCAGAGTAATTCCGTCTCGCTTTCCGAGCGTTGCAAGCAGCGTGCCGTCGGGCTTTCCGTTTGTTACTCTGTCACCGCCCGGCATAAGCAGATTTACGCCCGAGCGAACACGGTAAGCCTGATTTTTCAGCTTAGGAAATTCTATGCTCTTTGACGGCTGCATCCACCAGTCGGTCATAACATTTCCCTCATAACCCCATTCGTTTCTCAGCACGGTTACGCAGGTGTCGTAATTGTAGTGGCACCACACACTGTTGACTTTATTGTACGAGGTCATAATGTTTTTCGGCTTGGAGTCGTTAATACAGATTTCAAAGCTTTTCAGGTAGATTTCTCTGAGCGCTCTTTCGCTGAGGCAGGAGTCGTTTGTGTTTCTGCGAAGCTCCTGATTATTGCACACAAAGTGTTTCGGACAAGCCGAACCGCCCTGGCTTTGAATACCGATTACACACGCAGCACCCATTTTTCCCGAAAGATAAGGGTCCTCGCTGAAATATTCAAAATTTCGTCCGCAAAGCGGATTCCTGTGAATATTCATTCCCGGAGCAAGAAGAACATCGCTGCCTCTTTCTTTCATTTCTTTTGCAATTATCGAGTAAATTTCGGTCGTCAGCTCGGTGTTAAAAGAGCAGGCAATAAGCGTGCCGATAGGAAGCAGAGAACTGCAATGCACAAGCCTTATTCCCGACGGTCCGTCGGTGGTGACAATCGGTCTTACGCCCTTGTTTCTCAGACTTTCAAGCACTCCGCCGTAAATTCCTGCGTTGCCCTTAGGTCCGAGAGGATTGTTCATTTTATATCCGCCTCGGGTGAGTGCTTCCAACTCGTCGTTGCTCAGCTGAGCGATAAAATCGTCCATTGTCGCCGTGCCGTTTTTGACATCCGACAGGAGTATTCCTTTGTCGCCCGTCTGTGGAATTTCACTCGGAAGATTATTTATAATTCTTGTTGCAAGGTCGTATTTTTCCTTTGCAACAGGCTTTTGCGACAGAACGGTTTTGCCGTCGGATTTTGTGGCTCTTATGATAGTGAAGTCGAATTTCGGAGCGCACACCTGCTTTAGCTGCTGCCAAAGTTCGGTTTTTTCCTGATAGTATGTATAAATCGGCTCAACTTCACGAGCGTTTTTGCCAAGAGAAAATACATATTCGCCTGCCTCTGTCACATAAGCGTTTGCGTTGTTAGTTGCACCGCAATCGTCATATGATGTCAGCTGATAAGGCTCAACGGATAAAGTAAGCTCCTCGCTCTCGTTCGGCTGAAGCTCTTTTGTTTTCTTAAATGCGACAAGCTCAAGCGAAGCAGTACCCAGTCTGTCGCACGGCTTTGAAAGATAAAGCTGTACGACCTCCTTGCCTGCACATTCGCCCGTGTTTGTAACCTTTACTCTAAAGGTAAATCCGTCGTCGTCTGCGCTTGCGTCGGTAAGCTCCGTCTTAAAATCTGTATAGCTCAAACCAAAGCCGAACGGATAAAGCACTCTGTCCTTTGCAAAGGTTTCAAAATATCGGTAGCCTACAAAAATATCCTCCTCGTAGACATTACGCTTTTTGTCACCAAAGCATTTGCTTGACGGATAATCGTCATAGCCCTTTGCGATTGTGTCCGAGAGCCTGCCCGACGGACAAGCCTTGCCGCACAGCAAATCAGCCACGGCATTACCGCTTTCCATTCCGCCCTGCCATACATACATAACTGCGCCGATTTTGTCGCCGTAGTGCTTAACCCAGCTCATATCTATTATGTTTCCGACATTGAGCAGCACAACAACCTTGTCGAAGTGAGAGGTCACCTTGTCGAGCATATCTATCTCCTCATCGTGAAGATAGTAGCTCCCGTTTGCCAAATCGCAATCTCTGTCCTCGCCTGAGGAACGACCGATTGTCACAACAGCCACATCGCTTGTTTTGCTTGCGGCAATGACGCTCTCATCGCTCAACGGCATTTCCTCGTATCGTAAAGGCCAATGCGCCCAATAGCCGTGAGAAACCGGGTGAAGCTTAATCCATTTCATATATTCCGAGTGAAGCCCCTCGTTTAGTCTGAGGCTGTCACACGCTTTGATTGCATCGGCAATGTTTATGTTGTACGGACGGTTTACATCTCCTCCGCTTCCGTAGCCGACAAAGAAATAGTCGTTGTACGTTCTGCCGAAAAGCGAAACGGTTGCACCCTTTTGCAAGGGGAGTATTCCGTCGTTTTTGAGCAAAACAGCGCCCTCGCATGCAAGCTGTCTTGCGATTTCGGGCATACCCTCTGTTACGACCTTTTCCGTTTTTGCGTCTGCATTTTCGTCTTGCGAAAGAGAGGTGAACTTGTTTACAACCTTGCCGATAAGGTTGTTGAATTTCTCCTTTGAGGTCATAATCTTCTCCTTTTGCCTTTAGGTAATTTAGCTCATCAATCAACTGTTCATTTAATTTTTAGCATTTATTTTTTGTGAGGTAAATACTTAGTCAGTTGGTTTATATTGCTCTGCGAAGAGCTTTTCTAAATGCTCCTCGGTTTTTCCCCTTTTACGCTGAGATATGAAGAATACTATTTCGTCGTCTGCCCTGAGTACAACATCGCCGTTCGGGGTAATGCTGTCCTCGCCACGCTCAACCGTTATAATCAGAGCGTGTCTGCCCCATTCAATGTCCTTGATTTTTTTGCCGTCAAGGTTGCTTCCGATAGGGATGACGAATGATTTAATTATTTTTTCTCTTGTGCCTGACGGCTCCGTGTTGCCGTCTTTGCTCGCAAGTCTGCCGAACAGAGCCTCGTAAATCGGCTCACCGCCCAAAAGCTCCGACACCGCATAGCTAATCAACGCAACCGTTGCGATAGGAAGCAGATTTTTCATATTTCCCGTAAGCTCAAACACAAGCACAATGCCCGTAATCGGACTTTTTACGGTGGAGGCAAAGAAGCCTGCCATACCCAAAACCGCAAATTCCTCCCACAATCCTGTCGGCAAGCCTGTTATGCCGATTGCAACGCTGCCGAGTACCGCACCGAGATATGTACCAAGCACGCAAAGAGGATAAAGCGTACCGCCCGGAGCGCCGCACGCAAAGCAGATTGCGCCGAAAAAGAATTTTGCAACGAGCAGAGAAAACATAACCGTAATGCTCGGATGCTCGTTCATAAGGTATTCAACCATACTGTGACCGCCGCAAAGCACCTGTGGCAAAATCAGTCCCACAATTCCGCTGAAAATAAACACAATCGGAAGTTTAACGCTCTGCGGAATTGCCGTAATTTTTTTATAAAGGCTCTGCGTTTTAAGCATTATTTTTGTATATCCTACACCCGAAACGCCTAAAATTATGCCGAGCAAAATCAGCACCCAATACTGACCAAGCGGAAATGTAATCGTGCTGTAATTGAAAACGGTGTTTTGACCGAAAAACAGCTTAGAAATATAGTCGGCAACTATCGAGGCAACGATACCCATACATAGAATGTTTCTGTCAAACGAGTGGTGAATTTCCTCCATAACGAACATTACGCCCGTCAGCGGAGCATTAAATGCCGCAGCCATACCTGCACCCGCACCACACGAAATCATACGAAGCTCGGTCGTTTTGTCTGCTCTTGTGATTTTTGCCACACCTTTTGCAGCCATACCGCCCAGCTGAACGCTCGGACCCTCTCTGCCAAGCGAAAGACCCGAAAAAACAGCCGTTGTACCGCCTATAAGCTTTGCGAGAATTACTCTCCACCAGTTAGGCGACAGCTTGCCCTTAATTTCGGCATTTATTTGGGGAATACCGCTTCCCGACGCATCCGGTTCAAGCTTGCCCACATATGCCACGAAAAGACCGAGAATTCCAAGAATTACCAGCCATATCGCAATACGCACAGCGTTGCCCGCAACAAAGGATAGTATCGTATTTAGACCGTTTTCCGCATAGGACAGCAGATAACGATATAATACCGCTACCAGTCCTGCAAAAATGCCTACTTCCACTCCTCTTACCGCAAGAAAAAACGCTTCTGCCTTACCTGATTTAATTTTTCTAATCGTACTTAATTTTTTACGCTCTTTCATACAGTATATTATATAATGTATAGCTCGTTATTGCAAGCGTAAAATCCACCGTTTGTCTGACGATGGTGGAAAATATGAAAAAATTAAACTTAGGCTGGTAAGAAAGTTTCCGAATTTCGTCGCAAGATTAATTTAGGCTGACAAGAAAGTTTCTGAATTTCGTTTTCTTGCGAAGGAAGATGTATGTTTATACCTCGACTGAGCAAAAAACGAAAAACGCCAAAAGGTGCCGTGAACTTGATGTTCACAGCACCTTTTATAATTCTATTTGTAATAATTGATAGACTTTTCCTTTTATGTTATGCCGAGTGTAAGTAATAATTTTTCTCGGCGTGGTTCAGGAACTTTATCGTCAGCCTAGTCTCTGTAAATGATGGCTTCTCTTTCCGGCCCGTTCGATACCATATTAATTTTATGGCCGAGCTGTTTTTCGACAAAGAGAACATAATCCTGCGCTTCCTTAGGAAGCTTGTCAAATTCCTTGATACCACGGATGTCGCAGTGCCAGCCCTTGAGAGTTTCAAACACCGGCTTAGCCTTTTTAAGCTGAGGGGTTGTAGGGAAGTCTTTTGTGATTTCGCCGTCAATCTCATAGCCTGTGCAAACCTTGATTTCCTCAAGATATGATAAGCAGTCAAGTGCTGTCATAACTACCTGAGTAGCGCCCTGACATTCAATTCCGTAGCGTGAAGCAACGCAGTCAAACCAACCCACACGGCGAGGTCTGCCTGTTGTTGCACCGAATTCGCCCTTGTCTCCGCCGTGAATACGAAGATCCTGCGCCTCGTCGCCGAAAATTTCGGATACGAATTCGCCTGCGCCTACTGCCGATGAGTAAGCCTTTGTTACAACTACAATGTCCTTTACCTCGTGAGGCGGAATGCCTGCACCTACACAGCCGTAGCCTGCAAGTGTCGATGATGAGGTAACCATTGGGTAAATACCGAAATCAGGGTCTTTAAGTGTGCCGAGCTGTCCCTCAAGAAGAATGTTCTTGCCCTGCTTGAGTGCGTCTGCGATATATTTGTGTGTGTCGCAAACATAAGGCTTAATCTTCTCTCTGTACTCTACACAGGTAGCAAACAGCTCGTCCTCGTCAAGCAGAGGCTTGTGATAAATATGCTCAAGAGTGAGGTTTTTAAGAGTGCAAATGTTCTTTAACTTTGCCTTTAATGCTTCGTCGTCAAAAAGCTCGTTTACCTGAATACCGATTTTGCTGTACTTGTCGCTGAAGAACGGCGCAATACCGCTTTTTGTTGAGCCGAATGCGTTTTTGCCGAGTCTTTCTTCTTCGTATGTGTCGAGTAAAATGTGGTACGGCATAAGGATTTGCGCTCTGTCGCTTACGAGAAGCTTAGGATTAAGCCCTGCTTTTTTAACATCCTCAAGCTCGTTAATGAATTTGTTAATGTCAAGTGCTACGCCGTTACCGATAATACAGGTTGTGTGGTCGTAGCAAACGCCTGACGGCATAAGGTGCAAAGCAAATCTGCCATGCTCGTTAATGATAGTGTGTCCTGCGTTGGCACCGCCCTGAAAGCGAATAACAATGTCGCTCTTTTCAGCGAACATATCGGTGATTTTACCCTTGCCCTCGTCGCCCCAGTTAGCGCCTACTATTGCTCTTACCATTTTTATGTCTCCTTAAAAATTATGTGTTGTGTTATGCCTCGTGATGTCGCGCCTTGTTAAGGTGTCGGCGTATCATTGGCTCCCTATTCAAGGGAAGTGTTATTAATGATGGAAAAGACGGATTCCTGTCATAGCCATTGCTATGCCGTGCTTGTTACAGCAGTCGATAACATTTTCGTCTCTTACCGAGCCGCCCGGCTGTGCAATGTACTTAACTCCCGACTTAACGGCTCTCTCGATATTGTCCTCAAATGGGAAAAATGCGTCTGAGCCGAGTGCAACATTGTCCATTTTGCTGTGCCATTGAGCCTTTTCCTCAGCGGTGAACGGCTCAGGCTTTGATGTGAAGTATCTCTGCCATACTCCGTCTGCGAGAAGCTCTTCGTAATCGTCGCTGATGTAAAGGTCGATTGCGTTGTCGGCGTCACATTTGCGTATGCCCTCAATGAACGGAAGTGAAAGCACTTTCTCGTTTCTTCTCAGCCACAGCATATCAGCCTTAGAGCCTGCCATACGGGTGCAGAGGATTCTGCTCTGCTGACCTGCGCCTACGCCGAGTGTTTGACCGCCCTGTGCGTAAACTACCGAATTTGATTGTGTATATTTGAGTGTAATCATTGATATGAGGAGGTCGATTTTTGCAATCTCGGGAATTTCCTTAACCTCTGTCGGCATATCGTTGAACAAGTCCATTGTGATTTTTGCGTTGTTACGCTTTTGCTCAAACTTGATACCGAATACCTGCTTTGTTTCCATTTCTTCCGGAACATAGTCGGGGTCGATTTGGATAACAAGGAAGTTGCCTCTGCGCTTTGATTTCAAAAGTTCAAGAGCTTTGTCGGAATATGACGGAGCGATAATGCCGTCGCTTACCTCTTTCATAAGGAACTGTGCAACGCTCTCGTCGCACTCGTCGCTCAGCGCAACAAAATCGCCGAATGACGATTGCCTGTCTGTGCTTCTTGCTCTTACATAAGCCTGTGCGATTGGCGAAAGCTCAAGTCCGTCAGGCACCATACATACCTTGCGGTCGTCGTCTGATAACGGCTGAGCCACAGCAGCGCCTGCCGGTGAAACATGCTTGAAGCTTGCCGCACTTGCAAGACCTGTTGCCTCTTTAAGCTCCTTTACGAGCTGCCAAGAGTTAAATGCGTCGAGCAGGTTAATGTAGCCTGCCGCACCGTTGAGAACGGTGAACGGAAGCTCCTTGCCGTCCATATGAATCCTTGCAGGATTTTGATTAGGGTTACAACCGTATTTAAGCTTGTACTCTGTCATCTGATACACTCCTACTGATTTTATTAATATCACAGAATATTATTTTACAATATTTTGTTGTGTTTTTCAAGTGAGAATGCTACAATATTTATCATAATATGTAAAAAAGGAGCAAGCATATGACAGGCTTTTTGGTAGTAAATCACTATTTGAAGGGCGAAAAATTCGACATTCTGCATAATCACCTTATAAAAAGTGCAAAAAAGCAAGGCATAGACTTGCTTGTTAAAACCAATGAGCAAATGCTTTTTGAGAGAGAAAAGCCTGATTTTGTGCTTCTTTGGGACAAGGATGTTAATTTGGGCAAAAGCCTTGAAAACAGAGGGCTTGCGGTGTTTAATTCCGCCCGTTCGATTGCCCTTTGCGACGATAAGGCGAAAACTTATCTTGCTCTTGAAAATAAGGTTAAACAGCCTAAAACAATTATTGCTCCGCTGTCCTTTTTTGAGGTGGATTATACGGAATTTGTCTCTCTTGCCTGTGAGGAGCTTGGGCTTCCGCTTGTTTTTAAGGAATGCTGCGGCTCGTTTGGCGAGCAGGTGCATTTGTGCAATAGCGTTGACGATGTTCTCGGTTGCATTAACGGTAAGCCGTTTTTGCTTCAGGAGTATGTTGAGTGCGGCGGCGAAGATGTCAGGATAGAGGTTGTCGGAAACAGGGTTGTCGCATCAATGAAGCGTAGGAATGAAAACGATTTTCGCTCCAATATCACAAACGGCGGAGTTGCCGAGGCGTACAATCCGACAGATGAGGAATGTGCCGTTGCTCTTACTGCTTGCAGGGAGCTTGGCTTGAGCTTTGGCGGAGTGGACATTATGAACGGCGAAATACTGTGTGAGGTTAATTCAAATGCCCATATTATCAACCTTATGCAGACTGTCGGTGTGGATGTCGCGCCGTTGATTTTTGAGGAAATATTGGGGAATTTATGAAGATAATTTTGGTCTATTCGAGTGAGGAAGCAGAGCGTAATCACTATGTTGTGCAAAGATTTTCGCAGTCACTCGGCACGGTGCTTGTCGAGCCGTCGTATAGGGGCGATGCGGATTTTGTGATTAACAGAAGCAACGATTACAAGGTTGCCGAATATTATGAAAAAAATGGCGTCACCGTCTTTAACGGTGCAAAATTTTCGCTTCTTGCAAACGATAAACAGCTTTGCTATGATTTTATGGAAAAAAACGGTATTGAGATTTTGCCCACTCGTTACAGCACCGTGCCGTTTGTTAAAAAACCGAGGGATTCCCACGGCGGAAACGGTGTCGTTATGTGCTTTGACGAGTCGGAATACGACGAAAATCAGGTATGCCAAAAGCCTGCTTCATCACTCGGCAGAGATGTGAGAGTATGGGTTCTCGGCGGAAAAATTATTGCCTCGATTTTGCGTGTCAGCGATACGGATTTTCGTTCTAATTATTGCCTCGGCGGTAATGCTTTGGTGTATGACCTCAGCGAAGAGCAACGCACCCTTGTGCAAAAAATCATAGACATTGTTACTCCTCTCGGCGCACATTATTACGGTGTTGATTTTTTGTTCGATGATGGAAAAATGGTGTTTAATGAGCTTGAGGACACCGTCGGCGCCCGTATGGTTTATGATAAAACGGATATAGATATAATCGGTATGTATATTGAATATATTAAAGCTCACTTTTTTTATTGTATCTCATAGCCTCCCCCTTGATGAACTGCCCCAGATTGTGCAGACAGTACAAAAAGAACCTACTTGAAGTAGAAAA
>UQAZ01000027.1 GCA_900539165.1 uncultured Oscillospiraceae bacterium
TTCTACATCAAGAGGGCTCTTTTTTCTATTGTCCATTTTTTACGGACTTGTTCATAGTGTAGGGGGTATTTATCAATTTTCGTCTTTCTGAATATCCGTTAAAAGCTTTAATTTTTCATTCAGAATAGACAACCCATTTAACGCATTGTAAAGTTCATCAGGCTCAACACCCATCATTTCTTTGATAGAGCTTTCAGCGTCAATGGTATTAAATTCGTGTTCAAGTGCAATTTGAATAAATTGTGATGTTTTTAGATTTTGTTTTTCGCATTCAAGACGCACTCTGTTATACATTTCGTCGGGTAAAAATAAAGATACTTTCATATACCGTAACCCCCTTTGAAATTAACATACCACTATTTATACCACTTGTCAAGAAAAATTTTCAAATCACTCATAAATTTTTAGACATTTAGACAATTTGAAAAAGCGATTTGTCTAAAAATGCAAGTCTTGAAACGCAGTGATAGCAAGGGTTTTGAGATTTTTTAGACAAAAAGACAATTTTCTTTATAGTCGTAGTGTAAAGAAAATTGTCTTTTTGTCTAAAAAATTGCAATTCTAAGTGTTCAAATCCATAGCGTTGACGCTAAAAAGATAGACCAATTTTTCAGATAGAAATTGTGTCAAAGTGGGTACGAGTTTCAGCCAATGTACGCAATTCAAATATTTAGGTCATCCAATGGCGTACCCCGGCGACAAAACTCACTTCGCTTTGCTCGTTCAGACAGAATGCCACCCCTATACGATAGGGGGTTTGCAATTAAAGAAAGAAATTTACACTTCCAAGCAAGTACGCATTCTCTCTAACTGACATAATCGAAATTTACAAATCTTTTTTTGCAGGCAGTTTTTTCGTCTTTCGACCTTGTTGTAAATTTGCTCGTTTAATCAATCTTTGCAGTTCTTTGTTACTTTGCTCAAATTGCACCTCTTTGATAATATTCAAATCACTTGTTATATGCACTCTCATTGTCGGCTCTAATTCGATACTTGAAATATTCATATAATCGGGTACTGAAAAAATCATTTGATACAGCAAATCAAAATCAATATCGCAAGGTCGCACACACTCACCTACTTAATTAAAAACTTTATTAGTCCAATTTTTGGGACTATTAATATTAATTTTGCGAAATTAGAACAAAAACGAAAAGAGGGTGTCACCCCTCTTTTTCTCTGTTAAATGGTGGTAAATTGAGAAGTCTGAACACTTCAAGCATTGTTTCGTTAAACATCTTTTTTCTAACTATACTGATAATGCTCTCTAAGTGGTCGACTTCGTCAGCTTTACGAATTGAGTATCTATCGGCATATGTAATACAGTCGTCATTAAGCCGTAAATCTTTATTTACATAATACGCATAAAGCTTAGTTTTCTCTTTTTCAGTCATTTCAAAAATCCCCTCTTGTTTTATTATTCATTAGTAATTTTATTATTCTTACATTGGATTCGCCTCCTTGTAAGTTAATTAAAAAGTCTCCCATGATATATTCTATATCAAGAGAGACTTTTATTACATTAAATGAATCAAATTGGCATTGTTCGATATTCTTATTCTTCGGTTATAGCATCAAAAGCAGAACGAATTGTTCTGACAGGTATAATATCCATAGAAACTTTAGTTTCCTTAGAAAGAGTTTTATAATTATGAAACGGTATAATACATTTAGTAAAACCAAGTCTGCCGGCTTCATTAATTCTTTGCTCACAATTATTAACAGCTCTGATTTCTCCTGCAAGCCCGATTTCGCCGAAAGCAAGCGTGTTTTCATTAAGCACCTTGTCTCTCAATGACGAAACCAAAGCCATTGCTACGCTTAAATCTGCGGCAGGTTCAAAAAGCTTTAGTCCGCCTATAACATTCAAATAAACATCCATTCCGTTAAACATATATCCTGCTCTTTTTTCTAAAACAGCAATAATCATACTCATTCTGTTATAATCAAAGCCGGTACACATTCTTCTCGGCGTGCCAAAGCCTGATGATGTGACCAATCCCTGCACCTCTGCAAGAATAGGTCTCGAGCCTTCCATAGTACAAGCAACACAAGTTCCGCTTGTATTTTTAGGTCTGCCGGAAAGCATCATTAAAGACGGATTTTCTACCTCTTTCATACCGCTTTGCGCCATTTCAAATACGCCTATTTCATTGGTAGAGCCAAATCTGTTTTTTGCACTTCTCAAAATTCTGTAAGAGTAATTTCGCTCACCCTCAAAATACAAAACCGTATCAACAATATGTTCAAGCACCTTTGGCCCTGCGATAGCGCCGTCCTTATTTACATGACCTACCACAAAAATCGGTATTCCCAAAGACTTTGCAAGATGCATAAATATATTAGTACATTCTCTTACTTGAGTTATGCTGCCTGCAGATGATGAAATATCATCAATCATCATTGTTTGTATAGAGTCGATTATTACTAAATCCGGCTTTTCAACCTTTATTGTTTCAACGATAGACGCAACATCGGTCTGTGCAAGAACAAACAAATTTTCTGAATCTACTCCTAATCTGTTTGCCCTAAGTTTAATCTGTCTTGCAGATTCCTCACCGCTTATATATAGTACAGTACGCTTTTTGCCGATATATTGGCACATTTGAAGCAATATTGTTGATTTACCGATACCGGGGTCACCCGAAAGAAGAACAAGGCTTCCCTCTACAATACCTCCGCCAAGAACTCTGTCAAATTCCTCCATACCGGTAGAAATTCTTTTTTCTATTGCGCTGTCAATTTCTAACAATTTAAGCGGCGTCTGTATGGTCGCACGGCTTTTAATTCCACTCTTTGAGCTTACAACAGGCGCTTGTTCCTCCATTGTGTTCCATTCTCCGCAATTTGGGCATTTGCCGTACCATTTAACGCTTTCGTAGCCACATTCGCTGCATACAAATAATGATTTTACTTTAGATGCCATTATACTTCCTCACTTAAACCATACATAATTGAATATGATAAATCCTTTTGGTATTCTAAATCCTGTAATTTACTGTTTTCTTCCCTATTGCTCATAAATCCGCACTCTATCATTACAGATGGGTTGCAAGCCTTATGAAGCAAATAATAGCTGCTGTCGGATTCCTTGTTTACCCTTTGATTATCAGGTTGCAAATTATTCTTTATACTATGCAAAATACTGTCGGCAATCAATTTGCTTTTTTCATCGTTAGGCGAATACCAAATTTGCGCTCCGTGTTCTGCTTCGTTTTCAAAATGATTTTGATGAATCGAAATCATTACGCAATCCTGAAATGAATTTATGTAATCCATTCTGTTATATAAATCTGAGCGTTCTCTTTTTTCATTCTCATTAAAAACCTCATAGTCCCCTGCCCTGGTCAGCTTGCAGTCATAGCCGCACACCGATAAAAAATCATAGAGATTCAGCGCTATTGAGAGATTAATTTCTTTTTCATTACAGCCGTCTACACCGACAGTTCCGACATCAACACCACCGTGTCCTGCGTCTATTACAATAACAGGTCGCATTTTTGAATACGAAAGCGTTTGAGCTATTTTTTCATCAGCTCTATTGCAAACATATAACGCACCTGCAAGAGTAGAAGTCATTAACAAAAATATAATTAGCAGTTTTTTCATAACATCACCACTAATAATATGCTATAATTATACTATATATTTAATATTCTTTCAATAAATTGATTGATTTTATTAGGTATTAGGGATATAATTTGTACTGTACGGAGGTAATCTATATGAAAATAGTTAATTTAGACGGGTATACAACAAACCCGGGCGACTTATCTTGGGAGCCGTTTGAAAAATACGGTGATGTTACTGTTTATGACAGAACAAAGCCCGAGGAAATTGTTGAAAGAGCAAAGGATGCAGATGTTTTGTTTATTAACAAATGCGTTATTACATCGGATATTCTTGATAAACTTCCTAATTTGAAATATGTAGGCCTGCAATCAACGGGATATAATGTTATAGATTGCGATGCCGCTAAAAAGAAAGGTATTATCGTTTCAAACATTCCTGCTTATTCTACTTCTGCAGTAGCACAGCTTACATTTTCATTGATTTTGCAATTTACAAACAAGGTGTCTTTGCACAGCGAGGCCGTACATAACGGTGAATGGAGTGCTTGTCCTGACTTTTGCTTTTGGAAATCATCACTTAGTGAGCTTGACGGGAAATCAATCGGTATTATAGGATTTGGCTCAATCGGTCAAAGAGTTGCAAGTATTGCAAATGCTTTTGGTATGAAGGTATTAGTTTTCACACCGCACCCAAAGCCTGATGAATTTAAGAATGTTGAATTTGTTGACTTTGACACGCTTTGCAAGGAAAGTGATATAATTACCTGTCACTGTCCTCTTACACCTCAAACAGAAAACATAATCAACAAGGACGCAATATCTAAAATGAAAAGAAGCGTTATAATCATTAATACATCAAGAGGTCCTGTTGTAAACGATACCGATTTGGCTGAAGCACTCAACAGCGAAAGAATACAAGGCGCAGGCGTTGATGTGTTAGGGGTAGAACCACCGGAGCAAAACAACCCACTTCTCAGCGCAAAGAATTGCATTATTACGCCTCATATAGCATGGGCTGCATTGGAAACGAGAGCAAGACTTCTTTCAATCTTAGAGGATAATCTAAAGGCATTTATAGAGGGTCATCCTCAAAATGTGGTTAATAAATAAACAAAGCAAAAGACAGTAATGAAAATCATTACTGTCTTTTTTGGTGCCGGCGGCGGGGGTCGAACCCGCACCCTGTTGCCAGGACTGGATTTTGAGTCCAGCACGTCTGCCAATTCCATCACGCCGGCAAATTGATATGCATTGTTGTGCATTTGGTGCTGGTGACCGGACTTGAACCGGTACGGTATTGCTACCGAGGGATTTTAAGTCCCTTGCGTCTGCCTATTTCGCCACACCAGCACAACACAAATATTTTAATTGATTTTGCATCTAATGTCAAGATATATTTTCATTTTCATTAGTTTTCTTGCAATTATATCAATTGACCTTTAATTTTTGCTTGATAGATTCATAAATTTCTATAATCTTAAATTTTGGTATAAACTCAGATGAAGTGATAAATTCTTTTTCTTCATCAGTAAGGACTTTATCTAAATCATCTGTGCAACCTGATAGGCAAACACTTGGATACATCACGCACCACCAATTATGACCTTTGCCCTGACCTATAATAATTTTAAGACAGTTATACTCGCCTGCCGGCATATAGAATCCGTCGTACTTTCTTGTATTAAAGTATTCCCTGTCTACTTTCACAGAAACAGGATAATCAAATCCCATTTTGTGAACAGCCTCCAATGCGTATTTTTCAAGTTCGTCAATATGTGAGTTTGCTTTATTTATCGCTTCCTCAAGTGAATCTGCATCAGCAAAAATACTTTCTCCCTTTTCAAGCACATAATCACGGACGCAAAGCTTCAGATTTTGATCCTCAACGCTGTCGCTGTTAGCAAGAATGTGAAGTCTGAAAACCTTTTCGCTTATATTTTCACCGGTTGCAATCATAGGTGCAACAAAAGAAAAAGCTACACAAAATGCTAAAAAAATAGGTACGAACAGTAATAATCTCTTTGACATAAAAATACCTGCCTTTCACAACAATGATTGACAGGTATTTCATATTTTATTCAGTAATTTTAGAAATCTTACAGCCTGTGCTTACAGGAGTACAAACGCAAACATCCTTTGCATATTCTTTAAGCTCGTCTGCTGCTCTTTGTGCGTCCTCTTTTGACTGAAAAATTCCGAAAACGGTAGGACCCGAGCCACTCATACAAGTACCCAAAGCGTTATTATCACGCATTATTTGCTTCATATAAATTCTGTTAGGCACTTCAATAAACTGCTCAAAAACATTTTCCATTTTAGAGCATATTTCTGCTAAATCCCTGGATTGCATAGCACAAAGCATACCGAATTTATCCGGAGTATGTACCTTCCCGTCGGTGTCAAACTGCCCGTAAGCGCTTCCCGTATTTACTTCAAACTCGCTCTTTGCAAGAACAATAAAACATTTTCTAAGCGGTTTAACAGGAGTGAGTACATCACCGATTCCCTGAGAAAGAAGTGTTCCGCCCGTAATACAAAACGGTACATCTGCACCGACCTTTACACCGATTTCGCAAAGTTGCTTATCGTTTAGGTTAGTTTGGTAAATTTCATTAAGTGCCTTAATTACGGCTGCACCGTCGGCACTTCCGCCCGCAAGACCTGCGGCGTGAGGGATTCGTTTAACAATATCAATATGAACTCCTCTGCTCTTAATTTTACAAGCATCAAAAAATGCTTTGGCGGCCTTATAAGCGATGTTTCTTTCGTCAAGCGGAATAGTATCAATATTGCATGAAAGCGTTATTTTGCTTCCTTTTTTTCTCTCTACGGTTACCGTATCATAAACTCCGACAGATTGCATTATCATAAACAAGTCGTGATAACCGTCTTTTCTGGTTGCAACAATATCGAGTAATAAATTTATTTTTGCGTACGCTTTAACCTCTATTTTCATTCTCTAATTCCTTAACAAATTCTCCTATGCGAGAGATTGCTTCTTTAATGTTATCTATCGAATAGCAATATGATGCCCTGATATATCCCTCACCACATTCACCAAATGCACTGCCGGGTACAACAGCAACTCTCTTTTCTCTTATAAGTCTCTCACAAAACTCCTCGCTGCTCAAGCCTGTTGACTTGATACAAGGAAACACATAAAACGCTCCCTTTGGCTCAAAGCAGGTCAAGCCGATTTTATTAAAAGCATCTACGGTGAATCTTCTTCTCATATCATAGTCGCCCACCATTTTTGAAATATCAAAATCACCGTTTTTAAGAGCCTCAATAGCTGCTCTTTGAGAAGTGGTGGGTGCAGACATAATTGCAAACTGATGCAGTTTTGTCATTTGCTTTATTACAGGTGCAGGACCTAAAGCATAACCGAGCCTCCAGCCTGTCATTGAATAGGACTTTGAAAAACCGTTTATAACAATAGTTCTTTCCTGCATACCATTTATTGATGCGATAGTTGTATGTCCCTCAGGAGTGTAAGTCAGTTCTGAATAAATCTCGTCAGATATAACAAAAAGATTATGTTCGATTACAATTCTTGCAATTTCCTTTAACTGTTCTGCATTCATAACAGCACCGGTTGGATTATTGGGATATGGAAAAACAAGAATCTTTGTTTTAGGCGTAATTGCTTCTTCAAGCACTTTAGGGTCTAATCTGAAATCGTCCTTTTGGTATGTCTCAAGCGGTACTGCTTTGCCTCCCGAAACCTCTACTATCGGCTTATAACAAACAAAAGACGGCTCTATTACAAGCACTTCGTCACCCGGAGATATAAGCGAACGGATTGCCATATCTATTCCTTCGCTGCCTCCTACGGTAACAAGCATTTCTTCTTTTGGGTCATATTTAACCAAAAATTTTCTTGCGTAATATCTTGAAATTTCTTCTCTTAAATCCGCAAGTCCTGCATTTGCCGTATATCTTGTGGCACCTTTTGCAAGATTATCAATTCCTGCTTGTCTTATATGCCACGGAGTTAAAAAATCAGGCTCACCTACACCGAGCGATATAACATTTTGCATTTCTTCTGCAATAGCAAAGAACTTTCTTATCCCGGAGGGTTGAACATCAACAAGGGTCGGATTCAAAAATTCATCATAATTTATCATAACGAATATGTCCCCCTGTCGTCAACATACTTTTCCGAAAAGCTGACGCCCTGTTCCTTGTACTTCTTTAAAATAAAGTTTGTAGTAGTAGAAACAACACCCTCAAGAGGAGATAAACGCTTTACAACAAACATAGCTATTTCCTCAAAAGACTTATTTTCAACGATACAGCAAAGGTCATATCCGCCGCTGATTAGATAAATACTGTTTACCTCCTCAAGGTTTGCAATTCTCTCTGCAACATCATCAAAACCGTTACCGTACTTAGGCTGTACCTTAATTTCAATAAGCGCGGTACATTCGGGTGTCATAACCTTTTCCTTATCAATAATGGCGCGGTAGCCTTTTATTACTCCGCTTTGCTCATAAAGTCTGATTTGTTCCTCTACATCCTTTTCACTTATGCCGAGCATTACTGCAAGTTCTGCATTGGTAAGACGAGGATTCGTTTCAAGTAAATATAATAATTTATCCATAATACACCTCAAATAATTTCTATAAGTTTCGGTTTTCTTTGCTCAAATACAGTAAAGCAATCAAAGCCGCATTCCTTTAATATGTCGTATCCTTTATCGATATTAAGCGCTATCTTATCGGTATAATGAGAATCCGAACCGACAGTTACATATTTTCCACCCATATCGTGATACATTTTAATGTATTTTTTTGACGGCAATGTATCGTGCATAAACATATTAAGCCCCGATACATTAAGTTCGACAGCCTTATTATTCTCAATTACAGCTGAGAATATTTGTTTAATTACATCGTCGTACTTTTCTATATTTTCAGGCATAAAGCCACGGTCGATTAAATACCTGAACGGGTATGTTAAATGTGCAATAGAGTCGGTATAATTCCACACCGCAGTCTCTAAAACAGCATTAAAATAATCGTTCAAAAGCTTATCTACATCACAAGTGCTGTAATCCAAAAAATAGAAATCTTCCATATTTTTAAGATTATGAACAGAGCCGAGAACAAAGTCAAAATCATAAGAATCAATAAACCTTTGGCTTAATTCATTTTCAAAAATTCCCTGTCCTAATTCAACACCGTGATAAACCTTTATTTTACCGTCATACTTAATTCTCGCTCGCTCAACATCCAAAAATTGCTTATCCTGAAAATCAAAACAGGTATCAACCATTCCGTCTATATCACAATGGTCGGTAAGAGCAATACCCTTACAGCCAAGCTCAAAGGCAGAATTAACCATTTCGTCAACGGAATTGTTGCCGTCAAACGAATGAATTGAATGTGTGTGAGTGTCGTAAATCCGAGAGTAGTTCATAGTAATTCTCCTATGTTCTATATTTTAGCACACATTTCGTTAAAATCAACTGAAAATAGCAAGAAATAGCAATTTATACAAAAAAGTAAGGTTGACATAAAGATGTATTAATTCTATAATAATATAAAAGATTTGGAGGTATAAACTATGAGGTGTGTTATAACTGTTATCGGAAAGGATATGGTCGGCATTCTTGCTGATGTTTCAAATATTTGTAAAGGCTGTAATGTTAATATCGTTGATGTAACGCAATCAATTTTACAGGATATGTTTTGTATGATTATGATGGCTGATGTTACAAATTCTAATGTAGACTTCAGCACATTGTCTGACCGCCTTAGCGAGTATGGCAAAGAGAACGGTCTTTCCGTACATGCTATGCATGAGGATATATTTAATTCCATGCACAGAATATAGGAGGAAGATAACTTGATTAATTCATACGATATATTAGAAACAATCAGAATGATACAGGACGAATGCCTTGACATCAGAACTACCACTATGGGTATATCACTACTCGACTGCGGCGACAGTGATATAGATAAATCCTGTGCAAAGGTGTATGACAAGATTTGCAAAAAAGCTGAAAACCTTGTTAAAACCGGTGAGGACATCGAAAAGGAATACGGTATTCCGATTATTAATAAGAGAGTAAGTGTTACACCGATTTCCATACTTGCGGGAATCAGCGGAGGCGATCCTGTCAAATACGCTCTCACACTTGAAAAAGCTGCGCAAACAATCGGAGTAAACTTTATAGGCGGATATTCCGCACTCGTTCAAAAAGGCTTTGCAAGCGGTGATTTGGAATTGATTAATTCCATACCTCAAGCGCTTGCGCAAACCGAGCATCTTTGCTCATCCGTAAACATCGGCTCAACAAAAGCAGGTATCAATATGGATGCCGTAAAAATAATGGGCGAAAAGGTTAAAGAAGCGGCTGAACTTACAAAGGACAATGACTGTATCGGAGCAGGAAAGCTTGTTGTATTCTGTAATGCACCCGAGGACAATCCGTTTATGGCAGGTGCTTTTCACGGAATTTCAGAGCCTGATTGCGTAATCAATGTCGGCGTTTCGGGACCCGGTGTTGTAAGGGCTGCCGTTGCGAAATATCCCGATTATTCAATTAACGAGATTGCAGAACTTATTAAAAAGACTGCATTTAAGATTACAAGAATGGGACAGCTTGTCGGCTCACTTGCAAGCCAAAGACTTGGCGTTCCGTTCGGTATAGTTGACCTTTCGTTAGCTCCTACTCCTGCTGTCGGCGACTCTGTTGCTCACATTTTAGAAGAAATCGGACTCGAAAAATGTGGCGGCGCAGGTACAACCGCTTGTCTTGCAATGCTTAACGACGCAGTTAAAAAAGGCGGCGTTATGGCTTCATCAAGCGTTGGCGGATTATCCGGTGCATTTATCCCTGTTTCTGAGGACGCAGGTATGATAGATGCTGCAAGATGCGGCGCTCTTACGATTGAAAAGCTTGAGGCAATGACTGCTGTTTGCTCGGTAGGTTTAGATATGATTGTTATTCCGGGCGATACAACTGCAGAGGTTATCAGCGGTATAATTGCTGACGAAGCTGCAATCGGTATGGTAAACTGTAAGACTACGGCAGTAAGAGTAATTCCTGCAATCGGCAAAAAAGTCGGTGATGAGCTTGAATTTGGCGGATTGCTTGGCTCAGGACCTGTAATGCCTGTAAATACGAATTCGCCGAATAAATTTATTTCAAGAGGCGGAAAGATTCCTGCACCTATGCATTCACTTAAAAACTAAAAATGCGTCGCAAAGCCCTCGGTCGTTTGACTGAGGGCTTTTAGTTTATTTATATGAATTAAAAAAATCCCGAGACAAGCTCGGGATTAATTCTGCATTATTTGAATTCCAAATATTCTGTTTCATGGAATGTTACAGGCTTGTAGCCTTCATTAGTCTTTTCATATACAGCAGAAAGATTCATAGCTACTGCATATGTCTTACCACCGGCTGTAAAGCCATAGCACTGAGCGCCATTTACGGTGGTGTTGCCACTTGTATTAATAGCTGCTGAGGATGGATCTGATGAGTAACCTAATGTCTTCCAGTTATCGTGAAGCACTTGCTTTAACAATGCTTTTGCTTCTGATACTGAATAAGTCTTTGTTGTGGTAATTTCGTGTGGATTTGAATATCTCTCGTATTCTGTTGCAACCGGTGGTTCCGGTTCTTCCGTATCCTTAACAGGTGCCACGTATGTAAACCACATTACCAAGAAATATACTAAAATCCAAATTAAGAGAATGAGAATAATCATCTTTGTAATATTCTTACCCTTGCTTTGTCCTGCTGCTGCAAAGGCCTCTTCCTGTGTCGGAATCGGAACCGGTACAAACGGCTTACCCTTTTTAGCGGCTTTCTTTTCAGCCTTAGCATTTTTCTTATTAATTGAAGCTACGAGTTTTGCGTAGTCTTTTGTCTGCTTTTTTTCAAGCTTAGCAGCTTTTTTCGCAGCATTTTGTTCTTTTTTTGCGATTTTGGTTTCTTTACTCAAAGCAGTCCCCTCCTTACAAGTATAGATAGAGTATACCATTTATTAAATTAAAATTCAATAATTAATTTTAATTTTATAGCCATAATTTATGAACAAACTGTAAACATTAGTCAATTCTTACATTAAAAGGCGTATTATGTTGTGTATTTTTATAAAAAATTGTATTGAAATATAAATTAATATATTATAACATATAAATATGATGTTAAGATTTAGGAGCAAAAAACTATGGATTTGAAGAGCCTTGAAATATTTATATATGTCGCTGAGCAAAACAGTTTTACAAAAGCGGCACAAAAACTCGGCTACACTCAGGCGGCTGTTTCATTTCAAATTAAACAGCTTGAGCAATCGTTGGGAGTAATGTTGTTTGAAAGAATCAATCATTCTATCAAATTGACGCCCAAAGGCAAGGAATTGCTTCAAATAGCTCACCAAATACTCGATTTGAGCGACGATATGATAAAGCGAGCAAAAAGCGAAGAAAACGAAATTAAGGGAAATGTAACGATAGCGATGGCTGACTCACTTTGCCATTGGCTGTTTTGGGATAATTACAGTAATTTCCATAATAAATTCCCGGATGTGTCATTAAAAATTTATTCGGGAACAACAGACGAAATGCTAAGACTTGCTAAGCAGAATGATGTAGACTTTATATTCACACTTGAAAAGCATCTCTATGATTCTAATTATATAACTGTTAAAGAACATCCCGTTTCGATCCATTTTGTAGCATCAAGTAAAAACAATAAGCTTGATAACAGAGTTTATTCTCTATCGGACATAATGAACGAACGATTTATCCTAACGGAAAAAGGTATGAGTTATCGAGAACCTCTTGACGAGCGTTTGGCGAGAGTTTCGTGTGAAATAACCCCTGCATTTGAGATTGGCGACACCGACCTGATTTGCAGGCTTGTAGAGCAAAATATGGGTATTTCATATCTTCCCGACCTTGTAACAAAACCGTTTGTTGACAAAGGAAAAATTAAATATATAAATGTGGGTGATGTAAGTTCAGACATATGGATTCAAATGCTATATCACAGAAATAAAGTAATTACACCGACAATACAGGCGGTAATGGATTATCTTTGCAAGTGCCTATAAAAAGGAAAGCCTAACAGAATTTAAGCAAAAGTTCTGTTAGGCTGATTTTATATCCAAGTAGTTACATCATCAACTGTTTTGCGTTTTGGCATCTGCGGTGCTTCTGCCGGATAACCGACAGCAATCACAGAAACAACGATTTGGTTTTCGGGAATTGAAAGCACTTTTCTGAGTGCATCACCGTCTCGGATACCCATTACAAGAGTGCCAAGCCCCATTTCGGTTGCTTTGAGCAATAAATTTTCATTTGCAAGTCCGAGGTCATAAAATCCCCAACCGTTTTTACATTCGTTATCGGGGTTACCTTCTCTGTCAAAACCTGCTCTGTCTTTAATAAAAGTCGTAACAATCAAAGCGGCGCCTGCCGATTTTTCTTTATTGGTACCAAGCAAACAATTTGAAAGTGTTTCCCTGCCCTCTCCGTCAACGGCGCAATAATATCTTGCCGTTTGCGAATTTTTCCACGACGGAGCATAAATGGCATATTTTATAAGCTCTTCAATTTGCTCTTTAGTTACGGGTCTATCAGTATCAAAGTTTCTGATACTTCTTCTGTTTTGTAAAATGTTATTAAATTCCATTATTCCTTACCGTCCCAGCAATATGTGCAAAGCTTGCTCGGGTCAAGCCCTACCGATTCAATCATATCATCAAGTCTGTGATACCTAAGAGTAGTAAAGTGAAGTTCTTTTCTGATTTCTTCAATCATTGCCGCATACTTTTCACTATCAGGGTCAACATATTCCTTGATTATTTCATCGGTCGGCTCGACACCCTCAAGCTTTTTAATTACTCTTCTTGTGATTAAATCCATTTCACTCGTAGAGCGTGAGAAATTGAGATACTTACAGCCATAGAAAAGCGGCGGACAAGCAGGTCTGATATGTACTTCCTTTGCACCTGCTTCAAACAAGTATTCAGTAGTTTCCCTAAGCTGAGTTCCACGAACAATCGAATCGTCAATCAAAAGTAAACTCTTTCCGTCAATTAAGTCGTGAATAGGAATAAGTTTCATTTTTGCGATTAGATTTCTCTTCGTCTGATTAGTCGGCATAAAAGAACGCGGCCAAGTAGGAGTGTACTTTATAAACGGACGTGAATACGGAATACCTGCCTCGTTTGAATATCCTATTGCGTGCGCAATACCGCTGTCCGGTACACCTGCAACAATATCCGGCTTAACATTATCTCTTTTAGCAAGAGCTTTACCGCAATTATATCTCATTTTTTCTACGCTTATGCCCTCATATGATGCTGACGGATAGCCGTAATAAATCCATAGAAATGTGCAAATACGCATCTTGTCTCCGGCAGGAATAAGCGTCTTTACTCCGTCAGGAGTGAGTACAACCGCCTCGCCGGGTCCGAGTTCTTTATACTCTTTATATCCTAAGTTGAGATATGCAAAGCTTTCAAAAGAAGCACAATATCCGTCCTCCTTTTGACCGATACTAATCGGCGTTCTGCCAAGCTTATCACGAACGGCATAAACACCCTTAGGTGTTAAGATTAAAATTGAAATTGAGCCGTCAACAATTTCCTGAACATATCTGATACCATCAATAAAATTCTCTTTTTGGTTAATTATGGCGGCAACAAGTTCTGTTTGATTTATTCCACCGCCGTGCATTTCAAAAAAGTGAGTATTTGTTTTAATAATTTCGTCTGCAATTTCATCAATGTTATTGATTTTGCCGACGGTTGAAATAGCATATGTGCCATGATGAGACCTGATTAAAATAGGCTGAGCCTCAAAATCACTGATACAACCTATGCCCATCTGACCGTGCATAGAATTTGATTCCTTAGTAAACTTAGTTCTGAAAGGAGCATTTTCGATATTATGAATAGCCTTATCAAAACCACTCTCGCTGTCGTAAACAGCCATACCTGCTCTTCTTGTTCCGAGGTGAGAATGATAGTCTACACCGAAAAACAAATCAAAAACACAATCTTCTCTTGATACTGCGCCGAAAAATCCACCCATAGTTTTATATAGCAAGCAATGCTTGCCCCTCCCCAATTACTTTGTGCGTTTATTATATCAAATGAAAAATACAATTACAAGAGAATAGCATAACATTTTGCAAAAAGAAAGCAAAAAGGATTGGTTTAACCAACTTGTCGCTCGTATCAGGCAGGCAATGGATAAGACAAAGATAAATTTTACAATTTTGTAAAAAACACAATAAAAAAAGGTTTTTTATGTAGATAAAGAAAAAGCCATAAACCTATCTAAGAGGTCAAGCTCACAATGGCTTGAGAGGGCAAACAAAAAAGACAGTCATATGACTGTCTTTCTATGGAGGCACCACCCAGACTTGAACTGGGGATAAAGGTGTTGCAGACCTCTGCCTTACCTCTTGGCTATGGTGCCATAAAATTAATAGAAAACACATTAGTGTTTTCTATTTTGTGGAGCGGATTACGAGACTCGAACTCGCTACCTTCACCTTGGCAAGGTGACGCTC
>UQAZ01000028.1 GCA_900539165.1 uncultured Oscillospiraceae bacterium
CTGGGAAAATCTTAATCCAAACTTTACCGCCACGCTTTGTGTAACGGGTCATAGCGATACGGGCTGCTTCAATCTGAGCTGCTGTGATCCAAGCAGGCTCTGTTGTTGCCAAACCGTACTCACCGTATGTTACCTTATTACCTCTCATAGCTGCACCTGTCATACGACCTCTGTGCTGCTTTCTGTGTTTTACACGCTTAGGTAAGAGCATTACTTATTTCCCCCTTCCTTGCGATTTGTTCTTCTCTTCTTATTGCGAGATTCTCTGAGAACCTCACCCTGATAGATCCAAACCTTAACACCGAGTCTACCGTATGTTGTAGCAGCTTCTGCTGTACCGTAGTCGATGTCTGCACGAATTGTTTGAAGAGGAATTGTACCCTCTTTATATGTTTCGCTACGAGCGATTTCTGCACCGCCGATTCTACCTGAAACCATAACCTTGATACCACGAGCGCCAAGTCTCATTGTGTTTCTGATAGCACCCTTAACAGCTCTTCTGAATGCCACACGGCGCTCAAGCTGCTGAGCGATTGACTGAGCTACGAGAGTAGAGTTGAGGTCAGGCTGCTTAATCTCGATGATGTTAATGAATACTTCATTTACATCCTTACCGAGCTTCTTAGCACAAATAGCCTTGAGCTTCTCAATCTCAGCACCCTGCTTACCGATAACCATACCCGGCTTAGCGCAGTGAATGTTGATTCTTACTCTCTTTGTATCTCTTTCGATTTCTACCTTTGGAACACCTGCACTGTAAAGTGTTTTAAGGAGATATTGACGAAGATTGTAGTCTTCTACAAGAATGTCGCCAAATTCGCCTTTCTTTGCATACCAGCGAGAGTCCCAGTCTTTAATAACACCGATTCTTAAACCGGTTGGATTACATTTCTGTCCCATTTAACTTTACCTCCTCGCTTAGTCTTCCATTTCCTTGAGTACAAGGGTAATGTGTGATGTTCTCTTATTGATTCTGTATGCTCTGCCCTGAGCTCTTGGCTGGATTCTCTTGAGAATCGGACCCGGAGCAACGTGTGCCTGAGCTACATATAATCTTGTTACGTCCATATTAAAGTTATTCTCAGCGTTTGCCATAGCTGACTTGAGAACCTTCATAACCGGCTCTGTTGCAGCTTTCGGTGTGAACTTGAGAATAGCCATAGCCTTGTCTGCAGGTTGGTTTCTGATAAGATCGAGAACGATCTGAACCTTTCTAGGAGACATACGGACATATGTTGCTTTTGCTTTAGATTCCATAATAACTCTCCTTTCGATTACTTACCTGTCTTTGAGCCTGCGTGGCCTCTGAATGTTCTTGTCGGTGCAAATTCACCGAGCTTATGTCCAACCATATCCTCTGTAACATATACAGGAACATGCTTTCTTCCGTCGTGAACAGCAAAAGTGTGACCAACGAACTCAGGGAAGATTGTTGAACTTCTTGACCAAGTCTTAATAACTTGCTTGTCGCCCTTAGCGTTGAGTGCTTCAACCTTCTTGAAGAGGCTTTCTTCAACATAAGCGCCTTTTTTAGTACTTCTACTCATTTAATCTTCTCCTTTCCGTTTACTTACTGTTTCTGCGACGAACGATCATCTTATCAGATGCCTTCTTCTTAGAACGTGTCTTATAACCAAGAGCAGGTTTGCCCCAAGGTGTGCATGGACCCGGACGTCCGATAGGTGACTTACCTTCACCACCACCGTGTGGGTGGTCATTCGGGTTCATTACAGAACCACGAACTGTTGGTCTCCAACCCATATTACGCTTACGGCCGGCTTTACCGATTTTAACGTTAGCGTGGTCTGAGTTACCTACTGTGCCTACTGTTGCGATACATTCCTTTGGTACATTTCTCAACTCGCCTGAAGGAAGTCTGAGAAGTGCATAAGGACCTTCAAGAGCCATAAGCTGAGCGCTGTTGCCGGCTGATCTTGCAAGCTGAGCGCCGTTGCCCGGATAAAGCTCTACATTGTGAACGATAGTACCAACCGGCATATTCTCGAGAGGAAGTGCGTTACCTACAACGATATCTACATCTGTACCGGCGATTACTGTTGCACCAACCTTGAGACCTTCAGGAGCTGTGATGTAGCTCTTTACACCGTCTTCGTACTGGATAAGTGCAATGTTTGCAGAACGGTTTGGATCGTACTCGATTGTCTTAACCTCTGCTGGAATATCGAACTTGTTTCTCTTGAAATCAATAACACGATATTTTCTTCTGTTTCCGCCACCGCGGTGACGAACTGTAATTCTTCCGTAAGAGTTACGACCTGACTTCTTGTTCATTGGCTCAAGAAGCGATTTCTCAGGAGCAACCTTTGAGAGAGAAGAATAATCAATTACCGACATATTTCTTCTTGAAGGTGTAGTCGGCTTATAATTTCTTACTGCCATTTATTAATCTCCTTACTGTGAATAACTTTGCGAAAGGATGGCACCTTTCATACCTCATCATCCACATATTTGCGTTGCTTATATAATAGGTATAAATATTTATTTATATACCTATCTGCGATTACATCATATCGTTAAAGAATTCAATTTCCTTTGAATCCTCTGTAAGAGTTACGATAGCCTTCTTCCAAGATGGAGTGTAGCCTACATTGTAACCCTGACGGCGCTGATGACCTCTAACATTCATTGTGTTTACCTTAGCAACCTTTGTGCCTGGGAAAACAGCCTCGACTGCCTTAGCAATCTCGATCTTGTTAGCGTCCTTTGCAACCTTGAAGGTATATTTCTTTTCCATAATACCCATCATTGAGTTTTCTGTAATGATTGGCTTAAGGATGATATCCTGTGCTGCTTTCATTATGCATATACCTCCTCAATCTTCTTAGCTGCGTCCTTGAGAACGATGAATGAATCACAATTAAGGATGTCGTAAACGCAAAGTGTGTTTACTGTTGCCACCTTAACGCCCTCAATGTTACGAGCGCTCTTATAGATTGTCTCGTCAGCCTCAGCAGTTACGATAAGTGCCTTCTTAGCTGACTTTAACTTTGCGAGCATTTCAACAATAGCCTTTGTCTTAATGCCGTCAAGCTCAATCTTATTTACTACCATCATTTCTTCGCCTGCAACCTTTGAAGACAAAGCTGATTTCATAGCGAGTCTCTTAACCTTCTTGTTAAGTTCTACCTTATACTTTCTCGGCTTAGGACCGAGTGCGATACCGCCGTGTGTCCACTGAGGTGATCTGGTTGAACCCTGACGAGCTCTACCTGTACCCTTCTGTCTCCAAGGCTTTGCACCGCCACCGCTTACTTCTGAACGAGTGAGAGTGGACTGTGTGCCCTGGCGTTGGTTAGCAAGATAGCTAACTACTGCGAGATGCATTGCATCTGCGTTTGGCTCGATACCGAATACTGAATCAGCAAGCTCGAGCTTTGAAGTCTTTCTTCCTTCTTGGTTATAAACCTGAACCTGTGCCATATTTATCTCTCCTTTCGTTAAGCTTTAACAGCGTCAGCAATAACAACGATTCCGCCCTTAGGACCCGGGATAGCGCCCTTGATAGCGATAAGGTTTGATTCTGCGTCTACCTTAACAACTGTAAGGTTTTGAACTGTTACATTTTCGTGACCGTAGTGACCTGCCATCTTCTTGCCCTTAAATACTCTTGATGGGCTTGAGCAAGCACCGAGTGAACCTGCGTGACGGTGGTTAGGACCTGTACCGTGGCTCATTCTGAGTCTTGAGAAGTTCCAGCGCTTAATTGCGCCTGCTGTTCCGTGACCCTTGCTTGTTCCCTTAACATCAACTACATCACCTGCTGCAAATAAATCAGCCTTGAGGATGTCGCCGACATTGATTGATGAGATGTCATCAAGACGGAACTCTTTGAGTGTTTTCTTAGGAGCAACGTTTGCTTTGTCGAAGTGACCCTTCATAGGCTTGTTTACTCTGGCAACCTTAACATCGCCGAAACCAACCTGAACAGCCTCGTAGCCGTCATTCTCCATTGTCTTCTTCTGGGTAATCACACATGGACCAGCCTCAACAACTGTAACAGGAACTGCGTTGCCTGCCTCGTCGAAGATCTGAGTCATGCCGATTTTCTTACCGATAAGACCTTTCTTCATTTGTATTTCCTCCTTTGGTTATTGGTTGGGTACCCCCAACATGACCTCGACCGTGTTTTAACTTGGATTACTTTGTTTTGATTTCCAAGTCAACACCTGCCGGGAGCTCAAGACCCTGCAGAGCTTCAATAGTTTTGTTTGAAGGTCTAAGGATGTCAATGAGTCTTTTGTGTGTTCTCTGCTCAAACTGCTCACGGCTGTCCTTGTACTTATGAGTAGCACGAAGGATTGTAACCTTTTCGATTTCGGTAGGAAGTGGAATTGGACCGCTTACCTGTGCACCTGTTCTCTTTGCAGTTTCAACAATCTTTTCTGCTGCTTGATCAACAATGCTGTGATCGTAGCCTTTAAGTCTGATTCTGATTCTGACTTTACTTGCTGCCATTTTAATTCCTCCATTGAAATTTAGTGGTGCGAGCCTCTGAACCGTCCCACGAGGCCGTGTGTTTCTACCCTCCCATTTATTAAAACCGAATGACAAATATTCATTCGGGCAGAAGAATAGCATTCACGCACGAGCATTCGCAAGCTACTCGTTTCGTGGATTAATTCAGATAATTTCGCCCGTGTTTGAAACCGGACATACTCCGCCGAAATTACCGCTTAAACAGCGCAACCTCCGACATCATCGCATATCATGTTGTGCAAGTCGAACGCATATCAAAGATATATATAATATATAACTTATCTTAGCGCACTCTCACACGCTTGCCTATTATAATATATAGAGGTGCGTATGTCAAGGGATTTTCACAAAAAAATTCAATAAATTTTCGTATAAAGTAACAAAATTTATATCAAAAGTTTGTAAGAAAGTCACAATACTATATATTGTGTCTTACCGTGTAACACATACAACATACAGAAAAAGAGAATGACCGTCAGCCATTCTCTTAATTAATATTACTTTATAACCTTTTTACCGCCGGTCTTTTCATTATAAATGATTGCGACCTCCTCGGCAGTACCCTGAGCGATAATTTTACCCTTTTGGAGAAGAATCGCAGAATCGCAAATAGCCATAACCTGGTCGATATTATGAGAAACAAACAAAACAGTTACGCCCGAGTCAAACATTGACTTTACCTTAGCCAAGCTCTTAGCACGGAACTTTGCGTCGCCCACGGACAAAACCTCGTCAAGGATAAGAATATCGGGGTCAACAGCCGTAGCAATCGAGAAGCCCAAACGCGCTCTCATACCCGAAGAATAGTTTTTTAGCGGAACATTAATAAAGTGTCCAAGCTCGGAAAATTCGATAATATCGTCAACCTTTGAATCCAAAAACTCCCTGCTGTATCCGAGAATAGCACCGTAAAGATAGATATTCTCCTTACCAGTATATTCAGGGTCAAAGCCTGCACCAAGCTCGATAAGCGGAGCCATAACGCCGTGCTTTGTAACAGTACCCGATGTAGGCTTATAAACACCTACTATGGTTTTAAGGAGTGTACTCTTTCCCGCACCGTTAAGTCCCATAATGGCAAGTCGCTGTCCCTGCTTAACCTGAAATGTAATATCGTTAAGAGCCTTAAATTTATTAACCTTATAGTTTTTCTTAATCTTACGAATAACAAACTCTTTAAGATTATCAACCTTTTCGTGGCTCAAAACAAATTCCATATTAACATGGTCTACATCAATAAGCACAGGTCTGTCGTCAACAACCTCCTCGGCTGTCTGCTCAACTGCATTTTCGATTTTTTCTTCGTCTTGAATTTTAATATTTTCTTCCATATTTCTACCTCTTTAGTCTTTTTCGTTTCGTTTTAATTTCCACGAAACAGCCACAAGCAGTAAAAATACGGCAAGTGACGATATTGCGCTGACTGCAAAAGCCCCGCAAGACATATCAACATAGTTTATAAAAGCGTCTGCAACATAAAGCGGATATATAACTAAATCTTTTGTTGCCTCAACGATTTTTATACCGGCAAGCACCGTGAAATTAACCAATGCCGTGCCTAAAACAGAATAAGATATACTTCTTATAGCTCTGTATCTTTTACCCCCGTTAAGCACAATCAAAGCCGTGCATACTGCGGCACACACAGAAAAGACAGCCGTAAGCAAATACGACATAAACTTGATTCTCTTAACGCTGTATTTAACAGAATTCATACAACTGACATTAATTCTGCTGTTAATATAATCGGATATATCTAAGCAAAATGTACGAAGCGACTCCTCGGAATCGTAAGAAACTCCGTTTTCCTCAAGTGATTTTGCAAGCCTCTTTTGAATAGTATCGGTAAGGTCGTCCAAATAAGGACCGAACGAAGCCTCGGTATACTGCTTAGAAGCATTAAGCGTACCTGAAACATAAGCCTTTTCAAGCAAATACATTTCGTCATAGGTAACCACACCCGAAGCGAAATCGTCGGGGATATTATTCTTTTGGCACATATCCTCGGTATATTGCAACACATCCGCACGAAGCGGCTCTACCACATTATAATCGGTAAACGCTGTTACAAGCGTGGCAGGATTGGCAATGCTGATAAGACAGCACAACGACACGCTGAGAAATGCAAGAGCTGCAAAAAGGAAAAACGACAGCCTGTCTCTGTATTTCATTTTAGAATCTGTAATAAATCTCGCCATTACTGCACCTCCCTTGAGGTAAGCTCGGCAATGACATAAGTATTAATCCCCTTCTGTGTCGAAAAAGGCTCGACAGAGCTGTTCACCGCAAGAACGAGATAATCTCCGTTTGGAGCTTCTGCATTCTCACCCTGTAACACCTGAGTTACCTGATATTCATATCTGCCCCAATAGGTTTGCACAGTAATAATCTCACCGATTTTAATATTTTTAAGCATCTTAAACGAGGTTGACGGATAAGCCGCAACCCTACTGCAACCGCCCTCACCGAAAAGATAAGAGGTTGCGTCAAGTCCTGCGCCGTTTCTGAGACAAGCCCTGTTTAGACCGTAATAGACATTTTCACAAAGTCCGACACTTTCACAGCTTACGCTGCCCAAAAGCTTACCGACGCTCACCGTATCCAAAAATTCCGAATAAGGACATTCCACATACGAATCGTCGATAAAGACCTCGTTAGCGCCCGGGGTCATAATTTCCTGCGTCTTATGAACGGTATTCACAGCCTTTGACAGCACCAATGCGCTGACAGGAACAATAACCACCAAGGCAGCCAAAAGGTACACAACGGCATACCTAAAATATGACAGAACCTTGTTAGGCTCTTTTTTTCTTTTTCTTTGAGATTTTGATTCGTTTTTTTGAGTTTTGCTCATAAATTAATCGTCTTCAAAAACAGCACCCCTGGAACCGCTTGTTACATGCTGAGCATATCTCTTTAAGTAACCGCTGAGTTCCTGCTTAGGAGCAGTCCAATGTTTTCTTCTCTCGGCAAGAATTTCGTCGGAAACATTCACTCTGAGAACTCTTGCAGGAATATCAATTTCAATTTCGTCGCCGTCCTCAACGAGCGCAATAGTACCGCCTACTGCCGCCTCGGGACTGACATGACCGATTGACGCACCTCTTGTAGCACCGGAGAAACGACCGTCTGTAAGAAGCGCAACAGATGAGCCTAAGCCCATACCTATAATAGCGGAAGTCGGTGAGAGCATTTCTCTCATACCGGGACCGCCCTTAGGTCCTTCGTATCTGATTACAACAACATCGCCTGCTTCTACCTTACCGCCCGTAATGGCAGCAATAGCCTCCTCCTCGGAATTGTAGCACTTTGCAGGTCCTTTGTGTTGCATCATTTCAGGCGCAACAGCACCCTTTTTAACAACAGCACCTTCTTCGGCAAGGTTGCCTTTAAGAACAGCGATACCGCCGTCCTTTGAGAACGGGTCGTCAAGTTTACGGATAACTGTACCGTCTGCGTCCGGAGCTTTTGCGATTCTCTCGGCGATCGTTCCGCTGACGGTAAGGCAATCGGTATTGATAAGTCCGCCTGAAGCAAGCTCTTTCATAACAGCCTGCATACCGCCTACATCATTAAGGTCGGTAATAAACACAGACGAAGCCGGATTAAGCTTACAAATCTGAGGTGTTGCGTTACCCATTTCGTTAAGGTCTGATAAATCAATATCGTGACCGGCAGCGTGAGCAACGGCGGTAAGATGTAAAATTGTATTAGTTGAGCAGCCGATAGCCATATCGGTTCTCATAGCGTTTTGAATAGCTTTTTCGGTAATAATATCAGACGGCTTTATATCTTCTTTGAGAAGTTCCATTACTCTCTCGCCTGCCATCTTTGCAAGTCTGAGACGAGCCGAATAAACAGCAGGGATAGTTCCCGAGCCGGGAAGCGACATACCGATTGACTCAGTAAGGCAATTCATAGAATTGGCAGTATACATACCTGAGCATGAACCGCAGGTAGGACAAGCGGTAAATGCAGTTTGCTCAAGATTTTCGTCAGACATTTTGCCGACAGCATTTGCACCTACATACTCAAACTGTTCACTAAGTCCGATAGGATTAGTTGTTTCGGTGCTTTTACCGGGGAGCATAGGTCCGCCGTTGATAAAAATACAAGGCAGATTAAGTCTGCAAGCGGCAAGGAGCATACCCGGCACGATTTTATCGCAGTTAGGAATAAACACGATAGCGTCGAGAGGATGTGCCGTGAGCATAACCTCAATGCTGTCCGCAATAAGCTCACGGGAGCAGAGAGAATACTTCATTCCTCTGTGATTCATAGCGATACCGTCGCATACGCCAATGGTATTAAATTCAAACGGAACACCGCCTGCGTTACGAATACCTGCCTTAACCTGCTCGGCAATCTTGTCAAGGTGCATATGTCCCGGGATATAATCACTCTTAGAATTAACAACCGCTACGAACGGTCTTTTCATTTCAAGCTCATCAATGCCCAAAGCTCTCAAAAGTGAACGATGAGGCGCTCTTGACGGTCCCTCTTTAATTAAATCAGATCTCATAATATTCACCATAGCCTTTCTTTCATAAAAGTGGCGGAATGTAGCCGCAAAAAATCCAATTTATAATATTATATTATTTTTGTGACATAATTTCAACACATTTTTAATTCAGCGACACATCGAAGCCGATATGCCGCCGTTATTTTCAGATATTATATGTAAGTTTTTTACCGTCAATCATAGTATTTATCAAGCTCGGCATCACACTTTGCATACTTTTTAATTTTCGGATTTGAATAAATCCTGCCCCTTGCGATAACCATATACGGCTGTTCCATTGCTCTGAAATCGTTGAACGGGTCAGCATCGGTCACCATAATATCGGCACACTTACCGACCTCGATACTGCCTGTAATATCATCAATTCCGAGAATTTTTGCGTTATTAAGCGTTGCCGTATAAAGTGCAAACGCAGGTGACACGCCGACATAGCTTTCAAAATAATGAAGCTCTCTCCACATATTATAATGTGTTGTATAAGGACAACCCGTATCAGTTCCAAGTCCGACTGTAATTCCGTTTTCAAGTGCAGTTTTGGAGCCGTTTATCATATTGTTATAAACGATATTGGAATTGTACTGAACGGCCTCGCTTATTCCGAGAGTTTTTCTTTCAAATCTCGCCATAGGCAATGCAGGAGAAATTGTGCAAACCATTACAGCATTATGCTCCTTATAGGCGTCAATCTCGCTTTGAGATAAAACAGAGCCGTGTTCGATAGAATCAACACCGTTTGCAAGAGCAACTCTTACACCCTCGGGACTTTGCACATGAGCAGCCACCTTTAAGCCGTAGGAATGCGCTCTGTCGCAGCAAGCCTTTATTATTTCGGCAGGCATTTTCAGCACACCCGGCTCGCCCTTAACCTTGGCGTCCATAACTCCGCCTGTAATCATAAGCTTGATTAAATCAACACCGTGGCTGTTAAGGTCGTCTACCATTGCCTCTGCTTCTTGAGAGGACTGTGCCGCTTTAGCAACCGAGCCGACCATATGGCCTCCCGGTACGCCGATAGCATAATCCGATGCAAGGATTCTCGGACCCTCAAGCTTGCCCGAATTGATACGGTCACGAAGTTTTGTATCAATATCGCCCAAACCTCCTACCGTACGAATCGTGGTAACGCCCGACATCAAGCCCTGCATAGCATATGCGTGGCACATATTAAGAGTAAAACTTCTCATAAAAGCACTCGACATGGCAAGCTTAGACAGCTTTTCTGCGTTAAGAGGCTTATTTTTCGGCTTGCCTCCTGCCGGCAAATGAACATGCAAATTTATAAGACCGGGCATTAAATATCTGCCGTCAAGGTCGATAACCGCATCGTTTTTATTAACGGTTGCCTCGCCGATTTCAACGATTTTGTCACCGTCAATTACAACATCTGTATTTTTTACGGGCGTCATATCCTTTGTACCGTCAAGCAGTACACAATTTTTAAGCACAGTTCTCATTTAATCACATCTCCTCCGGATATTTCATATTCCATTCCTGTCTGAACGAGGTCATCAAATGCATAACATCCTCGGTATAATTGAGGTGCATACAGTCCTCACCCGACACGCTTTTTTCCATATCCTCTATTTCATACCAAAGGGCGTCCTCGTTTTTACCTGCTTTAACGAGTCTGCTCTCTCCGCTTTCGGCATCGGTAATTTTAGCCATAACCGTAGCCGTCTCGTTTGCGATAACTCCCGCACCCAGAACAGCCCAATTATATTCTTTCATTTTAATCACCGTCAAATTTACTTTTCAATTTCTTTTCCGTCAAAATTATCGGAACAAATACCGATATTGTTTGAAGCACAATCAAAATTACGCACTCAATGCTCCATACCTTTTCACTTGATTTAAGCACGACAAGCGAAGCAACAAGAGTCACCGCAAGCACTGCAACGCCTGTTTTCAGGAACAGTATACCAAAATATTTTTGTGCAAAATTCCACGCCTGCTTACTTTTCTGCGAGCGTTCTGTTCTGTAACCGACAAGGACGTTGATATTCTTAGGCGGCTTTTTAGCCGACAGCACACCTGCAATAAGCATAACAAGCGGTATAATTATATCAAGTATAAAATAAGTAATCCACATATCAGCCGACAGCCTCCGCTACATTCTTAACAGCCTTACCTATAAAGCTTACAATTCTTTCGTCCGTGTTACCGTCATCAATTTTGATACTGACATCAGCTAGCCCGAGTTGGTCATGCTCCGAGTATTCGGTACTTCCGCCGAGGGTTTCCCACTTAACGCTTATATCATCTTTAGTTATTTTTCGCTTACAGTCAACGGTATATTCTCCGACCCTGTAAAACTCGGAATTTGAATCCGGCTGAACAACAAGCGAGTAATCGCTCTTTTGATACACCCTGATTATATAGTAAACTACATCGGCGTCATTATCCGTAAACTCTTTATTAGGCGACACCGTTTCTTCAAAAATAAGTTCGCCGTCGGGTGCGGTCACCCCAAGCGAATCACTATTCGCACTACATCCGTAAAAGACAGAAAGCAGCAATAAAACAAGTATCGTTATCAGTGCAACATTTCTTTTCATAATTCACTCAACCCAATATACCCTGTCGGGTTTAATATCGTGTGGTTTAGGCATATCGCCGTCAACATAGCCGACAGCGCAATGACCTACGCCTTCCCATTCGCCGTCAATTCCCAAATCGGCAAGAAGTTTTTTAATCTCGGGAGTTTCGCACTCCTCTTTTGCTCTGTGAATCCAAATGCTGCCGAGACCCAATGAATGTGCGGCAAGCATAAGATTACCCATCACAAGACTGCCATCATAAATATATGTAGGAAAACTTTTATCGGCAATTACAAGAAGAATAACCGGGGCATTGTAAAACGGGTCGAAGTCCTCATTCCAACCGCCGATTTTGCAATTAAGTGCGGAAATCTCATCTCTGAGTTTTTTATTTGTAATTGCTATAATCTTAGCCGATTGCATATTTTTTCCGCTTGGGGCGTGAAGTCCTGCATCAATAATCTGTTCAATGTCGCTCTTTGGCGGCATATCACTCTTAAACTTTCTTACGCTTCTGCGTTCTTTCATAACTTTAATTGTTTCGTTCATTCATATCACTCCTAAGATAAATCAGCAGGTATTACCCTTACAACTTGATTATAGCACATTCGCCGCCAAAGTAAATACAAAAACGACGCACCATACAAGAATACGCCGTCAATTTAATTACAGTCTGCCGATTTTACAAAAGCCTTTTGCGCCGGTTCGTTTTGCGAAAGTCCGCTTTTTGTTCTTAATTTCAGTATATTTCCTTAGTTTGCATATTATCACCTCTCGGCTTAATTATAATATGCACAGTTCTTTTTCACAAGCAACTCTCTGTTGCCGTTTCATTGCAAACCTCGCATCATTCGTAAGACTTATCATTTCGGTTGCCATACCATTACATATTCTTTTTCCCCGGTAGCTTCGTCTAAATCTTCACGCTTAATTTCCAAACCCTCTCTTTGATAAAAGGAGATTGCACGAATATTTTTCTGATACACACGCAAAGCCAACCCGAACTTTTTGTTTTTTATATAATCCAGTAATCGTTTGCCTATGCCCTGCGACTGATTTTTATCAGAAACAAAAATGCCCTCAATATATTCGCCGTTCATTCCTATAAAGCCTTTTATTTCCCGATTTTCTTCACAAACATAGACTTCAGCCTGTAACAGCAGTTCTTTTACCAATTCAAAATTGTCTTTCCAATATTGAGCAGGGATAAAATTATGCACCTTTATATTTGTATCCAACCATATATCGGCGACTTGATTTATATCCGCTTTTTGTAATTCTCTAATCATAACAACAACTTTCCTGAAAATTCAGATTATATTTCTGTTTCTTAAAAAATGGGCAACTCCGATTGGAATTGCCCACTCGTTATACTATGTATCTTAACATAATATTTTATATTTCACAAACCCTATAAGAAAAGGATTTCTCCTCTCTCAAAGGGCAAGTTGAAAAAACGGAAATTATCGGACTCTTTGCATAGATAAAATTTCAGTTTTACTTTGTAAGAACCTTCTTACAATATTTATGTGCACCACAATACGGACATACTAACTTTCGCTTTGTAATTGTATGAGGTCCCATAATATAAGACTTCATATCTGGAACAAATCTATTATTACATTCGGGGCACTCAAAAGCTCCTGCTTCTATATCAAGGACACAGGCAATTGCAATTCCTCCAACTATCACAACGAGACCTATCCCTATAAGAAGTACTCTAATCCAGTTCTCTATCTCCAGCATTCCCGACAATATAAATAATGGAACTGCCGCTATAATTGTAAGTCCTGCCACCATTGCTGATAGGACAATTTTCTTTTTACTTTCCTGAGCTTCTCTGACTAAATTCACCATATTTTTCTCCGCTTTCTTCAAATATTCTTCTTCAGATACTCTTTCACCAGATAGTAGTTCATTAACCGTTATCTCTAGTTCATTACATAATGGCAACAGTAATGATACTTCCGGAAAACCATTTCCTCTCTCCCATTTTGAAATTGTTTTGTCACTGATTTCTAATTTTTCTGAAAGTTGTTTTTGCGTATATCCTTTTCGTTTTCTTTCATCAGCGATAAATTTACCAATCTTAATTTGATCCATCCGTTTTCCTCCTTTCTGATTTGATTATCCTATGATTTGATTATCAATCACACCCACGAGACGTAGAATATGGTGAATTTATGCGGTTTCTACGCTCCGTAGAGTAAAATTCCGATTTGTATTTCTGCTTGTTTTAGAAAATGGGCAACCCCAATTGGAATTGCACTCGTTATACTATGTATCTTAACATAATTTTTTATCTTTTTAACAGATTAAAGCCAACAATAAGTAACATTGCAAGCAAAAGCTAAGCGGACAATCCAAATGAGTTGTCCGCTTTAGTTTAATTATTTGTTAAGCTTAAAGGTCATATATACGGGGTTGTGATCAGAATACTTAAACTGAAGGTCATAAACATCGCTGTTTGTAACTGTAACATTGTCGGAAACTATAAATCCGTCAACCGTAAGTACAAACTGCTTGTCGTTATACGGACCGTCGGCATTTCTGCATGAGGGAATCGGATTTTTCTCATTGTAAGGAGCAACAATTTTGAGATTTGTTCCATCAAACAATTTTGAATCAACAGGTTGCGCCCAAGTATAATTTGTGCCGTCAATTCCGAAAATCTTGCCCGAATCGCCAAGCAAGTCCTTGTTGAAATCGCCGCCTGCGATACAGTAATTCCCCTTTTCATATTCCGCCTGCATATCACTTATAAGCATTTTAAGCTGATCGGTTGCGATTGTTCCGTCAGAGGTATATGCCGAGAGATGAAGTGTATAAAGCACAAGTTCTTTGCCGTTTTCAACAGTAATTCTCGAAACAGAATAGCAACGGTCAAGGTCAACGAATTTCATAAAACCGTTTTCAATCGGCAAGCTGCGTCTTAAACCGCTTTCAATATTGAACTTTGACAAGGTCAACATACCGGCATAGGATTTGCCGTGAGGCTTGGTAATAGGATAGAACAAATACGGACTGTCAAAGTTTACCGTGAACATTGAATCATATCCGTCAAGCTTACCTCTGAGCGCTTCCTCTTGGTCATAGTGATAACTGCGTGTTGCTTTCTTATCAACTTCCTCGATAAGGATAATATCGGGATTTTCGGATTTAAGAAAATCTCCTATTCCGTCAATTACGCTCTTAACCGACTCCTCGGAATTAGCACGGCTCTTTGTACCGCCGTCCATAAAGAAGCCGAAGTCAGGAGTATAAGCCGCAAAACCGATATTGTACGAAATGACCTTATACTCTTGGTCAACAAGAGCAGACTCGCTCGTAACATCGTTTATCTGCAAAGCTTGATCGTCCTCAATTCTGTGGTAGTCAATCATGACATAAGCGACATATCCGCCTACAATCAAAACCGCC
>UQAZ01000029.1 GCA_900539165.1 uncultured Oscillospiraceae bacterium
TATCCATCATGTACCGATTGTGCTGGATGGAGTTATGAGCTTTGCGGCAGCACTTGTGGCAGAGCGGATGTATCCCGGGGTCAAGGCATACCTGCTTCCATCCCATAAAGGAAAAGAGCCTGCATTTGAAAGTCTGATGGAAGAATTGGATTTACACCCGGTCATTGATGCAAGACTGGCACTTGGCGAGGGAACAGGGGCAGTTATGCTTTTTGCGTTACTTGACATGGCACTTTGTGTGTATGAGGAAAAAACAACATTCCATGATATCGAAATTCAGCCTTAACGGAGTAGATGTTTTAGACTGGATTTGGTATGGTTTAGAATTCTATTATTGCCGAAAGCAGGACGCTTATAATGTGGCAAAGCTTGCAGCTAAACTTTGGAATGATGATTATGATAAATTGAAAACCGAATTTGAGGAGCTTGTACAAACAGAAAATAACAGAGTTTATACTGCTTATTATAAAGAAAAAATGCTTGCGTTTGTTCATTGTTCGATAAGATCGGAATATGTAGAGGGGGCAACAAGCGAAAAAGTTGCCTATATTGAAGCAATTTATGTTGAAGAAGAATATCGAAATTTCGGTATAGCAACTCATTTGATAGAACTGTGCGAAAAATGGGCTAAAGAGCAGAGAATTACTCAAATTGCATCCGATTGTGAAATTGATAATTTGGCCAGTATCAATCTTCATCTTTCAAATGGCTTTCATGAAAAAGCAAAATCGGTTCATTTCATAAAAAATATTTGATATAAATATATAAGAAACATTTAAAAATTAAAAATATAACTTGTTCACATATAATTTAACAACCGTTTGTAATCGCTGAAGCAAATTGTTTAAAACCGTAAACTAAATAAAAAATCATAGCTTGAAACTCCCTGTATTAGGGGATTTCAGGGCTTATTTTCAATTTCAAATCAACGGTAATAATTGAAATTTTATAATTTAAGGGCATCTCAATCGAGATGCTCTTTTTTGTTAAAACCTGTTGTGAATTTGCTTCTCCTTATGATATAATTATTATACAGATTAAACTTATAGGGAGGAGTGTTTATGACGAAAAGCAAAATACTTAATTCCAATCAACTGAAACTTATTGCTATAATTGCAATGACTGTTGATCATGTGGCTTGGGCAATGTTTGACGGCTATCCGACAGCTTTATTGCCCTTGGTAATGCATATAATCGGCAGACTGACTTGTCCTATAATGTGCTATTTTATTGCAGAGGGCTATCACTATACAAGAAATATAAATAAGTATACTTTAAGACTTTTCATTTTTGCCTTAATTTCGCATTTTGCGTATATCTTTGCGTCAAATGATTTTGTTGATTTCAGATCTTTTATTCCGTTTTATTATGGCAGCTTTCTGAATCAGACGAGCGTTATGTGGTCGCTCGCTTGGGGCTTGGTAATGCTCAGAATTGCCGACAGCAAAAGGATTAAATTAATAAATAAAGTTTTGCTCGTTATTCTGATTTGCATTATTACTTTGCCGAGTGATTGGAGTTGTATAGCTGCTCTTTGTATTATGGCAATCGGTACAAACAGAGGCGATTTTCGCAAGCAGATGTCTTGGATGATTTTCTATGTGGCTTTGTATTCTTTGGTGTATTTCTTCGCCATTGATAAAGTGTACGGCGTTTTGCAAATGGGCGTTGTCTTTTCAATCCCTGTGATTGCAATGTATAATGGCAGCAGAGGCAAAAATCAAAAAAATAATAAGTTTATGAAATGGTTTTTCTATATTTTTTATCCGGCACACCTTTTCGTTATCGGCTTAATAAATTATTTTGCTTAAACAGAGAGTTGGAATCCTCTTGCTTATGCGAAACTCTGTTATACTAATTATAATTATTTTTACACATTTTGATTGTTCAAAACAGCTTACTCATATTTTCTCTGAAAATTAGAGATATAACATTTTTATTGATTTTTCCTTCGTTGGTTGTAATATTATCATAAATGCTGTATTATATTTAATATAGAACTTAATCGTATGTCTGCTTTTTGAAAATATAGACGGAGGTTAAAACTTTACGGAGGTTGTATTTTGAAAGAATTATTGTTGAATTCCGACATAACTGACACAGGAGGATTTATTTTAAGAGTTTCGCTTGCTATAATACTGGGTGCTATCATCGGTTTGGAAAGACAGCTTACTCGCCATAATGCAGGAATAATAACTAATATTATCGTTTGTGTCGGTGCGTTTTTGTTTACTTCCTTTGGATACCTTGTTCAAGGTCCCGATACGGATTTAACTCGTATTGCTGCTCAGGTCGTAAGCGGTATCGGTTTTCTCGGTGCAGGCTTAATTATCAGAGAGGGCGCCAATATCAGGGGCTTGAATACTGCCGCTACTGTTTGGACAAGCTCAGCCATAGGAATTTTATGTTGTCTTAAACAACTTCAATATGCTGTTATTGCGGCATTTGCGATAGTAATTGTTCATTTGGTTATTCATCCGTTGTCGGATAAAATCGACCAAGCCAGAAAGTACGAAAAGTCTAAAAAGGAAAACAGAGAGAAGTTTTATAAAATTACAGTCGTTTGCCCCGAAGAAGCTGCTTTGGAAATCAGAGAGAATATTCTGTCAATTATAAAAAATGAGCCGAATGCACTCTTGCATAATTTGGAGACGATTGACGGCGACAATAACGAATCTAAAATCAAAGCATTTATAACAACTAAAACAAATAACGATTATTTGATTGAAAATATCTTAACTAAGGTCGGAAAGGCTGAGGACATAATTTCGGCAGGCTGGAAAACCGTTGACTTGGAGTGATACTTTGTCAGCGTTTATAAGCGTTGACACGGAGTGAGGAATGAACAGAAACGAATTAGAAAAATTCATAACCGATAATTATAATTGTACTTATGATTATCCTTGGGCGCAATATCCTACTTTTCGGGTTTTTCGTCATAGCAATAATAAAAAATGGTTTGCTGTTATAATGGATATTCCTAAGAACAAATTGGGGCTTAAATCTAATGAAATTATTTCTGTTGTAAACCTTAAATGTGACTCGTTGCTTATCGGCTCTCTTTTGCTTGAGGACGGATTTTATCCATCATATCATATGAATAAAAACAATTGGATAAGCGTCGCACTTGACTCGACTGCTGATGACGAAAAGCTAAAAATGCTCTTGGATATGAGTTTTGACGCAACATCTTTAAGAACTAAACAACACTAATCTTTTTTGTTAAAACAAGTCCGCAAGTGATAATAAATTAGGATAGCTGTAAGCGGTTTGGTTTTTAATATTTTTATAATAAATTCTGTATTTTTGTATTGACTAATTTTGCATTTTGAATTATAATAATCAAACGAAAGAGGTGCAATATGACAACACTAATTAAGGGCGCTCTCTGTTATATCGGAGACAGATTTCAACAACTTGATGTTCTCATAAAAGATGGCAAAATCGACACCCTTAGTACCTCCATTTCTAAAAATGGAGTTGACACTGTTTTCAATGCACAGGATAGGTATTTGATACCGGGCTTTGTAGATGTTCATGTACATCTTAGACAGCCCGGTTTTTCTTATAAAGAGACCATAAAAACAGGCACCCAAGCTGCTGCGGCAGGCGGATATACTGCTGTTTGCTCTATGCCTAATGTGAATCCTGTGCCGGACAGTATTGACGGGATTAAAGCCCAGACAGACATAATCGAAAAAGACGCTGTGATTAATGTCTATCCTTTTGCTTCTATAACAAAGGGCAGAAAAGGAACGGGCGAAACGGTTGATTTTGAGTCGTTGAAGGACATTGCCGTCGGATTCAGTGATGATGGAACAGGCGTTCAGGAAGCTGAAATAATGCAAAAGGCTATGCTTGAATGTGCCGAAATTGATAAGGTTATTTCTGCTCACTGCGAGGTTAATTCCTTACTTAACGGCGGATATATTCACGACGGTGAATATTGCAGGGAGCATAATCATAAAGGAATTTGCTCTGCTTCCGAGTATGAGCAGATTGCAAGAGATTGTGAGCTTGCCGAAAAAACGGGAGTTCATTACCATGTATGCCATATTTCAACTAAAGAAAGCGTTGATATAATCAGGCAGGCAAAGGCTCGTGGCGTAAAGGTCACTTGCGAAACAGGACCGCATTATTTGACAATGTGCGATAAGGATTTGCAGGAGGACGGCAGGTTTAAGATGAATCCGCCGCTTCGTTCAGAGCAGGACAAGCAGGCTCTTTTGCAGGGCGTGCTTGACGGTACGATAGATGTAATCGCAACCGACCACGCTCCGCATTCGGCAGAGGAAAAGTCTAAGGGACTGAAAGGCTCTGCAATGGGTGTTGTCGGACTTGAAACTGCCTTTGGCGTTTTGTATACCAAATTGGTAAAAACGGGATTTATCCCTTTTGAAAAGTTAATTGATATGATGAGCATAAAGCCGAGAGAGATATTCAATCTTCCGGGCGGCAGGATTTCTGAGGGAGAGGTTGCCGATTTGGCGCTGCTTGATGTAAATAAACAGTGGACAGTTAATCCCGATGAATTTCTTTCAATGGGCAGAGCCACTCCGTTTGAGGGGTGGGAACTCGTCGGAAAAAATGTACTAACAATGTGTAAAGGAGAAATTGTATATGAAGCCTTATGATAAGAAAATCGTTCTGGAAAACGGCATGGAGTTTTACGGCTACGGCTTCGGTGCTGATGTAACCGCAATAAATGAAATAGTATTTAACACCTCGATGGTAGGCTATCAGGAAATCATTTCCGACCCGTCATACACCGACCAAATGGTTTGTATGACCTATCCTCTTATCGGTAACTACGGTATTAATGACGAGGACTTTGAAACTCGTGTTCCTACTATGGGCGGATTGATTGTAAGAGAGTATAACGACCTTCCGTCAAATTACAGATACACTAAAACGCTCTCTGAAATTTTTGCAGAATACGATATTCCCGGTATCAGCGGCGTTGATACTCGTATGATTACCAGAATTATTCGTAATGAGGGCAGCCAAAAGGTTATGATTTGTGATGCAGACAAACCTTATGAGGAGGCTATAAGGGAAGTAAGGGAATATCAAATTCCTACCGATATGGTATCGAGAGTATCTTGTAAGCTTCGTTGGTATTCACGTACACCAAATCATAAATACGATGTTGTTGCGGTTGACTGCGGTATTAAGCTTAATATCGTCAGAAAGCTCAATGAAAAAGGTTGTAATGTTACGGTTGTGCCTTATAACACCCCTGCTGAGGAAATATTGAAGCTTCGTCCGGACGGATTGTTTCTTTCAAACGGCCCCGGTGACCCTGAGTATGTTCAGCCTGTTATCGAGCTTGTTAAGGAGCTTAGCGGTAAGCTTCCGATTTTCGGAATTTGTCTCGGACATCAGCTGATTTCGCTCGCTCACGGAGCTAAGACCTTTAAGATGAAGTTCGGTCACAGAGGCGGTAATCATCCGGTTATGAATCTTGAAACAGGTAAAATCGAAATCACATCTCAAAACCATTCATATGCCGTAAGCGTTGATTCTCTTGAGGGTACACCGCTTACACTTACACATAAGAACCTGCTTGATAATACCGCAGAGGGTGTAGAATGTAAAGAAAGAGGATTGTTCTCGGTTCAGTACCATCCGGAATCTGCTCCGGGTCCTCAGGACAGCTCTTATCTCTTTGATAAATTTATAGATTTAATGAAAAAGGAGGCTGAATAATATGCCAAAGCGTACAGATATACATAAGGTGCTTGTTATAGGCTCAGGTCCTATTGTTATCGGACAGGCTGCCGAATTTGATTATAGCGGTACACAGGCTTGTCTCGCACTTCGTGAGGAGGGCTATGAGGTTGTATTGATTAACTCAAACCCTGCCACAATTATGACAGATACAGACATTGCGGATAAGGTATATATGGAGCCTCTCACACTTGAATATGTGGCTCGTATTATCCGTCACGAAAGACCTGACGCTATTCTTCCGTCACTCGGCGGACAAACAGGTCTTAATCTTGCTGTTCAGCTTGCTAAAAAAGGCGTTCTTGAAGAATGTGATGTAGAAATACTCGGTACTTCCTTTGAGGCTATCGAAAGAGCAGAGGACAGAGAACTGTTTAAGGATTTGTGCGAAAGCTTAAATGAGCCTGTTCTTCCGTCAGAAATTGCCAATACTCTGGAAGAAGGCCTAAAAGCCGCTTCGGATATAGGCTATCCTGTTGTTCTTCGTCCTGCGTTTACTCTCGGCGGTACAGGCGGCGGCTTTGCCGATGACGAAAAGGAATGCGAGATTATGCTTAAAAACGCTCTTGCGTTGTCTCCTGTTCATCAGGTTCTTGTTGAAAAATCAATTAAGGGATATAAGGAAATCGAATATGAAGTAATGCGTGACGCTAACGATACCGCAATTACTATTTGTAATATGGAAAACCTTGACCCTGTCGGCATTCATACAGGCGACAGCGTTGTTGTTGCACCGTCACAGACCTTGACTAATAAAGAATATCAAATGCTCCGTGACAGCGCACTTAAAATTATTCGTGAACTTAAAATAGAGGGTGGCTGTAATGTTCAGTTTGCACTTGACCCTCTTTCATTCCAATATTATCTTATCGAGGTTAATCCTCGTGTTTCGAGATCGTCTGCTCTCGCTTCAAAAGCTTCGGGCTATCCAATCGCACGAGTATCTGCAAAAATCAGCGTAGGTATGCACCTTGACGAAATTCCGATTGCAAATACACCTGCTTCTTTTGAGCCTACACTCGATTATATTGTTACAAAAATTCCTCGTTTTCCGTTTGATAAATTTACAGACGCAAATAACTCGCTCAATACCCAAATGAAGGCTACGGGTGAGGTTATGGCCATAGGCAGAACATTTGAGGAATCACTGCTTAAAGCTGTTCGTTCGCTCGAAACCGGTGTAAATCATATTTATGACAAAAAGTTTGATACATATACTTACGATGAGTTGATGGATTATATTAAAATCGGAACAGATGACAGACTCTATGCTATCGCAGAGCTTCTTTATCACGGCGCCGATATAAATATGATTTATGACAATACAAAAATTGATATGTTCTTCCTTCAAAAGATTAAGCACATAGTTGACTTTGAAGAAGAAATCAAAGCAAATGTCGGTGATTTTTCTATCCTGAAAGAAGCTAAAAGAATGGGCATTTCCGATAAGTATATTGCTCGTCTTTGGAAGATGACCGAAAACGAAGTGTATAATATCCGTAAGGAAAATAAGCTCTTCCCGGTTTACAAGATGATTGATACCTGTGCAAGCGAGTTTGACTCGTATGTACCGTATTTCTACTCAACATATGAGCAGGAAAATGAGTCTGTCGTAAGCGATAAGAAGAAAATTATTGTTCTTGGCTCAGGTCCTATCCGTATCGGTCAGGGTGTAGAGTTTGACTATTCTACCGTTCACGCTATTTGGTCTATTCGTGAGGCAGGATATGAAGCAATAGTTATAAATAATAACCCTGAAACAGTTTCTACCGATTATACAACATCAGATAAGCTTTATTTTGAACCGCTTACCGTTGAGGATGTTATGAATGTAATCGAACTTGAAAAGCCTCTCGGGATTGTTGTATCACTCGGCGGACAGACAGCAATTAACCTTGCTGCTCCTCTTGACGCTTTAGGTGTTCCGATTATCGGCACAGATGTTGACGCTATCGACAGAGCAGAAAACAGAGATTCGTTTGAAAAGGTTATGATTGAGCTTGGTATTCCACAGCCAAAGGGTGAGGCTGTTACCGATATAGAGGAAGGCGTTAAGGTCGCCGAAGAAATCGGTTATCCTGTGCTTGTTCGTCCTTCTTTCGTTCTCGGCGGCAGAGCTATGCAGATTGTTGCTAACGAGGAATCGCTCAGACATTATCTTCAAACAGCAGTTGAAATTAATACTGAACAGCCTGTACTTGTTGATAAGTACATTATGGGTAAGGAACTCGAAATTGACGCTATCTGTGACGGCGAGGATGTTTACATTCCGGGCATTATGGAACATGTTGAGAGAACAGGTGTTCACTCAGGTGACAGTATTTCCGTATATCCTACATTCTCCGTATCACAGAGAGTAAAGGACCAAATTATTGATTACACCGTTAAGCTCGGTAAGGCTATCGGCATAATAGGTCTTTTCAATATCCAATTTATTGCCGATGAGAAAGATGATGTATATGTTATCGAGGTAAATCCTCGTTCATCCCGTACAGTACCGTTCCTTTCAAAAGCAACGAATGTTTCTATGGCTCACATTGCAACTCAGGTTATTCTCGGACACAGCTTAAAGGAACAGGGTATTACGCAGGTTTATCAGCCTGAAATGAAGCGTTGGTATGTTAAAGCACCTGCTTTCTCGTTCAGTAAGTTAAAGGGAATGGATACTTATCTTTCACCTGAAATGAAGTCTACGGGTGAGGCTATCGGATATGATAACTCTCTCACAAGAGCATTGTATAAGGCAATTCAGGCGTCAGGTATGAATGTTGCAAACTACGGTACGGTTCTTGTAACGGTAGCAGACCAGGATAAGCCAAGAGCGCTCCCGCTTATTAAGAGATTTTACGACCTCGGATTTAATATTGAGGCTACCGACGGTACTGCAAAGTATCTCAAGGAGCATAATATCAGAACAAGAGTACGCCGTAAGCTCACCGCAGACGACAGTGACGAAATCCTTATGGCTTTGCGACAGGGACATATTGCTTATGTTATTAATACTATTGACATTAACGCAGGCGACAGCCATTCTGACGGCTCTGAAATTCGCCGTGCGGCAGTAGATAATAATGTTACTATGTTTACTTCTCTTGATACAGTTAAGGTGTTGCTCGATGTTCTTGAGGAAATTACTATTGGTGTATCTACTATTGATGCAGACAAGGAATAATTATGTATAAACAAAATAAGTATAATGTTTTGTCAAATACTCCTTTAACAAAGGATGTATATAAAATGGTTCTCGGTGGTGATACTCAGTATATCACCGCCCCGGGACAGTTTATAAATATACAGCTCGACGGTAGATTTCTTCGCAGACCTATTTCGGTTTGCGACTATGACGGCGAATGTATTACAATTATATATAAGGTTGTCGGAACAGGCACACAGCAAATGTCCGAAATGAGCGAAGGCGCTGTTTTGGATGTCCTCACAGGCTTGGGTAACGGATATGATATATCTAAGTCAACAAAACCGCTTTTAATCGGAGGCGGTGTTGGTGTTCCGCCTATGTATAATTTGGCTAAAGCTCTTATTGCAAACGGTCAAAAGCCGACTGTTGTTCTTGGATTCAATACTAAGGACGAGGTTTTCTATGAGGACGAGTTCAATTCGCTCGGTTGCTCAACGCTTGTCACAACAGTTGACGGCAGTTATGGTATTAAGGGGTTTGTTACCGACGCTATGGCTGATGTTGATTATGATTACTTTTATACTTGCGGTCCGCTTCCGATGTTTAAGGCAGTTTATAACGCTACCAAAACTTCTGGACAGTTCAGCTTTGAGGAGCGTATGGGCTGTGGATTTGGTGCTTGTATGGGTTGTTCTTGTAAAACAAAGTACGGCAATAAGCGTATTTGTAAGGACGGCCCCATCCTTGTAAAGGAGGAGATTATATGGTAGATTTGTCCGTAAATCTTGCAGGAATGCAAATGGATAATCCGATAGTCCCTGCATCAGGTACCTTTGGCTTTGGAAATGAATTTAAGGATTTTTATGATATTAACATTCTCGGTTCGTTTTCATTCAAGGGAACAACAAAGGATGCAAGGTTCGGTAATCCCACTCCGAGAATTGCAGAATGTAAAAACGGTATGATTAACGCAGTCGGTTTGCAAAATCCGGGTGTGCATCACGTAATTGAACACGAATTGCCCGATATGAAAAAATATTTTCATAAGAAGGTTATTGCCAATGTGTCAGGCTTTAGCGTGGAAGATTACGCTTATACCTGTGAGCTTCTTGATAAAGAGGAGCAGGTCGGCATTTTAGAGGTTAATGTTTCTTGCCCTAATGTTCACGGAGGAGGAATGTCGTTCGGCACATCTCCCGAAGCGGCGGCAGAGGTTACAAGAGCAGTTAAGGCTGTTACAACTAAACCTGTGTTTATCAAGCTTTCGCCTAATGTAACCGATATTGTTGCTATTGCCAAAGCTTGTGAAGAAGCAGGCGCAGACGGTATCTGTCTTGTTAATACATTGCTTGGTATGCGTGTGGATATTAAACGCAGACAGCCTGTTATAGCTAATAAAATGGGTGGTTTCAGCGGTGATGCTATTTTTCCTGTCGCAGTCAGAATGGTGTATCAGGTTTCTAAGGCTTGTAATATACCGGTTATGGGCTGTGGTGGTGTAAGCTCGGCTTGTGATGTTATCGAAATGATGATGGCGGGTGCAACAGCCGTACAGGTCGGTGCCGCAAATCTTGTTAATCCTTATGTGTGTAAGGAGATTATCGAACAGCTTCCTGTCGAATGCGAGAAGCTCGGAATCGAAAAATTAAGTGATATTATAGGAGTGATTGATTAATGGGAAAAGATGTAATTATTGCTTGTGACTTTGCAAGTGCAGAGGACACCTTTAGATTTCTTGATAGATTCACCGAAGAAAAGCCTTTTGTTAAAATCGGTATGGAACTTTTTTATGCCGAGGGTCCTTCAATCGTTAAGGAAATCAAGCGCAGAGGGCATAAAATTTTCCTCGACTTGAAGCTTCACGATATTCCAAATACCGTAAAAAAATCAATGGCTGTGCTTTCAAAGCTTGATGTTGATATGACAAATCTTCATGCAGCAGGAACTATTGATATGATGAAGGCTGCTCTTGAGGGACTTACAAGAGAGGACGGTACACGACCGATTTTGATTGCCGTTACTCAGCTTACTTCAACAAGCGAGGAGCGTATGCAAAATGAGCTTCTCATTAATGCGTCAATCAATGATACTATCGTTAAATATGCTCAAAACGCTAAAACAGCAGGTCTTGACGGTGTAGTTTGCTCACCGCTTGAGGCAGGAATGGTTAAGCAGGCTTGCTCCGATAGTTTTATTACCGTGACACCGGGCGTACGCTTTGCTGACGGTGAGGTTGGTGACCAGGTTAGAGTTACCACACCTGAAAAAGCAAAGGAAATCGGCTCGGATTACATTGTTGTCGGCAGACCTATTACTCAGGCTGATGACCCTGTTGGTGCATACAGAAGATGCTGTAAGGAATTTATCGGCTGATATAGATAAGGAGAAAAATATGGAATCATATAAGAGAGAATTTATTGAATTTTTAGAGAGCGCAGGCGTGCTTAAATTCGGAGATTTCACAGCTAAAAGCGGTAGAAAAATCCCTTACTTTATTAACGCAGGCGAGATTAAAACAGGCGAGCAGATTAAAACCCTCGGTCAGTTTTACGCTAAGGCTTATTTTGAGAAAATCGGAAATAAGAAAGCCGTTCTTTACGGTCCTGCATATAAGGGCATTCCGATTGCTGTATCTGTAAGTGTTGCGCTTGCCGATAACAGTCTTGATGTTCCGTTCTTCTTTAACAGAAAGGAAGAAAAGGACCACGGCGAGGGCGGTGTTTTCGTAGGATACAAGCCTCAGCAGGGCGAGGAAATCGTTATTGTTGAGGATGTTATTACAGCAGGTACGGCAATTCGTGAGAGTATGGCTGTTCTTTCAAAAATTGAGGGTACAAGAGTTGCCGCTACATTTGTTATGGTAGACCGTAAGGAAAAGGGTCAGGGCGAAAAGTCCGCTATGGCTGAAGTTGCCGATGAGTACGGATTCCCTGTATATTCGGTAGTTGATGTTTACGATATTATTGAATATCTTGAGCAGGATGAGGCTAACGCCGAGAATGTTCAAAGAATTAAAAACTATCTTGCAGTAAACGGTGCAAAGGACTAATTTATCTTTGGGAGGTGCTTTTATGCGTCATTTGCTTGATACCACAGATTTATCATTAGAAGAAATTGACGATATGATTGAGCTTGCAAACGATATTATCGCCAATAAAAAGAAATATGCTCATATTTGTGACGGCAAGAAGCTTGCAACACTTTTTTATGAACCGAGTACAAGAACAAGACTTTCATTTGAGGCAGCAATGTACGAGCTTGGCGGTAATGTTTTGGGCTTTTCCGAGGCATCGTCATCATCTGTATCTAAAGGCGAGACCGTTGAGGATACCATTCGTATAGTTTCAAACTATGCAGATATTATCGCAATGCGTCATCCTTTGGAGGGTGCGCCTCGACTCGCAACGACAAAGTCACTTGTTCCGATTATTAACGCAGGCGACGGAGGACATGCACATCCTACACAGACGCTTGCCGACCTTCTCACCATTTACAGAGAAAAGGGAAGACTTTCCGATATTACGGTCGGTCTTTGCGGTGACCTTAAATTCGGCAGAACCGTTCATTCTCTTATAAAGGCAATGTGCAGATATAAAAATGTTCGTTTCATTTTGATTGCTCCGAATGAGCTTCAAGTTCCCGATTATATCATTAATGATGTCCTTATTCCAAGCGGTGCGGAATACAAGCAGGTACAAAAGCTTGAAGAAGTTATGAGCGAGCTTGATGTGCTTTATATGACAAGAATTCAAAGAGAAAGATTTTTCTCAGAAGAGGATTATCAAAAGCATAAGGATGCGTTTATTCTTAATCGTGCAAAGCTTGATGATGCAAAACAGAGCCTAACTGTTATGCACCCGTTGCCGAGAGTAAATGAAATCTCAACCGATGTTGATGATGACCCTCGTGCAAAGTATTTTGAACAGGCGCTTAACGGAAAGTATATTCGTATGGCTTTGATTATTAATTTGTTGAAATGGGGTGGCAATCTTGAATATTGATTCTATCGAAAACGGTTATGTTATTGACCATATTCCTGCCGGTGTCGGAATGAAGATTTACAATAATCTTAATCTCGATAGGCTGGACTGTCAGGTTGCTATTATAACTAACGCAAAGAGCAGTAAGAATCGTGTTAAGGACATTATTAAAATTAATTCTCTTATTGATTTAGACTTTGATGTTGTTGCATTTCTTGCTCCGCAGGCAACCGTTAATGTGATTGAAAACAGTCAAAGAACTGAAAAGAAAAAGCTTACGCTGCCTCTCGAAATCAAGAATATTGTTAAATGCACTAATCCGAATTGTATCTGTAATAACGAAAATATCGACCATATCTTTAAGCTTACCGATACTAACGGCACATACAGATGTATTTATTGCGAAACTGTTGCGCTGTAAATTTTAATAAGTTGATAAATAATTCTTGACATAGCCTGCCTAATTCGTTATAATACTTAGGCAGGTGAGAAATGGCCCGGTAGTTCAGTTGGTTAGAACGCCAGCCTGTCACGCTGGAGGTCGACGGTTCGAGCCCGTTCCGGGTCGCCATTTGCTGATATAGCTCAGTCGGTAGAGTGCATCCTTGGTAAGGATGAGGTCACCGGTTCAAATCCGGTTATCAGCTCCACCTGTAAACCGCTAAACATCAGTGTTTTGGCGGTTTTTTACTTTTAAGAGAAAAGTTGCAAAACCGATTTTGTGCCACTTTTGTGCCACTCTTTTTTATTTTATAATTTGATTAGTGATTTTATACTAAAAGAAAAAGAACAGAAAGTTTAACTCTCTGTTCTTTGTTTTTTGTTGCCATTTGATTATTGTTTTAATCTGTCAGTTGCTCTTTGTGCGTTTTTATATATTTTTTCGGTATCTATGCTCTTAAATTCGCCGTTTTCATATAAAATCCTGCCGTTTACCATAGTCATTTTAACTATGTCTTTAGAGCCACTATAAACTATGTTTTTAAGAATATTGTTTATCGGCTGCATACTCGGCTTTTGCATATCTATTACAATCAAATCGGCTTTTTTGCCTACATCAATTACATCGCAATCGTACAGTCCCATACAACGTGCTGAGCCGATTGTAGCTATTTTTAATACATCAATCGGGTTAGTTGATGCCGCATCATTGTCCGCCAGCTTTTGCGTCGCTTCTATCATATACATTTCTTTGAACATATCAAGAGAATTGTTGCTTGCAGCGCCGTCTGTACCTATTGCCGTCTTAATGCCTTTTTTAAGTAGCTTTGATACAGGGGCAACACCTGACGCAAGCTTAGCGTTAGAACACGCATTTATGACCGCCCATATTCCTTTTTCTTTGTATATTTCTATATCGTCGTCATTTATCCATACGCTGTGGTATGTCTCGTCGCCTGCGATATATGTATCTTCTTTTATTACGCCACC
>UQAZ01000030.1 GCA_900539165.1 uncultured Oscillospiraceae bacterium
CAAAATCGCAGTTGATAAAGACCCGACAGCAGGGGCAAAAAATGATTAAGACCACTGTCCGAAATACAGAAAAGGCGGTCAAATCCACGGCGAAAGGCACAATCAAGACTGCCGAAAACGGCGTAAAAACCGCACAGGCGACCTCTAAGACGGCAATCAAGACCACGGAGCAGACCGCCAAGACCGCACAGGCGGCAGCGGCTTCTGCCAAAACAGCGCAGAAAGCGGCGCAGGCAGCCAAAGCAACCGCAAAAGGGGCAGCCGAAGCAACGAAAAAAGCAGCCAAAGCGACTATTTCCACAGTCAGGGCAGCTATCGCAGGGACAAAGGCTCTGATTACCGCCCTGATTGCAGGCGGCTGGATTGCCATCGTGATTATCCTCATTGTCGTCCTGCTCGGCTGCGCCGTATCGTTATTTGGCGGCGGGAGCAGCAGCACTTCTTATACGCCAGTCAGTGCGGAGGTGGAAGCCTATGAGCCGCTGATACAGAAATACGCCAAGCAGTACGGCATCCCCGAATATGTGGAGCTTATCAAAGCCGTGATGATGCAGGAAAGCGGCGGGCGTGGGCTTGACCCCATGCAGGCGGCGGAGGGCAGCTTTAACACAAGGTATCCCCATGAGCCAAATGGGATACAAGACCCAGAGTATTCCATCGAGTGCGGCGTACAGGAATTAAAGGCGGCGCTTATCTCCGCAGAGGTGGAAAACCCGATTGACATGGAGCGTATCAAGCTCGCCTTGCAGGGCTATAACTTCGGCAATGGGTATATCTCATGGGCAAAGAGCAACTACGGCGGCTATTCCTATGCCAATGCGGTAGAATTTTCTACCATGCAGGCGCAGCGGTTAGGTTGGGAAAAATATGGCGATACACAATATCCCGTCCATGTACTGCGCTACTATCCGTATGGACGGGCGTTCACAAGCGGCGGCGACCAAGCCATTGTTGAAGTTGCTTTGACACAGCTCGGCAATGAGGGCGGTCAGCCCTATTGGAGCTGGTACGGCTTTAGCGGACGTGTGGAATGGTGTGCCTGCTTCGTGTCGTGGTGTGCCGACCAATGCGGCTATCTGGAAAGCGGCATCATACCGAGATTTTCTCTCTGTTCGGACGGCGTGGACTGGTTTAGCGGCAACGGGCAATGGCAGGGAAAGGATTATGAGCCGAAAGCAGGCGACATTATCTTTTTTGACTGGAGCAATGACGGGCAGGACGGCGGTGCCGACCATGTGGGCATCGTGGAGAAATGTGAGGACGGTGTTGTTTATACCGTGGAGGGCAACTCTGGCGACGCCTGCCGACAGAACAGCTACCCCGTAGGATACTATGAAATCCTCGGCTATGGTACGCCAAACTATTAGTCTATAAAAAAAGAACAGCTCGTTAAGGGCTGTTCTGTACATATCACTTGCGGAGAATGGATTTTGTCGATTTTACCATTTCAATGATGGCTTTCAATTCCTTATCGCTGCAATCGGAAAGAATATGGTTAAGCTCTTTGTTGGAAATATGCTGTGTCTTTTCCAAGCTGTCGTACACTAAATCATCTAAGGAAACCCCTAAAGCGTTTGCAATTTTGAATAAAGTCGGCAGGCTGACCTTTGTTGCTCCCCGTTCAATGTGGGAAATATTAGACGGCTCGACACTTGATGTTTCAGCGAGCTGCGCCTGCGTTATATTCCTTTGATTTCGATAATATTTAATTCTGGCACCAATCGCCTTATAATCTATCTCTTTCATCCGTCCTCACCGCCTTTTGTAGTATTGTATATCCTATTAGGATATGTTAAAATAACGCAAATATCCGAAAAGGATATGCAAAACATATCTGGGAAATTGATATGCTTTCCAGATGCCACAAAAGAAAGAGAGGTTTATATGATGGATAAGTCAGAGGTCATTAGGGCGTTTGAGAAAATAGCAAGGAAAGAGGGCGTATCCGTAGACGAGGTAAGGCGTGAAATCCAGAAAGCGATTGATGATGCCATGCAGTCGGATGACCCTGCGGTACAGTCGTACTGGAAGAAGATAAAATATAAAGGCAAAAAGCCGACCCCAGAGGAAGTTGTGCTATATATAGCAAAACAGGTCAAAGCATATTGAAACAGACAGAGAATGTCACTTCTCTGCCTGCTCTCTGGCTTTATAAAGGCTGTATGCAGTCGCTTCTATAATGGATAAGTACTTATCGTCTAATGTGTCGAGCAGCGAATCAAGCCGCCTGCGGGCAGAGCTTTTCTCTGCTTCTTTGTCGGGGAATATGTATTGGTCAACAGATACGTCAAACATTGTAATAAGCTTGATAAACAGTTTGAAGCTCGGAAACTGCCCCTCATTTTCCACAGATTGAAGATGTCTGGTTGAAATGCCGAGACTTTCGACCAACTGTTCTCTGGTTATCTTCTTTGCTTCACGGGCTTTCTTGATAGCCAAGCCTATCGGTGTGAAGTCAAAATCCAGTTCAATGTCAATATCGTTATCAGCTATATTTTTGTTCATTTTCTCACCACCTGTACTTGCGATTTTTACGCTTATATTGTACAGAAATAGGAGTTCTAGTTAAACGATGTGTAATCTCTATATACAGGAGATATACCTTCTTGTTTGTAGAGATTAAAATTCATATTTGTACAGTTGAAGCATCCGAAGAGGATAAGTATAATGTTGATGGAATTGATGAATAAGTACGGTAGAACATTAAATAAAAACGAAAATAAAAATTCAATAAGAACCGCACATAATAGTAACTTAATGTGTTAATCAAAGTGAAAGGAGGTTTCAAGTATACATATGGATTTGGAAGAACAGTACGATAAAATATATCGTTATTGCTACTTTAAATTACATCATCAACAGATGGCAGAGGATATTACTCAAGAAACCTTTCTTCGTTTTTGGGAAAGTAACGACTATTGTGAGAGGGGGAAAAAACTACAGTATTTATATAAAATAGCCCATAATTTGTGCTTAAATGAATATCGTAGGAAACAAGTAGAACCATTGGAAGATGAAATTTTAACAGAAGATAAGGAGGATGAAATACTTACGAATATTGTAGTAAAAGAGGCTGTGCAATGTCTTACAATGGAAGAACAAGAATTATTACTTTTAAGATATGTGAATGAAGTGCCAGTATCCGATATTTGCAGTATCTTGAAAATATCCAGATTTTCTCTTTATCGAAAGAATATGAAAATATTAAGGAAACTGAAAAATATTTTGGGAGAGGAGGATTTTACATGAAGCCGAGTTTAAAAAGAGAATTGGAGAAAGTTTTTGAAGCGCCTGCGCCAAAACGAAAAGGAGAATTTCTGAAAAAAGTACCACAGACAAAAATTAGTAATCTGTCTTTTGTGATGGCGCAGTTTGAATATATTCCTAAGTATGTATGGGGCATTTTTAGTTTTACTTTTGGAATAGCTATTGTGTGTGGCTGTTTTATGGAAAAAGATGTGTTATGGGTAATTTCAGCGTTAATTCCTTTCATTGCGCTGTCTATTCTAACAGAAAATGCCCGTTCTGGTATCTATCTGATGGCAGAATTGGAAATGGCAGCCCGTTTTTCATTAAGAAGTGTCATACTTGCCCGAATGGAGATTTTGGGAGCATCTCATCTGCTCTTACTGATGTTCCTAATTCCTCTTTGCGCAATGTATAATATAGGAACTGTTTTTCAAGTGGGATTGTATATATTAGTGCCGTATATGCTGACAGTATTTATTGGATTATGTGCGACAAGGAGAATACACGGAATGGAATCTATGTATGTGTGTATGGGTATCGCTGTTGGAGTCAGTGCATTAAATATTTTTGTGAGGCGGATTTTCCCAATAATATACGAAATGGAATTTATGTCAATCTGGATAATCGGATTTGCTTTATTAATTGTGTTAGTGGTAAAGGAAATGAAAAAAAGCATTGAACAGACGGAGGAATTAGCATGGAGCTTATCTTAGACAAATTAACGAAACAGTATCATAATAAAATAGCGGTAGACCATATCTCTCTAAAACTACAAAAAGGAGTACACGGTTTATTGGGAGCGAATGGAGCAGGAAAAACAACACTTATGAGAATGATTTGTGGTGTTTTAAAGCCAGATAGTGGAACGGTCACTCTTGATGGTATAGATGTTGCAACAGAAGAATATCGTGCAAAATTAGGCTATTTGCCGCAGGATTTTGGATACTATCCAGAGTTTGCGGGCATGGATTTTCTTCTATATATGGCAACGCTAAAAGGGCTAACAAAAAAACAGGCAAAGCGCAAAGCAAATGAACTTTTAGAAATTGTGTCATTGAAAGCAGATGAGAACAAAAAAATCAAAAACTATTCTGGAGGTATGAAACAGCGTCTGGGGATAGCGCAGGCATTATTGAATAATCCGAGCCTGCTTATCTTGGACGAACCAACCGCAGGGCTTGACCCGAAAGAGCGTGTCCGCTTCCGCAATATCATAGCCGAGATTGGAAAGGACAATATTGTTATTTTGTCAACGCACATTGTTTCAGATATTGAACACGTTGCAGACAATATATTGATGATGAAAGACGGGCAGTTGATATATCAAGGTAAATGGCAGGAAAATTTGGGAGATTTAGAACAATTCTATTTGAAACAGTTTGAGGAGGATTAAGATGAAACGGATTGGTACGTTATATGCCTATGAACTTAAAAAAATTGCCAGTCGCAAAATAGTGTGGATTGTTGGTATAATCATGATTTTTCTATGCGCTTTTTTAAGTTTTAGTGATTTGATTTCTTCTAGTTATTATGGAGAAGATGAGATTAGTGGATATGAGGCAATGAAAATAAATCGGGAATATGCAAGAAATTTAGCGGACAGAAAGATTGATGATACTTTGCTCCGAGAAATGCAGGATTATTATTCAAGGGAAGATGTTGAAGAGAGCAATGATTCCATATCTGATGGACAAATATCAATTATCACTGATGAGTCACAAGAAGATGAAATTGATAAAGGAATAAAGGAATATACACCAATTTATGCTTATGTGAAAGAAATAACAGAAGATAGTAATATGGCATTGAAAATAAGCTCCGATGAGTTGTATAAAATGCGTGAAAAATCCATTTTGCAGAATCGCACAGACCAGATGCTTACAGAAAAAGAAATGGATTATTGGGAAGAAAAAGACAAACAGATAGAAACGCCATTCACTTATGAATATACAGAAAGCTGGAGTAATTTGTGGAATTATATGTATACGATTAATTTCATGATACTGTTAATGCTTGCGATATGCCTTTCTAATGTGTTTTCAGTAGAATACTTACGGAAAACAGATGCTATCATTTTATGTAGTCAATATGGAAAAAAACATTTATATCTGGCGAAAGTATTGGCGGGAATATCATTCGGTGTGATTATAGCAATTCTCTTTTTTGGAATTACAGCAATTTCCAGTATTTGTGTTTATGGTGCAGATGGATTTAGCGCTGCTTTGCAGATAGCTTTTCCATTATCATCATGGAACATAAGCGTTGGAGAATCTGTATTAGTTTTGCTATTTGTGCTGCTTATAATATCTGTATTGTATAGTGTTGCAATTGTGATTTTGTCAGAAATATTAAAGAATAGCGTTGCTGTCATGGCTATTCCAGTTGGAATTATGATATTAACAATGATGATTGATATACCCTATCAGTTTAGAATAGCTTCACAAATATATGATTTGCTACCGACAAATTTATTGACAGTGTGGGAACTGTGGGATGATAGACTGGTTTCTGTTTTTGGAAAATACTTGACAAATTTTCAGATTGCGCCAATTTTATATTTGATTATAATAATCGTACTATTTTTTGTTGGAAAAAGAGTGTATTTAAAACATCAGATAGGTGCAAGGTAACAGCATTGATTTGTACTATATTAGAAAGGACGATAAAATGTCAACGCAGTGGATACGTTGTCCTGTTTGTAACAATAAGACCCGTGGCAGGATTAGAGAAGATACTATTTTAATCAATTATCCTTTGTATTGCCCGAAATGCAAGCAGGAAACATTGATTAAGGTTAAAAAATTTCAAGTAACCGTCATCAAAGAGCTAGACGCACAGACGCAGAGCCGATGAGATAAAATCACAGCTCATCGGCTCTGCCTATTAAAAGTATCTTATGGGGGATTGTAATTATTCGTATTTTAGTTTTAATTCTTCAATCCATGTTTCAATGGATTGTGCAAGAACGAATTGTTGTTGCAAGACCGCTAATCCTGTTTGCGGGATTTCGGGTACATTTTCTTTCGCTTTCAAATTTTCTTCCAGATATGATTTTAGTGCTTTTACATTGGCTTCAATATCTGTTAGACATTTTATTTGATTTTCTGGCGAAAGGGCATCCAAGTTGACAATGACTGCATTAAAATCCAAGAAGATTTGAATAGGCTTTGCGGATATTTCAAGCATAAGATTTTCAAGCTGCTTTTCGCCCGCTTCTGTTAAGGAGTAGATTGCCTTTTCAGGCATTTTTCTCTCTTTGACTATGTTACTTGAAATGTATCCCTTTTCCTCTAACTGGATAACTTTTTTATAGATTGACGGAGTGCTGATTTTTACCCATTTTGATATGTTGCGGTATTCAACCAATTTTTGGATATCGTAAGCACTTAGGGCTTCCTTTTTCAGCATTCCTAATACGATTAAATCTATTGTTGCCATGATATTCTCCTTTCTTTATTGACAACTACTATAATTTATAGTAGTATATACAACACAGCTTTGATTGCTGTAATTTATACTACTATACTTTATATTTAAAGTCAAGAAAAGGAGTGTTAATTATGAGTCAACAAAACAAGAAAATGCAGCTATTAGGTAACGCACCTATCCCTCAAGCTCTATTAGCAATGGGTATCCCGACAATGATTGGAATGTTGGTAAACGCATTATACAATCTGGTGGATGCCTATTTTGTTGGTGGATTGGGAGAGAGCCAGATGGGAGCAATTTCAGTTGTGTACCCATTAGGACAGGTTGTGGTTGGTTTAGGGCTTCTATTTGGAAATGGGGCAGCATCCTACATTTCCAGATTGTTAGGACGCAATGATAAGGAAAAGGCAAACCAAGTTGTCAGTACAGCTTTATACAGCAGCGTTTTTGTCGGAACAGTTATGATTATTCTGTCTGTCATTTTTCTAAAGCCGATACTAAGTATTTTGGGAGCGACAGAGAGTATTTTGCCCTATGCGGTCACATATGGAAGTATTTATATTATTTCCTGCATCTTCAATGTCTTTAATGTCACAATGAATAATATCGTGACAAGCGAGGGAGCAGCAAAGACAACCATGTGCGCTCTGCTGATGGGAGCCGTACTGAATATTGCATTAGACCCCCTATTTATTTATGTACTGGATTTGGGAGTGGCAGGAGCCGCTATTGCTACTGCAATTTCACAGGTAGTATCTACTCTGGTGTATCTATTTTATATTTTTGGAAAGAAGAGTGTATTTGATTTTAAAATAAAGAATTACTGCCTTTCAAAAGAGGTTGTTTCGGAAATTTTTAAGATTGGTATTCCAACGCTTGTGTTCCAGATATTAACAAGCCTTTCCATTTCTCTCATCAACAATGCGGCGGCTGATTATGGAGATGCTGCAATCGCAGGAATGGGAGTTGTGACACGCCTTGTTTCAATGGGAAGTCTAACAATATTTGGTTTTATTAAAGGCTTTCAGCCAATCGCAGGGTACAGCTATGGAGCGAAAAAATTCAACCGCCTGCATGAAGCAATTAAAACCTCTATTATCTGGTCAACCATATTTTGTGTTGTTTATGGATTGATACTGGCTTTATTTTCAACGTCCATCGTGTCACAATTCGCAAGTGGCAATCTGGAGATGATTAAAGTAGGGGCAAGCTCATTAAGGGTAAATGGAATTTCTCTCATGCTGTTTGGCTTCTATACCGTATATTCCTCATTATTCCTTGCTTTAGGAAAAGGGAAAGAAGGCTTTATTCTCGGAGCTTGCAGGCAGGGAATTTGCTTTGTGCCAGTTATTCTCGTTCTGCCTATGATATGGGGATTGAATGGTATTCTGTATGCTCAGCCAGTTGCAGATGTGCTTTCTGCTATTATTACGGTATTTATGGCTATCCATCTTCACAGAGAATTAAATGAAGCAGAAAAGCAAGTGGCTATTGCAGGAACTAATGAAGTACATTAAGGGAGATGTTTTATGCAAAATGAAAAATGGGTGCTTTGCCCCGTTTGTGGAAACAAAACACGGATAAAAATAAGAGAAAATACGGTACTTCTTAATTTTCCGCTTTTTTGTCCTAAGTGTAGGCAGGAACAGCTTATAAATGTTCAACAATTAAAAGTAACTATCATCAAAGAGCCAGACGCACAGACGCAGAGCCGATGAATTTGCGAGGTAACTTGCAGTTCATTGGCTCTTTCTTTATACAGAATAGGTTGGATAAGCCCACCGAATAAAAAAAACGGTGCTTTTGGTGGGCGGATTTATCATGCCCTAATAAGAACTTATCTTCCCTCTAAACCCGTTTTGAGTTTGGAGGGATTTTTTATGTGTTGGGCAAATCCAACCACGCTGCTTATTAGAAGCAGCAGCTATTTACATAGTGTCACACACAAGTGAGGATAACTTGTTAAAAAAAGCCTTGCTTGCTCGTGGCACTTTTTTACTTTCCAAGTAGAAATCACATATCTATATTATAGAGATAATTATGCGTATTGCCGTAGAGGTCTTAGTACCTTTGCGGCTTTTTGTTTATCGCTTTTTATCAGAACGCAGGAGAAGCCTGCTTTTGGCGCTGGCTGTCGTAGCCCACCTCAATCTGAAATTTTTCAAAAAAATTCAGATTGGAGGTACACATTATGGCTTACAACAAAGCCAGAGAAGAAAAGAAATGGCGGCTCTGGAAAGAAGCCGAGGAAAAGCAGTTACGGAGC
>UQAZ01000031.1 GCA_900539165.1 uncultured Oscillospiraceae bacterium
ATTCCGTATTTTTCTATGCAGCTCTCAACCTCTGCTTTCGTTTCGCTTGCGTGAACAAAAACAGGCGCTTCATATTTTTCTGCAAGCTTTGCCATACCGCCTATTAATTCCTTGCTTGTTGTGTATTCGGCATGAAAGCCAAGCTTGTAGCTTATCAAATCGTTATAGGAATTGTATTTTTTGTAATATTCTTCTACACTCTCAAGGTTTTCGCAAAAATTGTTCAAACCGCTTGTCATTACCGTCCTGAAGCCTATATCGGTGCAGGCACGGGCCATCATTTCAGGATGATAGTACATATCAAAGCAAGCTGTTTCTCCGCTTGACAGATATTCTAAAATCGCAAGGGAAGAAAGGTCATAAATGTCCTGCGTCTGAAGCCTTGCCTCCATCGGAAATATTACATCATTGAGCCACGACTGAAGCGGTAAGTCATCAGCAAGTGAGCGAGCAAAGGTCATTGCCGAATGAGTGTGTGCATTCTTAAATGACGGCATTAAAAGATTACCGTTTAGATTGTATGTTTTATCGACAGTCTCATCGCACTCACCTAAGGCGTATATCTTGTCGCCTTTTATAAATACATCCTGTGTTGTAATTTCAAAATCCTTGTTTAATACTAAACCATTTGTAAATTTAATCATTGTCCTTAATCCTCTTTAGGCTTTCTGTGTAAGGTGCTTTAAGTATTCCTCTGTCTGTGATAATAGCGGTAATCAAGCTGTTGTCCGTTACATCAAATGCAGGGTTGTAGCACTTTGTTTCAGGCAGAGCCATAGGCTTTTCGTACCACATTTCCTTGATTTCGGATTGCTCTCTTTCTTCGATAACAATGTCACCACCGGTCTTACAGTTATAGTCGATTGTTGAATAAGGACCTAAAACATAAAACGGTATACCATAATACTTTGCAAGAATTGCAGCACCCGATGTGCCTATTTTATTTGCAATATCACCGTTTGCGGCAATCCTGTCCGTGCCTACCAAAACAGCGTCTATTTTTCCTTGCTTCATAACAAGACTTGCCATATTATCGCATATAAGCGTTGTGTCTATACCTGCCTTTTCAAGCTCAAACGAAGTAAGCCTTGCACCTTGCAAAAGAGGTCTTGTTTCGTCTACAAATGCGTGAAAATTATATCCTTTTTCAGCACCTAAAATCAAAGGACCTAAGCCCGTTCCGTATTTGCTTGTTGCAAGCTCGCCCGCATTGCAATGCGTAAGAATTCCGTCTCCGTCTTTTAATAAAGAAAGTCCGTACTCGCTGATTTTTTTGCACATTTCAATATCTTCATTGTGTATCGAAATTGCTTCATTCAGTAGATTTTTTCCTTGTTCATAGGCTTTTAGCATTCGTGATGTTGCGTAACTTAAATTAACGGCAGTCGGTCTACACGAATCAAGATAAGCCTTTAATTCGCTCTTATCCTCGTCAAGCATAGCCATAGCGTATCCTGCGAATATTCCGATAGCAGGCGCACCTCTTACCTGAAGGGTTTTTATTGCGTAATAATAATCTTCTTTGGTTTTGGGGTTAAAGTATGTTATTTCGTTGGGAAGCTTAGTTTGGTCAAGTACAAATAGCTTTCCGTCCTTTAGATACATATTTTCCATTATATATTCCTCGTTATTTCGGTAATCAGTTTTTCAAATTTAGGTGCAGCTTTTTCCGCAGCCTCACATACTTCCTCAGAACTTAAAGGCTTTTCGCTTATTCCGCAAGCCATATTTGAAATCAAACTTATTGCACATACTTTCATTGAACAATGCTTTGCGGCGATAGCGTCGATAGCTGTACTCATTCCGACAGCATCTGCGCCAAGTCTGCTGAGCATTCTTATTTCTGACGGTGTTTCAAATTGAGGTCCTTTAAGTTGAACAAAAACCCCCTTGTTGAGTTTAATGTCATTTTCAAATGCGATTTTTTCAATCATTTCTTGCAACTGAGTATCATATACATTGCTCATATCGGGGAAGCGTACACCGTAGTTTTCGTCGTTTTTTCCTATCAAACAGCTGTCTATAAAGCAGGAAATATGGTCGCTTATCATCATAAGCTCTCCAACATTAAAATCCTTGTTTATAGCACCCACGGCATTTGTTAAAATAATGCTTTCGCACCCTAAATCTCTCAGCATTCTTATAGGTAATGCTATTTGCTGAGGAGAGTATCCCTCGTATAAATGCACCCTGCCTTGCATAATTGCTACTGCATTTCCTGCCAGCGTGCCTAAAATTAATTCACCCTTATGTGACGGTGCTGTTGACATCGGCATACCGGGAATGTCTTTGTATGGTATTCTGACAGCATTTTCTACCTTCTCTGCAAGACCGCCTAAACCCGAGCCTAAAACTATTGCGACCCTCGGCTTGAAATCTGTAATTTTTCTTATTGCTTTAACTTGCTCACTTTGCATAATATCGCTCTTTCATAGAAATAATTTGTAATTTAATTATATAATAAGCCGTTTGTTAAATCAATGGATTTTCTAATATAAAAAAGCAGATGTAAAAATCTGCGTTAAAATTAATGTTATCTCATATGCTCACTGTTTCGGTTTGTTGAACGAATATATATGTTATAAATATAAAAATAATATATTGCAATATTGCTCAAAAAATAAAAACACTCCGTATACATAAAGTATAAGGAGTGCCTTTGGCGCAGAAGGAGAGATTCGAACTCTCGCGTCGGTTTCCCGGCCTACGCCCTTAGCAGGGGCGCCTCGTCACCAGCTTGAGTACTTCTGCGTGTAACTTGGTTTTAACCTGTCAAGTTTTTGCAACATCGTGCAGTAATTACTCTACCATAACTGAGAATAAAAGTCAAGAAAAATATTGCAATATATCAAAGTAAAAAAATATTTGCATTATTCTTAAAAATTTCTTGACAAGGTTATTAAGTTGTGTTAATATATCTAAGCATTCACGCAGAGGTATCGAAGTGGTCATAACGAGGCGGTCTTGAAAACCGTTTGGGTTCACGCCCGCGTGGGTTCGAATCCCACCCTCTGCGCCAATAAGTAACACATACTACGGTATGTGTTATTTTTTTGCCCAAATTTGCAAAAAAGAAAGAAGCCATCATAAAGATGGCTTAATAGTTACTGCGTATTTTTATAATTTATATTGCTTAGCCGTTTCTTTTAGCGAAGCATTCGCTGCAATAAACAGGGCGGCCGTCGGTAGGCTTGAATGGTACCACACAGGCTTTTCCGCACTCGGCACAGGTTGCTTCGTGATTTTCTCTTGGAGCTTTTGCAGCATTTTTTCTGGCTGTTCTGCAATCCTTGCAACGCTGAGGCTCGTTTACAAAGCCTTTTTCTGCATAGAATTCCTGCTCGCCCGCAGTAAAGATAAATTCATTTCCGCAATCTTTACATACTAATGTCTTATCTTCGTACATGATTTTCCACCTCTCTATATATTTTGCCGGGGAAAAGGCTTCGGAACTTCTTTCCTTTGGGTTTTGCAGTATTAACTAAGTCCTAACCTTGTATTATTCAAAAAGAAACTTGCGACAGCTTCTTGCGAATACGCTGCATTGCGTTATCAACAGCCTTTGGGTTTTTGTCGAGCTTTTCGGCAGTCTGAGCATAAGAGCATCCCATAATATGAAGTCGTAATACCTCATTTTCAAAGCTTGAAAGCTCCTCATAAAGAAGCTTGCTGAGAACGCTTACGCTTTCGCTTGCCATATATTCGTCCTCTGCACTCAAATGCACCTTTTCGTCAAAAACATCCTCGTTTTCTATAAAAACAAGATTGCTCTGCGGAATGTCCTTTAATCTCGACGCTTTTTTTATCGCCGTGATTATTGAGTTATTTATGCAGTGAGTGGCATATGTAGTGAATAATGCACCTTTGTCCTCATTATAAGATTTGATTGCGGCAAGCAACCCGATAAGTCCTTCTTGAATTATATCATCTCGCTCAAGAGGTGCGTTTTGATATTTCGTTGCTGCTGTGTCAACCAAATATTTGTATCTTATAATAAGCTCATTGATTGCATTGTCATCATTTCTGTTAGAAAAAAGCTCTTTTTCGGATGCAGTCATATAACCTCCGATAAAATAATAATATAATATTAACAATTATCTGTCAACACATTTGTCAACACATTGTGCGGATTTGTATAAAAAACAGTCGGTTTTTTATACATTAAACCTAAATAGTACAATATCGCCGTCGTTCATTACATATTCCTTGCCCTCTGAACGAACTAATCCTTTTTCCTTTGCGGCAGCCATAGAACCGCATTGCATAAGGTCGTCAAACGATACAACCTCGGCTCTGATAAATCCGCGCTCAAAGTCGGTGTGAATTTTACCTGCTGCTTGTGGTGCTTTAGTGCCTTTCTTTATTGTCCACGCTCTTACCTCAGGCTTTCCTGCCGTAAGATAGCTGATTAAGCCTAAAAGGGAATAGCTCTTTTTGATAAGTCTGTCAAGTCCCGATTTTTCAAGACCCATATCTTCAAGGAACATTTCTTTTTCATCAGGCTCAAGCTCTGCAATCTGTGCCTCCATTTCGGCACAAATCGGAAATGTCTCTGCACCTTCCTCAGCGGCAATTTCTTTTACCATATTGTAATACTTGTTATTGTCGATTCCGTCGATGAAATCATTTTCGCCCATATTGCAGGCGTAAATAACAGGCTTGATTGTAAGCAGCGCAACATCCTTGAGGTACTCCTGCTCATCCTCGCTGATTTCAACAGCTCTTGCTGTTTTGCCCGTCTCCATTTCAGCAATTAATCTTTCAAGAAACGCTACCTCTCCGGCGATTGTTTTGTCGCCTTTCATAGCCTTTCTTCTGTTATCAATTCTTCTTGTAAGAATGTCGAGGTCGGATAAAATCAATTCAAGATTGATTGTTTCAATATCTCTTGCAGGGTCAATGCAACCGTCAACATGAGTAATGTCGTCGTTTTCAAAGCATCTTACAACATGTATAATTGCGTCAACCTCTCTGATGTGAGATAAGAATTTGTTGCCCAAGCCCTCGCCCTGGCTTGCACCTTTTACAAGACCTGCGATGTCAACAAATTCGATTGTTGCAGGAGTAAACTTGTCCGGCTGACACATTTCTGCAAGCTTATCAAGTCTTTCGTCCGGAACACTTACCATACCTATATTCGGCTCAATGGTGCAAAACGGATAGTTTGCACTTTGCGCCCCTGCGTTTGTGATTGCATTAAAAAGTGTACTTTTGCCAACATTAGGCAAACCTACCATACCT
>UQAZ01000032.1 GCA_900539165.1 uncultured Oscillospiraceae bacterium
CAAAATCGCAGTTGATAAAGACCCGACAGCAGGGGCAAAAAATGATTAAGACCACAGCCCGAAATACAGAAAAAGCGGTGAAAGCAACTGCTAAGGGGACGGTAAAGACTACCGAAAAGGGAATTAAAACAGCACAGGCAACTTCTAAGGCGGCAATCAAAACGACGGAAACCTCGGTAAAAACAGCACAGGTAGCGGCAAAGGCTTCTGCGAAAACTGCCCAAAAGGCAGCACAGGCGGCAAAAGCCACCGCAAAGGCAACCGCTGAAGCAACAAAAGCTACGGTCAGAGCCACCATAACTGCGGTCAAGGCGATTATTGCAGGAACAAAAGCTCTGATTTCCGCTTTAATTGCAGGTGGTTGGATTGCAGTTGTGATTATTCTCATTGTTGTCCTGCTCGGCTGTGCTGTTTCCCTGTTTGGTGGCGGAAGCGGAAGTAACGCCTATACCCCTGTCAGTGCGGAGGTGGAAGCCTATGAGCCTTTGATACAGAAATATGCCAAACAATACGGCATTCCTGAATATGTGGAGCTTATCAAGGCGGTTATGATGCAGGAGTCTGGCGGGCGTGGACTTGACCCGATGCAGGCGGCGGAAGGCAGCTTTAACACAAGGTATCCACACGAGCCGAATGGGATTAAAGACCCAGAATATTCGATTGAGTGCGGTGTGCAGGAATTAAAGGCAGCCCTTATCTCTGCTGAGGTAGAAAACCCGATTGATATGGAGCATATCAAACTTGCCTTGCAGGGTTATAACTTCGGCAATGGGTATATCTCTTGGGCTAAGACCAACTATGGCGGCTATTCCTATGCCAATGCGGTGGAGTTTTCCACCATGCAGGCGGCACGGTTAGGTTGGGACAGCTATGGCGACACGCAGTATCCCGCCCATGTGCTGCGGTATTATCCATACGGGCGGGCGTTTACAAGCGGCGGTAACCAGGCGATTGTGGAGGTCGCTTTGACACAGCTCGGCAATGAGGGCGGTCAGCCTTATTGGAGTTGGTATGGCTTTGATGGGCGTGTAGAATGGTGTGCCTGCTTCGTATCGTGGTGTGCCGACCAGTGTGGTTATATCGAAAGCGGGATTATCCCGAAATTCGCAGGCTGCGTGGACGGCTCAAATTGGTTTAAGGGTAACGGACAATGGCAAGACAGAAACTACGAGCCGCAGGCAGGCGATATTATTTTCTTTGATTGGGAAGGCGACGGAGAAACCGACCATGTAGGCATTGTGGAGAAATGCGAAAACGGTGTCGTTTACACCGTGGAGGGTAATTCTGGCGATGCTTGCAGACAAAAGCAATATACGGTTGGAAGCAGCTCCATCTATGGTTACGGTGTTCCTGCCTATTAAAAATGGGCAAAAGAAAAACCAGAGGTTTATTCCTCTGGCTCTTTTGCCTTACATAGTCCGCTGACAGTTGCTTCAACTATGGACAGCTCTTTATCGTTTAGTTTGTCGAGTTCTGCGTCTAAGCGTCTGCGGACGGAACTTCTTTTGACCTCATTATCTGGGAATATGTATTCATCAACCGATACACCGAACATTGTCACAAGCTGAATGAACAGCTCCAGACTTGGCTTTTGTCCTTCATTTTCAATCGCTTGAAGATGTCTTGGGTCATAATCTACAATACGAGCAAGCTGCTCTCTGGTCATACCTTTTGCTGTCCTTGCTTTCTTGATTGCCTGTCCTATCGGTGTAAAATCGAAGTCAAAATCATTGTTTCTTGCGTCCATAAACTCACCACCTTGTAGCAATATAATATTTCTATTATATTTTACAGAAATGCGAGTTCTTATTGAACGCTTTGAAATCTCTTGTAATGAGATATTGTATCTCTTATGCATAGTTATAAAAAATCCGAAAGCAAATTGTTTATAAACTTTAAGCAAGATGGATTGACAAAAGCGACATCAGTGTCGTATAATAAAAGCGACACAACCGTCGCAAAAATGGAGGCGAAAATAATGGGAATTAAAGGAGATAAAACAAAGCAGTTTATAAAACAACAGGCAAAAGTATTATTTGCTGATAAGGGTTTTAAAAATGTTACGATGAAAGATATTTGCGAGGTAACAGAGCTTAGCCGAGGAGGATTATATCGCCATTATAATAGCACGGAACAATTATTTTCTGAAATAATATCAGAATTTTTAGAAGTGCAGAATGATTTGTTTTCGGAAAGCATAGATAAAGGTTTGCCTGCCATTGAGATATTGAATGAGATACTTAACAGGTATAAGTCTGAAATGAACGATACTCAAGGTTCTTTAAGTATGGCAATTTACGAATATTTTAGTAGTAGAGAGAACGAGGAAAATGTTTTATCAAAGCAGTACAATTTGTCATACCATTCTTGGAAGAAGCTAATCGAATATGGTATTTCTCGTAACGAGTTTAAGCAAGTTGATATAAAGGGGGTCTTCGATATAATCTTGTTCACATATCAAGGAGTACGGATGTATAGCCAGCTTATGCCTATTCCTAATGAAACACCTGAAAGAATAATTGAACAGATAAAGTTACTTTTGTTAAACAAAAAAACGGAGGAATGAAAGATGACATGTGAAGAAATACGGCTTGTAAAGCCGACATTGGAACTGGAGAAAGAAGCACTTAAATACCGACAGGAACATTTTGATTTTGGGGAACAAGTAATCAATGGGAGTGAATTGTTCGATAAGATTAGTTCTTATTCTGAATGGCTTGAGAAAGTAATTGCCAATGCAAGTTTGAAAACGGTTGACCCAAATTGGGTTTTGACAGATACCTTTTTTGCAGTTAGAGTGTCAGATAATAAAATTGTTGGTATCGTCGATTTGAGGTATCGGTTAAATGATTTTCTGAAGGATTTTGGTAATTGTGGCTATAGTGTAAGACCGTCAGAAAGAAGAAAAGGATATGCTACTGAAATATTAAGACAAATATGTCTTGTTGCAAAAGAGCATGGTTTGAAGCAGTTGCAATTATCAGTTGAAAAAGACAATGTTGCTTCAATAAAAACGATTGAAAAAAATGGTGGGGAATTTAGCAGGAGTTTTATCTTTGAAAATGAAGAAGCGTATGTGTATTTATTAAGATTATGAGATAAGGCTGTAGTGCTTATACCTTTTTCGAATTTAATGTAATCAATCTCCGCCCTATTCTAATAGGTGGTATTTTGGAAGCATCTTATCCGTCATCTATCGCAATGATTGCTATGTGTGTGCTTCCGACTGCTATGATGCAATATCATCGGCTGATTAAAAAACATAAACTATGTAATACAACAAATGCTTTGTGTGGCTTGTTTACTGCCTTTATGGTTATTAGACGGCTTATTTGCGGTGTGCATTTGTTTACCGATATGTTAGGTGGATTGATTTTTTGTGTAGCTATGATTTGACTTTATTGTTCGACAAACAATTTTATTGATTTGAAAAAGAATAACTTTGCGAAAGGAAGTACGGGCGTATGATATTAAAAACAGAATGGGTTTTATGTCCTGTTTGCGGAAATAAAACCCGTAATCGGATACGAGAAGATACAGAATTAAAAAACTATCCGTTGTTTTGTCCGAAGTGTAAGCAGGAAACTCTTATAGAAGCAAAAAATCTAAAAATAACAATTGTAAAAGAGCCAGACGCAAAGACGCAGAGCCGATGAACTTGTGAGAGAACTCACAGATCATCGGCTCTTTCTTTTTTACAGAATTGGTCGCACAGCCCATCAAATAAAAAAACGGTGCTTTGGTGGGCAGTATAAACATGCCCAGATGAAAATTTAACTTCCCTCTGAACCCGTTTTCGAGTTTGGAGGGATTTTTTATGCGATGGTCGCATATGACCGCAATGCTGCTCATCAGAAGCAGCTACTATTTACGGAGTGTCACAGTGGAGTGAAGATTATCTTTTAGAAAAAATCATCACTCACTCGTGGCACTCTTACATTTTACAAGTAGAGATTACATCTCTTGATTATAGATATGCTTATGCTTATTGCCGTAGAGGTCTTAGTACCTTTGCGGCTTTTTGTTTGTCGAAAAATGTCTTAACACAAAACAAGGCTATTTCTTGCGTTGGTTGCCGTTCACCGCCTGCCAATCTGGATTTTCAAAAAAATTCAGATTGGAGGAAACAATATGGCATACAACAAAGCCAAAGAAGAAAAGAAATGGCGGCTCTGGAAAGAAGCCGAGGAAAAGCAGTTACGGAGC
>UQAZ01000033.1 GCA_900539165.1 uncultured Oscillospiraceae bacterium
GCACGCGGTTTTGGAGACCGCTGCTCTACCAACTGAGCTATACCCCTAAATCTGTTAAATTGTCAACGATATTATTATACACAATTATTACCAAAAGTCAATAGTAACTTTATAAATATACAAATAATAATTACATATAAAGTAAAAAACTGATTTCAAATATATTGCTATATACGAAATCAGTTTAAGTTTTATTGCTTAAATTTATTTTTTATTGATTGAAAGACACAGGGTTTACATCTGTATTTGAAAACGGATTATTATTTTGTGACGGTTCAGACATACTAAAATACATTTTAGCAGCCTTTGTAGTTCCGAAATCCTGATTTGACCCACTATTTTGCACCTTATTAAACGCTTCTCTAAACATTGCGTTATGTGCTTCTTCTCTATTTAGCAAAAAGTCAATAGTTTCACGAACTTTTTTATCATCAATTTGCCTATACAAATATTCATAAACAACCTTTGCTCTTTGTTCAGAAGCGATATTTGACAACAAGTCTGCACACAAATCTCCTGTTACCGTTACATAATCCCCTGTCCATGAATAGCCGGAAGCATTTATCAACCCGGGATTCAAGCCAAGCAAGACATGAGTTTGTATTTCGCCTGCGGGAACAGATTCAGCCTGCACATCGTGACCGTTCAATAGATTGATTGTTTGAGCGACCATTTCCATATGACCAAGTTCTTCAGCTGCAATATCTAAAAACAAATCTTTTATATCCGGATCCTTGATTCTGAAGCTTTGTGACATATACTGCATCGCTGCCTTTAACTCACCGTTAGCACCTCCGAGCTGTTCCTGCATTAAGGCTGCATACTGCGGATTGGGTCTTTCAATTTCGACCGGATGAAACAGTTGTTTTTCATGTTTGAACATAAAATTACCTACCTTTCTAAAATAATATTTACATTAAAAGCAAAATTATACGAGGCAGATAAAAGAAGCTCATCGCAAGATACTCAAAAATTAATTCAAAGGATTTTTAATTAATCAAAAATTTCAATAGTGTGCTGAAAATATTTTTCTTGGAAATTAACCTTTTCCCCTATTTCGGAAATTGAAAAATGCATATTATCAGGAGCTACTACCCACTTATCCTCGACGTCATCAATTCTGTGAATAATAGCTATCAAGACACCCGAAAAAGTTTCAACAGGTTTATTCACTCCAAGAACATAAGCATCTTGTTCTTCACCGTCTTCGGCAATTAAACCTTCAATATAGCCATAATTTATAGGATAATACAAATCTTTATATTCAGGATGAAAAGTGCCAAGAGGTCTATCAATTTTTACTGTAACTTTTTTATGGTTAAACATATTCTATTCCCCAAAAATATTTTCTAAGATAGATTTAGAAAAAAGTTATTTACAAACAATTAATTGAATTTAGCAAAAATAAAAAGCCGCATAAGCGACTTTTTTGGTGGGCCAACAGGGACTCGAACCCCGGACCGACCGGTTATGAGCCGGTGGCTCTAACCAACTGAGCTATTGGCCCATAGCTGTCAGTTGCGACTGATATATAATATCATTATTTATTGAATAAGTCAATAGTTTTATTACATAAACAATATAGAAGAAGCAATCAAATATTGTGCTGCATAGTACAAGAAATGATTAATAAACAAGTAGAAGCTGCCATCCTTACCTCTACCGAAAAATGTAGATGAAAGAACAGCATCAGACAATGTAAAGCATACTGCACCGATTGTAAGAAGCACATATTTCTTCTCAAATCCGTTTGTAATCATTGCAATAATTGAAAGAACCATTGTTATACTGAGAAAAACAACATAAATAAATACGATTCTTCTATATGCGCCAAAATGCACCTTAGTAATCTTAGCCGACCAGTTATTGCCAAAAGCGATTACGATAGATACGGCTATTGCAACGAGGACAAGCCACCATTTCATTTGACTTTGCATAACTATCGCAAAAGAATAAAAGACATGTCCAACAAGGAAGAAAATAAATCCGCCTCTTAAATATGCACTTTCGTCTTTTTTATAAAGTCCTTTCAAATCGAGCAAGATGTCGCCGACCAATCCAAGCGCACCGCCGAAAATAATCAACGAACCATAGGTGTAAACATGAGGATTACAAATAAGTGCAAACACTGCGGTCAGCAAGTAACACATACTTGACACTGATTTGAGAATTAAGTTTTGTAAACTAAAACCCTTTCGTCTTAATATGCAAAATATCAATGACATAATCAAGCCGAAAGGTAAAACGATGTAGTAAGCCATAACGTACCCCTGAAATATATTTTCTACATTATAGCATATTGTAAATAAAATGTAAACATTATTACCCGGAATTTAGCAAAAATAATCAATAATTATCATCGTAAATTAATTTGATTGAATTATTGATATTATAAGTGACAAAACAACAACAGGAATAATAACACCAAGCATATAATAACCGCTGTTTACAAAAATCCCGATAAAGCTTACTGCAAATATTACAAAGGAAGTAATGCACCAAATACGATTAATCTTTTTAGAATCAACTTCATCATCTGATGTATTAAGTCCTGCAAAATACAATAAAAAAAGACATCTAAGATTAACTTAAATGTCTTAGTGTCGGCGTTACCTATCTTTGCAGGAGGCTGCCCTCCAACTATTGTCAGCACGCGTGAGCTTAACTACCGTGTTCGGTATGGGAACGGGTGGACCCTCAGCGTAATCAACACCGACTATAAACTGAACGCAAATCCAGTTATTTGTAATGACCTGTCGGTAAAATCCTATGGTCATGGTGACCCGTAGGAGAATCGAACTCCTGTTTTCGCCGTGAGAGGGCGATGTCTTAACCGCTTGACCAACGGGCCATAGATGGTACACCATCACGGGCTCGAACCGTGGACACCCTGATTAAGAGTCAGGTGCTCTACCAACTGAGCTAATGGTGCATAGCTCACAATTCAGAGTATGTACTCTGAAAACTAAATACAGATTTTGTGTTTTGGATTAATTAACTAAACCTTCAGACACTTCTGAAAGGTCAAGCCCTCGACCTATTAGTATTGCCTAGCTGCATACATCACTGTACTTACACACGCAACCTATCAACCTCGTAGTCTACAAGGGGTCTTAACTTAAAAAGTGGGATATCTTATCTTGGAGTGGGCTTCACGCTTAGATGCTTTCAGCGTTTATCTCTTCCGCACATAGCTGCTCGGCCGTGCCATTGGCATGACAACCGATACACCAGCGGTGCGTCCATTCCGGTCCTCTCGTACTAGGAACAGCGCTCCTCAAATATCCTACGCCCACGACAGATAGGGACCGAACTGTCTCACGACGTTCTGAACCCAGCTCGCG
>UQAZ01000034.1 GCA_900539165.1 uncultured Oscillospiraceae bacterium
CGCATATGGCTCAAAAATGCTTGTTTCAAGTTATGAGTGCATAATGAGAGACACAAACCATCAATTCTGCGAGGTTTGCCGTTTGCAGGGCTTCAAGCGAATGTCACAGCTTGTTAAGGATGTAGACCTTTATGTTGCATCTCCCGAGGTTAAGGAATATACGGGTGCTTATTCAAAACCGTCTGATTTTGCCGACTTGGAAACAAGCTCATATTATAATTACACAAACAATCGCAATGACAGACTTTTAAGCGGTGACAGCAAAAACAGATTTAATACCAATATGAACGGTAAAAAAATCGAGCTTCGCACCGTTATTCAAAATATTTCGGATAAGAAAGCCCGACAGCTTAAATTCAAAATGTGGATTAAGCATTCCGACGGAAGCGTTGCGACCGATTCATCGGGAAATCCGCTTCAAACAGTTCAAAGCTTTGACATTCCTGTTTGGAATGATAAGGCAAATTTCTGGCCGCTCGGTGCTTTGGATCACATCAAAAGCGACTTTAATTCGGGATTGAAGAACTGCTCGCTTATTTATCAAATTCCGACAGACGCACAGCTTAGAAACGGTGACACCGTGGCATTTCAGGTGCTTGACGAAAACGGTAATGTGCTTGCCGACGATAATACGGAAACACAGCGTTACCCGACTGTTTCAATTCAATATAAATTTGAGGACGGCTCTGAAATTCCTAATACTGCGGGCGGAACATTCACCGTTCCTTACGGCACAAAACTTGATTTAACGCCTGCAAAATCGCTCTATGATTATGAATTTGTAAGGGCGGACGGCTTGAATGAGCCTGTCGTTTCGGACGGAACTGTTATCACTTATTATTATAAAGACAAATCTGTTCCCGAGGAAAAGCCTGCACCTCTGATTGACAGCGTTTCGGTTTCGCTCGAGAGCAGTATTACTATGAATTTCTTGGTTGATAAGAAAATTGTATCGTCATTTGACGAGTGCTATATGACCTTTGAATGCGGTGATAAAAGCGCAACTGCAACCGAATATATCGAAAAAGACGGCTACTGCCTGTATGCGTTTAAGGGGCTTTCCCCTCAGCTTATGAACGATAATGTTGTCGGCGTTCTTCATGCAAAGAAAGACGGCACGGAATATGTCAGCCCCGAAAAATCCATCAGCGTTAAAACCTATGCTTACACCTTGCTTGATAGGTATGCCACGGGTGACACTAACGCGCCGCTTCGCAGATTGCTTGTAGATTTGCTCAATTACGGTGCTGCAGCTCAAATTTATGTCGGCTATCAAACCGATAATCTTGTTAATGCCGACCTTACAAGCACCCAAAAAGCGTGGGGAAGCGTTGATATTAACGACTTCAGAAATATCAGAAATTTCAATTATAAAACAATTAACAGCCCGACCGTAGATTGGACAAACTGCGGACTTGTGCTTGGCAATTCAATTATGCTCAGAGCATATTTTAACGCAGATAATGTTGAAAATAAAACTGTCGAACTTGCCTTTAACGGTGCTAAGTTTACCTACACAAAGGATGACTTTATCCGAGATGATGACGGGTCGTATTATTTCTACTGTAACGAATTGTTTGCCAATGAGGTAAGCGATGAAATTTTGTTTACTGTTTATGAAAACGGTGTGCCGTGCAGTAACACTATGATTTTCACGGTGGAATCATATGCAAGACTTATCAGAGATAAATTCGCAGGAAGTAATATTGATAAATTAACAACAGCAATGATGCTCTATGGTAAAAGTGCCGGAGCATACAAAGCTTATATGCAAGGAAAGGGAATATAAAACTATGAAATATGTAAAGCCACAAGCGCAGTTTGAAGAATTTGTTGTCAGCGATGTTGTAACAACGTCAACACCTTCTGAAGGTTCGGGCAGCAGAGACCCGATTTATTTACCTAAGGTATGATTTTGTTAAGCTGAAACAGTCTTAAAACAATATAAAACAAAGGACGATTTCTTGGATGTATTATCCTTGGTCGTCCTTTTTTATATATAATTATTATAATATTAATAATATATATTGAAATATTTATCGTAAAATGTTAAAATATACTGTGTTATTTTGGGCATAATGGAACTGAGGTGCCGTTATGTCAGAAGAAAATGAAAATATTAATTCACAGCAGAATGAGCAATCTGCCTTTGAAACAGGCTCAATCACCGTAAAAAAGGACGGACATTTTATTCATTGCCTTACGATTATCGGACAGATTGAGGGGCATTATATTCTCCCGAGCCAAAATAAGACTACTAAGTACGAGCATGTTATACCTCAGCTTGTGGCAATAGAGGAGAGTAAGGAAA